>JAYEJF010000050.1:0-14158 GCA_034660455.1 Campylobacterota bacterium | reverse complement strand
TCTAAAAGATGCAAAAAATGGATTAGGTCATAGAACTTCAACTATAGTAAATATTCAAGATGTATAAATATACAGTTGTAGAACATGATTTATATAAAAAAGCCATAAAGAAATTATCTAAAACATACCGGAATATTGATTTAGATGTTAAAGATTTTTTAACATCCATAAATAAAAAAGAAGATTTAGGAATAGAACTAAAATCAAATGTATTTAAAGTGCGAGTAGTAAATAGTGATAAAAACAAAGGTAAAAGTTCTGGCTATAGACTGATAAGTTATTTAGAAATAATTGAAAATGAATTGCACTTATTGTACATCTATGATAAAAGTAAATTAATCAATGTGAGTGAAAAGCAAGTTGACGAACTTATTACAAAACAAATTGGGACTAATTAATCCCAAACTCATATTTTATGGTGCGTGGTTACGCACCCTACGCGGTCTTTTACTGTGTTCAAATTTGTGGGCTTTATGTAATTTTGTAGGGTGCGTAATCACGCACCGTTTGCTATAAAAAATCCCTTATTTTATTTTCATTTTATATGACATATGTTATTCTAAGCACAGTATTACATGATGAAAAGCCAAACTTGTTGTGAAGCAAGGACGGAAAGCCACGGGTCTGAATCAGACAGCCGAGTTACCAAGCATAAGCCATAACGCTTATGTCATCACTTTTTTGGTGTACATACAAATTTCGCTCATGTTTTTTGGGCATATAAAGGTGTTATTATGAAAAGTTTCTTCAATTTATTTTTTTTATCTTTTCTATTTTTTATTACAAATTTAAATGCAGCTCCAGATGACTATACCATAGCATTTGATAGTCCAACATATAATGAAAGCGCTGGTAGTACGACTATCAATATACGTGTTACACCAAAAAATACACAAACATATGACAGTGGAGATCAAATTACACTTCGTTATGAGACACAAAATGCAGGAAATGGTATAGATGCTACAGCCAATTCTGACTATACCAGTATATCCTCTACCCAACTACATATAGAGTTAATTGATAATGATGATGGAACAGCTCTTGTTCAAGTACCAGTAACCATCTTACAAGACATCATAACTGAAGAGGATGAACAATTTTCAATGGTCATTACAGGTGCTTCTGTAAATAGTGGTAAAAATGTTGTCATCTCTCCAGATGGCGGGCTCATTACTATTGAAGATGACGATACTGCTGGTCTTCCGACACTTTCCATTGTTGAAATTGATTCAGTCGAAGAAGATGATGTGGTTTTATCGGTACGCGTTACTCTGTCTACAGCAAGTGCGAGTGATGTAACATTTAGTTATGTTTCTGTTGATGGGACTGCGGACAGTGGCAATGATTATACTGCGATAGGAGGTACGGCTACTATTTCTGCCGGTGATACTTTTTTTGATATCCCCGTACCTATACTTGAGGATTTGATTAATGAAGGTGATGAAACTTTTGACATTTTCATTAGTAATCCATCAAATGCTACTATTGGTGATCCACAAGGTATTATTACTATTCAAGATGATGATGTAGGTAAGACGCTTTCTATCAATGATGCAGCTATCGCGGAATCTGATATCGATAAAAATGTGACGATTAAGGTTTTACTCAGTTCTGCTAGCTCAGGTGATTTAAGTGTCACCTATCATACGGTTGAAGGTTCAGCTACAGCAGATGTTGACTATACCCATGTAGCTTCAGATACCATAACCATACCGGCCGGTTCTAATGAATATAATTTAACACTAATCATCAGAGGTGATGACAGTAGTGAAAGTATAGAAAACTTTTTTGTTATTATTGATAGTGTAACGGGTAGTGATCGTCCTACACTTGCAGATAATAACAGTACCGTGACCATCTTTGATGATGATAGTGCCGGAACATGTTCTAGCTACGTAGGTCTCATGACTGTTAATGAGTATCAAAACAATCCACACTACTTTGATGGTCCAAGAAGTGACCCGGACAGTAAAATTGCCGGTAACTATGTTGAAATTAAATATATCGACTTTCTTGTGAAGCGTTTTGTAACGGATGATTGGGCGCTATCTGTCATCGGGAATGCAGGAACGCAAACTATTACATGGGATGACAGAGATTTCGCATGTGTCGATCCAAGATATGAAATCTTTCAATTTAATAATAACGTTATGGGTTCAAGCGGATATGTGACACTAAAAGACCATAATGGCAATGAAGTGGATGTTTTAGCTATAGATACAAATAGTGCAGATTATTATGCTCAACAGTGTCAAGACTTTATTTATGATACTGATTTTGAATCTTCTGCACAAAATAAAGATATTTTTAGAGAACCGGATGGGACAGGTGACTGGGTCGACCAAGGTACAGGTGCAAATTCAGGAGGTAGCCGTTGTGTAAATAAAGATGGTGGTACCGGACTTTTATTTACAGAATTTGACGGTATAGATAGTGGCGTTACGCCTAGTACTCCTATTAGTAATGGAAGCGATGTACCTATACAAACAAAAGTAGTAAATAAACCATTTGACCTTGATATTATTTCTCTTGAAGTCCATGGTGTGGATGCAGGGAATTTAAAAAATACCGAGCTAACAATTAAAGTCTATCTTGGTGATACCAATGGTGATAAATTACCCGGTACGAATCCAGGTAAAGAGGCAGTATTTTCTAATACTTCTTCTGTGACAGTATCAGGATTTGTCTATGATCGTGCTGTTGATGTTGCCCGTTTGGTATTTGAGTATTGCGGTACAGAAGATGGTCAAGATGCAGCTAGTTGGGATACTTGTTATGGTTCAGGTGATGACTACGTTGTCTTAAATCAACGTCGTTCAAATTCACGTAATCAATTTTCCATCCGACCTGACAGATTTGCATTTACATCAGCAGAGAGTCACTTCCCTGAACTACTAAGAGCAGGACAAGAGTATAACCTAACCCTTTATGCACCATATTATGGTGGTGCCGATGATAGTAGGTCTCCTGATTATAACCAAACAAATACCAATATTGAAACCAATGTAATTCGTTATTTACCAAACGATACGGAAGACCTAGGTGGCGTATTGGTAGGTAACCTAAGTTGGGGTGCAACTGCATTTTCTATGGTAGATGGTATCTCATTATTTAATGGTACCAATGAGGTAGCAGGTATTCAATATAGTGATGTAGGTATGGTTACAATACAACTACAAGATAAATCTTGGGCAGCCATCGATAATGATGATACCCCTCAAGATTGTAACTCTACTGTTCATACGTGGATATGTGCAGATACAAATACTACCTTTATCCCCCACCATTTCGATGTTAATGCTAGTTTGAGAAATCACCAAGATGGCAACTTTACCTATCTTAGCTCTGATCTCAATATGTCTGCCCATATTGATGTAAATATCACTGCACAAAATGCAAGTGATGCTACAACACAAAACTTTAGCAACGGGTATTATGAAAACCCTCTTACGCTAACCCTTACCGTACCCACAATCGATGACAACGGCAACACCATCAGCAGCATAGACGGTACGGCACTTGTAAGCAGTAAACAAGAGATTGCAAGCCCCTCTTTTCTTAACTTTACCAATGGTGTCCGTACCATTGCATGGAATGAGAGCAACACAACTATGAGACTCATGTTCAACTACAATAAGGTCATCAATGCAGAGGTGAACCCTTTTGATCTCAACATGTCTACCCCAGGACTTGTCGATACCCAAATCCTTAGTGTAGATGTCGCTTCGCTCTATACCGCTACAGATGGTACAGAAGCAAACATCACGGGAGATGCCAATGCCACGGGTGCGGCACGCTTCTACTTTGCAAGACCACGACCCTCAAAAACCCTCTATGACAATGTAACTGCACCTAGCATAGGAACTCCCATAGCCGTAGATGTCTATTGTGACTTAGGCTTTACTGCTTGTGATACATTGGGAATTGACACGGTCAATGGGCAGATCAATGAATTTGAATGGTGGATTAACACTGCTCACAGCATGGCAAACGGAGACGGAAACATTACGCTTACCAACGATCTAGGAACACTCTCCTCTACTACTGTGACCTTGGGTACAGATGGTGTAGACAGAAGCGTGAGTGTCGGCAGTGGCGGTACTGCACCGTTGACCGTGACCATAGACTTAGTTGAAACCAACCCTACAAATACCAATTCATGGCTTATCTATAACCCTGATAATGCCGTGGTCACCCCTACCCCGTTCTACCGTGTACGTTTCATTGGGGGCAATGACGGCTGGGCAGGTGTGGGAGAAACAGGAAATGTATTGAGCAATGATGCCAACACAAAAACACCAAATAGGGTGAACTGGTAATGTACCTCAATCTGACAAAAAAACGTAAAGCCATCGCGATGATAGAACTCATTTTTGCCATTGTGGTTTTGGGCATCGTCATGCTCTCTGCCCCTATGGTGATTAGCAGTGCGACTAAAAGCGGTTATGTGGCACTGCAACAAGAGTCAATCGCTGCAGCCTCTTCTGAAATAGGGATGATTTTAACCTATCACTGGGATGAGAACAATACCGATGAGAACCTCTCTTCACCTATCTTGGTGACCACCGCAGGAGATACCAACCTCAATGAATCTATGGATGCAGGTGGGAACCCTGCACGCGTACGTGCAGGAAGTACGATTGAGAGCAAAAGAAGTTTTCTCACCTCAACCAATGAAAGACTGAATGCCTCTTCAACACTGGGATCCGATGGTGACAGTGATGACATCGATGACTTTATAGGTACAAGTACCTTAACCAATATTGAAACTACGACTACTTCCACGGGTGACTACATAGATAGCGCCATACAACTTACCACGGCGATTGACTATGTGAGTGATGCACCGACTACGGGGAATTACCTCAATTCAGACCTTAGCATCACCTTTGATTATAATGCAAGCAGTGTAGCCGGTACTACAAATATCAAGGGGATTACCCTTACACTTACTACGACCAATACTCAAAGTGAAATCGCTAAATCCATTCAATTACGTGCATTTGCCTGTAATATCGGTACCTATGAACTCGCACAAAGGAATTACTAATGATAATGCTTTTCACCTCTCATCTACGTAAAGCATTCTCACTTGTAGAACTTGTTTTTGCCATTGTTGTTTTAGGTATTGTTGCCTCTATAGGTGCGGAGATTATTGTGCAAGTCTATGAGAACTACATTACTCAAAGGGCCCTGCACCGTACAAGCAGCAAAACAGAACTTGCAGCTTCACAACTTGCCAACCGCCTAGCCTATGCCATTCCCGATACCATCATCGCAAGACAAAGTGCCTCAACATTTCAACCCATATCCAATGTACCCAACAAAAACTACAGTACCTTGCAATGGACAGGGTATGATGCTGAGAGTTTTACTTTCACAGGAACCCCTGGATGGAGTGGCTTTTGTGATGTAGATAATGCTGGTACAGGAACCAATGCTTTGATAACGCCTGGTTCTGCACTTGGTACTGCCAATACAATCATCGGTCATCTCTCAGGGACAGAAGCAAAATCTTTAGCCAATGCCGCTATTTTCTTTCCCACACACTATGATGAAAACACTATTGGGTATGCGGGTCAGACAGGGACAACCTCTGTGACTAGAGTCACTTCAGGCACAGGAACTACTTTTACGCTTGATACTGTAGCCGCAGGTTCAAGAGATATCTCTGAACACTATAAACTCGCATGGAGTAGCTACGCCATCGTACCCGTACTAGATAGTAACGGGCTATACACCCTCAATCTGCACCATAACTTTCAGCCATGGGACGGTGATGACTACAGCAGTGCGACTATTACGCCACTTATACGCAATGTCTCTGTTTTCAACTTCACAGGTACAGGAAACACCATACGCTTTAAACTCTGTACGCAAGAGAATATCGGGGGGACTTATCCCATTACAACATGTAAAGAGAAGGCGGTATTTAGATGATGTTACAAAAACAAAGAGAAGCATTTTCAATGATCACGGCTATCTTTCTCATCGTCATCATGGCATCAATCACGGGTCTTGTGATGAGTACTGCAGGGAAAATCGTACAAGAGACCACCTCACAGTACCAAAAAGAGCAAGCGGTATTGTGGGCAAAAAGCTATACCGAATATGCCGTTATGTCTGTCATGTCAAATGACAGGAACGGTACGGGTAACTGCATTGAAACCATTACGGGTGACATCGATGATCCAGAGAATGGACAAGGCTACCGCATTGATACGCGCATCTCTTTTATAGGCAATGTCGAACAAGTGAACAGTTGTACCAATGTATTGAGTAATGCGGTGGTAACAACACAATCACCCTTAAACATTCTAGTAGATGTCTATGTCTCTTATCGTGACTTTAACGACCCAGATGTAAGCACTGCTCCATGGATTGTCTATCATAGAAGGAGCTTACAAAAAATATGAAACAGTTTAAAAATCACCACACTGCATTTACTATGATTGAACTGGTCATGGTCATTGTTGTCTTAGGTATTTTGGCATCACTTGCGATGCCAAGACTTGACAGAGACACTACCCAAGAGGCTTCAGATATCGTACTCTCTAACATACGCTACACACAGCACCTCGCACTGATGGATTATAAACATGATTTCGATACCCCTGCATGGCAGCAAAGGTTATGGAAAATTGATTTTGCTTCTTGTTCAGGCAGTACAGGCTTTTTTATGCGAGTAGGGTCCGATATGGATAATGGTGGGGCAATAGGCAAAGAGGAAGCGGCACTTGACCCCATTACAGGGAAACCCCTCTATTGGATCACTTCATCAGAGTGTAGCAAGGGAGGAGATGAGACAGTAAGTCAAAATGTCTTCTTAAGCTACCGTTTTGGGGTTGAAGATATTACGGCTACAGGCGGATGCAATCAACATATCGCTTTTGACCACTTGGGCAGACCTCATGTCGGCATTTTAACAGCAACAACACCTACCTATGCTACCTATATGGATACGACATGCACCTTAACCTTTACCATGTCAAGCGGTGATACTTTTGCCATTAAGATTGAACCTGAAACAGGCTATGCCTATATTGATGGTCAAGAGGAGTCTTAACAGAATGGTTTACCCTACATTAAGCATCTTAAGTTAAAATTAAGTATGGATAGTTGATATCCATATATTATAGCTAAAGGATTTATAATGAATAAAAGTATTACAGGGAGACACTTCGAACTCACAGAGACCATCAAAGCTTATGCCGATGCAGCCGTTGAAGGGCTTAACAAATATAATCTAGATATTATTTCCGCCAATACCGTCATCTCTGCCAATGAGAAGCATGGTAAAAAAGGTTTTGCTACAGAGTTCATCGTAAATTTAAAAGATAAAAATACTATCGTCATTACCCAAAATGACAAAGATGTCTATGCCGCTATAGACCTTGCTATAGAGAGACTCAAAAAATCACTTAGACGACATGCAGATAAAATCAAAGGTCATAGAATTATGAGCTTTAAAGATATGGGAGAAGAGGCAGAAGCTGTCAGTGAATACAGTAGCAGTGAAGAGTTAGAAATCGTACCTATGGATCTTGAACTGCATAAACCGCTTGATTTTGATGAAGCGCTAGATGCACTCAAAGAAGAGAAAAAAAGACAATTTATTGTATTTAACGATACAGAGGGTCTTATGCGTGTCATGTACAAAAGAGCAGACGGTAAATTCGGACTGTATTAATAGTCATTCCTATGCTTAGCATAGGAATACATTTTCACTTTGTACTATTCATAAAATTTTCAAATGAGATAGTCCCTTCATTCTTTCTCTCCTCAAAAACTTTAATATCTTCACTGTCCTCCCTAAAAGAATCTATCACCAATTCATTTATCAACTCTGAAACTGAGTGTGATGTCTCTATGGCTTTTAATTTAAGTAATTTTAAAATATCTTCGTCAAAAGTGACTGTTGTTCGTATCGACATACTATATCCTTTTAAGAGCATTGTAGCATATTGATGAAAAAATGCAAATCATCATTTTGGGTACTTCTAGTTTTTAATTCTTGATTTTGCAACAGCTACTACCTCCTCATCTTCCGCCATATCCAGCCACTTAAACTTTTGACCGCTCTGTATTGTTCCATCGAGTATATCACCGCTCTCTCGGAACTTCAAATCAAGTTTGGCAATATCAAAGCCATTGGTCGTTTTTGTAAATTGTTCAAGTCTAAAGTTATTGCTTGTATTGGAGAAAAGATAACACCAACTCTTCAAGCCATTCCGCCCTACCCTTCCTCTGAGCTGATGCAGGGTTGCCAATCCTAAACGTTCAGCACCGACAATAACAATGAGTGTAAGTCTAGGCAGAGAAATTCCCACTTCAACCACGGTAGTTGCCAAGAGTATCTTCCCTTTTTCTCTAAATGCAAGTAACACTTCTTCTTTGTGTTTATCTTTTCCATGTGTCACATAGACATCTTCAAACTTCTCCTCCCAAAAGCCTCTGCTCTCCTCTAGTGAACGGTAAGGTACTTCACTGCTCTGCTCAACCAAAGGATAGACAATAAGCACTTGGTGCTCTTTAGAAATCTCCTCTTTAATGTGAGATAAAAGATCAGGAAAATCAGGTTTAGAAATGGTCTGCGTCAACACTTCTCTCTCAAAGGGTGTACTCGTAATGAGAGAAACATCGAGTAATGCAGATTCCATCATCGCTTGTGTTCTGGGGATAGGGGTAGCTGAAAACTGTATCATATGCGGTTTTTGCTCTCCACTGCTCATCAATGTATCTAAACTGGCCCTTTGTTTTGTACCAAAACGGTGCTGTTCATCTACCATCACAAGTGAGGCCTGGGGTAAGTCATCTTTAAAAAGTAAGGCATGTGTCCCAATAATAAAATCAGCATTCTGATATGCTCCCTCTCTCTTTCCTTGCATCACTAAAGCGATTTTCACCTCTTTTGGCAAATATTTACACGCCTCTTCATAGAGTTGTAAGGCTAGCAAAGAGGTAGGTGCCATCAAGATGCTGATATGCGGCAGCGCCATCATCACCGAAGCCAAGATCACCATGGTTTTACCCGAACCGACATCCCCTACTACCATTCTTTTAGCCGCTTTATCTTCTCTGGCTAAATCAACTTGTATCTGTGCTATGACCGCTTGTTGCTCTTTGGTTAATGTAAAAGGTAAAGCATCTACAAATGTTTTTATCTCACCGTTTAAGGCACCCAAAGCAGGAAAATCTGCTCGTTTTCCCCGCAGTTTTTTCATATGGTTATACGCTTCCACAA
Organism: Campylobacterota bacterium; assembly: GCA_034660455.1. GTDB lineage: Bacteria > Campylobacterota > Campylobacteria > Campylobacterales > Sulfurovaceae > Sulfurovum. Next base: position 4,911 of record JAYEJF010000050.1, on the reverse strand, counting down.
ATTTAAGTGTTTGCACAAAATCTACTTTTAGTTTCCCCTCGTTATAGACCTCCTCCATACGTTTTGGAAAATGAATATGCATCAAAGTAGCTACTTCTTTAGAGTCCAATCCCTCATGCAAAAGATTTTGTTCATTGACATACACTTCTATCAAAGAAATAATCTCAGACTCTTTAAGCACTGTTTTGTATTTAGGTGTAATCTTTCCTATCTGCTTGATAGCCTTAGGTTGTGACATTTGAAGATAGCCCTTATACTCTTCAAGCTTTCCCTGTATCACATGAGTACTACCCACTTCAAAAAGTTTATGATGATATGGTGTTACCCTAAAAAAGGTTGAAGAGAGTCGCTTAGCTGATTGCTTAAGATAAAAAGTAATACGAAGCTTACCCCCATACATACTGCTCTCTATCACTTTGACTTCTAGTGTATTGACTTTACCTAGTTCAGGTTTTAGTGAAAGTGTTGTATCGTTGTATGAAGTAGGTGTAATGAGTGCAAGGTCGAGTAGTGTATGAATCTTAAGTTTTTTAAAAAGTTGTTTTGCTTCTTCCATTTCGGCTCCTTTTGCATCTCTACTCTTATTATGACCGTACTAAGTAAATATTTAAAAGATTATACAAAAGTTTGAAAAAGTGTAAGAATAATATGTCAAATTGACATATTATTTAGTAGAGGCAGATGCTTCTTTCGTTACTACACTAAAAGTGATATTTGAGAGTTCCGGATGTGACTTTATGAATGTGTTGATCTCCTCTAGTGTCACGGACTCTATCTTTTTTAACTGTGCTTTAGCAAAATTAAGCGGTCTGCCATAATAGTAATCATTGTAAGCACGGTGCAATCTCTGAGAGAGTGTCTCTGTACGTAATGGTTCGGAACCAAGCAAAAACTTCTTGGTATCATCCAACTCTTTTTGTGTAATACCCTCTTTTAAAAATTGCTCAACCACCTCTTGTATCAAAGCAATCGCTTCATCCTGGGTACTCAGTTTCGTCTGCATATACCCACTTAAATAAGAAGCCGACCTGGTTCGTCTAAGAGAAGCATATACCCCATAGGTCAATCCTCTTTGTACACGGATCTCTTCCATCAGACGCGAACCAAATCCCGCACCTCCAAGCAGATACTCGGCAATTTTTGCTTTATACTGATCTTTTTCATCATACGCGTAATCAAAAGGCGCACCAAAATAGATATAGGCCTGTTGGGTATCTTTATGGGTCAATACAAGCTCTTTTTTGTTTGAAGTGTTGATCTTCTTTACCTCTTTTAATGCTACTTTAGGAAAGTGGGAGAGTAACTGAGTAAGGTAACTTTGTGCCTCTTCAAACGTAATATCGCCACCCACAACGCCAATGACATTGTTGTAGCCCAAATGGGTAGAGATAAAATGCTTGATATCTTCAAGCGCAATAGATTTTACAGATTCTATAGTACCATCATACGCACTTCCCAAAGCCTCACCTTTAAAGAGTGCCGCACGTAAGGCTGTGGCTGCGATGTAGTCAAAATCACTCTGTTTATGTGTCAACCAGCCTATCTTTTGATGTTTCACCTGTTCGAGTGCTTCTTGCGTATAGTTGGGATCTTTTAAGAGTTCAACTAAACGTTCTACTGCATAAGGAAATTCGCTCTTCAACGCTGAGACTTCCACAACAAAACTCTCTCGTCCTACATGGGACCCGATATCGACTGCATGTGCGTCAAGTTTTGTTGCAAACCCTACAGAACCCTCTTTAGAGGTTCCTTCATTAAACAAGCGTGCCGCCATATCTGCCAAGCCATCTTTTGTGTTACTCAAATGTCCTGCATTTTTGAAGACCAGTTGAATATTGACAATAGGAATATAATTTCCCTGTTCAAATACCACAGGTATCTGTGCATCTTTAATCTTAATTTCTTTTACCATATCGGCCATTAACCATCCTTGTAACACCATTAAAAGTAGTACTGTTTTTTTCATATAAATCCCGTACATTATCGTTTTGTAACATTAATATCTCTCTAAGATATCATAAGCGGTATTTCGCTTTGCAGGGTTTTCACCCACATCACGAATCAATTTAATCATCTCTTCTTGGTTCATCTCATTTTTTGCACCCGCAGCAGAGACCACATTCTCTTCCATCATCGTAGAACCTAAATCATTGGCACCAAAAAGCAACGCCATTTGACCGATGTAAGAGCCCTGCGTCACCCATGAACTCTGAATATTTGGCACATTGTCCAAAAAGAGTCTGGCAACTGCCAAGTAGCGCAGATACTCATTTGGTGTGGTTTTGGTAATCGTAGGCAATTCTCGTTTAAGCTCTGTATGGTCACTTTGATACGACCACATAATAAATGCTCTAAATCCCCCTGTTTCATCTTGTAGACTTCGTACATAGTCCCAGTGTTCCACTATCTCACGTATGGTCTCTACCGTACCGTACATCATTGTTGCAGTCGATTTGATGCCAAGTTTATGGGCTTGACGGTGTACTTCCAGCCACTGGTCTTTGTCATGCTTCTTAGGGGCAATAATATCACGTACCCTGTCAGAGAGTATTTCAGCCCCTGCACCCGGTATAGAGCTGAGCCCTTTTGCTTTTAGACGACGTAACACTTCAGAAATACTGATTTTTGATCGGTTTGCTATATAGTCTATCTCAATAGATGAGAAACCATGAATGGTGACTTGTGGATACTTTTTGGAGATATGTTCAACCAGATCTTCGTACCACTCTATCTGAAGCTTTGGATGTACCCCGCCTTGAAAAAGTATCTGAGTACCGCCTATGGCTAGAAGTTCATCAATCTTTTGGTCTATCTCATTAAAGCTAAGGATATACGCATCTTCTTTTTTCTCATGGGTATAAAATGCACAAAACTTACAATCTACCCAACAGATATTGGTATAATTGATATTTCTATCAACCACAAAAGTAGTTACCCCTTTGGGATGCATCTGCTTTTTGCGTGCCAATGCCATCTTTCCCAAAGTTTTTAAATCTGCTTTTTCTATGAGTTCCACAGCTTCATCTATGGTCATACGTTGTGTCATATTTGCCGTCATGATCCTATCTCCAAATTATGCGTCTTCTTTCCCAATAGCATCCAAAACACCATTAATAAACTTTGGTGACTTCTCATCTGCCAATGCTTTTGCCAACTCCACTGCTTCATTGATGATGATGGCTCTATCTGTTTTGGCAATAAGAATCTCATAGGCACCCAGTCTCATAATCGCTTTTTCAACTTTACCGATACCATCATAATCCCACTCTTTGAGATGCTCTTTAATCTCTTTGTCTAACATTTCAAGGTGTTCTATCGTACCCGAAAAAAGCGTGTTTGAAAACTCTCTTTGTTTATTGCGTATTTTACTCTCTTCAAGTATTTCATCTGAAAAATTTGCAATATTCTCATTGCCTAAATCATAGGCATAGAGTAAACCTATCACCGCAGTTCGTGCCTGATGTCGTGTTGCCATTATTCTAGTTCACCGTAGAGGTTGATGAGTTCAATGAGTCCTACCATTGCCTCAGCGCCTTTATTTCCTGCTTTAGTCCCTGCTCTCTCAATGGCCTGTTCGATACTATCTACTGTCAACACGCCGAATGTTGCAGGTTTACCATATTTCATGGTTACGGTGGCGACACCTTTGGTTGCCTCTGCAGAAACATAATCAAAGTGTGGTGTTGCCCCTCTAATGACTGCACCCAAACAACATACTGCGTCATATTTTCCTGATGCCAATGCTTTATCTAATGCAAATGGCACTTCAAAGGCACCTGGTACCAAAATAAGGTCTAAATCATCTGCATTTCCACCATGTCTTGCATAAGCATCTACAGCACCCTCAACCAATCTGTCTGTAATAAAATGGTTAAATCTTGCATTGATAATCGCTACTTTTTTAGTTTTATTTACTTGTAAATTGCCTTCTATTGTCTTCATTCTTTCTATATCCTTCTACTTGTTATTCTACAATGCTTCTAATTGCATCAATCTGTTTCACGAGTGCATCTAATTTCGTCAACTCTATCATATTTGGTCCGTCACTTAAAGCAATGCTTGGATCAAAATGTGTTTCAAAAAAGAAACCATCCACACCTACCGCTGCTGCCCCTCGACTCAGGTAAGGAACCATTTGGCTCTCTCCACCCGAAGTAGCACCGCCACTGGCGGGTTGTTGTACAGAGTGTGTTGCATCAAAAATAACGGGTGCAAATGCACGCATCTGTTTAAGTCCTCGCATATCTACGACTAAATTACCATACCCAAAGGTTGTACCTCGCTCTGTGAGCCATACACCGTACTTTTGTGCATTTTCATAGCTGACTTCCCCTTCAAAACCTCTTGTTTTGAGTACTTTAGCCACAGAGTGTTCCATCGCAGCAGGTGCTAAGAATTGTCCTTTTTTGATGTTCACCACAGCCGATGTCTTTGCTGCAGCCACAAGCAAATCTGTTTGGCGACACAAAAATGCAGGGATTTGCAACACATCTGCCACTTCTGCTGCTGCTTGAGGCTGTGTATAGTCATGTACATCGGTGAGTATGTTATAGCCAAACTGCTCTTTGACCTCCTGAAGCATTTTCAGCCCTTCTTCTAAACCCGGTCCCCTAAAACTCTCTAAACTTGTACGATTGGCTTTATCAAAACTGGCTTTAAAATAAAACTCCTTAGTACAATCTTCATGGTATGTGTTGAGTGACTCGGCAATGCGCATCACATTATCTCTACTCTCTAAGACACATGGACCTGCTATAAGTATCATTTTTTTCCTTTGGGAAGGGCTACAAGCAACCCTGATAGTATGACTAAGAGTATACCTAAAACTGTCCAAAACTCAGGTATAGGGTCTCCCAACATCACACCAATGATGACTGCAAAGATGATATTGCTGTAACTAATCGTACCAAC
>JAYEJF010000049.1:0-14334 GCA_034660455.1 Campylobacterota bacterium | reverse complement strand
ACTCTATATTTAGCTTATTTTAACCATTTTTACATCACCCAATATTTAAAATGTTGATTTAGTTGTAGAGAACCTCTGATTTTTCTCTCTTTTTTTAATTGGGGCTGGGTGAGTTAGAATTGCTGATTAGGATTGTGTATAGTTTCATTGTGTATGGAATTTTAGATAAAATAGGATTATTGGATGAGATGAAAGAATGGATAAAAGGGATAAAAAGTTGAAAAAAAGTGATCAAAAAACAGTAGCAATCGTCATTAACACATCATGGAACATCTTTAACTTCCGTTTAGGAGTGCTTCACGCTTTGCAGACTGATGGATATAAGATAGTCTGTATAGCTCCTAGAGATGCTTACTCCGAAAAGCTTGAATCTTTGGGGTTTGAATATCATAACATTAACATAAATAACAAAGGCACAAACCCTTTGGAAGATGCAAAACTTGTATATGCTTTTTATAAACTTTATAAGGAGATATCTCCTGATGTGTTGTTACAATATACAATAAAACCCAACATTTATGGCTCCATGGCAGCAGGGATACTTGGCATACCTGTCATCTCTAACATTTCAGGATTAGGAACAGTTTTTTTAAATGATTCTTTATCATCTAAAGTGGCAAAATGGTTGTATAGAGTTGCATTGAAAGTACCTAAAAAAGTTTTTTATCAGAATAGAGAGGATAGAGCATTATTTGTAGAGTCAAAGTTAGTTCAAGCATCAAAAACAGATCTTCTGCCCGGATCAGGGATCGACACAGAAAAGTTTAAACCTGTAAGTAATACTGATAATGAGAGAGTGACATTTCTTTTTATTGCTCGCTTAGTGAAAGACAAAGGATTAATAGAGTATGTGGAAGCTGCAAAAAAGATAAAGCATCATCATGTAGCATTTCAAATACTTGGAGCTTTTTATCCAGGAAATCCCACGGCTATTACTGAAGATGAGATGAAAAGATGGGAAGATGAGGGTATCATCACATATCTTGGTACAAGTGATGCTGTGCAGTCTTTGATAGCTAAGAGTGATTGTGTAGTACTCCCTTCCTACAGAGAAGGACTTTCACGTGTACTCTTAGAGGCTGCAAGTATGGCAAAACCTATCATTGCAACAGATGTTCCCGGATGTAAAGAGGTCGTAGATGATGGTGTCAATGGGTACCTCTGTCTGCCCAGAGATAGTGATTCATTAGCCAAAGAGATGCAAAAGATACTTTCACTTTCGAAGGATGAACGTAAAAAAATGGGTCAACGAGGTAGAGAAAAGATTGTCAAGGAGTTTGATGAGTCTATTGTGATAGAGAAGTATCGTACAGCAATACAAACTTTATGTCGATGAAAATTGTTTTTGCACTCGATCACATTTTTTTGACAAAAGGAAAAATGGTCTACTCCCATACTTTTTTTTATGAGATACTTAAACGGTATATTACTATTTTTTCTGAAGTGACGATCGTTTCAAGAGAACGTAAAGTAGATACTATACAGGGGATCCCCTTGGCAAGCGGAGAGGGAGTGAACTTTGTGTTTTTGCAGAGTATCTCCTCTTTCTATTCTTATTTTGGGCTGAGGCAACACCATGAGAAAAAAATGCAGGGTATACTCAAGGAGCATGATGCCCTTATTGTGAAACTTCCTAGTGAATTTGGCATGTTGGCAGCAAAAATAGCCAGAGAGCAGAAAAAAAGATATCTTGCCGAAGTTGTAGGGTGTGCATGGGATGCCATGTGGAACTATGGTAGTATGAAGGCTAAATTATATGCACCTTATTTTTTTTACAGTATGAAGCAGTGTGTGAGAGAAGCAGATGCTGTGAGTTATGTGACAACGAGATTTTTACAGCAGCGATATCCCGTATCGAAAAATGCAAAGACCTTAGGGGTTTCAGATGTACTTTTACCTAAAAGCAGTAAAACAATTTTAGATGAAAGGCTTACTAAGATAGAGATAATGGAAGATAAAAAATGTATCTTTGCTACCATAGCGAATCTTGATATGCACTATAAGGGAATAGACATTGCACTTCAAGCACTCTCACAGCTATCAAAAGAAGATGTTGACTTTGAATATCATGTTGTAGGGGATGGGGATCCTTCCCGCTATAAAATATTGGCCAAGAAACTTGGTATAGAAAATAAAGTTTGTTTTATGGGTACCTTGTCTAGCAGAGACACTCTGTTTAAGTGGCTGGATAAGGTGGATATCTATCTGCAACCGAGTTTTCTCGAAGGTTTACCAAGGGCAATGATAGAAGCGATGAGTAGAGGCTGTCCGGTTATTGGTTCATCCGTTGGAGGCATACCTGAATTGTTAGGTAAAGATATGCTTTTTGCGACGAAGCATCCTGAGAAACTTTTAGAAATTATTTTGACCCTTGTCAACAATAAAGCACTCATGGGTGATCAAGCAAAACGAAATTTTATAGAGGTACAAAAATACCAACAGAGTTTGCTCAATCAAAAACGTAATAATTTTTGGATAGAGTTTAGAGATGGCTAAGGCAAATCGATTCTATTTGATATGCAAGTATTTTTTGAGTAAAAGGTAGGGGCGTATAAGATAATAGATCCAATAGAATCCTTTGGGAAGCGATATGAATCTATATTCATTTTTTGAGGGCTTAAGGATGATTTTATATAAATAGAGCAGTTTCATTTTCATCGTAGGAAAAAGGTGAAGCATTGCTAAAGTGTTATGAAACATACTTTGAGGAGCATTCCACTGAGAAAAGATAAAATCACTTATACCTTTGAGCCACTTTTGATCTTTTATTGCTTCTTGAAAGTATCTAGGAAGTGGTGTTTGAAAAAGAGAATTTGACAAATAAAGACCCAGCAAAAACATTCTTTTAAAATCACTTTGATTGACTTCTTCTTTAATAGTCTCCCAATCTATCTTTTGGGTACGAATTAGCATATCAATATCTTTAATCCATAAGATACGTTCCCACAAATGTTTGGAGCCATGGATACAAAGATAGAATAGAAGTCTATTATTTGAAAAGGTTTTAATTTTCTGTTTATTGATTGTAACAGTTTGTGGATTAGCCCAAATGGTAGAACTGTCGATTTGCATAGGGTAATCATTGTCAAGCAGTGACCAGTGTAAATCAATATGAATTCCTTTTTCTGCATGAAAGAGTGTCATATCTTTTGCATGTTTATACCACTGTGCTTTTTGTGAAGTTGTTAGTTTATAAAGTGGTGTATATCCCTGTGATTGAAGTATTTGGTAGGCTTTATCTCTATCATTTTTCTCTATTAGGAGATCTAAGTCTGTATACTGCCGTAATGTAATATTTTCATAAAGTAATTGTGATAGCGTAGGTCCTTTAAAAGGAAGTACTTCTATAGCATGTTTTTCAAATAGTTTTAAAAGCTGTAGCAATGCTGCAGATATCAACATGTTCTTTTGTACAATGTATTGATTAGAAGATTTTAAATATCTCAGTAAAGTCTGATTGGTTTGCTTGGATGAAGATTTTTCATGAGAGCGTTGTTCTAAAGTGCGTTGAACTAAAGGTAATACACCATGCCGTTTGGCTAGTGTAATGAACGTTTTGATCTCTAAATCTGGCATATTGAGGTAAGAGGAGATGAATTGTTTATTCTCGTTGGATAACTTTGACCAAGAAGAGATTAGGAGGAATATGGTGATATCACTATGTTGAAATTTTTTATTTTTAGAATACATAATGAAAGTATATCTTTAAAAAACATAATTTATTTAATGATAAAATCTACAAATGTAGATGGATTAATATTTTTATGATATTTATAGTGTATAATAGTTTTTTAAAATTACGGGAAAAGATTTAAAGGAGATAATGTGAAGATAGTGATTGTTTCGGCGCTAAGTATGGCTTTTTTATTGGATGGGTGCAACAGTACGCCAACGGTTCAAAATACGCAAGCATTTAATGTAAACCAGCAGAATATTGTTAAACATTATAAAGATGCATACTACTACAGACCGTCTAACGCATGGAGTTATAAGTTAAGTGCCAATAGTGCAAACCTTAATAATGTCGCTTCAGGTGGAATATTAAAATGTAAAGAGAATGATATCTGGTTTATATCAAATAATGATAGGAATCCTGAGAAGAATATACGTTATAGATATATGATTTCTTTATCTAAAGCACAACTCAACAAAATGGAAGATGAGCCTGAGTATATTCCAAGAAGAGACTCAAAAGAGTTTCATGATCTCATAGAGATAGATACGCAGATGGCAAAAAAAGGTCTTATTGGATGTCGTCATCAAATCCCTAAAGGGCGGATTGAGAAGATATTGCCTCAGAGTGAAGTGATTGAGATACCTCAAAGTTAAGAAAGAATATAAGGAAAATAGATATGAAAAAAATCGTTTTATCACTAGTTGCACTTATGGCATTAAGCAGTTTAGGTTATGCCGAAGAAATCAATACAGAAGAAAAAGAAGAGACAAGAGAACCTATGGATCAAGGAGTTTATATTGGTCTTTCTTATACGCATCTCTCTCATGATGTAGATGGGAGAGGAGGTAGAACTGCTGCTGAGATGGATTTTAATGCTGCTTCTTTACAAGTAGGGTATAAGTTTAACCCCTATATCTCTGTGGAGGGAAGATATGCTATCTCATTTGGTGATCCCACATGGAATGAAGCAGCAGTGGTAAAAGACGCTGACATCACAATATGGGGTATCTATGCTAAACCTACATATCCACTAGGACCTGAGTTTGACGTGTATGCGCTTTTGGGATATGCGGGGACAGAAGCAACGGGATACTTTGATGTAGCGGGTACACCAAGTTCGTTTTCTGTAGATGAAGGGGCTTTTTCCTGGGGTATCGGGGGGAGATATATTGTCACAGAGAATATATCGGTCTATGCAGATTATGTTGTATATTATGATGATTCGTCGTTGTTGTATGATAAGGTAATTGATGGTATGAATTTTGGTATTTCATATCAATTTTAAAAAATTATTTTAAATGAGGAAAGAAAAAATGAAAAAAATAGTTTTAGTTGTATTAATGATGAGCAGTTTACTTTTGGCTTCGGGAAAGACCGTTGCACCATTGGTAGTGATTGAAGAGGTAAAACAGGAGCATATATTTTATGTTGGTGGGAGTGTGGCAGCACTCTCTATGCGATATTCAGATGTAGATCGCAATTTTTTTGACATTACAAATGGTCAGGATAGACTCGGTAACTTTGTTTTACATGGTGGGTACTGGATTACTGAGTATCTTGCTATTGAGGGTAGGTACTCTTTAGGTTTTCAAGATGAAGATGCTATTGAGATGGATAATGCCTGGAGTATCTTTTTAAAACCCACCTATAAGTTTGATGATGGTGAAAATAGAGTATATGGTAAAAATTATTTTTCAATTTATGGGCTTTTAGGATATGGAAATGTCTCATTTAAAGGTGTGAATAATACTAGTGGAGATGTAGATAATGGTGATTTTCAGTGGGGTCTTGGATTAAGTTATACATTTAGAGAGCTGTCAAATAACACTGAATACCCTTATAGAGACAATTGGTCTATATTTGTTGATTACACGGTTCTAGGGAGTGATATGGAAGGTATATTTGAGGGTGTTTCAGATCGTAATACAGACTTAGATGCAATCACAGTAGGGATAGCATACTATTTTTAAATATATCTATTTTAAAGTAGCATAGTACAGGGGTGAATTATTGCTATCATCCTCTGTATCTTATCATAACTTATAGCACCACATACATCCTATACATAAATATTAAATAATCTATATGATTGTTTTAAGGAAAAAGATGAATACAACGCGTGAACATATAGATGAGTCTGATCTAGACATTAAAGCTATATTTAGAATAATTTATAGATTTAAGTATATGATACTATTTTTTATAATACTATCTACGGCAGGAAGTAGTTATTATGCCTACTTTAAGCCTAATATTTATCAAGCTTCCGTAACCGTTGAAGTTGGTTTTGGTCAGCGTGGTGGTGGTAATGATATGTTGAGTATGGCTATGTCTCCGGGTATTATGAATTTGGGTACTGAAAAAGAGATTATCAAGTCAAGACTCATTACCCAAAAGGCACTTGAAAATATTGACTTTTCACATCGATACTACACTACAAGAAAATTTAAAGAGGTTGAACTCTATAAGGATAGTCCTTTTGAGGTAGGTATGCTTAAAGGGTACGGTATCTCTTTTAACTTATTTCCGGTGGATGAAAAACAGTATCGATTGGTTGTTGAACAGGCAGAAGATAACGATGGTAATATCTGGTCATATGATGAAATACTTTTTTATGATCAAGAGATCATAACAGATTATTTTCATTTAAATGTAAGTAAAAAAGAGAACCCTAAAGACTCTTCATACCATTTTATCATAGCAGAAAAGAATAGTATTCCAGGGGGAGTACTAGTAAATCAGGTCTCAAGATCTTCAACGATATTAAGAATTTCTTATTCTGATAATGTTCCTTTACGGGCACAAGAGTTTGCAAATGCATTGGCGAAAGCCTATATTGAGCAAAATATTGAAAAAAAGACCAAAGAAGCAACACTTAAACTTACTTTTGTTGAGGAGCAATTGAAACATATTACTGAAAATCTTAAAGGCTCTGCAATTAAACTTGAAGAGTTCAAAAAATCATCTAATACAATTAATTTAAGTACTAAAGCCGAAAATATTATACGTAAGATGAGTGATTATGAGTCAAAGTTTGCCGAGATTGCTATAGAAGAAGAGATGATAGGTAGACTCTTTGAACAGATACAGTCGGGTAAAAAACTTCAAACACTTAATGTTGTAGGACTCTCTACAGATGCTTCAACACTTCTTGTTATGATAAAAAAACTGCAAGATACTATTTTGAAAAAAAAGCTTTTACGTGAAGATTATACGGAAATGTATCCTGATGTACGTAAATTAACTAAAGCAATCTCTGAGCTTAAAAGTCTTATCATCGCAACAATACAAAATCTTAAGAAGAGTATCAAAGAGAAGAAAGATATATTGTCAAAATCGATGATAAAACTTCAAAAAGAGTTAAATACAGTGCCTGCAGATGAGCGGATGTTTGGTCAATTACAGCGTAAATTTGCCGTTAATGAAAAAATATACTCTTATCTCCTTGAAAAACGTTCGGAGACTGCTATCATTAAAGCTTCTACTGTCAGTAAAAATAGGATTATCGATGAAGCGATTTATCCTGCTGGACCAATAGCACCTAAGAGAAATATCATTGTACTAATAGGTTTTATATTAGGTTTAATTTTGGGGATAGCACTTGCTTTTTTGAGAGAGGTTTTAGATGATCGTATCAAAGGTGAAGAGGATATAGGAGGTATTTCAGATGTTGCGATGCTTGGTCTTATTCCAAATATCAAAAAAGATCATGAGAAGATAAAGGTTTTTGTTTCACCTAAATCAGCGGTAGCTGAATCGTTTAGGAATTTACGTACCAATTTACAGTTTATGTCTAGCTATAAACGGGCACATACAATTGCAGTAACCTCAACTGTGGGAGGAGAAGGAAAAACAACTGTATGTATCAATTTGGGTGCTATTATGAGTATGGCGGATAAAAAAACGGTCATACTCAACCTTGATATGAGAAAACCAACCCTGCATTTAAAGTTTGGATTGTCAAATACCAAAGGTATGAGCACACTCTTGTCGGGTCGTACCAATTTAAGTGATGTAATACAGCATACCGAATATGAGAATCTAGATATTATTACTTCGGGACCGGTACCCCCTAATCCAAGTGAGTTGATCCAGGGAGTTCTTATGGAAAAGGTTATAGAGAAGTTAAAAGAGGTGTATGATGTGATTATTTTGGATACACCTCCTGTAGGTTTGGTGACAGACGCAAGAACATTGATGCATCATGCAGATACAACTGTTTATGTTCTAAGGGCAGGGTATTCTAAAAAAGGTTTTTTACGTAGTATTAAAGAGCTTTCTGTACAAAAAGAGATTAAAGGCTTGAGTATTTTGATCAATGATGTTAAATCAGGGAAAGATGGTTATGGTTATGGTTATGGTTATGGTTATGGTTATGGTTATTATGAAGAAGATAAAAAATGATTTTCTCTTTTTTTAAAAAGAAGAAATCTCAACAAAAAGATCTACCTCATTTAAAAGTTGATCTTCATTCACATCTAATACCAGGTATTGATGATGGTTCTCAGAGTATGGAGGAGAGTCTAATACTGCTTAAAGGAATGGAAGAATTGGGGTATAAAAAGATGATTACCACACCTCATATCATGGCAGATGCCTATCGTAATACACCAAAAATTATTAGAGATGGATTAAAAGCGTTACAGCAAAAGGCTCTAGAAGAGGGGCTTTCTATAGAGATAGATGCCGCAGCTGAGTATTATTTGGATGATGGTTTTGAGTCTCTTCTTGAAAAGGGAGATATCTTAACAATAAAAGGTGGGTATCTTCTGTTTGAAACCTCTTATTTTGCTAAGCCCATGCAGATTGAAGAGATGATCTTTGCAATGAGTGCATCAGGGTATACACCTTTAATGGCACATCCTGAAAGGTATCGTTATGTAAAAGAGTTGAAAAAAGAGTATACACGGTTTAAAGAACTTGGCGTGATGTTTCAGGTCAATATAAATTCATTTGGTGGGCATTACGGAAAAGATGCAAAATATAAAGCCGATTTTTTGAGTGAAGAGGGGATGATTGATTTTTTGGGTTCTGATGTCCATCATAAAAAACAGGTACAGACACTTAGGGGTGTATTTGATTCAAACGAATATAGGGATATTTTTCGAAACAATACAATACGTAATGATACACTCATATGAGTGGTTTAAATCAGATAAGATATAATATCTATAATTTAAAAAGGGAAAAGGAGTTTTAAAGATGTTAAAAATGAAGTTAATAGCAACAATGGCTGTCCTATTGATGTTAGGCGGATGTGCAGGTCAGGAGTATAAATTGGTACAGACGCAAAAGCCTGTGAGTGAACAGAAATTCAGCGATAGGAGCATAGAATACCTTATATTGCCTCAAGATAGGTTAGAGGTTGCCCTCTATAAAGACCCTGCACAAGAGTCATTGGGTGGAGGAACAGGAGTACTAGGACAAAGTATGAGCCAAAAGGGTATCCTTGTGAATGCTTCCGGGTATATTCCTTTACCGCTTATTGGAAAGATAAAAGTGTCGGGACTCACTCAATCACAGGCAGCAAATCGTATCACAGAGCAGTATAAAAAGTATTTGAACACACCTTCTGTCTATGTTGAAGTCTTAAACAAACGTTTAATTGTCTTAGGTGAGGTCAACGATCCGGGTGTGATAAAGATTGATAAAGAGAAGATGACACTCTTTGAAGCACTTGCCTTTGCCGGTGACTTCACCGATGCTGCCGTAAGAAATGACATTATTATTCTCTCTAATTCTACGACAAAAGGAATGCAGATGAGACATGTAGATTTGACGAATTTTGATACGATGAAGTATGCTTCACTGATGTTAAGACCTAATGATATCGTATATGTACAGCCGGATGATTGGAAAGAGTTTAAAGTGGCTTCGGATAATTATTTAACACCACTTGATACGATTACTAGACTTGCCGCACCGTTTGTTACAATGAAGTACCTGTTTGAGTAAAGAGATGTTTTTTGAATTTGTATTGATATCTCTTTTGTCACTGGGATTGATATGGATTGTAAAAAAATATGCTGATCGTTGGGGCTTAATTGATAGTCCCAATGAACGAAGTACGCATAGCAAACATACCCCAAGGGGTGCAGGTATTGGTTTTTTTCTTGCAGTCTTTGTTTCTTTTCCTTTATTTCATGTTGATTTAATATCTACCTATATTTGGACTTTTGTTGCAATGTTTTTAATTTTTGCTATTGGTGTGTTGGATGACCATCATGATGCTTCACCAAATACCAAATTTTTAATTATTATCCTTGCTGTGATATTTCTCTCTTTTGATCAGATATTGATAAAAAATCTTGGAGTCTTTTTTGGCGTAGAACTAGCACTGGGCTGGTTTGCACTCCCCTTTACTATCTTTGCTGTAGTCGGGTTTACCAACGCACTGAATTTAATTGATGGCTTAGACGGATTGGCAGCAATGATAAGTATCATCATTTTAGGCGCTTTTTTTTCTGTAGGATATACGCATGATGATAGCTTTATAACTATACTCTCAGGTGCATTCATCGTTGCACTGTTAGCGTTCTTAGTGTATAACTGGCATCCTGCTTCTATCTTTATGGGAGACAGCGGTTCTTTAACACTGGGTTTTGTTATCTCAATTTTGGCAATTAAATCTTTAGCATATTTGCCTACGGTGAGTATTCTTTTTATTGCAGCCATACCCATACTCGATACCGTAGTGGTGATGGTACGTCGTAAGCGTAAGGGACGCTCTATGTTTTCGGCCGACAGATGTCATATGCATCATATCTTGAGGCATTTTTTTGCTGAAGATACCCGTAAAACTGTACTTTTTTTAGCAACCCTACAGTCTATGTACTCTCTAACGGGATTGCAATTGGATAAAAATATGGATGAGGGATATTTACTGATTTTGTTTATTGTTAATATTATACTTTTGTATATGTTTCTTGCAGCAATGATAAAAAGACAAAAGAGAGATTGCTGATTTTATATCTTTTTAAAGCTCTTATAGATGAAGACAATTACAATAATTTCTATCATTAAAAGCAGTATGTGCAATAGATAGACTTGTTCTTTGGCCGTTGTGATGCCTAAGTGTGTAAGACTTTTATAAATAAGATAAGAGAGTCCCATCCCTAATAGGTAACCTAATTGTTTGGCAGTATCAAGTTTGCTTAAGAGAGTATCTGTTTTGAGTAAGAGGGTTTCAGCTCTTACCAGATAGCTTCCAAATACAAAGGTTATCTGGTAACCAATGTAGAGTAGCAGGGCAGTCTGATAAGAGTAAGAGGCATAGATGAAATAGAGGATGGCTATGAAAAGCATGAATTCAACGAAAAGAGAAATTCTAAAAAACCACCTTGCATTCAGTATTTTATGATAGAGTCTTGCGACAAATAGCATCCCCAACGCTAGGATTACGCCACCCAATGAGTAGATAGAGGGTTCAAGAGGCGTGTAAAGTGTAAATATCGCACCGACGCTCAACCCCAAAAAGAGGGAGTTGAAAAATTTGTATCGTATGAACCATTGAGGGATAATATTTAACATAATGTATTATATCTTAAAAGCTATATTTCACTTTTGCATAAACAGATGCCCCTTCAGTAGCATAGCCATAAACAGACGCATACTCTTTATCAAAAATATTTCTTGCATTGATGTTCAGGTCAAGATCTTCTGTGATTTTTGCACCAAAATTGAGCTGCCATAAGGTGTAGTTTCCCGTGGATACTGTGGAAGCCTCCGGAAATCCTCCATCCGTATCTAGCCTCTCTCCTATATATTGTGCATCAATACCAAAATGTAAGTTATTTTGATAATAATAGGTAGCAGAAGCATTGAATGTCTCTTTTGCACGTCTTGGTAGATCGCTTCCATCCTCTTTTTCAAAGTCTATAAGGTAGGTATAGTTTGCAGAGAGCAGAAGATTGTTTAACGGGGAGTAGGTGCTTGAAATTTCTAGACCTGAAAATTTAGATTCACCGTCAATATTTTGATATCCGCCTATAAATGTTACAGGGTCAGAGATATAATCAATACTATTTTCTACACGGTTATTAAAATATGTGACAGATAAAATCTTTTTATATTTGGCTGTAATATCAAATCCTTTGGTATAACTTGGTTCTAGTATGGTACCAAAACTTGGGTTTGCCAATTGGTAGGAGCTTGGTGCATCATATGCGGTGTAATAATTTACAGAAGTTTCGAATCCTTTGAGAAAGTTATGATGATGCTTAAGGCCTATTTTGTAGGTTGTTTCATTCTTAAATGCATCATAATGATCATATCTAAGATTGGTTTCTAACAGTGTATTGAGAGTGATAGTGTAAATATTTGAAATATAAATTGCTTTGTTGTTATAGTCTGCTTGGCTGGCTGCAAAATCATTGTATTGATTAAAACCCTCTATCTCTTTATATTCAAAACCTAAAGTAACCTGTCCAAGGATATAGTCATAGTGATTGATCAGTGAATACTCTCTAAGTTCGGCTTTATATCTATTAATCCCGTCACCAAAAAAGCCTGTGGTAAAATACTCCCTTTCATACTCTCCTCTACTGGCATGAAAGAGTATTGAGTAGTCATTGAGTGAAAAGTCGTAGTCAAGTGCATAATTGCTTTGGTCTGAAGTAGCATGACTGTAATCATCATCCGCTTGTGCTAAAGAAAAAGTATCATCATATTCTGTTTGTGTTCTGACTCTATTGTAGCTTAGTATGACATTGCTATTTTCGTTCAATGTATATCCGAGTTTCATGTTTCCGTTTTTATTCTCATATCCATCCTCTTCAGCATCTCTTGGTAGTAGTGATGAGAATCCGTCTGTGTTAAGATAAGATCCTAATACCTGCGCAGTGATCTTTTCATCTTTGTATGAGAGATCGGCATCTATGCCTCTAGTCTGGTATGAACCGTAAGAGAGTGCTAATGATCCGTGCACAGCACTTTTTGGTACTTTGGTGATGATATTAATCACCCCAGCACTGGCGTTTGAACCCCATATCGAACTTGAACCCCCTTTGATTATCTCTATCTGTTCAATATTTGATGTGGGTAAATTTTCAATGAGTGCCGTACCATTGGTTGTGCTTGGGTCATTGAGACGCATACCGTCGATAAGTACGAGGACTTTTCCAGAATCCATGCCTCTTACAAAAAATGAGGTTTGTTGACCCAAACCACCTGAGGGAACAACTTGAATACCCGCTTGTGTGGCAATCGCCTGTGCTACACTCTGGTAGCCTTTTTCTTCTATCTCTTGATATGTTATTACGGTTACATTGGCTGTGGTGTCTGCAATCGATTGGGGTGTTTTGTTTGCCGAAACGATGGTAATAGGGGCAAGGGTCTCTTCTGCGTAGATAGAGGGTGCAAATAGTAGTGTGGCCGTCAATAGGCTGAGTGATTTTTTAGTCATAGGTATCCTGTTGTTTGTTAATAAAATAGTGTATAGAGCAAAAAGTATTAAATGTGGTACTAGAGGCTTTTTGGGGGTGGTGCTGTCTTTTGTGGTAGTGGTGAGAAAGAAAGTTTATGGTACTGATAGTTGCTGTCTAGTCTGCTAAGTTTATGGAGTGTCGAATAGATAGCAATGACAATAAGTGAAAAGTATTGTCTATTGTGACCACGGAGATATTTTTTCATAGGCGAATTGTATCTTAGCTAGCTTAGAGTAATTAGCTGAAATACTTAATAGTCCTGCTATAGATGGATGTAGTATTTGTTGAAGAGTTCTATTTTTGAATTTACATTGGATTTATTAAAGATATTTTTCATATGGGTTTTCAGTGTATTGATTGAGATATTTAAGCTTTTTGCTATAGTCGCATAGGATGCACCCGTTAAAACCTGCTTGACTATTTTTTTCTCTTGATTGGTGAGAAGATTCATCTCTTCATCGATACGAATACATTTAGTATAAAGGGTATTTATTTTTTTATCATATAGAGGACGTAATAGCGTCTCCAAAATGGTTTTTATTATTTGAAGTTGCTCCATACAGTGTACATTATCTGATTGAAAAATAAAGCAGGTATAGCCTATTATTATCTCTTTATCATCAAAGGCATAGAGAGGTATCATGATGGCACTCTTCATTTGAAGTTCTTCTGTAAAAGAGGTCGCTTCTCGTTTACTGATAAAACTTCTGAAGAGCGTATAAAGTTCTGTAATTTGTTCATGGTCTATACCGGAAGCAAAATGTTTGTCACAGTTGGCAACAAATGTTTCCCATTTAAAGTTCTTCTTATTAAAAATATATTTTTTTAACAAATGTGTAAGGAGTTTTTCTTTTTCCAATATATATTCCGGGTTTACCATACCATGTTCATGCATATAAATAGTAATCATATCTGCACCGGATTGTTCAAGAAAATAATCAATGTTTTTATGGAGGATGGCTTTAACGCTTCTGCCCTCGATAATACACCCTTGTAGTTCTATCATTTTATGTAGTATTTTAGGGTCATTGATTGGTATAGGCATTTTTAAATCCTTTATGAAGTAGTTTTATGATGTAAAATTACTTTAGGGTGATATATTAAATACTTAGATTCACATCATAAGCGAATACCCTACAAGTGAGTTGCTGTATTAGAGAACAAGAAGAGTTAGATACACTAAAGCAATCACAACAAAGCTTAAAGGGTAAAAAATGGCGTATAACCAACTAA
>JAYEJF010000048.1:0-43492 GCA_034660455.1 Campylobacterota bacterium | reverse complement strand
AATGAAGTCTACTTTGACTACATCAATAATTTAGGATTTGAAGGAGGAAAACTGTTACCATTAGTATCGTAGAGAGGTGGAATAAGGAAAGTTGTTTTACTGGTCTAGGAAAAAGGGAGCATTATACCCAAGGCAATGAACTCTTAAATCAAATGGTATAATGCATACTACTACAGCACAAGGCACTATCTATGTCAAAACAAAATATTGAAACATCTGGTCTTACACTGGCTAAAGGCACTCAGCTTACAGGAGATGATTTTTTTGAAGTCAAAGTGATGGAGAACATCACGGTAGCGGTGGTATGTGATGGTGTGGGGTCTGCGCTTCAAGGGGCGCATGCAGCCAAGCATACGACAAAATTTCTAGTGAATTCTCTTAAGAGCAGACCTAGAAGCTGGACGATGGAGAAGTCTATTAAGCATTTTATTGAAAATATCAATCGGGTATTGTATCAGGAGTCTATGGCAGAGTATGAACGTGAGGAGTTATTGACAACACTTACATTAGTGGTGATAGAGGGTGATAGGTTATATGGTGCGAATGTAGGAGACAGCCGTATTTATCTTCATAGAGATGAGACATTGACGCAACTCTCTTATGACCATACTATGGAAGAGGAGGGGATGGAAGGGGTTTTAATGTCTGCAATGGGTATGGAAGAAAAAGTTTCTCCTTATTACTTTGAGAATAATCTTCAAGCAGGTGATAAAATACTTTTGTGTTCTGACGGACTTTATACTGAACTTCCTCATGAAGCGCTACAAGAAAGCATCAAAATGGGCGCTTCCTTTTTGGTGAAAAAAATTTCAAAATTGCATGCGGGGGATCTCCCAGATGATACAACAGCCGTTGTAATAGAAATGAGAGAGGTAGATCCTCGATTAAAACTTAAACAATCTGATCTTTTAGTACATGAAAACTATAAGAAAGATGATGTGATTGATGGGTATACCCTTACACAATCCTTGATTCAGAACAATCGTATCTGGCTTTGTGAAAAACGTGGATTACAGTATGTAATCAAGTTCATCCCCTATGAGGCGACAGATGATGAGTTAATTGAAGATCTTTTTGTGAAAGAAGTGTGGATGGCTATACGGCTTAAGGCAGGGTTTTTTCCCAAAGCAGTCATGCCAAAAAATCGCACACATCGCTATTATATCATGACTTTTGTAGAGGGAAAATCACTCAAGGAGTATATCCGAAAGAAACCACTTTCTGTTGATCTAAGTATTGAACTGGCACTCTTTTTACTTAAAATGTCTCAATTTCTGATGAAGCACGATTTGGTACACGGCGATATTAAGCCTGAGAATATTATGATTACCGAGCGAAAAGGAAAACTTGTGTTTAAAATGGTGGATTTTGGAAGCATCACTGAGGCATATTCAAATGTTACACGTGCAGGAACCCCTTCTTATTTGGCACCAGAACGTTTTAAACAGGCACCGGTAAATGAACAGACAGAACTCTATGCCATAGGGGTGACACTCTACGAAGCACTGACCAAAAAGTTTCCTTATGGAGAGATAGAACCTTTTCAAAACCCTAATTTCGATAAAAAGATCAATGACCCCTCTAAAATAAATCCGAAAATACCTTTTTGGCTTCAGAGCATTATATTAAG
Organism: Campylobacterota bacterium; assembly: GCA_034660455.1. GTDB lineage: Bacteria > Campylobacterota > Campylobacteria > Campylobacterales > Sulfurovaceae > Sulfurovum. The sequence continues at coordinate 41,862 of JAYEJF010000048.1, read as the reverse complement.
AGCCATAGACACAGATACAGATGCACGGTACCATAACTATTCGGAAATGCACTATGATGTGACAAATCCTGAGAAAGTGAAGCCTCATTTTGATAAGCATAAATCTTTTATGGAGAAACATGAGTTTATGGTCTATAAAGTAGGTTTTATTACGATGTTTATACTGAATATTTTACAGTTGATATTTGGATGATTATCTTGATTTTTTAATGTTTTGGCGGTGCTTTTTAAAGTTGTTTGTAAAGTCATGCACACCTTGTGCATTTTTCATGAAATAGAGATAGTCTGTTTTTGCCGGTTTGATGGCTGCGATGATTGCATCAAAAGAGACAGCCCCTATAGGTGAGTGAGGCAAACCCTTATATTTGTATGTATTAAATCTACTTGTATCATTTTTAATACGCTCAGGTGTCACTTTTATATGTGAGTATTTTCCATAGTTTAGCGTCCCGTCCATTTGGAGAGGCATATTCTTTTTTAAACGATTATGAATGACTGAAGAGACAAGAGGCATTTCCTCTGTATTGGCAGCCTCTTTTTGAATGATTGAAGCCATAATCAGTATCTTCATCCATGTTTTTTGATGATAGGTACCATAAATCTTTTTGGAAATCTCTTCATATTTTTTTTCAGATGCCAAAATCAGGAACTGCATAAGATGTTTTTCATTGATGCCATAGGGAACATAGTATGTATCAGCATAGATACCTGCTTCTGGGTAGTGTGACAAGGTGTCATAGTAGCTAGTAAGTTTCTCTTTACTTAGATTTAAGTCCCTGCTTAATGTATCAAAAAAGAGCGTTTTTGTCTCTCCTGGTATGAGGGTAATCTCTTCCATTTTTGCTTTTGCTGTTGTGAGTTTATAGAGAAAATCAATACGGTTTAATTTTGTGTCACCTATGGTAATCCAACCACTTTGAGGGTGTCCCATAAGTACCAATAGATAGGTATCGATGATACTTAAACTATATCCCTGTTTAATTAACTGTGTTACAATATAGCGAATGGAGCCCTGGGGTACTAAAAGTGTTTTGGTGGTTTTCACAGGTAGTGTGGTATAAAAGGCAAAAGTGATGATTAAAACGAGCGCAAAGTGTTCTGCCAGGACAATCCATCTGCTAATTCGTAATACACTCATCTTTTTAACAATCCTTTTTCTTACGTTGTTTATCTGGCTTAAATTAGGTATAGAGATTAAGAGCCTTAAAATAGATAACTATAATGTTGAGGGATTATACATTAAACTCGATAAGAAACTTATACTCAAAGCCGATTCTATTACTATCCCTAAAAGCAAAGAAGATCCTACTTTTAATAATATTCCTGAAATCCTAGAACGTGTGAAATATAGACTTACGTTTTTTGAGTCAATAGCATTGAAAAAAATCATTTTTGACAATAACACTTTTAGTATTCTTTTTCGTGATGATTTATTCCGAATCAATAGTAAAAAGTATGAGATTAGGGGCAATGTAAGACGTGAGGGTAAGATGTTAAAAGCAACCATTCCCCACCTTTTCATCAAAGAACATAATGTAACTATTGAGGGAGAGTTTTTGTATGATTTGCATGAAGAGATACTTGAAACAGAAGGAACAGTAGTCTTTAACCGTATAAAGGGAAATTTTAATGTAGTTAAAAATGCAGATGAGATTGATTTTTCACTCTCTAGTGATCGTTTTAGTGACTTAATATCACTGCTGGAGAAGTTTACATTAAAAGAGCGTACGAAGCATTGGATTGTGGACAGAGTTGTTGCAGAGAGTTATCAATTACACTCACTTACGGGCAAAGGAAGCATTGTAAATAAAGCATTTAAGCTTGATATTGATTCACTTGAGGGGAATGCCACACTCCATAATGCCAAGGTATATTTTAAAAAAGAACTTGAGCCAGCACTGGCTAAAAACATTGTTTTAAAGTATGAGAACGGTGGACTTTTTTTTACACTTGATACAGCCACATATAAACAGAGAAGTTTAGAAGGAAGTCGTGTTGCTATTGAACATTTGGCAGGTGATTTGCCTACCGTACTACAGTTGGACTTGGTGATACATTCAAAGATAGATGCAGTGTTGCAAGAAGTATTAGAAGCTTATAAACTTAACATACCTATCTATCAAGAGGGTGAAAAAGCCTTCATTTATCTAAAATTGGATGAATATTTGAAAGAGGGAGATAGACCGTCGGAAATTGATGTCAATGTAGATTTGGGGCAGGGGGATCTTTATATTCATAAAACAAAATTACCTGTGATGAAAGGCAATATCTCGTATGAAAATGGTGATGTAACACTTGCGAATGTTGCCCTAAAAGAGAAATGGTATGAGGGGAGTGTCAGTGGAGTCGTTCATCTTAAAACAAAAAAAGCAGCACTGCTTGCAGAGATAAAAAGTCTTACGATAGGAGAGGGTAAAGAGACATTCATACGAGTGAAAAATAGAAAATTTCCTTTGACATTAAACTATGAGAATCATATAGAGATATTAATACCTAAGCTTTCATTGAGCCTGAAGAACGATACAAATGGGACAGCGATAGATCTTGCGAATCTCAATATGATAAAACCCTATTTAGCCAATCATAGTCTATTCTCAGACGGTGGATCGGTTGATATTAAAACTAAAGATTTTGAAACCTTTTTATTTCAAGGGGTATTGCAAAGATCATCATGTTTCCTTTATGAGAAAGAAGATCAATGTAAAACAAGAGTTCCATTTGAGGGGAGAATTGCACCTAAAGATGTAGATTTTTTTGCCTTTGATAAACGTTTTTACTTTAATAAATCAAAATCCAAAGTAAAATTGAAAGATCTCAATATTGATCTCGAAAAGTTTTTAACAATTAAACAGCACTCCTCCCCTACAAAAGAGAAAGTAGCAGAGGATCCATCCCTCATTATTATAGGGGAGAATAGTACTTTACGCTATGGAGAATACCGTTTAATAACAGAGAGTTATGATGTAGAGGTAAAAGGCGACGGGGAGATTAAAGCGATAGGGAATGCATCGGGTGATATTATTAAGTTCTCTCAAAAGAGAGATATAGTGAGTTTGCAGGCCTTACGCATCAAAGACAAAGTGCTGCATCCTCTAATTAATTTCAAAGGCTTGCAAGGGGGACGATACTCCATTAAAAAAAGCGGTAATCCCCAAGAGACAATGAAAGGTCAAGTGATTGTAGAGGGTGGGGTGATGAAAGACTTTAAGGCTTATAATAATACTTTGGCATTTATTAACACGATACCTGCTTTGGTCGCATTGCATGAACCCGGTTTTTCAACACAAGGTTTCACTATCAAAGAGGGTATTGTTGAGTATAGGCAAATTAAAAAGGATAAAATTGTTTTTGATTCGGTCTATATTAACGGATCTTCGGCGACTATAGTCGGTAAGGGTGAAGTAGATTTGAAAAATAAAACAATCAATATGAATCTTGCCATTCAAGTTGCACGGGAAGTAGGCAGCGTGCTAGGCAACCTCCCGGTATTGGGTTATATTTTAATGGGAAAAGATAAAAGTGCGACGATAGGATTAAAGATAACAGGTACCTTAGATAAACCCGAAGTGACAACCAGTGGAGCACAAGAGATACTTTTGTTACCCTTGGATATTCTTAAAAGAACACTTGAAACACCGGTTCATATATTAAATAAATAAAATAGTGTATAATAGTTTGATTACATAAAGAGAGTTGTAAAACTCCCTCAAGGCAGAAGAAAGATGCATAAAATTTTTTTATTTACCATGACCATAACTACTTTGTTTTCAGTGGATTATATGACAGAATCAGATTATGTTATGAAGCAAAATGTTGAGTATATTAAAAATAAATATCATATAAAAGATGAACCTTTACAAGAGGTGTCTAAACCTCCTGGGCAAGAAAGCATAGTTCCCAATCTGCAAAACAGTGAAGCCCAAACAGAAGTGTTAGACACTCCAAATAAACCTGAAGTTTTTCAAAACTCAGACGAGGATAAATTAGAAAGAATCAGAAGAGAACTGGATATTCCTGAACTCAAAGGCAAAGCTAAAAAACTTGATGCCATAAGGCGAGAGTTGAATATTGATTATGAAGTACCAAAAAAAGAGAGTCTATTGGATAAAAGTGTCAAGGATGTTCAAGAAGCACTTCATATGGATGGAGAGGTTGAAGGTGAATACTCTTTTAGCAATTCGGTACGTGAGCTCAAAAAAACATTGTCTCTTGATGGAGGTGGCAGTTTTGGCATACCAAGTATGGGGTTATCTGGTTTTGGCTTACCCAGTCTATTTGGTGAGACAAAAAAGAAGAAAAAAGATAAAGGTATCTTTGGCTTAGGTTCACTAGGAGATATAGGTATTATTGGAGATGTAACAGATACGGGACAATCTCTCTACAAAGGGATGAAATATTCTGGACAGTCGGCTGAAATGATGTCAGGTATGATGTACAACGGTTCTAAAATGTATAATACGATGTTTGGAATGTTTGATGATTCTCCCTTGAATATTTTTGAAGAGGAGGAAGAGGAGGCTTCAATGTTTAATTTTATTGAAGGTGGAAACTCTATTATGAGGATGTTTGAGTAGCCTAAAGCTACTCATTACGTAAGACAGTGAGTGGATCAGTTTGTGCCGCTTTTTTGGCGGGGTAGAGTGCTGAAAATAGAATAATGATACTTGTTCCCAGTATGATAAATCCAAAGTCACCTATGCCCAAATCTACAGGGAGCTTAGAAGTGCCATAGACATCCTCAGGCATCGAAATAATGTCAAATGTTGTAAGTATCCAGATACCCAGCGTGCCAAGCAGTGTACCTGCGACAATACCTGCAGATCCTATGATGAGTCCGAGTTGAAAGAAGATAGACCGTATCTCCTTTTTGGTCGCACCCAGTGTACGCATAAGCGCAATTTCCGATCTTCGGCTCATGACTGTCATGAGCAAAGAGGAGATGATGTTTAAAGAGGCTACTAGAATAATGAGCAGTAAAACCAGGAAGAGGGCTTTTTTCTCCATTTCCATTGCAGCAAAGAAGTTTCCATTTTGCTGCCACCACCCTTCTATTACAACCATTTCAGGTAAAACAGAGCGAATATTTTCTATCTCATCCATCGGGTTTTTTGTATAGATATGAAGACCATCATAGCTTCCCTTTTTCCGTTTGAGAAGCTTTTCAAATGCTTCTAATGATGTATACATAATGGCTTTGTCATAGGCCTTTAGACCGGATTTAAAAATCCCGTCAACGATAAAGCGTTTTTGCAAAGGCATGGTACCAAAACCAATGGCTTGCTGCTCTGAGAAATAGAGTGTTACTTTATCGCCTTTGAGTGCATTCATCTCAAAAGAGAGACCCTCTCCCATCACCACTCTAAATTTACTCTTCTCCTCTCCTTTTGCAGTTTTAAAGATTTCATTTATCTCTCCCTCTTTATGAGCGTCCACACCGTAGAGGAGTGACCCCTGGACTGAGCCGGCATTTTTTGTAATAACCTGCGTGGTGTAATAGGGGCTAAATTGCAAGTGTGGAAATTGTTTGGAGAGTGAGGTAATGAGTGCATCATTGACCGCACCTTCTTCGATGGGAAGTACAGTAAGGGGATAGTTCATAACAAAGAGTTTTTTAGTAAACTCTTTTTGTGTACCGTTCATGATACCCATGGCAATCATAAGCACCATGACACCTGCAGCAATACCTAAAAAAGCCAACATTCCGGAGATGAAAATAAAAGGGTTTTCTTTGTCGTATTTAAGATAGTGTTTAATAATGTGTCTGATAAACTTTTTATTGGGTACGGTGATGGTTTTTATAGGCATAAGAGGATTTTTTCTTATGCATTTTGTGGAGAGAGTAAGCCTTTTTTGGGCCCACTGCGTCCACAACAATTTTTATATTTTAACCCCGATCCACAGGGACATGGTTCATTACGTTTAGGTTTTTTAGTACCCGATATAGGCTTTAAGCCCGAATCTTCAGTAATCGTACCCTCTTCATAAGATTGATTGAATGAGGTATCGGAAACAGAGCTTTCCAGCTCTTCTCTAATCTGCTCAACAGCAGCCTCTTCTTCTTGAGGGGATTCAAAGTTAAACTGTACCAGTTGCAGTACCTTTACCGCTTCAAATTTAATGCGGGAAACAAGCTCCGTGAAAAGTTTATAGGAGTCTTGTTTATACTCTGTGAGTGGATCTTTTTGATTGTATCCTCTTAGTCCTATACCTGTTTTGAGTACATCCATTTCATAGAGGTGGTCTCTCCACTGCGGGTCAAGTACTTGTAGATAGAGGATACGCTCTATCTCCTGTCTTTGCGTCTCATCGATCTGTGACATTTTTGTCTCGTAAAGTTTTTCCATCATTTCAGTGATTATCTGAGTAAGCTCAGAGACCTCTTTACCTTCGAGTTGTTCAATTTTTAGCTCAATATGAAGTTCTTCTTTAATCAATGATACAAGTTTTTCAATGTTAAAATCTTCTGCTGGCATACCATCAAAGATTTCTGCTTCACCTAGGAGATGTGCAACATATTCATCACGATTCTCTTTGATTTTCTCTGCAATGTTAAACTCGGTATCCAAAAGTTGATTTCTAAAGGCATAGATCGCTTTTCTTTGGTGGTTGGCTACATCATCATACTCTAAGATATGTTTTCTTGATTCGTAGTGTTGGTTCTCCACTTTTTTCTGCGCTTTTTCAACGGAGCGTGTAACGATCTTGGAATCGATATATTCACCGTCCTCCACACCTAGTTTGCTCATGATATTTCTGATTTTATCACCACCGAAGATACGAAGAAGATTATCGTCTAGACTCAGGAAGAACTGACTTTCACCCGCATCGCCCTGACGTCCTGAACGACCTCTAAGCTGGTTATCAATACGTCTACTTTCATGGCGCTCCGTACCTAGTATCATGAGTCCTCCAAGGCTTCTTACCTCATCATCAATCTTAATATCAACCCCACGTCCTGCCATATTTGTTGCAACGGTAACCGCAGCTTTATGGCCTGCATTCATGATAATTTCGGCTTCTTGCGCATGGTTTTTGGCATTGAGCATATTGTGTGGTATTTTCTCTTTTTTGAGTCTTTGGTCTATCATTTCAGATTTCTCAATGGATGCCGTACCTATAAGGACAGGTTGACCTTTTGCATGAAGCTCTTTGACACGATTGACCACTGCATCAAGCTTTTCTCGTTCGGTATTGTAGATGAGATCATTCTTATCTACTCTTGCTATGGGCACATTGGTAGGGATGGAGATCACATCAAGTCCGTATATTTGTGAAAATTCTGTCGCTTCAGTTTGTGCCGTTCCTGTCATACCTGCAAGTTTTTGATAGAGCCTAAAGTAATTTTGGTAGGTGATCTCTGCAAGGGTTTGTGACTCTTCTTGAATCTCTACACTCTCTTTTGACTCAAGTGCTTGATGTAAACCTTCAGAGTATCTACGCCCTTCACTCAATCTTCCCGTAAATTCATCTACAATAATAATCTCATTGTTCTGGACGACATAGTCAACATCTTTTTCAAAGATGTAGTGTGCTTTGAGCGCTTGGTCTAAGTGATGAGAGAGTGCAGCATTTTCAAGGTTGTAAAGGTTTTCTACTTCAAAAAGATCTTGTGCTTTTTGCAGTCCCTCTTCCGTCATAATAATCGTTCGGTTCTTTTCATCGACAATAAAGTCTCCTGTGGTTTGTTCCGGTTCACCGGCTTTCGTCTCTATCTTTTCTCCACGCTCCATCTGCTTTGCAATCTCATTTGCTTTGGCATAGTGATTATGGTCACGTTGTGTCGGGCCAGAGATAATAAGCGGTGTTCTTGCTTCATCTATAAGAATGGAATCCACTTCATCTACAATGGCAAAATGATGTTCACGTTGTACTTTCTCCCCCGCACGTACTTTCATATTGTCACGAAGATAGTCAAATCCATATTCATTATTGGTCCCATAGGTAATGTCGGCATTGTATTGTCCCTGACGTCCCATGTCATCATGTATATCTGCGGTAAGACAACCTACGGTATAGCCTAAAAACTCATAGAGGGGACGCATCTCATCGCTGTCTCTAGAGGCAAGATAGTCATTGACCGTAATTACATGAACCCCTTTTTCTGTCATTGCATTGAGAATAACGGCGAGTGTAGCAACAAGTGTTTTTCCTTCACCTGTTTTCATCTCTGCAATGTTTCCTTCATGCAGTACCATACCCCCGACCATCTGTACATCATAATGTCTCATATTTAATGTACGTTTTCCCACTTCTCTTGTGATGGCAAAAGAATCATTCAGTACATCATCAAGGGTTTTACTACCATCTTGTACGGCTGATTTTAGTGCTAAGAATGCTGTTTTGAGTGCATCATCATCCAAAGAGGAATAGTGATCTTCAAGTGCATTGATACTTTTTACTTTTTTAAGATAATTTTTTACGATTTTGTCATTTTTGGTGCCGAAGAGTTTGAGTACACTTTTTATCATTGTGGGTTTTGCCTTTGCATAAATTGTGATTATTTTATCCAAAAAGTGATTAATAAACCGTTATAAATTAATAACTTGTTTGTCACTATTCATTCACGATTTTATGACAATATAAGAGATATTAGCACGTTAAAAGTGCGAATAGGATATATTTTTATTTCATAAGGAAAAAAATGAAACAATTATGGTTACTTTTATTAGTATCTCCCATGCTTTTTGCGACAATTGAATTACCGGAAAATTTTCAATCTGATTTTATACAAAAAATAACCAATGAAAAGAATAAAGTGATTGAATACAAAGGGAAGGTCTCTTTTTCAAACGAGAGATTGTTTAAATGGCACTATACAAAGCCAACGCAAAAAGAGGTATGTACCGATGGCAGTAAACTGGTAGTGGTAGATCACGATCTTGAACAGGTTTCACGTTACCGTATTGCAAAAGGAATTGATATAGCAAAAATTTTACACAATGCAAGGCTGTATCGTACCGATATCTATGTTGCACGGTATGAAAATAAAAAATATACCATTCAGCTCTATAAACAAAAATTGCACAGTATTGCCTATTTTGACAATCTGGACAATAAAGTGCAAATTGTTTTTAAAAATATAAAGTATGGTTATGGTGATTTTTCACACAAGCGTATGCAGTGTGATGCTCCCAAAGCGTATGACGTGATAGAAGGATAGAGCATGCAAGAAATTTTAGACAAAATACAAAATGATTCTGTTTTAATGCTTTTTGCCATTATTGCATTTGTGGTTTTTTTGATTATCGTGCTTGTGGTCATTGTCTCATCAATGCGTGTGAGAACGTATAAAGATAGATTTTGGAATAGTGAGGTGGACAACAAAGAGAAGACCCGATACATTACGGAACTTGAGTATGAACTGCAAGAGTATAAACTTAAAAATGCAAGCAATGAACAGCTTTTGCTGCAATTTGATGAAACAAAAGATACATTGGTAGATACCAATAAATCTTTTTTGGCACTCCAAGAAACTTTTAATGCACTTGAGAAAGAGTTTAGTCAGATTACGGCAAAACTTGAGGGTTCAGAAAACCTGTATGAAATGCTGATGAGTGAGCATAAAATACTGCAAGAACAGTACAAAAGTCTGCAGGCAGATAACAGCAAACTGAATATTAACAATGCCCGTTTATTGATGAAGTTTGAGAGTGAAGCACTGAGAGAAAAAGAGGATTAGGGTAAAGATACCGAAATAAAGTATTGAATAAAGGTGGGTAAATGCATGCGAAAGCGTAAAGAGATTTTACTTGTTTTGATACTCTTATCTTCTTTGCTTCATGGTACTGTGCCTTTAGAGATTGGAGGCAGTGAAGAGAACGTAACACGCGCTTCTCAGCAACAAGCATCACTGCAAAAGATGCTCCAAGATACCCTCCATGACAGATATCGGGATAATGGCACCGCCTTTTTTCTGAAGCTGTATGGGAATTACGGTGGGTTTGGCAATAGAGGCGGTAAACCGTGGGATGATTTGGACCGTGTCTTTGAAAAACATGACTACCGGTATGGAGTACATGGGTTCTTAGATGCCAAATCAGATGCACGTTTACTCGAAGAGCTTCCTTTTGTATTGTTTCATAAAAATATTCATAAAGAGGGCTATATCATCGGTCCTGCCGTGTTCGTTTTTTTTGCTACCGCTTTACCCTCTGTCTATCGTGTAAAGATATTCGGCAAAGATAGGGTGATACCGATTTTTATGCCCAACGGGTCATGCGCACTTTGTACCTATAAAATGGAGCAAACACTGAAATTTCTCAACAATAGCAATACAATGGACAAAGCGTTAGATCGCATGAAAAAAGAGAGAGAAGAGATGCATGAAAATGTGCATGATTGGTTAGATGATCAGAATAAAAAGAGAAAAAAAATTTTTAAAAATTTTTTTTAATTTCAATCCTTACACACAAGTATAAATTTGATACTATTCTTAAGCTCGCTATATGAATCTAAAGGAATGAATGATGCATTCATATATTCATACATCAATAGTAAAGGTGATTGATACTCATCAAACAAGACTGCTATGGTGTTATATCTCAATCTGCTTTATATCTCTGTTTCCAATCCCTAGTGTAGCAGTAGATACTATTGTGCGTCCCTCTTTCGTCATTGATGATGCTGTGATTAAAAATCGTAAAGATGGCATATTGACCCTTATGGGGTTTACCGTACTTCCAGATGTTACGACCAGTTCACTCTCCATTAACGATGCACAGTCGGGTGATCCGGGTCTTCAGCAAACCACTTTGGGAGGTGGATTTACCATAAGTCAGGATTTTCCGCTTTATCTTGAAGGAACGGTGGGCTATTCACGTTATGACCCGAAGTTTATTGCTTCTAAAGGAGATGAAACAGTGCTCATCCCTGTCAAATGGAATAGTCTCTCTCTTACCGGTGGTATAGGTTGGGATTTTCCCTTAACAAAAAACGGAGAACTTAAGCTACGACCCATTTTCAATTTTACATTTGGACATATTGAAAGTGATGCATCTATTTTAGGACGTTTGCTTGAAGAAGGTCTTGTGCGTGATACTGATAGTTTAGATTTTTTAAAACGTGGTCGTATGAATGCCTATGGGTTAGGGGGTGCCATCATGCTTGACTGGGAGCATTATCGAGAATCGTATGAAGTGGATGTGGAGTTACGCTATACCAATATTCAACTAAGGAGTTATGATTCAGATTATAGTTCCGTAGAGGGGTCATCAGATGCAAATATCTTAAGCCTATGGACACGTTGGCGTGCCCCAACAGGTATAACCATGCTGAACAATCCGCTTCGTTATGTTCTAGAAGGAAGCAATACCACATTTTTGGGCGCACAACGTGATGTTCTCGGATTTAATTATCTCTCTACCGTAGGGGTGGGGTTTGAACTCGATTCAAGTGACTACCCGGTGTTTATCACGAGGACAAGACTACTCTATAGATACACATTTGGTGAAAATGTTTCAGGACATGCAATTGGGCTGGCCGTGAGCTTTTGATGTGTGGTATTATTAGAGGTGTCTTAAAGTTTGGATAGTGTAAACTTTTAAAAATCTTAGAGGATATCACTATGAGTCGAGTCACCATTTGGCATAACCCAAGATGCGGTAAGTCAAGAGATGCGCTTGCATTGCTTGAAGAAGAAGGCATCAAACCCGAAGTTGTTAAATATCTCAATACGCCACCTACAAAAGAGGAACTGCTTGAAGTATTGAAGATGTTGGGGATTTCTGCTCGTGCGCTTATGCGAACCAAGGAGGCTGTCTATAAAGAACTTAATCTTAAAGAAGAGAGTGATGAAGATAAGTTGATTGAAGTGATGGTGGAAAACCCTAAACTCATTGAAAGACCGATTGTCATGAGAGAAGGCAAAGCCGTGATAGGCCGTCCTATAGAAAATATTATGGCGCTGATTAAGTAATTAATAGTACTTTACATGTGGATGAGATATGCTTGTCAAAGCATCATCGCTTTTGTGTTTTAATTGTATGAGTTTGTTCTTTACCCCAATAAGATCTTGTAGCTGTTTTTTATTCTCTTTTTTAAACGCTTCATTAAAATGACTCAGTTGGGGTAAGCATTCGCATAGGGGTTTACTAATGAGTCCTTGTAGTACTTCTATAAAACGGTCTACTCTTTCTAATTCTCTTTCAAGTTCTATTCTAGTCATGAATAATCCTTCCAAATGTTAATTATAACCAATTATATAGATATTAAGTGATTAAAATAAGGTCATTTTAAAAAAATTATTATTTAGATGTGGCCGCTTAAAAAGCGTTCTCTTTAAGACTTTCAGTACTTTATGTTAAAATCGCAACAATATATACACAAGGATAACACTTGCTTAGTACAGTAAATTTAACACAGAGATATGGAAAACGCGTTCTATTTGACAAAATCAATATGACTTTGGATGTCGGTAAACGTTATGGACTTATCGGTGCCAATGGAGCAGGAAAATCGACATTTATGAAGATACTTGCAGGAGAACTAGAGCAGAGTGACGGTGAAGTACAGCTTCAACCTGGACTCAAACTAGGTATGCTCTCTCAAAACCAGTATGCATTTGAGGAGTATACCCTCACTGACGCAGTACTCTATGGAAATAAAAAACTTTTTGATGCACAAAAAGAGAAAGAAAGACTCTATATGGAAGGGGATTTTGAGTCTGATGCCGTCAATAACCGTCTTGGTGAACTTGAGATGATATGTGCAGATGAAGACCCAACGTATGAGTCAGATGTAAAGATAGAAAAATTGTTGCAATCTTTAGGTTTTCCTGTTGATCAACACGGTGAGCTGATGTCTTCACTCACAGGCGGCGACAAATTTAAAATACTACTTGCACAAGTACTGTTCTTAAAACCCGATGTACTACTGCTTGATGAGCCTACGAATAACCTTGACATGGAGACGATTTCGTGGTTGGAGAATGAGCTTAAACGTCATGAAGGTACACTCATGGTTATCTCTCATGATAGACACTTTTTAAATGGTGTCGTGACACACATACTTGATCTTGATTTCCAAAATATTCGTGAATTTACCGGAAATTATGATGAGTGGTACATTGCAGCCAATCTCATTGCCAAACAAGCTGAAGCAGACAGAGGCAAAGCCCTAAAAGAGAAAGAAGAACTTGAAGGCTTCATCGCAAGATTTTCTGCAAATGCTTCTAAGGCAAAGCAAGCAACATCAAGACAAAAACAACTCGATAAGTTAGATGTACAGGCGATTAAACTCTCCTCACGTCGTGATCCCTCTATTATGTTTAAAACACACAGGGATATTGGTAATGAAGTCCTTGATGTTGAAGAGCTTTCTAAAAGTTATGATGGCGAGCGTGTGTTGGAAAATATCAGTTTTAAGATCAATGAAGGGGATAAGGTTGCCCTTATCGGTACCAACGGTGTGGGGAAAACAACACTGCTCAAGATTCTTATGGAGGAGATAGAGGCTGATTTGGGAACAATGAAATGGGGACAGACCATTACCTACAGCTATTTTCCGCAAAATACAACAGACATTGTAGTAGGTGATGAAGAGTTACCACAATGGATACAGGGGTTTGATCCTAAGTGGCATATTGATGATATTCGAAAAACACTCGGGCGTATGCTCTTTTCGGGAGAGGAGCAGAAGAAAAAGATAGATGCCTGTTCAGGTGGTGAAAAACACCGTGTGATGCTCTCAAAGATCATGATGGATGCTTCAAACTTTTTAGTGATGGATGAGCCAAATAACCACCTTGACCTTGAAGCGATTGTTGCACTTGGTGAAGCATTGCACAACTATAAAGGCGGCGTGATCTGTGTCTCACACGATAGAGAACTCATAGATGCTTTTGCCAATAGAATTATTAAACTCAATGAAGATGGTAGCATGATTGATTTTGAGGGTAATTATGAAGCATTTGTGGAGCAGTATGGCAATTAAGCTTTTCTCCTTATATGGGGTTACGCTCTTTTAGAGCTACCCTATAGTTCCCAAAAAAGTATATTCAACTTCGTTGGAACTCAAGGTTATCAGTCATGGGTTTGATGTAAAGAATCCGATTTGGTGGTACTCAATCATGTAAAAAATATGTATCTTCTAGAAGCTATATTGAGAGATGGTATAGTACTTAAAGATGCGGAAGAACGTGCATTTTTTGAAGTAGAATTTTATCATCTAACCTCTTTAAACCCCTAAAACACTATCTCTGATCTTTTAATTATCAAAAATTGCACTTCGGACTTAAATTCGGGCAAATAAAGGTACCAGGTGATAATTATAACAACACTTTCTCCCTCTCAGCTACAAAATATCGATAACAATTTTTTTGTGTCTAATCCCTCAATACAAAAAACCAAACAACCAAAGAGGAATTTTATTGCCATAACCTATCTCGATATCATCTGCTGCAACAAAAGAGTTGTTCATATCTTTGATCTGTTTGAACCCTTTATTTTTCCCACCTATTTCAAGTAAATATTTGTCATCTACCATGAAGTCTCCTTTTTTAGGATAGCTAACTTCATGTTGTGTACTCACAATATTTAGAAAAAATGTCTCTCGAACTATACCGATATTTGCTTCTACAATATGAAGCAGGTTGCTATTGTTGAGGTATATCTTTTCAGGTTTTTCAAGTTTGGCTAAACCTTTAGAAGAAGATTTCATTAGAAGTTTCAAAATACCTGCGTCTTCAAGCTTTATAAAGTAATCTTTAAGCGTCCTACCATCTCCAATATCAAGTGTTGTTTTTAGATTCTCTATGATCGGAACAAATGGAACACTCTCCATAATAATTGCCAAAAGCAGTTTTAGCTTCTTCACAGTGTTACCATCTAAACTAGGATATACAAAAAGTAAATCACTTGACAAAGATACATCGATATTTTGCTTTAACATATCAAAAAATATATCATCATCCCAAATACCTAATGAATATGGATTGTAGTTTTACCTACTCCCCGTTGTCCTGTAATAATCGTCAATCTATGTCTAATCTTATCTTCTCGTATAAAGTAGCGTTGATATTTCAGATTATTTCTATGTAAAAATTTTTTTGATTCTAGTTTGAGTTTTGAGTACATATTTGACTCCAGTAGGGATTTAAATACTATTATAACGTAATAAATAGGTATTTGAATACCTATTTATTACGTTATAAGTCTCAAAGTTTGAATAGACAAAAAAGAAAAAGGTAGGATTTATATAAAAAGTAGAAAAAATTGTGAGTAGAAAAATTTCTACTCTATATTGGTATAGACACTTTGTACATCTTCATCTTCATCGAGTTTATCGATGAGTGTGTCCAACTCTTCCATATGTGCATCTGAAAGTTCAATGGTACTGTTGGGTATATATTCGAGTGTTGCTTTTTTGACTTCTATTTTCATCTCTTCGAGTGCTTTTGAAAGTTCACCAAAAGCAGTAAAGTCACCATAGACTCTGACAATGTTGATGTCATCGCCATTCTCTTGCGGCTCTACATCTTCTTCTATCTCTTCAAGACCAAAGTCAATAAGTTCCAACTCTATCTCTTCTAAGTCCATCTCTTCTGTTTTATTGAAAATAAAGACACATTTTCTAGTAAACATAAAGTTCAGTGAACCTGAAGTAAGCATCTCTGCGCCATTTCGAACGAGAATGGCTTTGACATTGGCAACCGTTCTTGTATTGTTGTCTGTCGCACACTCTATGATCATCTGTACCCCATGAGAAGCTTTGACATCATAGGTAAGTTCTTTAATGTCGGCTGCATCTTTGGCAGAGGCTCTTTTGATGGCAGCATCAATGTTGTCTTTAGGCATATTTTGTGCCTTGGCATTGAGAATGGCAGTACGAAGTTTAGGGTTCATATCGGGGTCTTGACCGCCTTCTTTGGCTGCCATGGTGATTAGTTTTCCTAATTTTGGGAACACCCTTGACATGGTTCCCCATCGTTTCATTTTTGCTGCTTTACGGTACTCAAACGCTCTACCCATTATCTATTCCTTACAAATTTAATTGTGTGATTATACTCCTATTTTACTTAAGTAAGTTCAAAGCATCACTGTGTAGAATGCAAGGATGAAATTAAATGAATTAAAAGTAACCAACCCCTATTTAGAGCTTCCAAGTCTCTGTTATGACAAAGTTGTACCTGCACCTCTTGTCAAACCCTATCTTATCCATGCCAACAGAGATATTGCAAAAATACTGCATATTGATGAAAGTGAACTACAAACAGATGCCTTTGTGAAGTTTCTTAATGGTGCATATGAGGTGGAGGGGTCAGAACCCTTTGCAATGTGTTACGCAGGACATCAATTTGGGTACTTTGTCCCCAGATTAGGCGATGGTAGGGCTATCAATATAGGTACAATAGAGAAGTACCAGCTTCAACTTAAAGGTGCAGGGGTAACAAAGTATTCACGCAGTGGTGACGGACGTGCCGTCCTGCGCTCAAGCATTCGAGAGTACCTGATGAGTGAAGCGATGCTCGCACTTCGTATCCCAACGACACACTGTTTGGGGATCATTGGTTCAGAACATGATGTCAGGCGTGAAACTTGGGAAAAAGGAGCCATTGTATGTCGTGTCAGTTCTTCATGGGTACGTTTTGGTACCTTTGAGTATTATGCGTCAAAAGGGATGTTCAAAGAGCTCGAAGCCTTGGCAAATTACACGATAGAGGAGAGCTTCCCACACATCAAAGGCAAAAATGACCCCTATACCTTGCTTTTTAATGAGGTGATGGTGATTACGGCAAGATTGATGTCGCAGTGGATGAGTGTGGGCTTTAACCATGGGGTGATGAATACCGATAATATGTCCATTGCAGGACTCACCATTGACTATGGTCCTTATGCTTTTTTAGATGACTTTAAACATGAAAATATCTGTAACCATACCGACCATGAGGGGCGTTATAGCTTTGCCAATCAACCTGCCGTTGCCAAATGGAACCTACAATCACTCATGAAAGCCTTAAGCCCACTTGCGAACGTAGAAAAAATGGAAAAGATTTTGTCTATGTATGAGAAAATCTATGAGCGTTATTATCACTACTATATGTGCAAAAAGTTGGGTTTAGAGGGGACGATAGAGGGTGACCCAGAACTCATAGACGATATGCTCGATATGCTTGAGAGCTTACAAGTAGATTATACGCTATTTTTGAGAACATTGAGCCACTATGAGGGAGAGAAAGAGCCACTATTAGCTCTTGGACTCTATCATAAACCGATGCAAGCGTGGCTAGAGCGATATGATGTGCGCATCAAACCTATAGACCCCACCACACGCAAAAAACAGATGTTATCAGCCAACCCGAAATATGTACTCAAAAACTATATGCTTCAAGAAGTGATAGACCAAGCGGAAAATGGCGATTTTACAGGTGTGGAAGATTTGTTTAAGATAGCCAAAAGTCCATTTGATGAGCATCCAAAGTTTGAACGATGGGCAGGTGCAAGCCCCAAAGCATTTAAAAACCAAAAGCTTAGTTGCTCTTCTTGAGGTGAACTATTGCTATAATAATAGCTATACACTCAAAAGGAGTCAATGATGCTTGTGACAGAGATAGACAGAGCCTCTATAGAAAAACTTGTACGCACATTTTATGCCAAAATACTCAAAGATGACCTTTTAAGCCCCTTTTTCATTAGGGCTTTAGGCGATGATTTGAAAAACGATAAATGGTATGAACACCTTAAAACGCTCGATAACTTTTGGCTTGGGCTCATGATAGGCGAGGGTAGATATATGGGAGACCCACTTTTGCCCCACTTTTTTTTAGGCGAACTTAGCCCAGAACTTTTTGATCGATGGATAGCGTTGTTTAGACAGACGGCAGAAGAGATTTATGAACACAACACTGCTTTGAAGTTTTATGGTAAAGCCAAAGGGTTGGCCAAACGCTTTATGACCGATTTGGAGATTGGGTATGAAGAGGATTGATTTATTAAAAAAGGAGAAAAAATGACCCTAGAAGAACTACAACAAACCATACGCCAAGAAGTAGGAGTACTGCTCTATTTTTCTGGTGAACACTGCAATGTTTGCCATGCACTCCGTCCCAAAGTCAAAGCACTTTTTGATGAAGAATTTCCAAAGCTCAAACAGATATTTTTGGATGCTGAAGTGTATAGAGAGATTGCTTCACACTATCAAGTCTTATCACTGCCTACAATGATAGTCTTCCTCGATGCTAGAGAGTTTGTGAGAGAAGGAAGATCGGTGAGTCTGCATCAGTTAGCAGGGCAGTTACAACGCCCTTATGGGATGATGACGGAGTAATTTTTATATTAAAATATTCTCAATAATGATTCCGACAAGAAATAATTACAATACGCAACGCTTCAACAGCATAAACCAAACGGTGTGTGTCATCAATACGTCGTGAGTGAAAGCCTGATAGATTTTCTTTAAGTGCTTCAGGTTTTCCTATGCCTTCAAACGGGTCATGTAGGGTTGCATCGATGAGCTTGTTAATGCGTTTGAGTGTTTTTTTGTCTTGAGTTTGCCAATAGAGATAACTTTTCCAGCCTTCAGCTGTCCAAGTGAGGAGTCTATCACTCATTAATTAACTCATGAGTTTCTACTTTAGTTGCTTGGTATTGGGCTATGGATTTTTCTAAATGAGCCACATTTTTAGGAGAACGCAATAAGTGTAGTGTCTCTTGCATGGCATTAAAATAGTCTAAAGACATGACCACTGCATCTTCTGCATCACGACGGTTTATGATGGTATAATCAGCATCTTCCACGACAGAATCAAGGACATTTTTTAGATTATTTCTGGCTTCAGTATAGTTTATCACAGTCATGTTGCTTCCTTTTGTGTTCAGGTTATTGTACAAGTATAGCTTTTATTTCTTAAAAAAGGTAATTATTGTCTTCTCCCTCTACCAACAGATAGCTACTGTTTACAGCTTTTTTCAATGCTTGATGATATATCTTGCTTCCTTTGGGGTAGCTATGCAGAGTGCTAAAACCTACTTTTACAAGCATCTCTTTAGAGCGTTGATTGCGAAGTTGCGGGAAAGAGAGTGAGAGCCATCCTCGGTTAAGGTAAGAGAGGTTTTTCATTTTGGCAGTGATTTTAACCTTGCCACCTGCTTGCTTTTTCACCTCTATCTCTATCGATATCTCCTCTTTTTTCTCAAAATAGGCATAAAAAGAATACGCTTTTTCAAATGCAAAAGCCAATGCTCCTTTGGGGTTTATGATATGGCGTATCTTACTATAGGGGAGTATAAAGGCTGTGTTGCCTGCTGCGTAGGCTTTGATTTCATATTGGTTGTAAAAGAAGTACAAACCTCTAGAAGTGATGGCAAAATTTTCAGCCAATACAAATCTATCCTCAAACCAACCCTCATCAGTCAGAGGCTGGTTTGGTGCAAGAGCTTTGAGCTTTTTGTAATGGCGTTTGGCTATGTTGTGCAGTGTTTGGTTGTAGTCAGCTACAAACAAATCATCTAGTGTCAGTTTTGTATGGGTTTGGATAGCATAGTTGTCATACCCCTCATAGTAATAGCCATGTGCACCTCCCTCATAGCCACTTGAAGTAGTAGAAAGGGTGTAGGTTGTAGGCGTTTTTGCAAAGAGGTCTATGGCACTTTCGTAGCTCCATTTACCCGATACCTCTGCGTGCATATCGTTAATATTAGAGAGTGTATTTTTTTTGAGATTATCGGCTCTATATTCTTTTAGAATAGGGGTGATATGCCCTTTAATCCCTTGTAAAAATGTAGGGAGATTGGCATCGTCATAGTCGATGTAGGTGAGTTTTTTACTTTGACAAAGCTCTTGAGAAGGTTTGATACTTTTACAGTAGGTCTCAAAGAGTGTGATATGGGCGAGGTTTAGATTCTCTTTTTGGACAAAAAGTTCTGTGCCATGAGCAAAAAAACTAAAAAGTAGTGTTAGGGCTATTTTATGGTAAAGGTGCATGATACTTTCTCCTAAGTTGGATAGAAGATTATATCAAAGTTCTGTTTTTTATGAGCCTTTAGTCATAATCGTAATATTCTCAAACCCTTTTTCTTTGAGAATATCTATCACCGAGACAAAATACTCAAAAGCAGAGGCTTTGTCCATGTGCAAAGAGACAATATCTTTTTTGGGGTCGAGTTTGAGAAGTTTTGCTTTGATACTCTCAAGTGCTAATTCCTCTTTATTATAAAAATATTTCCCCTCTTTATCTATAGAAATAATAATTGTTTTCTTCTCTTCGCTCTTTTTAGAACTAGCTGTAGGCAAATCAACTTTGATCGTTTGATTTTTGACAAATGTAGAGGTTGCCAAGATAATCACGAGTAACACTAACACAATATCGATGAACGGGACAACGTTCATTTTATCGAAACGTTCGCGTCTCATTTAACGGTTCCTTTTTTGGCAAAGCCAAACAAAGGACTCTTCAGCAGAGGGCTCACGCGACTTGTCGCTTTTAAGAGAGGCAGTACTTTTTTTAAGATATTATTTTTCATCTTGCAGAATTTCCCATTTTGAGAGTAGGGTATCTACTTTGGTAAGCAGTGCATTGTAGAGTACTGTTGCGGGAATCGCTACGACCAAGCCTGCTGCAGTTGCTTTAAGGGCTAGTGCTAAGTGTTTCATAATTTCACCTGGGTCTATGGATTCTTGCTGCTCACCAATGATGTAAAACGTAAGAATAATGGCAATGACAGTACCAAGAAGACCGATATAAGGTGCATTTGAACCAATAGATGCAATGGTTGCCAAGCGTTTGGAGAGGTCAATTTCAAGGGCGAGTTTATGTTTATAGTGCTCTAAACGCACTGCACGGTAGAAAAGAATTCTCTCTATGGTGAAGGCAAACGTAATAAAACTCAAGAAAACGAGCAATCCGATGATTCCGTAATCTACAATATCTTTAAGTTGTTCAATGGGCATGAAATTTTCCTGATTAAGAGTTGTAAGAATTATATTCTAAGTATGTTAAAAGAACGTTAATGAGCAAATAGAGGTGAAAAGTTAAAATAAGCGGTTTTTTATCAATTTATTATGTTAACCAAAAAATCATAAAAAGTGTAAAAATCGATTTAAAGATACCTAGGGGCTAATTTGAGCGACTTTTAAGCGTTGAAACATAGATGTTAGGTAAAATATATTCACTTTAAGATTATAAGGAAAACAATGTCTGATTTGTTTGAAGATGGTCAAAATACACAAGAGATTTTGATTGAAGAGAGTATGAAAGCCTCTTACCTTGATTACTCCATGTCAGTGATTATAGGTAGGGCCTTGCCGGATGCAAGAGATGGGTTAAAACCTGTACATAGAAGAATTCTTTATGCGATGAATGATCTTCATCTAGGATACAGAAGTCCCTATAAAAAGTCTGCACGTATTGTAGGGGATGTCATCGGTAAGTATCACCCGCACGGTGACAACTCTGTCTATGATGCACTCGTTCGTATGGCGCAGGATTTTTCGATGCAGGCTCCGCTTGTAGATGGACAGGGAAACTTTGGTTCAGTCGATGGTGATAATGCTGCTGCAATGCGATATACGGAAGCCCGTATGACCAAAATAGCCGAAGAACTTCTCTCTGATCTTGAAAAAGATACGGTTGATTTTGTACCCAACTATGATGACTCTATGTCTGAACCTGATGTGCTTCCTGCACGTGTACCCAACTTGCTTCTCAATGGTTCAAGCGGTATTGCCGTGGGTATGGCGACCAATATACCTCCACATAGATTGGATGAATTGGTCAATGCACTTGTGACACGTATCGATAATCCAGACTCTACTGTGGAAGAGATGATGAAAGTTGTACAAGGACCTGATTTTCCGACGGGCGGTATCATTTTTGGGCGTAAAGGAATTACGGATGCGTACACGACAGGACGCGGGCGCATTAAAGTACGTGCAAAGACACATATAGAGCAGAAAGGTTCTAAAGAGATTATTATTATTGATGAACTCCCTTTTCAGGTAAATAAAGCCAGACTCATAGAGAACATTGCACAACTTGTACGTGACAAACAGATAGAAGGTATTTCTGAACTTCGTGATGAGTCAGACAGAGAAGGGATTCGTGTCGTCATTGAGCTTAAACGTGAAGCGATGAGTGAGATTGTACTAAACAACCTTTTTAAGAGCACACAGATGCAAGTGACGTTTGGTATTATCATGCTTGCAATTGCAAATAAAGAGCCTAAAGTCTTTACGCTTCTTGAACTCTTTGATCTCTTTTTAAAGCACAGAAAAACAGTGGTCATTCGAAGAACGATTTTTGAACTTGAAAAGGCAAGAGCAAGGGCACACATTTTAGAAGGGCTCAAAATTGCCGTAGATAACATCGATGAGGTGATTAAAATTATTCGTGCTTCTGCAGATGATGTGGAAGCAAGAGAGAATCTCATGGATCGTTTCAAACTCTCAGAGATACAGGCAAAAGCAATCTTAGAGATGAGACTTAGACGTCTAACCGGTCTTGAGATAGAAAAAATTGAGAATGAACTCAATGAATTGCTTATCCTGATTGCAGAGCTTGAAGGGATACTTAAAAGTGAAACGAAAATCAACGAAATCATCCGTGAAGAACTTGTAGAGATCGGTGAGAAGTTTACAACACCGCGTCGTACTGAGATTGTAGATGATTATGATGATATTGACATTGAAGACCTTATTCCAAATGAACCGATGGTCGTGACAATTACACATCGCGGTTACATCAAACGTGTCCCTGTGAAGCAGTATGAGAAGCAGCATCGTGGCGGCAAAGGGAAGATAGCGGTTACAACCTATGAGGATGACTTTATTGAACGTTTCTTTACATCAAATACACATGACACACTGATGTTCGTAACAGATAGAGGACAGCTCTATTGGTTGAAAGTCTATCGTATCCCAGAGGGGTCTCGTACGGCCAAAGGTAAAGCAGTGGTGAATCTCATTAATCTTCAGCAAGATGAGAAGATTATGGCAATCATACCTACAACCGATTTTGAATCAGACAAAGGACTTGTTTTCTTCACGCAAAACGGTATTGTGAAGAGAACGAATCTTTCAGAGTATTCTAACATTAGAAGCAACGGTGTAAGGGCAATCAACCTTGATGAGAGTGATGCGCTGGTTGAAGCAAAAATAGTCAAACCCGATACAAAATGGCTCTTTGTGGCAACGAAAAAAGGTTTATGTATCCGGTTTAAAATCGAAGATGCAAGAGAGATCGGTAGGGTGGCACGGGGTGTCACCGCGATTAAGTTCAAGATAGAGGGTGACTATGTCTGTGGTGCTACGACCATTGAAAATGAAGACGATGAACTTCTGATGATGAGTGAAAAGGGTCTGGGTAAACGTACCACAGCC
The DNA here is from genome assembly GCA_034660455.1 of Campylobacterota bacterium. Classification (GTDB taxonomy): domain Bacteria; phylum Campylobacterota; class Campylobacteria; order Campylobacterales; family Sulfurovaceae; genus Sulfurovum. Next base: position 18,552 of record JAYEJF010000048.1, on the reverse strand, counting down.
AGTGAATACCGTGAACAAAACCGTGCAGGTAAAGGTGTTATTTCGATGAAACTCACACCTAGGACGGGTGATGTGGTAGGTGTGGTATTTGTAGAAGAGGATAAAGACTTGATGTGTTTAACTAGTATCGGTAAGATGATACGTGTTGATATGGAGAGTATTCGTAAAGCAGGGCGTAATACTTCAGGTGTTAAAATCGTGAAGGTTGATGCAAAAGACAAAGTAGTGAGCATTGCAAAATGTCAAAGAGAAGAGACACCGGATGATGAAGATGGTGGAGAAATAGAGAATATATTAGGATTGGAATAGCGTGAAAAGATATAACGTAGCAGTAGTCGGTGCCTCGGGTGCCGTAGGAGAAGAACTTTTTAGGGTTTTGGAAGAGGTTAAATTTCCTATTGGAACGCTTTTACCTTTAGCCAGTGCAAGAAGCGTTGGCGTTGAGGTAGCGTGTCAGGGAAAAACATATAAAATAGAAGAACTCACCGAAGAGGTATTTACAGGAAGAGAGATCGATATCGCTTTCTTTTCTGCGGGGGGGAGTATCTCTGCACATTTTGCGAAATATGCGGTTGAGTCCGGTGCTGTAGTGATTGACAATACGTCACACTTTAGAATGGACCCTAAAGTACCATTAGTAGTACCTGAGGTGAACCCTGAAGATATTGAACTGTGGGAAGATACGGGTATTATCGCCAATCCTAACTGCTCTACCATTCAAATGGTGCAACTGCTTAAACCGCTTCATGATCTGTATGGCATCAAAAGGGTAGATGTCAGTACTTATCAGGCAGTAAGCGGGGCAGGGAAAGAGGGTATGGAAGAGCTTGTCAAACAGATGCAAGCCTTTTTTGCCTTTAAACTTAGTGAGGTTGAGTGTAAAGCATTTGCACACCAAATAGCGCTCAATGTGATTCCTCATATTGATGTTCCCCAGGAAAACGGTTATACCAAAGAAGAGATGAAAATGGTCAATGAAACGGGAAAAATCATGCATACGGAATTTGCACTCTCTGCAACCTGTGTACGTGTACCTGTATTACGATCTCACTCTGAGTCTATTACCATTACTTTTGAAGAGAGTGTTGATGTCGATGTCGATAAAGCAAGAGCAGTATTGGGTGATTTTGAAAATGTAATGGTGATTGATAATATGTCCAAAAATGAATACCCAATGCCTATTATCGCTACAGATACAGATGAGACCTATGTAGGGCGTATTAGAAAAGATTTGTATGCAAATAATATTTTACACCTTTGGGGTGTAGCAGATCAGGTAAGGGTCGGTGCTGCAACCAATGCAGTAAGAATTGCACAAAAGTGGATCAACTTGGAGGAGAATGCGTAATGTTAGAGAGATTATTTGAAGGTGCTATTTGGAACAGTAGATTTATTGTTCTTTTGGCCGTCGTGTTTGGTTTATTAGGTGCGGTTATTTTATTTGTAGTTGCTTCAATGGATATATGGGGTGTGGGTGTTTATACCTTCAATACAATTATCACCCATGCACACCCTGAGAACTTCCATGAAGATATCGTTGCAGGAATCATCGGTGCGGTGGACCTCTATTTGATTGCGGTGGTAATGTTCATTTTCTCTTTTGGTCTTTATGAACTTTTTATTTCGGATATTGATCAGGCAGAGGGAAAAAACGGTTCTAAACTGCTTGCGATAGATTCACTCGATCAACTTAAAGATAAGATAGCAAAAGTGATTGTTATGGTTTTGGTGGTGAATTTCTTTCAAAGGGTTTTGCATACCCATTTTACAACACCTTTGGAAATGATGTATTTTGCCCTCTCCATTACCGCTTTGGCAGCTGGATTGTATTTTTTAGGAAAGGTAGGTAAATAATGGGTAAAATATTTGTAGATGCCTGTTTAGGCAAAGAGACTCCATACACACCTGTATGGATGATGAGACAGGCAGGACGTTATCTGCCTGAGTATATGGCAGTAAGAGCAGAGGCAGGCAACTTTCTTAATCTGTGCCATACTCCTAAAAAAGCAGCAGAAGTGACGATTCAACCCCTTGATATTGTGGGCGTGGACGCAGCCATATTATTTTCAGATATTCTCGTCATTCCTGATGAGATGGGTATGGACCTCTCTTTTGTAAAAGGTGAAGGACCAAAATTCTCTGATCCTTTAAGCTCTCAGGAAGATTTAGACAGACTGATTGGCGATGAAGCCGCTGCTAGTAAACTTACCTATGTGTATGAGACCATTGCACTACTTAGAGAACAGTTAGATGCTAGAGGTGATGAGATAGCACTGATAGGTTTTACCGGTGCCCCTTGGACACTGGCAACCTATATGATAGAGGGACAAGGAACGAAGACCTATAACATTTGTAAGAAAATGATGTACTCAAACCCTGAACTTCTGCATAACATCCTTAGAAAAGTCACGGATGTGGTCAAACTCTATATGGAGAAACAGATACAAGCAGGTGTAGATGTTGTACAGATCTTTGACTCTTGGGCAGCTGCAATAGAACCAGGTAAATATGATGAGTTCTCATGGTCTTATATGGTTGAGATTGCTGAATATCTAAAAGAGAAATATCCGCATATTCCTGTGATTATGTTCCCTAAAGGGGTTGCTTCGTTCATTGCGAGTGGAGGGGTGTACGGTAACTTTGATGTCTTTGGTGTAGATTGGGGGACACCTATGGCTTTGGCAAAAGAGAAACTTGGAGAGAAGTATGTGCTACAGGGAAATATGGAGCCATGCAGACTCTACTCCAAAGAGGCAACGACGGCATGTGTAGAAGCGATTCAAGAGACCATGGGTACCAAAAGACATATCTTTAATTTGGGTCACGGCATACTTCCCGATGTGCCTGTAGAGCATGCAAAACATTTTGTATCCGAGTGTAAAAGAGTGAGTAAACGTTCATAAAACTAAAGGAATTTCTTGAAAAGAGAAACCCATCATATTGCGGTCGAAGAGTGTGAGATGGATATCATCGGCCACAAAGTATTTGTGCGACTTAAAGATATCCCGATGTACCTTTCCAAAAGTACAAAAGACAGCATACGAAACCGCTATAGCCACTCTGTTGAAGTAGGATTAAGTACGGAGTATATGCTTAACCATCTTAGTGGAGAGCTGGGTGATGAGGTTGATCTCAACTTTTTTAAGATAGGTAAAATTGTAGGTCTTCTGCATGATATCGGACATACGGCATTCAGTCATGACGGAGAGATGATTTTAGATAAAATGCTTCAAGAAGCTTCTAAATCATTTTCAACGCCACTTCGATTTAATGCCAACATCAATAACTTCAGACGTATCCTCAAGTATGGATTTTATGATAACCTTCCTGACGATGTCAGGGCGTATGCTTTTGCTTCTTTGGTAAAGCGTACACGTGAACTTGATGCTTATCCCGAATATCTCTATCTTAAATCCTACATTAAAGATGCCATTGCATTGGAAGAAACATACCTCAAAAGCAGAGGTGTTACCATTCAAAACTCAACAGGTAAAACAATACTCTGTCAGGTCATGGATCTAGCAGATGAGAACCGTTACCGTGTGACGGATATCATTGATTCTCTTAACATTTACTCTAAAGAGAAACTGCAAGAGATACTGCTTCGCAGCATTAAAAGTGAAGTGCGTGTGAAAGATTTCCGAAAGCTGGTTCAATTAAAAAGAGTAGATGTTCCCGGTTATGAAACACTGCATTACGATAAAATGAAGATAAAAGATCTGCTTATAGCACTGTTGAACCGATCAAGTAATGCCAAAACGGAGTTTCAAAATACAATGAACTCCATCTCAATGGCATTCAATAGAAATTTCACATTGAGAGAGGATGGAAAAATTGTTCCTGTAAACAGGGAGATAGAAGCGTTGAGAAATGATTTTCAAAAAGTGGCAGCCACCTATATATGGGGTTCAAAAAAAGTAGATAATATCAAGAAACCTTTTAGGCACTATTTTACAACAGTAGCCAATTATTTTATCAATCAAAATTTTGATATGGAACTCATTGACAGTAATACCTACAAAAAAGCATTGAATCATCTGGAGAGTAGTGAAATGGGGCATGAAGCATACCAAAGGGAGAGGTTGATACTCTTGCGAAATTTTTTGGGGGGATTAACCAATCTAAAGATCATAGAACTCTATAAAAAGATGGCACTTTTGAAATTGGAAGCAAAGTTGGGGTATAAATTGGAAAAACGTGATAAACTTGTCGATAAAAACCCTGTTGAATCTTTTGAAAAAAAGTTAAAAAAGCAAAAACAGAGATTGTTGGGAGTGGAGTAGTTATGCATATCATTTTTGGCCCCATACACTCTAGACGATTTGGAAAATCTTTAGGGGTTGACCTAAGCCCTGGAAAAAAGCAGTGTAACTTTGACTGCCTCTACTGTGAACTTGACGCTGCAAAGACCATGCCAGCCTATGATGACGTAGTCTCTATAGAAGAGGTGGTTACTGCTCTTAAAAGGGCACTTCAAGAGCATGATGATATCGATTTTATCACGCTCACTGCCAATGGAGAACCCACACTCTATCCTCATCTTACAGAACTTATTGATGCAATCAATAGATTTAAAGGTACGGCAAAAACGCTCATCCTCTCTAATGCTGCAAATATAGATGACATGTCGGTACAAGATGCTTTGGTAAAACTCGATGAGGTGAAACTCTCCTTAGATTGTGCGACACAAAAATGTCTGCAAAAACTTGACCGTTCACACAAAGGTATAGAAGTTGAGAAGATCAAAGCGGGTATGCTTGCGTTTATAAAGAGATACAAGGGTCCGTTGATTATAGAGATACTCATTGTGAAAACATTGAATGATTCAGCCGAGGAGATTGCAGGTCTCAATGCATTTTTGTTACAACTTAAACCCACACGTATAGACATTGGAACCATAGATAGACCACCTGCTTTTGATGTAAAACCTGTGACCTATGAGAGACTATTGCATATTAGTGAGCTTTTTGACAGTACTTTGCCCATCTATATCGCATCCCGGAAAAAAGCGGAGATTTCAGCTTCAAGTTACTCCAATGATGAGATATTGGAGACGCTGTCCAAACGTCCTTTAACGGCAGAAGATACAGCGGTACTTTTTGATGAAGAGAGTCAAAACAGGGTAGAAAACCTCCTTAGAAAAGAAAAAATCAAGATTGTTTCGTCAAATGGTGTACAATTTTACAAAAAAGCGTAAAATACTATTGACTTTAAAGCTATTTTTATCTATAATCTCACTCCACAAAAATTGTGAACATTCCGGCATAGCTCAGCGGTAGAGTAGATGACTGTTAATCATTTGGTCCCAGGTTCGAATCCTGGTGCCGGAGCCACCTAATTATGAACTTCAACAGTTGACTTATGCAACTGCTTGTATTTTATGATACTTTTTTTGTGAAACTTATTGACTTTACGTCAACCCTTTATTTTTTAACTGTTCCGGCATAGCTCAGCGGTAGAGTAGATGACTGTTAATCATTTGGTCCCAGGTTCGAATCCTGGTGCCGGAGCCACATATAATCCCCAAATAAATTCAAATAACCTAATAAAGCCCTAAAATACGATACAATTTTTACTATAATGCTCTCCATAAATAGAATATAATAGATATATTAGGAGAATTTTTTGAGAAAAAGAAATAAATTATTAAGTTTACTGGAATCAGTTTTAAGTTTGATACTCTGTATAAATCTTTTACAGGCCGAGGATAGTAAGGTTGGAAACTCCATTGTTCTCCCGATGCCAAATAGACTTACAATGGAATTTATACCTGTTTGTGTTAATTCTAGCAGTGGTTTGTTTGACTGGAAAAAAATTAAATTGGGTGATCCTGCGGGAGGTTTTAAGGAGTATCCTACAACCATGGCACTTGGTGGTTCTTTCCCTATAGAAAAAAATGGTAAAAAACTATGGTGCTATTATATAGGAAAATTTGAGGTTAGCCAAAAACAATATACATCATTAATTTCTCTAGAGAAATCTATGCCTCAAACTAAAAAAGTTTATCCAATCACTGATATTTCGTGGTTTGATGCTTTGGAGTTTGCTAATCTATATAATCAATGGCTTTTTGCTAATGCAAAAGAGAAGATTCCAAAATTTGATACATCATACGGTTTTGTACGACTTCCAACTGAAGCAGAATGGGAATTTGCTGCTAGAGGAGGGTCTGCTGTAAGTGACGATGTATTTGATCAAAAGATACCTTATTTTTCCAGAGACCTTCATAAATATGAGTGGTTTGGAGGTCCTACTTCTTCTCATTATAAATTACAACCGGTTGGGGTACTTAAATCAAACCCACTGGGAATTCATGATATGCTTGGTAATGCAGATGAAATGACTATATCACTTTTTAGTGTAGAGTATTATCAGGGTAGAACAGGTGGATATGTCATTAAAGGTAATAACTATATGACTGCAAAAAATAAATTGCGATCATCTTTTCGTGGTGAACAACCTTTTTATCGTTTGGATAAAAAGGGGTTACTTAAGCCTCAAACTAAAAAAACATTAGGATTTAGATTGGTGATGTCTGCTTTGGTTTTTCCTAGTATTAAAATTACAAAAGAGATGTCAGAGGAATGGGAGGGATATCGTAATAAATTAGGTGCGAGTACACCTGCAGCCCTCTCAACAAGTACAACAAGTGTGAAAGTTACAGCAGGTAGTGAAGATGCTTTTTCCTATCTTGATAGACTTAAGAATACTCTAAAGCAAAAAGGTCTTGTAGATAATGAAATTGAAAATACCTTAGGATATTTAGGTAGTTCGATTCGTGATATGGCAACTATTAGACTTAAAGCAGAAGAGGACTCTGCATATCTTTGGGTAAAAATTAGTAGTGAACAGGCAAGGTTTGTGAGAAAAGAGACTCAAAAACTACCTATGTTGGATACACTGATTACTATGCAGGAAAAAAGAAAAAACATGCAAAAACTTATACAGTATAACACACGTAAGCAAGAGCATGTAACTAATATTGAAAATGCACTTACCAGTTATTCTGATTCTATTAGACAAATGAATACATTATCTTACAAATCTGTTAAAAAAGGGTTTACTCGCTATTTAGACTTTCTTCTAAGTCGTAATGATGGTGTTCAAGTCCAGGTACTCAATAGAGTAAGAAAACATTTTGATGAATATCGGAAAAATAAACGTGTGAACATAAAACAATGGGAACAAGATATTTTATTTTAGTTAAAAGGATAATCAGGTAATGTGTTCTATAATTAAGTATATGTATCCTAATAAAATATATTAAGTTTAACTTTTTTTAAACTTTTGTTTTTAATGATACCGATTAAACTAATCTAAAAAGGATAGATATGAAGCGTATTATTATGTTGCCAATTGCTGTTGCACTTATTGCAAATTTTACTGGTTGTGCTCAACCAGATATGAGTGACTCACAACGAACTAAAGCTGAAGGAACAGGTATTGGTGTTCTCGGTGGTGCTTTATTAGGTGCAGCATTTGGTGGTAAAAAAGGTGCTGCGTGGGGGGCGGCATTAGGTGGTGTAGCAGGATATGCTTATGGATCTCATGTCGCAAATGAAAAAGCTAAATATGTACGTCAAGAGGATTGGCTAAATGCCTGTATTGCAAGTGCTCAAAAAGTAAATAATAAAACGCGATCATATAATGCAAAATTATCAAAAAAGATTGCAGATACTAAAAGACTTGTACGTCTTTATAAACAAAACAAGGCTACTAAATCACAAATGCGTGCACAGAAACAAATGATTGATAGAGAAAGAAAGACGGCTAATCAAATGTTGAAAAATGCACAGAATGAGCTTAATGCACAGCAAAAAGTTTTAAGTGATGCAAGAAAAATGGGTAAAAAAGCTGAAGCTAGACGCCTTGAACAGCAAATTAGTATATTGAAGAAAGAAAATCGTGTATTAAAAAGTCAAACGAATACACTTGCATCTTTATCAGCACTTACAGCAGTGTAAAAAGGACAAAGTATGAAAAAAATATATCTTATGGTAGGTGTTACACTTTTATTGTTAAATGGTTGTGCTGGTGGTACAACAGATCCTCGAAAAGGTGGATTGTTTAGTTATAATCCAGATGCATATGAAAAACGATTATCAGATCGAGAAAGGCGACTTTCATCTATCGAAAACGATACTGCTGCACAGAAAAGTAAAACTGCTCGTTTACAAAACGATCTCGCTTTAGAAAAAAGTAAAATGAAATAAAACTGTCATGAAGCGTTGAAAGCTTCATGGCAGTTTCATAATTAAATAAGGTCAAAAATGAAAGAGGTATTACTTCTTATTGCACTTACGTGTATATTATATGCCGAACCATATGAAAAGATGAAAAAAGAGTGTAGTGCAGGTGAGAGTGAAAGTTGTGTAAGTATTGGAATACTCTATCAATTAGGAAAAGATATAGATCAGAGTTATGAAAAAGCAAATATATATTACAGTATGGCTTGTGAACTAAATAGCTCTTATGGCTGTCTGAATCTTGGACATTTATATTATTTGGGTCAAGGTGTGGATCAAAATAACACTAAGGCAAAATTTTATTATGATAAGGCTTGTAAACTTAGTAATGTAAATGGATGTGATAATTTTAAAAGCTTAGTAGATGAAGATGAAGAATTAAGACAAAAAAAGATAGAGCTTGAACATTTGAAACAGGAGCAACAAGAGTTAATTCAAGAGGCAGAAGTGCTTGATAATATATAAAAATATATTTAGGTTTCTTTTTCTATTGCTCATTAGTTCTATGAATCTAGTTCAGGCCAAGCCTAGTGGTTGGTATCGTAATACAGAAATGGCCACATTATATGAGGCAATGACAAAAATCTCTTCTGAAAGTTTGTATATTGAAGAAAAGCAGATTACTCCTAAAAATATTTTAAAAAATTATATCTATAACATGGATGCATACGGTGATTATTTTACTAAAAATGAATATCAGGCTTTTCAAGATATGTTATCACCTGATTATGCGGGAATAGGGATGATTCTCTATCAAGAAGAGAGAGATGGCAAGATCTTGTGTATTCCTTCTAATAAACAGTTGATTGAAGAGGGAATTTCAAAATATGATGAACTCATAAGTGTTAATGGACGCTTAGTGAAAGGAAAAAACTTTTATTTGGTGAGTAGTTGGATAAGAGGTGAAAAAAACAGCAGTGTGGCATTAGAGATATTGAAACCATCAGGTGAGTTACGTACTATCAGGCTTAAACGATCAAAACAGTTTTTTCACAGTACACAGAAGGTAATAACAAACGGTACGCCCATGATTCAGATAATAAGATTTATCAGTGAAACCCCTCAAGAACTCAAACGAATACTGGATAAGTGGCCTAAAAATATTCCTGTTATAATTGATCTCAGGGGTAATGGTGGAGGCGATTTTTTTGCTTCGATACAGAGTGCAGACTTATTTCTTTCTAAAGATAGACTTATTGCTTCTATTGAAACTACAAAGAGTCATATTGAATACCGAGCTTCGAGTCCAGATTCTGTTTATGGAAGAGCTGTTTTTGTACTTCAAGATAAATATACCGCAAGTGCGTCAGAAGTTTTTATTGCAGCACTTACACAAAACAATCGTGTTGAATCAATTGGAGAAAGAAGTTTTGGTAAAGGTGTAGCACAAAAATTTATTCCTCTGAGTAGTGGAGATGCTCTATTACTCACGTATGGTAAGATTATCACACCCAATGGAAACAGTTATCAAAAAATTGGGTTGAATCCTACATCTAACTTATCATTAGAAGAATTTTTAAAATAAATAGATACAACTTAACTATTTTTTTTGATTTTTTTTTCATTTCTATATTACATTCTATAATAGATATAAGGGAGTGATATTTATGAAAAAATTAAAACCTTCACTCTCTTTTTAGAACTTTAATATAAAGTTGACCTGAATTGATAGTTACCTCGATTAGAGGTGTTCCATTAAGAATTAAATCTTCTAAAGAGGTGTAGGATCTACCTATAGGTATGATTTGATATTGACTCATTATTGACCTTGCATCCAAAGTATGAAAATAGGGGTCTGTTTGATCTTCGGAGTCAGCATGATGTTTATATATGTTAGCTCTATCCTGGCGTAATATATCGATTATTTTGGTAAGTATATCTCCTCTGGAATTTCGATGGTCTCTATAGCTCAATCTGGCACGATAGGTACTTGTGTAGTTATTTTTAACTCTACTTCTCTCTTCATCACTTAGGAGTGGCTCTATCCATCTTTTTATTTGTGCACCTTTAGGCACAAATTTTATTAAAGCAACTCCTGACTTTACTGTCCCATCATGCATGTATGCTGTTACATCAGCTTTAGCAAATTCTGGTCTATGTATATTTCTTGTATCGAGTTGAGAGACCCATATCTTATATATACTATTGGTTTTTTCCCAAACAAAATAATTTGAAGTTTCTGATCTTAATGTCAAAGCATAAGAGGGAAGTGGTTCAAAGTAACTACCTTTCCATCTGAGTATTCTATAGTATGTTGGACTTACATCACTTTGAAGTTCGGGAGCTAACAACTCTATATAGCCATCATTGTCTATATCGGTCAATAATTCAGGAAGTGATACACCTATATGTAAAGAAGAAAATATATAAGGATTTGATTCCTCTGCTTTTTTTGGTCCTTTCCACAAGATTTGTCCATTATCATCAAAAACTTTCAGTTGATAATAATCTCCTAATTGAGTGGTGACAAATTTTTCCCATTGAACAGCCTCTTTTTTCCCATCACTGTCTATATCGGCAGTCAATGTATTTTCTAATACCGGAAAAATCGATGGGGATGTAGTAGCAAAATTTTTGTTACTTGAATTTTTTGATATAGGTTTGAATGATTTTGCTATTGTTGAGACAATCTTATTATATTTGTTTTTAAGACTAGCAGGATATCTTATGTATAAATGATAAATAGTATCATAAACCATATATGTTTTGATGTAAAGAATATTTTTACCACTATATCCGGACAATACAAACCAGTTGTTTTTTATCTTACGATAGGTTACAGTATCAAACATTTTTTTCTGGCTTTTGATCTCATCTCTCAAACTATTTTCAAGTACATTATTCATACCGCTTGCTGACATGGAAAAGCCATCTCTGTCATAGAATTCTCTACCGTCATTATTATCAGGAGAAGGACCCATGCCAAAAGTGACAGGATATGAAACACAAAAAGAAAATCTTGCATTGCAATATTTTTTATAAGCCATTTGTGCATTTGACTGTGACGTAAAACCAACCAATAAGATGGCTAGCATTCCAATGAATTTTTGAAGTGATTTTGTTTGTTCTTTTCGTCTCACTATTATACCTCCATACTTTATTATATGATAGGTCAGTACGCCTTAATATATATTGAACCTTATAATTATTGACTTTTAGTATCGATTGTCTTATAATCAATAAAGGGGTAGATTATGAATACATTAAAGCCAGTTAATGTTGAATATATCAGAAGGTTTAGTATCTTAATACTTTTAGCTCTTTTTGCCTGGATGTTTTTTTATGTATCTTCAGACATTTATGAGATAAAACTTAAAGATTATGCCCAAAGCTATAAAGATAAGATTAGGTGGGGTTGGGTTGATTCTACTACTTCACTTGAACAGTATATTGCAAAAGAGTTAAGTAGTCCATCTTGGAGTAGTGCAGCAAAAAAAGTAAATATTGTTGAGGCTCAGGGAGAAGTAGCTGATTTTTTAAAGAGAATTGCTGCTGAAAACATAGGAGAGCTTAGAGATGATTTTATGCGTAAACATCATACAGATAGCGTTACAGGGGGAAATAATTATTTTTTTAGAGAAGATGAAATTCCCAAGAAATTGACTTCAGAATTGTTTTTAAAAGGTGTAGATGCACTAAGTGTAGTAGACTCAGGAGGAAGAAAACACTATTTTACTCTTTATCAAGCACAGAGAAACTTCTCGTTAAGTTATGCCCCTACTTCTATTAGATACCCTTTGGAGTATTACTCCTATTTCCTGTTAGTATTTGCACTACTGATCTATATATTACTACCAAAACCAACAGTACCTGAGGGTGCAGCATACTATACGCGAATAAGTGCCGTCTATATGCCTGATGTTTTAAGTGTTTTTCTATGGACAGGTGCTTGGATGTTCTTTTTTCTTCCGGATGATTCTGCTCCCATGTTTGTACGTTATTTCATGTTGTTGTTTTTTGGTATTTTTGCTTTGGCTATTGTATTCCCAAGGATTGCTTATGCCAGTAACTGGTACCTTTTTACAGAAAAGTCATTTCGATGGTCAGGTTCCGGAGGGATACAAAGTGTTGCTTTGACCGATATAGTTTCTATTAAGCCCTACAAGAGACAATTGCCCAAATGGGTTGGATTTTTGATCATCCTTTTTGGCAGAGGCCAGCCGGGAGCAACAGGTATGGGGATACTTGCCGGTACATCAGCACCGGAGATAGGTATGGAGATCACTACAAAGTCCGGTACAAAAATCAAAGTAATGGCAAATGCTCTTGAGAGTGACAAGGAATTTACCAAGAGCTTTCAGGAGCTTGAGAAAAAGGTGGAAGGAAAATGATGACGCAAAGATATTTGGAGGAGATTATGACTTGGTTAATGGTTGAGGTTGGAGATAGTAATGGGAAGTAATAAAATTATAAAAAAGGATAAGTAATGTTTTTTAGAGGTTATACGTTTAGATTTTTGATTATAGGACTGCTTTTTCTATTTTCTTTCTCATTGACACTCAATGCGTCCGTATCGTTAAATGATTATCCTCAGATCAAAAGTATTTGGGATGAGGGTGATTTGTCATCAGCTATAACTCAACTTCAAAAAGAGGTAGAAAAGAACTCGAATAATGATCAGATAGTTGAATTGCTAAAGAAGATCACTTTCCAAAAAACCAAACTTGACCAGTGGATAGGCAGGGCAACACTGTTGTTGAAGCAGAAGAAGTTTGAAGAAGCCAAAGAGACGCTTTCTTTTGTCAGTATGATCAGTCCGAACTATTCTTTTTATAGGAACTTAATAAATAAGATCAAAAATGCTGAAGATGAGTCAAAATATCCCAGTAAAATGATTTTTGATGGTAAATCACTTAATGATAGTTGGAAATCATATCAAGCCAATGGTGGTAATTTTGTAGAACATTCTCAATTTAAAAATAATAAATTTACAGTTGATGTACCTAAAGGAAGCGGTTGGGGGAAAGTAGGGATATCATCTATCAAACCCATTATCAATTTCATAGAAACAAATCAAACAGTATCACATCATTTAAAATTTAATTTTGATGTCAATAAAACAACTGGTTTTGTAATTTATCTTAAAGGTATAAATCCTGATACTGCGTCTTATTCAAATATTACTATTTGGTATAAGCATTTGGATGATAAAAAAGCTATTTTAGAACTTCATAAGGATGGATCTTTAAATATGCAGTTAGAAATGAGTATTGTGACACCTGCATCTCTAAACTTGGTTATTCAACCAAATAATTTTGTCTATTTATATTTACCAGATGGTCGTTATCTGCAAACAACTTCATTAAAATATCCTACGCCTGAAAAAGGTTATAAGTTAGAAATTTTGTCTCATTCAGAAAAAAATGATTTACCTGCAAAAATGGCTTTAAAATCTATCTCTCTTCAAAAGCTTCCTTTTCAAAAGAGATCACATAATGTAAAAGCAGGAGAGGAGATCGTTCTGTTTGATGGTAAATTTTTAGATGCTAAGTGGCTTACATATGGGGCATATGGTGGTAATTTTATACAACATGTAGAGCTTAAAGATCATAAGCTTATTGTAAATGTTTCCAAAGATAACAAATGGGGTACAACAGGTATTCGTTCTTCTGATCCTATTATATGGTTAGATGATTTTGGTGAAGGTGCAGAAGTAAAGATGACATTTAACTTTGATTCAAAATTAACGGATGGATTTGCTATATCGTTAGCTGGGGGAATTTCTCAACAATCTCCAGCTAATCCTAGAGCTATTTTTTATTGGAATCAAATATCAGAGAGTAATCAATCGGTTATGAAATTATTATTAGATGATAAAGAAGTTTGGAAGGAAGAATTAAATAGTTCAGTTAGTCCTGAACATATCACTTTTAAATTAGAGCCAGGGGAAATAACACTTAGTGGTGACAGCATACCAACAAAAAGTAAAGAGTGGTATAAAATAAAAGCTAATGCAGGTTTTAGAGTTTGGGCATATTCTCACGCTTATAAAGAAAATCAAGCAGTCAAAATGGCACTGAGAAAAATCACTGTTAAAAGAAAAGTGGGAGAAAGTATTTCAAGAGTTCGAGTAGAGGGAGTTCCTCTTCTTCCTGTTAAAGAGTTTTTTACGGGTAAAGATGATAAAAAATGGGAAACTATTGGTACTGCTGGAGGTAATTTTAAAAAATTTGGACATTTTAAAAATGGAAAAATGGTGGTGGATGTACCCAAGAAGAATTACTGGGGCAAAACAGGTATTCTCAGTAAAAAAGATTTTCTAAAATTTAATCAGCGTTTGAGGTATATACCTTATAAAATGACAATAAAAGTTGATCCATCTGAAACAACAGGGTTTGTTATAGCATTTAGTGGTAGTAAAAAAGCTGATATGTGGTTAGATCATCGTCTTTGGATAGGGGTAAGAAAATCAAAAAACAGTGATTATTATTTTTATCTTCATGGTTCTGCTTCTTGGGGGCGTAAAATCGATGCTGAAATGATGAATGATTGGGATGGAACTTTGGAGATAGTGTTTGAAAACAAATGGACAAAAGTATGTTTAAACGGAGTCTGTATAGCAGGATCTATAGGGCAAATACCATTTACTTCTACTTTTGCAACTATTGTATCTCATCCTGCTAATGAACATGGTGCTAGTAAATTAACACTTGAAAAGATTACTGGTCAATGGATTGCTCCAGATGGAATGCGTGCTATAGATCGTTGGCAATTTGTTGATGATGAGGATTTTGATCCAAAAGAATTTTTAAGAGAACTAAAAGAGGAGTTAGAATTATGAAAAAGGTGATGATAGTAATAATAGTGACAATTTTACAATTTTCTTCAATTTCTGTAGCGGATGATAATAATGTAGAGAATATTAATCAGAGAGTTATTGATTCTGAAGATAGAGTAAAAAGAGCTATGCATGAGATTAAATTTGATATTTACGCTAGACCAGTAGCAAAAGAATATTATTCAAAAAGAATTATTGATCGTTTATCTAAACTTAATCATATAAAAATGAAAAAATTAATAGAAGAAGTACGAAAAGAGGCTCCAAAGAACTTTTTTGATTGTTTGTGCAAAGAAGATGGTGGTGGTGCTGCACCTGGAGTAGGTGTCCTTTACCATCCTGGCAAATATGGTATAGCATATAGTAGTTTTTCTTCTTGTCCTAAAGATAATTTTGAAAGTCCATGCGTTGCATCTGGTTTTGGATGCTGGAGGTTTCCTCTTCCTCGTGATAAAGAAATATGGAATAAGTGTAGTGAAAGTAAAAAATATGATGACAATAGTACTATTATTGATGCAATTGTGAGGGAAATTGAAGCTTTATGTGCAGAGAAAGTAAAAGTAGAGTCATTAGCACGAAGCAAAAAAAATTGTGAATTTGCACTTAACTTTATGACTCCCTATTTTTTGGATTTTGACTCTGAGGGTTGGATGGCTCTTTGCGTGGGTATTCCTGAAGGAGATACTATTTTTCAATATGGAAATTGGTATGGTCCTGGATTTTGGGGAGGATACAGGCATGCAACTAGAGCTGGTCCAAAAGCTCCTGTAGATTCACTTGATGAAATTGCCCAGCGTCATGATTTTGGCTATGTGATTGCAAGTAAATATGGTAAAATTTATGGAAAAGATATAGAATATATGCTAAGAGGAATGGCAGATGCTATTGCGGTAAATGATGCAATGAAGTTGTCAAGTAATCCACTAGATTGGGAACACCGTCCTGTAGATATTGAAAAAGCTAAACGTTATCGTGCAAGGTTAATTACTGGATTTATTATGGAATCAAAAGGATATGTAGCCGCAGCAATAACTGAGAAGGCAAAAGATATTATGTACAATCCATTTATTAACTACCATGATAGGAAAGACCGTTCTCAGCTACCTAATGTCAAAAAATTTAAAAAGGAAGTAAACTCTCATATCAATGGATGGAAAAAGAATGAAGCTGGAAATAATCCTAAATTTTGGAAGGAAGATAAAAAAGAGCAGGAAGAGATGATTAAGAAAAAAACCTTGCAACATGCTGCTGAAGCAAGGGAACGTTTACCAAAATCAGGTCAAAATGATAGACCTTCTGGTGGTATAATACAGCAGCAATCAGAAATACAACCTAAAAAATAGAAGTAGTATAAAATATAAACCAA
Source organism: Campylobacterota bacterium (assembly GCA_034660455.1). GTDB lineage: Bacteria > Campylobacterota > Campylobacteria > Campylobacterales > Sulfurovaceae > Sulfurovum. The sequence goes on along the minus strand of JAYEJF010000048.1, from coordinate 2,162 downwards.
AATCTAATACTGCAGGTCGATTATATCTTGGAAATAATGATAGCAATAAGGACGATAATTCGGGAAGTATTGATGTCTCAATAGATGTTAAGTAGTTCCATTCAGGCAGAGATTATTAAAGAGTATATTGGAAAGGTACTATGATACTTTTGTCCAGTACATCAAGAACGGTACATACCCTGAGGGAGACTATGCATTTTAGCAAAACGTATAAGAACTTTAGAGAAAGGTAGAAGAAACATGAATCATTTAAAACGTATTATTTTTCTTATTTTGTGGATACAGTTGTTCTGTGTGTCGCTTTTTGCCTCACACTCGATTGAGGATATGGCTGTAAAAGCTGAATATGTCGGCGTAGTAAATATAACAAAAGTTGAAAATGTTACTGTTGCATCGGTCAGGATGGGTTGGAACAGAAGGTCTAAAAATAATGTCAGCAGATATAGTTTGGAAATCATAAACACTATCAAGGGAGATGCTACTGTCGGTGAAAAGTTGATAATGGATGTCTGGCAGAAGGATTATGATGGAAAGACCATAAAGCCATTGTCCACAGGAGAACAGGTCCTTGTATTTTTAGTCAAGTTTAAACCTTTATCTGGGGCATGGATGTTGGAAGAACAACTAGGGTATCTCACACCAATCGCAAATTTTGATTCTCGTCCGAATGATTACTATTATGGCATCAGACAGATAAAAGAAGATGGAAAGATTGATGGAATGGAGAAACCATATACAGTTTCTCAAATCAAAAATATCATCAATGTATGCAATAGTACAAAATTTGATGAGTTACAAAATCGTGCCAAGCTGTTGCGTGGTAAAAGTCAAGATGCCAATGCACTGAAGTTGTTTCATGATGCATATAATATGTGTCCCACAGGAGAAGTAAAATTAAATATGTATTTTGCAAATGAGAAGTTAGAAGAAAAGAAACTGTCTTGGCAACTAGAACGGGCAGGATTTCCGATACTTCTGCTTGAGACGCTGTTCTTTTTACTCTTTTTTGCTATGGGGTATTACGGAAAATGGAGGTGGACAGGAATGTTGTTCATGGTATGCATTTTTCTGTTTATCTACCTTTTACCTCGGAATGTACCTCTTATTGCAATTTTTTCCTTCCTACTACCTTTTATATCGTACGGACTGGGAATATTTTTACATAAAGTAAAAAAAGGAACATTGCCAAGAGATAAAGTCAAAGAGGAGATAGCACAAAGCTTTCTTGAGGGTGAAGATGAAGAGGGCTCTTTTGTTATATGGGAATATGAGAAAACTATTTTTAGTAAAATGGCAATGATTACGATGACAACTCTATCTTTGGCTGGAACACTTCTACTCATTTATGACGATGATACAATCATATCAGTGTCACTCATCATTATACCTCTGATTTTTTTGATACTTATTCTCATATCTGTAATGATGATGGTCAATAGATTGAGATACCGATATGGATGCCATGATAAAGAAGGTTATGCTTATGGCATTAGTGACAGTAGAATGAAGTTTGTATCATTTTTCTCTGTTGCAATAGGTGCAGCAGACCGTAATGCAACGTTGGTTGGTTCAGGGTTAATTTCTTATGGTGTCGGTAGTGTACGTAGAGAGTGGTCCAGTGTAGAATGGTGTAGTTATGATGATGATAAAAAGATAATTGTTATAAGTCACGGATGTTGCAAGAGTGACAAACTCTATGCTTCTGATAGAAGTTACAATGCTTTAAAGGCTATTGTAATAAAAGCAATAGTTGAAAAGTGTACTGGTATCAAATAAGAACAGGTAGACACCTTACTTGCAAATGATATACCTAAAGAGATATAATAAATAAAGGGGATGAGCATGATAAAGGCAAAATTATTATGCTCTGCTGGGTACAGATTTCAGAAGCTTGTATTTAATTTATGTCCAGTGAAGAGTTGGTCAGTAATTCTGAATATATTGTTGTTGCACAGATGCAGAATATACATGACACAAACAAAACTACACAGTGGATAGATGTAAAAGTAACGGTTGTGAAAAATGAATTGAAAGTTATAGGGCACCTCTAAAAATACACCCAAAAAACACATCCTTTCCAAAAAAGCCAAAAACACTCTCCCAAACAAGCTATAAATATCTAATTAAATCCCCAATACAAAGGCATTAAATGTACCATTTAG
>JAYEJF010000047.1:0-15188 GCA_034660455.1 Campylobacterota bacterium | reverse complement strand
TGTTTTGATGAATTCACCTTGGTTGGAGGTGTAGAGAAACTTTTTATGCTTATCCAGTTTTATGAGTATATCTACAGAGGTGTTACAAAGCCCGCAGATACCATCAAATATGATAATGTTTTTTCTATTCATATGATAATCCTTTGATACTTTTAGTTTTTGTGCTCTAATTTTTTATTTGGCGGTAAGGGGACAAAATACCCTATGAGCAGTAGCAGTGTGCCGACCACCATGAAGGAGATGATTCTCTCTATGGTTCCTGAACTTGCAAGCTCTACAAAAAAGAGTTTGAGTACTACGAGTAGGAGCAGTCCGAAACCTCCTATCCAGAGTGGACGGTTGTGGTAGCGTTTGGATAGAGACATCAGTACAATGGCTATAAGACTCCATAGAATGGAGAGTCCTGTTTGAAAATAGTTATTTCCCCACAGGGCTAGAAGCGTATAGTCAACCTCTCTTATGAGATGCACGGCACGGGCAAAGATCACTGTGGCTAAGAGTATGAGCATCAATGAGAGGATGCCATAGCTTGTTGTTTTTATCTGCACCTCTAAAAGATGTTTGTTGATATAAACCCAGTACCCTGCAACACAAAGTCCTAAGATTTGTGTCAAATCCAAAGGGTTCAACAGGGGTATATAGTTCAAGTATGTAAAATCAGGCAGAAGAAGAGCGGCATTCCATTCCCAAACTATGATGACGATGACCAATCCGCCCACGCCAAACACTTGATAGGCATTTTGATACGCTTTGAGCCATTTGGGGTAGTGTTTTGCTAGGAGTAAGCCTAGTGAGAGCATCAAAGTAAGGGCTATGGAGGCCAAAGAGAGCATACTCTTACCCATATTGAATAGATCTATATGATAACGCAACTCAACCGTGAGTATGAGGGCTAAAGACCAAAGACTTAAGATATGCAGGGGTTTTACCCATTTCCATCTAGCATTATAATGGTAAAGGAAAAAATAGTGAAGGAGTATAAAGCTCCCTAAAGCGGCTCCGCCCCAGCCTCTAAAAGGGTGAGGATGCGACATAGTATCGAGCATATCTAAAAAGAAAACGCCCATGCCAAAGGGTAACACCATCTGAAGTGTAGTGTTAAGTCTTTGCCAGTTGGCCCATTGGTTGATCCCAAAGAGAATCAATGCTCCAAGTGTCAGTGAAAAGAGCATGGCATGGCTATAGAGCATCCCCCCTTGGTTCAGTTGTGAAGGGGTGCTGATAAACCATAAAATCAGAGACAAGGCTAACAAGAGTTGTGGTAGTAAATACTCCGCTTTAGAGAGTTGTTCACGGTGGGTATCCAAAAGATAAGAGGCGATGCCTCCTGCAATAATGATAAGTATATATCCCAAATATTCACTGAGGGAAACAGGGTAGAAGTCGACACTTTCAGGGTAGATAAAAAGACAGAGCAGTAAAAGAGCAGTACCAAAGTATCGGGCATAGGCTCTTTTTTGTTTGAGTGCCAGCCAGAGTATTGCTGCACTCTCCAGTGACCATAAGGCGGCACTTACATCTGCATCGAAGAGGTAGGGGATGGCTATGGTATAAAAGAGAATGCTTATAGCTAAAAAGGAGTGTGCTAAAAGCAGCGTGTTCTCTTTTTTTCTTAGTACCCTAAACAGCACTGCATAGAGTGTCCCCAAAACAATGGCAGAGTAGGATTCACCATAAGGGATACTCGCTACAAGTTGCACCTGTAGCGGAAAAGCAATGAGAGGCAAACCAAATACCAATGTGCCGTCTACAAAGTTTTTAGGGCGAAATGTGTGTTTCATAGTAAAAAATATTGATATGCTTAGATAGAGGATAAAGAAGAGTATAAGAAAAGGTTCCGTGCTGCTAAAGAGCTCTGAATGGTAGCGTAACACGCCCCAAATCGTGGCAATGACAAAGGTAAATAGAAAGCCTATAACATTGAGCAGACGCCATGAACGATACCATGCGAGGATAAATACCCCTACGTTGAGTAAGAGATAATAGCTAAAAAGCATTACATGAGAGCCATCTGTACCGGAGGTTAAAACAGGAACAAGAAAACCACCCGCTGTGGAGAAAAGGGAGAGGGGCAAGGCATTCTCTTTTACGGCTAGCATAGAACCCAAAAGTACGACCGTAAGCATAAGGAGAAAGGCAGTGTCAAGTGAGAGGAGGGCATAGAACTTCGATGATGCATAGATGACAAGATAGAGTGTAGCAATGCCAAGCCCTTGCAGTATCTGCCCGTACGCACCTTCTTTGTTTCTCAGTCGCCATCCAACGATTATCAGGGCTACAGCTGTAGCGGCTATGGAAAATAGTTTCATCTGCATGCTGATCACACTGTGTTGTGCAGCATACTTTACTAAAAATGCCAGTCCAAAGAAGAGAATCACCCCTCCGATGCGTACAAGAAGATTGCCGCCCGTGAAGTAGTTGCTGATGAACGATACTACTTTGGAAGGCTCTTTTGGGAGATGTGACTCCTTCAATCTCTTCACAGTGCTTTGAACTTCTTCTACCTCTAAGGGTTGGGTTGTAGTCTCTTCTTTTGGGGATATATCTCTTAGACTTAGATCCTCTTTAACCATCTCTCCCTCTTCATCTAAAGGTAGGGAGGGGGTTTTTGCTTTGAGTCCATTGACAAGTTTCTCAAGATGATTGATCTTGTTCTGTAAGGAAAAAATCCACAATCCAAGCAGGATGAAAAGCAGTGCTGTTGTGTTCATGGTTTTCTCCTCTGTTAGCGTTTTGCAGTTAATGAGAGTGCCAACTTCTTAGCGCCCTTAAAATCAGCCTTACCCGTACCCAATTTAGGTAACTCTTCAACTTTAAAGTATAGACTAGGTACAAAAAGAGGGTTCATCTCTAAAGATTTTATCTTCTCTTTCAGTGTAGCTATTTCCATATCTCCTTCAAGTAAAAGCACAAGCTTTTCTCCCTTTTTTTCATCAGGAAGTGCAGCGATGGATATCTGATCTTCTTCTCCAAGAATTTTTCTTATTTCACCCTCCACAAGCCCCAAACTCACCATCTCACCTGCAACTTTGGCAAAACGGCTGTAGCGGTCAACGATTGTAAGAAATCCATCTTCATCCAGGCGCCCTTTATCTCCTGTCACATACCAACGTATGCCGTCAATCTCTTTGATGACGGAGGCTGTTTTTTGAGGGTCTGCTATGTAGCCTTTCATAATCTGTGTGCCTCCTATGAGGATCATCCCTTCCTCACCTGTTGGAAGTGTCTCAAAACTCTCAGGGTCGACTATGCGGAGGGCGGAACCAGGTAGAGGCAGTCCCACAGTGCCAACTTTATGACCTATCTGAGGTTTCCATATATCTGGAATGAGTACATCTGGCATATTTCCTGAAGCTACAGGGGTGGTTTCTGTTGCACCGTACCCTTCATAAACTTCAAGTCCAAATTTCTTTTTAAATGCATCACGTATCTCCTGAGGGAGTTTTTCTGCACCTGCTACGACCATACGTAAGTGACTGAACATGAGAGGAATAAGTTTACGGTTTCTGGTATAGAGCCTGAGGAACGTTGCTGTGGCAAGGAGTATGGTGGCTTCATATTTTGCCGCTATCTTTCCTATACCCAGACCATCTGTAGGGTCGGGGTGACATGCCACGGGAATCCCCTCTATAAGGGGTAAGAGTGTGGTGACAGTTAATCCAAATGAATGGAAGATAGGCAGTGTTCCCAACATCACATCCTCATCTGTAGGGTTGAGCAGGGTCGTGGTTTGTTTAATGTTCCCCATGATGTTGGTATGGCTTAACTCTATCCCTTTGGGTCTGCCTTCACTTCCGCTTGAGAAGAGTATGGCTGCGGTCTCTTCCGTGTTGACCTTTTGAATAAACAGTAAACGAAGGAGCCATGCGGGTAAGAGTTGAACCATCATGAATGTGAGGATACTTTTGACCTTACCCATCTGCGATTTTATCTCTTCAAGATAGATGACTTTCACACCGCTAAGTATTGCGGTTATATCAAACCCTTTGGCTTTCAGTTTTGTGATGAAACGTTCGGAAGTTACAATAGTGTTGATATTGGCAATCTTTAGTGCATGGAGCAGACTCTCTTCTCCTGCGGAGTAGTTGAGGTTGACAATGGTCTTTCCAAGGCTAAGCACTGCCATATTCCCCATAGAACCCCCCACCGAGGTGGGTAAAATGAGACCAATATTTTGCTCTTCTTTGATGTGTGTTTTGAGGCGTGAAGCCATCATCAGCGTTGCGGTAATGAACTTGTTTCCACTCACTTCCACCCCTGTTGAGTCTGCCATACAGAGTTTTGAACCTACATTTTTGGCAGAGCGTATCCACGCTTTCTGTAAAGAGGGGAGTGATTGTGCATAGACTTTCCAGCTCTCTACAGAGAGGTCAAAAAGAGCTTTCTTTACTTGTTGAGCATTGGAGTGAATATCCATGGACTTGGCGAAATTGACGGAGATATCTTTATTTTTTTTGCGTTTCATCTTTTTGGAGGCATAAGAGAAGTTGTCTTCCCATAAGCCTCTAAGGTAAAAAGGAATGATAACAGCATTCTCTGCCTCTTTGGCTGCCCTTTCAAAACCTCTTTGAAAGGTACCCAAGTGCCCATTTCGTGAGAGGTGCCCCTCAGGGAACAGGGCTACGGTCTCACCGCGATTGAGCGCCTCAGTGACTTTGGCTAAAGCACTTTTACTGCCTCTGCTTGAGATGGGTATCACACCGAAGAAATCTAAAAATGGTTTGAGATACCATTTGTCATAATACTCTCTCTCCATGACAAAACGTATCTGTTTGGGGTAAGACATTTGCAAAATGGCCCAGTCTAGATAAGAGATATGATTGCCTAATAGCAGTATGCCTTTGTCTGCTTCAATATGTTTGAGCCCATTGACGCGCAAAGTGTACTTAAACCCTATAATCATACGCACGAGATAGCGAATGAGTGATTGAGGCAGTTTGATGAAAGTGTATGCCATACCGATAAATGCAATGGTAGAGACAATGTAAAACAATCCTACCGAAGAGAACTCAAAATAGCCAAAAACAGCAGTCAAGATTAAAAAGAGGAACATACTTACATTTTGCATGAAGTTGTTTCCTGCAAGTACCTTGCCCAGTATCTTTTGTGGGGAGGAGAATTGGATCATTGCATTGAGGGGGACAATGAATAGCCCTGAAAAGAAGCCAAAAGCCAAAATAGTTGAGCCCAATGACCACAAAGAGTGAAGTGAAGGAATCATATAGAGTGAGAGTGCAACCCCCAAACTTCCCAGAGGGATGATGCCTGTCTCAATGTAATTTCTACTTACCCGTCCTGCCACAATGGAACCGAGTATCATACCTACTCCCGCAAGGGCCAATATACCTTGCGCAGTAATCGTATTGGTGATACCCAGCGTCGTCTTAAGATACTCTCCAAAGATGGCCAATACCACCTGTGAAACACCCCAAAGTACCGAAAGACCAATAATGCTAAGCCAGATTGTCTCATTTTGTTTGAGAACGGCAATGTTGCTTCTCAAATAAGAGAGGTTTTTGTATGCTTTAGGCTCAAAGGTCATGTGCTCATCTATCTTTACGGCTTTGAACTTTTTTACCAGTCGTCTTGCCAACAGGTACTCCATGGTACTTGCGCCAATAAGCATATAGCCTACAGGTGCAATATAGGTGAGTATCTCTGAGGGGATGGTCGTTGCATCTTGTAGCAGATTTTCAAAGAAGATCGAGTAGATCACTGCACCTGCAAGGATGGAAGCAATGGTTACTGCTTGTACCAAAGCATTGGCTTGGGCTAGTTTTTCATTGCCTGTCATCTCTTTGATGAGTCCATATTTGGCAGGAGAATAGATGGCAGATTGTGCAGCGAGGATGAAGGTCAAAGCAAAAGCGACCCAAAACCATCCCATGGTATAGGAGAGTAATATGAGGGTAGTGATGACAATGGCTGCAAATGATGCATACTCTATGACTTTTGTTTTGGGGTATTTATCGGAGATGAACCCTGAGGGTGAGAAGAGAAAGATAAAGGGCAAAAGGATTAAAGCGTTGACGATGGCAGTGAGGATAATGAGTTCAGCCCCCTCATAGGATTTAAAAATAGTATTTTGCAAAATGATCTTGTGTCCAAGATCCGTCATGGCATTGAGCAGCACGATGAAGATATAGGGTGTAAATCCGGCGATGGTAAAAAGTGATTTCATGACGCTTCCTTTGCGATATTTTTTTTATGTGCTTCAACCGTATGCATATTGAAGATGTAGGGTTTAAGTGTCAGTATGAGGTCAAAAAGCAGTTCATAGCGTGCGTTATGCGATTGATTCTCCTCTTTGAGAAGTGATGCACCAATCTCATTCTCTTTTTTGGCAAGCGTTTTGGCATCATGGACATAGGCATCTAAAAGTGAAAAGTCCAAACCCAAACTTTTTGATCGCTCTAAAATTTCGACAATCTCTATCTCTTTAGAGGAGAAACCTTTTGCACGTTCAAAAAGAAAGCCCTGTTTTTGATATTGCTCAAGTCTATCCTCATTAATATTAGCCAGTATTAAAAAGTCCTCTTTGGTGTACCACTGATTCTCTTTCCCTCCCGAGATAAGTTCTAGAGAGCGTACCATCGTTTCAAAACTGCCATCAAAGTCAAAATGGTTGTCGTTAAAGATATTTTTAATCTCAGCAATGGAGTATGAGAAGTTATGTTGCAGGTATTTGATGAACCGCATGATCTGTATACAGCTCTCATCATAGAGATGTACATTGGGTTTGGGTTTGGAGGGTTGGGGGAGTAAACCCTCTTTGATGTAGTAGAGTATGGTCGATTTACTCTCATTGCTTTGTATCATGAGATCTTTCATTTTGAGTTGCATAGGGTAGCCTTTCTATTTATCTAAGAAGAGTATACGCCATTTAAACTTAAAGTGTAGAGTGACACTCTACACTTATTTATATAATTTTATATGCTTTGAAAATTAGGGTAGTCTTATGAGATACCTTTGATACGTTGCCAGAGACGTCCCAACATTTCGTGCCAAATGATATTGGCTTTACGCAGTGCAGAGATAGAAAAAACCTCTGCATAGTTTGGATGTTTTATAGAGGCTAAATGATTTGTCGGTGCAGGTATGGGATGTAGTCCTTCACTTCTAAAAAATTTTAATGCCCGTTGCATATGTGAGGCAGAAGTAACAACTATAAAAGGCTGATTGCCTATATATTTTTTAGCAGCTATGGCTTCTTCTTGTGTATCTTTTGGCGTAGGTTCGATATCTATTTTCTCTTTTTTGACACCAAGCGAAAGAGCAAGTCTTTTTTGCATGATGGCGTGAGGTGTAGGGTCAAAGAGTCCACTGTAGCCTGAGACAATAATAGTCGGTTTTTCATTGAGTTGGTGGTAAAGACGTATCGCTTCACTCAGACGTACGGAAGAGGCTTCATTGACTTGTGAAGTAATGGGATGCATCTCATCGCTATGGTGACCTCCACCTAAAACGTAAATATATTGTATCTCTAGTGGTACTTTGTGCAGTGTAGGGTAGTGAGATTCATAGTGGTACAAGATGGTATTGACCAGAGGAGAATAGGAGATAAGAAAAAGCCATAGTAGACTCAATGTTAAAGTCACTTTAGCTTTTAAAAGTTTGTTCTTATAGAGAAATATCAAGCCCAGAATGAGTAAAAATATGCCCAAAGGTAAGGGCATAATGAACATAGAAACAATTTTTTTGAGTAGAAAAGTAAACTCCATCTATACTACAACTCTCGTCTCGTCTGCACCAAGTTCCATCACTTTCCAAGGCAATCCTTGTACCATGAGTTCTTCCATAAAGGGATTAGGATCAAACTCTTCCATATTGAAGACCCCTTTGCCTTGCCATTTACCCTCCAACATGAGTTTAGCCCCTATCATGGCAGGCACACCTGTGGTGTAACTGACCCCTTGGCTCAACACTTCAGCATAACACTTCTCGTGGTCAGAAACTTGGTAGATATAGACTGTTTTGGCTTTACCGTCTTTGAGCCCTTTTGCAAAGATACCAATGTTTGTTTTTCCTTTGGTACGTGGTCCAAGACTCGCAGGGTCGGGAAGCAGGGTCGCTAAAAACTCCATAGGGATAATCTTCATACCTTTGTGTTCTACCTCTTTGATACCAAGCATCCCGACATTTTCCAAACATTTCATATGGGTGAGGTAAGACTTTCCAAAGGTCATGAAAAAACGAATACGTTTGAGTCCTTTGATATGTTTGACCAAAGACTCCATCTCTTCATGGTAGAGCAGATATGAATCTTTTGGACCCACTTCGGGGTAGTCCCATACTTGTTTGATTTCCATGGGGTCTGTTTCTATCCAGATGCCTTCTCCCTCTTCATTTTTTTGCCAATAACGCCCTTTTGCGGAGACTTCACGTAGATTGATCTCAGGGTTAAAATTGGTCGCGAACGGATACCCATGGTCTCCTGCATTACAATCGAGTATATCAATCATATGTATCTCGTCAAAGTAGTGTTTTTGCGCGTAGGCACAAAATACATTGGTGACTCCAGGATCAAAACCGGATCCTAAAAGTCCCATGATTTTTGATTCTTTAAATTGTCCATCTTTTGCCCACTGCTCTTTGTACTCAAACTTTGCAGTGTCGGGGTGTTCGTAATTGGCAGTATCTAAGTAGTCTACTCCTGTTTGGCTACACGCATCCATGATGGTCAAGTCCTGATAGGGAAGTGCCACATTGATGACGATATCGGCTTGCAGTTTGGTAATGAGTGCGACGAGTGCACTCACGTCATCTGCATCAATGGAGGCGGTAGCAATAGAGATACCTATTTTCTCTTTGATATTCTTAGCAATCCTTTCACACTTACTTACCGTACGACTCGCAAGGGTAATTGCTCCAAATGTTTCACTATTCATCGCACACTTAAATGCTACTACATTTCCAACGCCACCAGCACCGATGATAAGGGTTCTTTTAGACATGGATACTCCTGTTAAATTAATACATTATTTTATCACAAATAGTAGTGATTTATCACATAACTCAAAACAAAAAGCAGGGGAATAAAAAGCAGGGTACTAAGCAGTATGAGTGCAGTCACATCTTTGGGTTTACAGTGATACAAGGAAGCGAGGTTAATGTTGGCAACCGCTAAAGGTACCATCATCTCCATAAAAATGACCCCTTGAATAAAGAGGGGTAGGTTCGTAAAGCTCAAGATGAAAGCTGTGGCAAGGGGGATAATAATGAACTTTTGCCCAATTGTCCCTATAAAAAGTTTGGGATGTAAGGCTTGAATGCGGATGCTCTGTAAAAAGGTACCGAGTAGAAAAAGTTGTAAAACAATCCCTGCGTAAGCACCCATTTTAAAGAACTCTACAATTTCAGGAGGAAAAGAGAGACCGTAAATATTTATTAATATGGCAATAATGGAAGCAGGGATAATAGGAATTTTCACAATGTTTGAGAGTGACTCTTTCATGTTAAATGAGCCTCTTGAATAGATATAAACCCCAATCATATAGACCACAAAGACATTGGCAATGTTGATGAGTGTGGTATAGATGACACTCTGTTCCCCAAAGAGGGCAATGCCTAGAGGTATGCCGATGTTGCCCGTGTTTCCCACAAATCCTGCAATAGAGAAAATGGCTCTCTCTTTAGGGTCGGAAAAGATGATTTTTCCCAGTAAAATGGTGGGAATGAGTAGGGCAAAGATGATTGCCAGATAGACAAGCGGAACATAAAAATGGTCACTATGCAGTGTGGTGGTTGAGAAACCCCAAACGGTCACAAAGGGTTGTAAAAAATAGACGGACATTAATGTGAGTGTTCGAGGATTAATATCATCTTTAAAGATACGTTTAGCCATATACCCCAGGAGTATAAAAACATAAATGAAAATCAGTGAAAGAAGTGTGCTTATCATAGATGGGATTATAGCTTATGTTTATTATTTCATTGATTAGTCTCAAAAAATCTATAAAATTTTATCATCTCCTCTTGAGCTTTTTCTACAGTGATTATCTCAAAACTCACTGTACTCCCAATAGAGAGTTGTGATAACCGAAAACAGTCACTTGCTAAAACAGAACCTAGTTTTGGGTAACCCCCAATAGTTTGTCGCTCTTTAAGCAAAATAATGGGATACCCATCCGGAGGAATTTGAATGGCACCATAGCTTATGCCATCAGATATAATGTCTTGTCTTGATGCATGGATAGGCTCACCATGCAGTTTGTATCCCATACGGTTCATCTGTGAGGTGAGGGTGTAGGGGTTAGAGAAAAATTTCTCTTTCTCATTTTGACTAAAATAGGCGTGTTGATACCCAAGCACAATGCGTAGTGTCATGTCTGGAGGGTACTCTGGAATGAACTTTTGTGGTACTCGTCTTGTGTGTGTCGGGATACTGGGCGTAAAATCCAAGGTATCACCATGTTCAAGTTTTTTACCTCTATGCTCTTTGAGTGTTGTGGCGTAGCTCCCTTTATATTTTTCAATATTAAACCCTCCTAGTACTGCAAGGTAGGCTCTCATCCCTGAGCATTTTTTTTCAAAAGAGAGTATGTCGTTTATTTCTATTTGATGGGTTTGCCAGATAGGTCGTGAAGTGCCGTTGATGCGAAAATCTAGGTCTGCACCGCATACCGAAATGGTCGTAGGTGCAGTGGCTTGAAGTTTCAATCCGCTTAAGAGAATTTCGAGTGCATTACCCTCTTTATTGTTCAGCAGTTTTTGGCACCACCTGTAGGCGTACTCATCCATCGCACCTGAAGGGGTGATACCCAGATGGGTGTAGCCTTGGCGTCCTAAGTCTTGAACCGTGGTAAACAGACCGCCAGAGAGGACTTTAAACACTAACAAACCTTACACTGTCTCCTATCTCAAACGCGTGAAAATCATTAAAGTCGGTATGTCCAATGATATGCCATCCTCCTGAACTCTCTTGGGGATAGATGGCTGTTTGGGTCTGCGCTATGGCAACGCTGCCTTTGGGTACTTTGGCTCTGGGTGTGGCGCGTCTTGGGGTTCTTATGCTTACATCTACTTTTGCCAAATAGGCAAATCCCACCATAAAACCGATGGCATAGACACGATAGATGGGTTGTGTATGGTTTATTATAACTTCTTGGGGAGTGAGACCATGTAACTTTGCCACGCTAGAGAGGTCTGGACCTTGGGTGTAGTCTACGGGTATATGAATGCATTTATTTGACATAGGTGCTTTGAGAAGTGTTGTTGACTCGAGATATTTTCTAATAGTATGCTTTATAGTAGCCTCGTCATATTTAAAAATATCATACTCCACTAAGAGGGAGTGGTAAGAGGGTGTAAGGTTTATAATATGGGGAAGTTGTTGTAGCACCTTGTAAGCATGTTGCACTTTGTCGAGTACCTTTTCACAGATACGCGCTTCAAAGTAGACAATGACAGCGTCCACAGAGGCAGTTTCAATTTTCATGGTTGAACCTATGCAGTGCCTGTATGATCTCTACTGCATGAGGGTTATCCCCATGTACACAGAGTGTATCGGATTGTAGAGGAATTTTTTTGCCGTTGATACTCTCTATATAGCCTTTCTCTTTGAGTATTTTAGCCCTTTGGAGTATCTCATGGGTTGAGTGAAGGAGAGCGTGTTCTTCTGAACGTGGTACAAGGTGTCCATTATCTTGATACGCCCTGTCTGCAAACACTTCGTAGAGTAGTGAAATACCATATCTGTTTGCAAGCGTGGCATAGCTTTCATTTTCAGTGCTAGAGAGTATCATCAGGGGTATCTCTGTGTCATATTTTGAGATGGCTTTGGCAATGGACTTAAAGACTTCAGTATCTTGCATCATGGTGTTGTAGAGTGCACCATGGGGCTTCACGTAACGAATCTTTGTATCATAACTTTTGCAAAGCGCATCTAAGGCACCACACTGATAGATGACAAAAGAGACAATCTCCTCAACGCTGCATTGCATAGGTCTTCTACCAAATCCTGCAAGATCAGGATAGGAGGGGTGTGCACCAATGGCTACATCATTCACAATAGATTCTTTGATACTTTGATGCATCGTCACGGGGTCACCTGCGTGAAAACCGCAAGCAAGGTTTGCCATATCTATGTAGGGCATAACTTTTGCATTTAAGTCTGTTTTTTGGAAAGCAAAGTATTCACCCATATCACAGTTAATTTTAATGCTGTTACTGCTCATCATCGTTCCACTCAAATCTCACAAAGCAAACCTTTTCTTGATATCGTTTATCGTGAGCCAATATTTTCGCCACAGGGGAAAATATTGGCTCCTTGTTGTTGTAGTCTCTATGATGTAGGTCGGTGTTTTTCTTCTACAAGTTGCCCCGTAATATATTTATGTAGAATACTTTTTATGAAAGTTTGATATTTCAATCCTTCTTTTTCTGCTTTTTCTTTAATTTTATCAAGTTCGTGAGAAGAGATTCTAATATTCATTTTTGTCTCTTCTTTTTTAACGAATGCTTTAGCTGATTTTTGAAGGAGTTTACTGTTTTCCTTATCAGTTTTTATTTGACTTAAGTCAAAACCTTCAAGTGAATCCATTAACTCTTTTTCTTCATTATCAATATGATTATTTTTCATTATTTTCCTCTATGAGATACTTAAACCTTCTATCTTTGAAAACTGTTTTCAAAACAAATTTCTCTAATCATTAACCTTTGGTTTAGATAGTCCTTACTGTTGGGGTGTTGAAAGTCTAAAAGAACACCTTCTTCAGAAATTATTTCTATCACTTGCTCAAATGTTATTCCTCTTGTTTCGAATAAAACCTGATTCTTCTTTTCATCGTATATAAATTCCATACCTTAATTATATTACAATGTGCGCACAAAGTCAAATATTTTTTCGAATGCGAAGTGTTCGAGATAACGTTCAACTTCAGTGACGCTGGAAAAAGGAGACTACTTTTTCTCGTTTCACAGCTCCGGCTGTGAAACTTATATCGGTATTGTGGCATTTAAAATATTTGGATGACTTAAAGTCTGATAGGGGTTCAACAGCTGGAGCTGTAGGATCATCATTACCATAGGTGACAGACCGACTTGGGTCGAGGAGCTTCATAAATAATATTTTAAAATTCAATCAAAGGAAATCTAACGTTTGTTTTGATTGAAAATATCCAATATTTCTATTGTTTCATTTTGCCCATTGATTTCATAAGTGATTGTATAGCCTTTGTAAATCATATCTCTAATATTATCATCATCAAAGTATATAGATTTCCTAAATTTAAATGGATAGTTATTTAAATTTCTAATATTTTCTCTAAGTTCTTTTGCAAAATTGATTGCAGCAGATTTTTTATCATTTTTTATAAAACTTGTTACTTCTCTCAGTCTAATTTTATATTCATCAGATTCAATAATTTTCAATTTTCAATTTTCAATTTTCAAGCTCTTTTATCAATTCGTCCATTGAAGTTTCAAAATCATGCGTTGGCATTTTTCCACTCTTAATATCATCTCTAATTTTTTGTAGTTTTTTTTGTCTCTCATAAAAATATGGGTCAAGTTCAAGATTCTTATCATTTTGAATTATGACATTATCTTTTACACTATCAATCATTTTCATAAACTCTGTCATGAAATCATCTTTGACTTTTATAGTTAGTGTTTGCATGATTATCTCCATAGCTTTTATCTTTAATGATTATACCGAAGTTTTAGTGTTTTTGTTTTTCCTAAGATTTTTATACAACATTTCAAAAAAAGTTCTTAAGTTTTGACTGTGAAAAAGGATTATTTGTGAGTAAATTCACAGTTTCTAGGTTACTTTTTGATGATTATCAAGAAGTCTTTTACCGTGTACTACAGCTACAAACAAAACTGTGTCTTCATTGATTTTATAAATTAGTCTATAGCTATAAACAAATATTTCTCGAATATTAATATCATTTAGTTCAGGAACTTTTCGACCTAACTCTGTAAAGTCTTTTAAAATTTCAGCTTTTTCAAAAAACTTTGATACAACAGATGAAGCATATATAGGAGAATCTTTTTCTATGTAAGTAGCGATAGACTCTATATCTTCAAGAGCTTCTTCTGACCACTCTAATTTGACTGCCACTTAGCCATTCTTTCTTTTGCATCTTGATGTGATGAAACCTCACCCTTATCTGCACGACTAATCCCATTTTTAATTTTTTCTACAACATAAAGGTGATACTGGATATCTTCATAAGTACAATTATCAGGAAGATTTTGAATCATCTCTTGTGCTTCTTGTTTTAATGCTACCATGCACTTTCCTTTTTCTCTTATTATAGCATATTTATTTTTTGAGTATAACGGTTGAGTACAAAAATATGTTACCTGTTTCTATACTCTTTTTAGTTCCAAAATGGTATCTAAATTTCTAACATTTTCAAAGCTAAAAATCGGCAGAGGTAACATATTTTTGTTGCTACGATTTGTTATATCTCTTAGTCAGCTGAACTTGCAAATGCTTCTTCATTCATTGGCTTTTTTGTGATACCAAGGCAGTAAAAATGAAATCATTATTCCAACAAATATCCACTCTAGAGTGAATTGACCTACACTTAAATTTGCTGCAACAAATGGCAAATCACTGTTAAGAACGAATGCTATATGTCTAACCAAGGATTGGCTTATTACCATGATAACAAAAATTAATTTTATAGCTTCAATTACTTTATTTTTTGAATTATTATCCCAAACCAATAAACCAATTATAAAATAGGCAATCGTAGGCTCCACAAAGGATAAAGAAGCAATAATAGTTGTCGTTAAATCATATGGAGGTAGGAGAATATCTTGGGGATTAGCAGGAGTGAAAAAAACCAATAGACCAGCTGTTAGGTTATTAATTGATGGAATTATAACTAACCAAGAGAGGATACTGTAGATACCCAAAATAGATATAATATATGTTTTTGATTTACTAATTTTTTGGCTTGCATTCAAAACAACAATAAGAGTTGAACATATTAAAACCCAAATCAATTGAGGAAAGTATGCGGCAATCCAAGTAAATAAAAATGCCCCGCCGTTAACATATCCAGATGTCAGAGGGAGTCTCAAAATTAACTGCATCATCGCCGCGAAAAGCGGGACTGTAAATAATTCTGTGTCAATTAGATAAAATTGCACATAGAAGGAAAGACAGATGAAAATAGAGATAGATGTAGAAGAGTTTGCAGAGAAAATTAAATCAGGTAAAGGTTTATCAG
>JAYEJF010000046.1:0-3236 GCA_034660455.1 Campylobacterota bacterium | reverse complement strand
TGGGAATACCATATGGTATAACAGCAATGTTTTATTATGACTTTTGAATATATGCTTCCCCATAACCTCATTATATCATAAGGTTACGACCCAAGGGTCGGGGAATTATTCCCGAGAGGATTAAAAAAGAGATAGACTTTTTAATTTATATTCCAAGCTATATGAACTGGTGTTACGAAAATAAAGACAAAAATGGAAACTTGATTTGTGACTATACTATCAATACACTAGCAGAACATGGAAGAGCAAAAGAGAACTCAAAAAATTTAAATTTCAAATACCTTTGCAATAGTGCTCAAAGAAAAATGGTTTTTAATTTTCTTGTTTGGTGTAAAAATACATTGCAAGATTGTAATGAAGTTCAAATTGAAAGAGCTTTAAAATATTGGCACTAGGAGGGAAATCTGTGACCCGCGAGCGGTTTCCAGATTCCTCACGACGAACGTTATAAAACCTATACGATTAAATCTTAAGAGATACGTACTTCTATCGCTTCATTTTGTACATCAAAACTCACGTCTGAACCTTCAACAACCTTATCTTCAAGTATCAATTCAGCCAATCTGTCTTCTACGACTTCATACAAGGCTCGTTTCAATGGACGTGCCCCGTATACCGGGTCAAACCCGGCTTGGGCAATATAGGCTTTTGCATTATCCGTCAGCGTAATCGAAATGTCACGCTCTAAAAGCTTTTTCTGAATATCTTTAAATAAGATATCTACAATACTAGTAATCGCATCTAAGTCAAGCGGATTAAAAATGACTTGTTCATCTAAGCGGTTCAAAAACTCTGGCTTGAAGTTCCGTTTGAGTTCATCGTTTACTGCTGCACGTCTCTCTTCTTTATCGGTAATGGTCATAATCTTATCTGACGCGATGTTTGAAGTCATAATAATAATCGTATTTTTAAAGTCTACCGTCACCCCTTTGTTGTCTGTTAGACGTCCATCATCAAGCACTTGTAAAAGTGTATTGAACACATCTGGGTGCGCTTTTTCTATCTCATCAAAGAGTACAACAGAGTATGGTTTTCTTCTTACTGCCTCAGTGAGCTGTCCTCCTTCATCATACCCCACATATCCCGGAGGTGCACCTACCAGACGGCTTGCTGCATGTTTCTCCATATATTCAGACATATCGATACGAATGAGTGATTTTTCCGAATCAAACAAAAACTTTGCAAGTGTTTTTGCCACTTGCGTTTTACCTACACCTGTGGGACCTAGAAACATAAAACTTCCTATAGGTCTATTGAGGTCTGAGAGTCCAGCTTTGTTACGTTTAATGGCACGTGAAACCGCTTTGAGAGCTTCATCCTGCCCAACGACCTCTTCGTTTAAAATAGTCTCAATGGCAAGAATTTTCTCTTTCTCACCTTGAAGCATCTTAGAGACAGAGATCCCTGTCCAACGGCTGACAATACTGGCTATCATCTCCTCATCTACAGAGTTTTTAAGCAGTGTGCCCTCAGACATCATTAACTTCCATTTCTCTTCAAGTTCTGTCAGTTTTCTCTCCTCGGCAGGGATTTGACCATATTCAATTTCAGCTGCCTTATTAAAGTCTCCTTCACGCTTGACATGTTCGGCTTGTGTCTTCAGTGTATCAATCTTTGTTTTCACCTCTGCAATCTCATTAAAGACATTTTTTTCATTCTCAAACTGATTTTGAAGTGCAATACGTTGCTCCTCAAGATCTGCTAACTCTTTTTCTATCTCATCGAGTCTAACACTGTTTTTTTCACTCTCTTCCATTTTAAGTGCTTCTTTTTCGACTTGCAGTGTAGAAATTTCACGTTTAGACTTGGCCAAATCCGTAGGTTCGGACTCTATTTGCATTTTGAGTTCTGCGGCTGCTTCATCTATGAGATCTATCGCTTTATCAGGTAAAAATCTATCGGTAATATACCTATCCGATAATTTAGCCGCTGCAATGAGTGCCGAATCCGTAATATTGACATTATGATGTGTTTCTAACTTGTTTTTAATACCTCTAAGTATCTGCAACGCTTCATTGATACTCGGTTCATCCACTTTAACAGGTTGAAAACGACGTTGCAGGGCTGTGTCTTTTTCAAAATACTTTCTATACTCTTTGAGTGTGGTTGCACCAATCGTATGCAGTTCACCACGTGCAAGTGCAGGCTTTAAAATATTGGCCGCATCATTCCCCCCTTCTGATGCACCTGCCCCTACAATCGTATGAATCTCATCAATAAACAAAATGACATTCCCTGACTCTTTCACTTCATCTACAACGGCTTTGAGTCTATCTTCAAACTCACCTCTATATTTGGCTCCGGCAATAAGACGGTTCATATCAAGACTCATTACACGCATATTTTGCAGACTAAGCGGTACCTCTTTGTTTACGATACGCTGTGCAAGCCCTTCAACAATGGCTGTTTTACCAGTCCCAGGTTCACCTATTAGAATAGGGTTATTTTTTGTCTTACGTATGAGTATTTGCATCATACGCTGTACCTCTTCATCACGTCCAATGACAGGATCTAACTTCCCATCCAATGCCTTTTGATTCAAATCATCTGCATATTGTGCCAACGCTTCTAATGTCTCATCTCCAGATTGGGAATCAATCTGTTTGCCTCCGCGTATACTCTCCAATGTCTTTTCAAATTCAGAAATATCAAGATATTTAGACATCGTATCGCGAATGAAACTCTCTCCAACATTTGCCATCAGCCATGCATCCACGGCAAGGTACTGGTCTCCATTTGCAGTCATCACACCTTGGGCATTTTGGAGTGTACGTACAAGATGTTGAGAAAGTTTAATACTCTCTTTGGTCACAGAAGAGACGGTGGGTAATTTATTGGCAATACTTTTTGTCTCTAGCTCAATGGCTGCTTTGTCCACATTCATTTTATTGAGTGCTTGATGTAAAATAGAGCCCGAATTGGTAAGTAAGGCCCACATTAAGTGTATGGGATCCACTTCCTGATTTTTATTATGCAAGGCAAGTGAAACCCCTGATTCTATCGTCCCCTGCATTTGGTTTGTTAAGTTTTCTAATATATTCATAGATAATCTCCTTAAAATTGTTTAATTATGATTTATTATACAACCTTTAGTCATATATTGTCAAGTTTATCAGCAATTCTAACTCACCCAGCCCCAATTAAAAAAAGAGAGAAAAATCAGAGGTTCTCTACAACTAAATCAACATTTTAAATATTGGGTGATGTAAAAATGGTTAAAATAAGCTAAATATAGA
>JAYEJF010000045.1:2794-86779 GCA_034660455.1 Campylobacterota bacterium | reverse complement strand
GAAGGAAGTGCCCTTAATTTATTTGGGTTTATTTTTGATACAATAGAAATATAAATTGAAAGTAAAGGAGTATTTCATGCCAGCATTAGCACAAGCTATTGAGCATTATACTTACGATGATTATAAAAAATGGGACGGCAAATGGGAGCTCATAGACGGATTTCCTTTAGCCATGGCACCAGCTCCCATGAGAAAACATCAAAGTTTAGCCACGGTTATTATATCTGAACTACACAACCAACTAGAAGCGTGTACGCAGTGTGAAGTGTTAGGAGAGATAGACTATAAAGTGAGTGATGACACCATTTTAAGACCCGATATTGTCCTTACTTGCGGTGAAACAAATGAGAGTTACTTAAGCAAATCACCTGAAATTGTGGTGGAGATACTCTCTAAGTCCACAGCCAAACGAGATGAAAAGTACAAATTTGAAATTTATGAAAAAGAGAAAGTAACATACTATATCTTGGTTTATCCAGATGACCTAAGAGCCAAAGTTTACAAACTAAAAGGCTCAAAATATGACAAAGAGGGCGATTTTTTACAGGAAAGTTATGACTTTGAAGAGACAAGTTGTCACGTAAGTTTAGATTTTAAACGCGTGTTTAAAAGGTTTAGATAGGTAACTATTCTGTAGGTTTAGCAGTGCCAAACCTACAAATTTGAAAAAATCAAAAAACCTTTGAAAAATCTATACTGCTCCGACATTCATCTGCCAATACAAATGCATAGCTATGTTCTTTGGTATATTTACCATCATGTACGTATTTGCCATCTTCCAATTTAAATACATCTGCCACCTCAGAGTTTGGTTCTATGATAAGATAAAAAAGAACACCCTGTTTTTCATAAAGATCTTTTTTTGTAGTGACATCTTTAAGTGCAGTTGCTTTTGAAAGTACTTCGACCACAAGAGGAGGTGTTTTAGAGAAGAACTGACCTTCCGGTTCTTCACAAAAGAGCGCAATGTCTGGCTGAACAACAGTCGTTTCATCTACCTTCCAGTCAACTGGTGATATGTAAACCTCACAATTTTCAGAAGAACAATCAAGATTTGCATCTAACTCTTTACCCACTTTAAAAACTACACGTTGATGTTTCGGGTAGGGAGCAGGAGCCATAGCATAAGCCACACCATCTATAAGTTCCCAAGAACCCTCCCACTTTAAATAATCAGAATACGTATAGTAGCAAAATGAGTCATAATCTACAGCTGCCATAAGAGAACCTTTTTGTAAGTTAGGAATCAGAATTAAATAAAATCGAAATTTTAGAGAATGCTATTTTAGTTCTAGTTAAAGCATTTTATGAGGAGCATAGCCTTAGCTACGCGACGATTAAAATGGTTTGACTAGGGCTAAAAGAGTACGCTAAAATGATGGTTTTATTTAACTCTGATTCCTTAGTTCTTGATTATAGCATAGCGAACCCAAACTTTTGAAAAATTTTTTACAAAAGTGAAGGTATATTATTAGAGCCCATCCAGTGTTTCAATAAGAAGTTCTATCTCATCTTCATAGGAGGTTGCCTGTTTGGCTAAACGAAGATAGGCTTTAAGTAGTTTGTCGGGTTTGTTGTCCTGATGCAGGTTGACCCCTGCTTCTTGCAAATCTTTGTTGACGAAGTCTGCAAAATCATCTTCAAGTTTGATCTCGTAGCGGTTACCCGAAACAGTGAGTGCAACATTTTTCATCGTATCCCTTCAAACCTAAGAGAGCAGTGCTTCTACCTGGGCAATGATCTTTTCTATCTCGGCATCTTTCTCTTGCAGTTCCATTTGAAGCAGCTCAATCTCCGTAGACTGATCCTCTTTAGAACTGTTTGCAGTAGCAAGTTCAACTTTTAATTGCGCATTTTCACTTTTAAGCAATTCATGACTGACTCTCCACTCTTCTATCTTCTCTTGTAACTTTTGCAATGCCGACATCTCTTTCGCTCCGTAATAGTTAATTGTAATTGATTTGATATAATAGCGAAAGAATTAGAAATTAGAAATTAGAAATTAGAAATTGAAGAGAAAATGCCACAAAATAATATACTATATGACAAAAGTTATGCCTTTTCAATACGCATCGTTAAGCTGACCCAATATCTTTGTAATAAAAAAAGAGAATTTATCTTAAGTAAACAAATTATTCGTTCTGGCACGGCTATTTGCGCTTTAGTAAGCGAATCAAAATTTGCGCAGTCAAGAGCAGACTTTTTGAATAAACTGATGATTGCGCTTAAAGAGGCAAATGAGACACAGTATTGGATAAATTTGCTCTACGACACAGACTACATTTCAAAGCAAATGTTCGATAGTCTTATTGCAGACAATAAAGAACTTGTGAGTCTCTTGGTTTCCATAACCAAATCTATAAAAAACAATAAAGGCATTTGAAAAATGCAAACCAAAATTTCTAATTTCTACATTCTAATTCCTAATTTAAAGAGGAAAAATCATGCCTGATTTTACCGTAAGCAGTCCATATAAACCCTCCGGAGACCAACCTCTTGCCATAAAAACACTTACTGCTTCCATACAATCTGGCAATCAGTATCAAACCCTACTGGGCGTTACGGGTTCGGGGAAAACCTACACCATGGCAAAGGTGATTGAAAAGACCAAAAAACCCACACTCATTATGACTCATAACAAAACACTCGCAGCACAGCTCTACTCTGAGTTTAAAAGTTTTTTTCCGCACAACCATGTAGAGTATTTTATCTCCTACTATGACTACTATCAGCCTGAAGCCTATCTTCCGCGTCAAGATCTCTTTATAGAAAAAGACTCTTCTATTAACCAAGAGCTTGAACGTTTACGCTTAAGCACCACCGCAAACCTGCTTTCTCATGATGATGTCATTGTCATTGCTTCTGTATCTGCCAACTATGGGTTAGGATCTCCCGATGATTACCGCTCCATCGTGCAAAAGCTCTGTGTAGGCGATGAGTACAACCAAAAAGATCTGCTGTTGCGTCTCGTAGACATGGGCTATAAACGCAATGATGAGTTTTTTGACCGTGGAGATTTTCGTGTCACGGGAGAAGTGATAGATATCTACCCTGCCTACTCTGAAGAGTTTGCCGTTCGTATAGAATTTTTTGGAGATGAGATAGAGGCACTCTATGAGTTTAACGCACTTACAGGGGAAAAAGAGGAGGGTGTGAAAGAGGTGACCATCTACTCTGCCAATCAGTTCATTGTCTCTAAAGAGAAACTCGCACTTGCGGTAAAAAGCATCGAAGAGGAGTTGGCCGAGCGTCTGGCCTACTACCAGAAAAAAGATCGCATGGTGGAGTATAATCGCATTAAACAGCGTACAGAATTTGATTTGGAGATGTTAGAGAGCACAGGAATGTGTAAAGGGATTGAAAACTATTCACGCCATCTTACAGGCAAAGCACCGGGTGAAACCCCCTACTCTATGATGGACTACTTTGAAGCCATGCATGATGAATATCTTGTCATTGTCGATGAATCCCATGTCTCTTTGCCGCAGTTTAGAGGCATGTATGCCGGTGACAGAAGCCGTAAAGAGGTACTGGTTGACCATGGGTTCAGGCTCCCCTCTGCACTCGATAATCGCCCCTTGATGTTTGAGGAATACATTCACAAGGCACCGCATTTTCTCTTTGTCTCTGCCACCCCTGCACCCCTTGAACTGGAACTCTCTTCGGTTGTTGCCGAACAAGTCGTACGCCCTACAGGGCTGATTGACCCTCTCATAGAAATTATTGACAGTACCTATCAGGTAGAGAGTCTGCATGACCGCATGAAACCCGTCATTGCACGCGGGGAACGTGTTCTCGTGACGGTTCTAACGAAAAAAATGGCTGAAGAACTCAGCATATACTACAATGACCTTGGACTCAAAACACGTCATATGCATTCTGATATGGATGCCATAGAACGTAACCAAACCATACGTTCTTTACGTTTGGGAGAATTTGACATTTTAGTAGGGATCAATTTGCTTAGAGAGGGGCTTGATCTTCCCGAAGTAAGTCTGGTAGCCATCCTTGATGCAGATAAAGAGGGGTTTTTACGTTCACGTACTTCACTCATTCAAACCGCAGGACGTGCAGCTAGAAATGCCAATGGACAGGTACTCATGTATGCCAAAAAGATGACCGACTCGATGCAATTTACCATCGACACCACACTGCAAAGACGTGAAAAGCAGATGGCATACAATAAAAAACATGGTATTACCCCAAAGACCACCATCAGAGAGCTTGATGCCAATCTGAAAGTAGAAGATGGAGGGGAACTTTACAATAAACGCTCCAAACTCGACAAAATGCCCAAAGCAGAGCGTCAACAACTTGTCAAAGAGCTGAAAGCCAAAATGCTTGCGGCTGCCAAAACCCTTGACTTTGAAGAGGCGGCAAGGCTGCGTGATGAGATAGCAAAAATCAAAAAGTTATAGCTTTTGGCTATAATACTTTTCATTTAAATTTAAAGGTAGGATACGTATGGCATTAGACTTAAACTCTTCTCAACTCTATTTTAACCGTGAACTCTCATGGCTACAATTTAATTCACGCGTTCTTGCACAGGCACTGGATGAAAAACTCCCTCCGCTTGAGCGACTCAAATTCCTTGCTATTTATGGTACGAATCTTGATGAATTCTATATGATACGTGTTGCAGGGCTTAAAGCACTTTTTAAAGCACGTATTCAGGAAACAGGTGCAGATAAATTCACGCCAAGCGAACAACTCGAAGCGATACGCGACTATCTGCATAAAGAGCACCGGGTACTTGAGTCATGCTATACTTCCATCATAGCGCAACTGCATGCACACGCTGTGCATATCAAACCTTTTGATAGTCTCAATGAAGAGGAGAAAGATGAGATAAAAAAAGTTTTTTTTAATGAAATCTACCCTGTCATCATCCCTATTGCCGTAGATGCCACCCACCCTTTTCCCCACCTGAACAATCTTAGTTTCGGTTTGGCCATGTCACTGGAAGATGATTCTAAAAATATCAAGCACGGACTCATACGAATCCCCAGAATATTGCCTCGTTTTATACAGATTGAACAGACCTTTATCCCCATAGAATCCATTGTTGAACACTTTGCTTCTGAACTCTTCCCCGGATTTACACAACTGGCATCCACCCCATTTCGAGTGACAAGAAATGCAGATATCGAGATTGAGGAAGAAGAAGCTGATGATTTTCTTGAAATTTTACAAGAGGGACTGCGTTCAAGGAACAAAGGCTCACTTATAAGACTTGAACTGATGGAGGGGGTGAACAAAAAACTCAGCAAATTTTTACTCTCACACCTTAACCTTGATGAAGAAGATATCTACTCGTATAAAAGTTTACCGCTGAATCTGGGTTCTTTATGGCAAATTGTAGGAGATAAAGCACTCTCTCATCTTGTCTTACCGACATTCTCTCCCAAAACACTCCCCCCTCTGGACTCCGAAAACATCTTTGAAGCCATAGAGAAACAGGATGTCCTACTCTATCATCCTTTTGACAGTTTTGAACCTGTTGTACAGTTTATAAAGCAGGCTTCAGTAGATCCTGAAACACTTGCCATTCGTATGACACTCTACCGTGCGGGTCCCAATTCACCTATTATTAAAGCCCTGATTGATGCAGTCAGAGAAGAGAAACAGGTAACAGTTCTGGTTGAACTCAAAGCGCGTTTTGATGAAGAGAACAACTTGCGTTGGGCAAAAGTGCTTGAAGATGCAGGGGCGCATGTGGTCTATGGGATTCCGGGATTAAAGGTACATGCCAAAATTGCACAAGTGATTAAAAGAAAAGGTAAAAAACTGCAAAGTTATGTTCACCTTGCAACAGGAAACTATAATCCTAGTACAGCAAAAATTTACAGTGACATGTCATACTTCACAAGCAAAGAGGAGTTTGGACATGATGCAACACACTTTTTCCACTTCCTCACCGGTTTTTCAACCTATACAAAACTGAACACGCTTTTTATGTCCCCTGTGCAAATTAAACCCAGACTCATCAAAATGATAGAAAAAGAGAGTCGCTACGCTGAAGAGGGACATGTGATCCTCAAGGCCAATTCACTGGTCGATACCGATATCATACAAGCACTCTATCTTGCGTCTCAAGCAGGATGTAAAATTGACCTTATCATTCGTGGTATCTGTTGCCTTAAACCGGGCATTAAAGGGATTAGTGAAAACATTACCGTTTCATCCATCATCGGAAAATATTTAGAGCATCCGCGTATCTACTATTTTAAAAACAATAAAGTAAAATGTTACATCTCCTCAGCAGATCTCATGCCGCGTAACCTTGTACGGCGTGTTGAACTTATGACCCCTATACTCGAAGAGAACCTGACAGAAAAAATAGAACAGATTCTTCTGCTGCAACTTGCAGACAATAAATTACGCTGGACACTGCAAGAAGACGGGAACTATATTAAAGTACCGCAACTGGGTAAAACGGTGAACAACCATACTGTTTTAGAACAGTATGTCAACAGAATACATAACAAGACGACCAAAGATACCCCAGAGTATGTCAGTCGTTTGGCACAAAAAATACTAAAAGAAAATTAGGCAGGCAAAGTATATGATACTTCAATTTAAAGAGTGGACACCGAAACTTCAAAAAAATGCATGGATTGCCCAAGGTGCATCCGTCATAGGGCGTGTAAGTATGGGAGAAGATGCTGCCGTATGGTTTGGCTGCGTGGTACGTGGCGATGTCCATCATATTCACATAGGTGACAGAAGCAACATCCAAGACCTTAGTATGATACATGTCACACATCATAAAAAAGCAAATATGTCAGACGGACACCCTACAGTCATAGGCAATGATGTCACAGTAGGACATCGTGTCATGTTACATGGTTGTACCATCGAAGATGCCTGTCTGATTGGTATGTCTGCCACCATACTTGATGGTGCAGTCATAGGAAAAGAGTCCATTGTAGGTGCTTCTGCTCTGGTCACAAAAAATAAAGTTTTTCCTCCTAGAAGCCTCATCATGGGGAGTCCTGCAAAAGTGGTACGAGAGCTCAATGAAGCAGAGGTGTCTGAACTCTATGCCTCGGCAGAACGTTATGTGAAATTTAAAAATGAGTACCTATGATGACACACACACTTGGAAAAAGTTTTAAAGATATCATCTCTATAGATACCCTGATCTTTGTTTTTAAAGTCACCCTTATTTCATTGGCTCTTACAGCAGGTTTATTGTGGTTATTTGGGGGAAGTTTAAACGGTTTTGTCGGTAGTTATCTTTCATGGTTACCTTGGGAGTGGTTACAAACTACAGGTGCCTCTGTAGCCTCCGTAGCCATTGCCTATATGCTCTTTATTGTCACTATCTCTATCGTCACTTCATTTATGGTAGAACCCCTACTCATCAAACTGGCAAAAAAACATTATCCGGAAGTAAAAGTCATCGGTACCCCAAATATCACAACCTCTATCCTCTTGAGTTTAAAATCTGCCATGATATTTTTGATACTCTTTATGTTTACCTTTCCCATAATGTTCATACCCCTTGTAGGTGCAGTATATATATTATGGCTTTGGTCTATCTTGCTTAAAGCACCAACCATCTATGATGTAAGCACTCTATTTATAGCAGATAAAAAAGAGATAAAGAGAAGAACAAAAAAATCAACTCTTTTCGCCATGATAGCCGCAGGATTTAACTATATTCCTGTACTCAATGTCTTTGCAGCAGTGTTTGCACAAATAGTGTTTCTACACCATATATTAAGTGAAGATGCGTAAGTTTTTTCTCTTCAGAACACTTTTTCAATGCTCCGTTTTACACTTCTCAAGAGAGGAAACCCCACTCTCTTTTTGAACCCTTCTCTCTTTTTTGCTCGAACGAGAAAAACGCAATAGTTCATCCGTACTCTTTACATATTCGGGCAGTGTCTGAAAACTTTTTTTCATCACTTGCGCCGCACACACGGCATCAGAAAAAGCACGATGGTGCGTTGCAGTCTCTATCTCTAAAGCATCGATGAGATAGGCTAAGCCGTAACGTTCGCTCTCAAATGTTCTTTTAGCAAGTTCTATTGTACATAGTGTAGGATTACCAATATTTCCCAGCCCGAAACGTTCAAACGAGGCATTCAAAAAACCATAATCAAAATTGGCATTATGTGCCACAAACACGGCATCTCCCATAAAGTGACGCAGTTGTATCAATGCTTCTCTTCTTGTCGGTGCACCAATAAGGTCTGTAGGCTCAATGCCTGTAATTTTAGTGATATATTCGGGTAAAAATGCACACTCTACAAAGGTTTCAAAACGGTCTATCACTTCACTGTTTTGTATCATCACTGCACCAATTTCTATCACTTGAGAAGTCCCCGGCTTAGAACCGTTTGTCTCTATATCTACCACACAATAACGCTGCTCATGGTGTGCTGTAAAACATGTCCCTAGCCTATATTCATCATCACGCTCCTGAAGTATAGGGTACCCTGATGCCTGCAATAAAATAAATATTGTGTCACTATCCTCAAGAAGTGTTGCATGTTTGGTGACAATCTGCTTATACTCTCCTGCTTTTAACACGCCATTCTTTTTACGGAATGCTTTGGTCAGCTCTTCAAATACTTTTTGCATTGGCAATAAACTGTTTTACTTTAAGCGGGTCTTTTCTACCCTTCATCAATTCAACCCCCGAACTTACATCCACACCATAGAAACCTAATTTTCCAATTTCAGATACATTTTCAGGGTTCAGTCCCCCTGCCAAGATAATTTTGGAACAATCTACACCCTCAAACCATTCAAGGTTCAAACGTTTACCCGTACCACCGTATAGTTCACTATAGGCATCTACAAGACGATACCTCTCTTTAAACTTATGTACATCTTCAGCTCCTTTCGCACGCACAACAGGTAAAGTCTGCAACCCGATAGCATCCAGAGACGCTTCATCTACATCAAAATGAATCTGTGCACGTGAGATATCAGAGTATCGGCATACCGTATCTATTGTCTCTACACCTTCATTGACAAAAAGCCCTACCCTCTCCACAAAAGGAGGGAGTTTATCAATAATCTTTTTTGCTGCGGAGGGGGTGATATAGCGTGGTGATTTATTGTAAAAGACAAAACCCAATGCATCTGCTCCTGCATCCACTGCCTGCAGAGCATCTTTGAGATTGGTAATACCGCAAATCTTAACTCTCATGATACCTTTCTCCTTTATTTCAATGCAGCAATAGCATGCGCTATACCTTCTGGATGCTTATAGACAAATGAACCTGCAACCACTACATTGACACCCGCCTCTTCTAAAAGTTTTACATTTTGATCACTCACCCCACCATCTACCTCAATAAGACACTTTGGATTTCTCTTCTCTATCAATCTTTTGAGCCGTTGTGCTCTTTCTATGACAGAAGGTATAAATTTTTGTCCTCCAAAGCCCGGATTTACCGACATTAAAAGAACCATATCTACATCTTCTAACAAAAACTCTATCGCTTCAGGGGGCGTATGGGGATTCAGTGTGATTGCGGGACGAATACCAAGTGCTCGTATTTTCTGTATCAACCTATGCGGATGTTTCTCCTCTTCAATATGAAAAGAGATAAACCCCGGCTTTAAAGGGGCAAACAACTCTACAAAAAAAGCGTTGTTTTCTACCATCAGATGAATATCCAAAGGTTTGCTAGCTGCTTTTGCAACAGCCTCTACAACGACGGGACCAATGGTTAGATTGGGGACAAAATGTCCATCCATCACATCAACATGTACTAAATCACACCCCCCATCACAAATTGCTTTTACCTCTTCTGCCAATTTTCCGAAATCAGAAGAAAGAATACTTGGTGCTACTAACATTTTTTTCCTAAATTTATTTATTTTAATGTATTATATCATATTGCCTGCAAGTTAAAGGGGGACCTATTCCAATCCAAACACACTATAAGCATATTTCTTAAGCAAAATTTATGTTCATATTGTCTATAATCCCAAAAAATATTCATTGTTTCATATTTTGCTTTATAAAAGCATACTATGGTAACGATTCATTCAAAGGAAACAGCATGGCAAGAAAATGCGATATTACAGGTAAAGGTCCATTGACAGGATACAATGTATCTCACGCAAATAACAAAACAAAAAGAAGACAACTTCCGAACTTAAGATCTGTAAAGATTACACTAGAAGACGGAACAAGTAAAAGAATTAAAGTAGCGGCTTCTACACTTAGAACAATGAAGAAAAAAGCTGCTCAAGCTACTGCAGCTGAGTAAGTCCCCCTTTTTTGGGACTCAGCTTTGACTACGCTTCAAAAATTTAAAAAGTTTCTCGGATGGAGAAGCACCACTAAACCTCACATTACACTAAATGACGAATATTACGGTCACTTAGCACCTTTTAGACTTCCTTTCATACTCACTGTACTTGTTATGCTATTAGGTACAATAGGCTATATGGTTATCGACCAATTTCCTCTTATGGACGCTATCTATCAGACAGGTATTACATTTACCACTGTAGGATTTGGAGAGATCAGACCTATCTCTGATGCAGGGCGTATCTTTACCATCACATTGATTATCTTTGGCTTTGTCGTTTTTTCCATTGCCATAGGTATTATTGCAGAAGTGGTCAAAAAAGGTGAATTTCAAAAAACTGCCAAGGAGCGTAAAATGCTTTACGAGATTGCCAAACTGAAACAACACTTTGTTGTCTGTTACCATAATGAATTTACAATACAGGTGACAAAACAACTCCGTGCAAGTCATATCCCATTTGTAGTCGTTGACCCACGTGAAGATATGGAGGAGATAGCAAAAAAATACCGTTATCCCTATTTTGTCTCTGCAGAACCTCATACTGAAGCGGGCATACTCAAATCACACCTCTCTTCTGCAAAAGGCGTGATTACTTTAGCAGACAATATTGCAGATAACATTGCCACCATTGCTTCTGCCCGTCTCTATGAAACAGAAATAGGACGTACAAGAAAATTTCTTATCATTGCCAATGCCAAGAGTAATGAAGATGATCAAAAACTGCTCAAACTAGGAGCAAACAAAGTGGTCACGGCAACAAAGCTCATGGCACAGCGTATCAATGCAATGGCCGCAAGACCCGATATGGAAAATCTCCTTCAGGAGTTTCTTTATAAAAGAGACACACCGCTTGATATGGAAGAGGCAAGAGTCTCCAAAACATCCTGGCTCACACTTAAGAAAGTAAAAGCGGCACACCTTAGAGATATTGCCAATGTCACCGTTGTCGGTATTCGCCAAAAAGATGGTAAATTTATCCCTATGCCTAAAGGGGACACTATTATCATGCCAGAATCCAAGCTTCTACTCATTGGTACAGGAGAGGGCATCTCTAGAGCCAAAAAAATCATCCGTAAAAAAGAAAAACCAGAGGAGCTGAAATATGTTTAAAATCACAGCACTTGAAAATGGTTTAGAAAATGTTGAGGGTTTTTTTTGCGGGGCAACCAATGTTGGAATGCGAACGAATCCTGCCAACTCAGGTCTATCGGATATAGATGGAGATGTTGCTTTCATACGTTCAAAAGTTCCTTGCGATATCTCTGCCGTATTTACCAAAAACAGATTTCAAGCAGCACCCATCAAACATTTTCAAAACTATCCTAAAAATTTCCAGACCAATTTTATCTTGATCAATGCAAAAAATGCCAATGCCATGACCGGTAAAAAAGGGTTAGAAGATATTGAAACAATCATGTCAGATTTAGCAGATAAACAAGCAGTACTAAACCCTGTCATGTCATCAACGGGTGTCATAGGATATCGTTTACCCACAAAGAGAATTATCTCTGCATTTGACACTCTAGATTTTAACAGCCGAAATTCACACCAAGCTGCACGTGCCATCATGACAACAGATAGCTTTAAAAAAGAGTTAGCCTATAAAATTGAACTTGATAACGGTGAACACTTTACTATTGCAGCCATCTGCAAAGGCGCTGGGATGATCAATCCTGCTATGGCAACGATGCTCTGCTTTATCATCACCGATGCAGCAATTCCCAAAGCAGATATGGATGAACTGCTTGTTGATGCGACTGAGCAATCTTTTAATCGTATCTCTGTAGATGGTGATACCTCGACCAATGATACCGTGATGCTTCTTTCCAATAAACAAAGTAAGGTGTATGACAAAGAGGCATTCGCCCAAGCACTGAACAGCATCATGTTTGAACTGGCTATGCTCATACTCAAAGATGGTGAAGGTGCCAATAAACTTGTGACTTTTGAAGTCAAAGGTGCAAAAAGTGCAGAAGATGCACAAAAAGCAAGTATCGCGCTGAGTAACTCTTTGTTGGTGAAAACAGCCCTTTTTGGAGAAGATCCAAACTGGGGACGCATCGCTTCGACTATCGGTGCATCGAGTATCTCTTGTGATGAAGAGAGACTCTCTATACACTATGATGATCTGCTGATTTACTCTCATCAATTTAAAGAACTTAACAAAGAACGCGAAGCCAAAGCTTACAGTATTATGAAACAAGCACAATTTAAAGTCACCTGTGACATTGGTTTAGGTGAATACAGTTACACCTCTTATGGCTGTGATTTAAGTTATGAATATGTAAAAATAAATGCAGAATATAGAACATAAAGTTTTAACTTTTAACTTTCTGAAACCACAAAAGCGTTATAATTGATATAAATTAATACGAGGAACAAATATGTTACACGAATATAAAGATGAAATACACGAGTTAAAAATGAGTAATGCACATTTTGCAAAAATTTTTGAAAAGCATAATGAACTAGATCAAAAAGTTGAAGACGCTGAAGCGAATCGTATTCTTTTGTCAGATGTAGAGCTTGAAGTCTTAAAAAAAGAGAAATTACTTTTAAAAGATGAAGCGTATAAAATGATTTTAGACTACAAAAATTCTCAAGCTTAAACTGCATATTTCTACACTATGGGCTATGCCCATATATTCATATTTTACCCTATTATACCTCTACTACATTTTACAGGAACTCCAATGAAACTGTTACATCTCTTACCTATACCCATCTTGAAAGTACAATAATGGCAGCATTTAATACCATCACAAATATAGATAATGATCTCTTGAAGCTATTGAAGCAACACTCCTTTACTACAATGAGTGAAATACAAGAAAAAGCAATTAATCCCATTTTGGAGGGTCATGATATCCTCGCACAATCTAAAACAGGGTCAGGTAAGACACTGGCCTTTGGACTCCCTTGTATTATGCGTACAGATACGAACCATTATAAACCACAAACGATTATCATTACACCTACGCGTGAACTCTCCGATCAGATTGCAGGGGAACTAAGAAAACTTGCTGCCTATAAACCCAATCTTAAAATACTTACGCTCTATGGAGGTGTACCGCTTCGTACACAAGCAGAGTCTCTTGCCAAAGGTGCACATATACTCATAGGAACACCCGGACGTATTCAAGATCATCTCTCTAAAGAAACACTGATACTCAATGAGATAAAAACGCTAGTACTTGATGAGGCGGATCGCATGTTAGATATGGGATTTTATGATGAGATTATTAAAATAAGTTCCAATATGCCACAATCAAGACAAACACTTCTCTTTTCTGCAACATTTCCAGACAAGATAGAAAAATTAGCACAGGCACTGCTCAAGCAACCGCTTACTATTAAAGTAGATACCCTCATAGAGTCTGCAAAGATAGATGAAGTGGTTTATCAAACAACAGATAAATTAAAAACACTGATAGCACTTATACAATCGTATAAACCCCAATCCCTACTTATTTTCTGTAATACCAAAGCCCAAGTGATCTCCTTAACGCAGGCACTACAACAGCGTGGACACGCTGCCATTGACATTCATGGAGATTTAGATCAAAGAGATCGAAATGAATCTGTTATTGCATTTTCAAATGCTTCCAAACGCATTATGGTTGCTACTGATGTGGCATCTAGAGGGTTAGACATTAAAGGCATAGAACTTGTAATCAATTACGATCTTCCTTTTGAGAAAGAGGTCTATACCCATCGTATAGGACGTACAGGTAGAGCAGATGCAAAAGGTACTGCCCTCTCTCTTTATCTTCCTAATGACAGTCAAAAGTGTGACTACATCACATCATTGGCTCGCAGAGGAGAGATGCAAGATTTACGTGTTGATGCCTCTTTTAAGATGATTTCTGCCTATGATACACTCTGTCTAAATGGTGGTAAAAAAACAAAATTACGTGCAGGGGATATACTCGGAACACTTTGTAAAGAGATTGGCATAAAAAATACGCACATTGGTAAAATAAATATCACCGATACCAAATCTTATGTGGCACTGCACCATAGTGTCACAGATCAAGTGTTCAAAGCGCTTAAAAAAGTAAGGATCAAAAAGAAAAAATATATTGCATGGATATTGGATTAGGCTATTTTGCTGGTTATTCCCTTGGGGTAGCCTTAATCCTCCAATATCTCTTTACGTCTTTTATTTCGTACGATATAAAAGAGAGTAATCAACACAACACAGAGTAAGGCAATCAATGTTGCTGTCTGTAAATATTCAGAGATTAATGCTTCATTTGAACCTAAAAGATATCCTATAGCCACAAGGACAATCACCCAAATACCTGCACCAAGTGCTGAGTAGAAGGAAAATTTCCATAGATTCATACGTGCTAACCCTGCAGGAAGCGAGATGAGTTGTCTTATGCCTGGGATGAGTCTTCCATTAAAGGTAGAGAGCTCTCCATGTTTCATAAAAAAAGTTTCGAGCTTATCAAGTGTCTCTTCTTTAATAAAAAAGTATTTACCGTAACGCAAGATAAATGCTCTTCCAAAATGCATCGCAAGATAGTAGTTAAAGAGTGCCCCTGCAACGGAACCTGCAATACCCGTAAACAGAACCATATAGAGATTCATTTCGCCCTTAAATGCCAAATATCCTGCAGGTATCATAATAATCTCACTAGGAAAAGGGAAAAAAGTACTCTCTAGAAACATCAGGAAGAAAATACCCCAATAGCCCATATCTCCTATAGATGAGACGATGGTTTCAGCTATCTCATGTATCATATCTAATGTAGTCCCTGTTTATTCGCTGAATGCACCGACTGAAGTAAGTCTTTTATAGCGTTGTTCGAGCATCTCATCCACCGAAAGTGCTTTAAGCTCTTGTATATTCTTTAAAAAGTACGCTTTAACGACATCTGCGGCAGTTTGCTTATCACGATGCGCCCCTATTAATGGTTCATCAAGCACATCATCTATTAAACCATGCGAGAGAAGATCATCGGGTGTAATCTTTAAAGCTTTGGTTGCAGCTTCTACTTTTTTAGGGTCATTCCACAATATGGCTGAACACCCTTCCGGTGAAATCACGGCAAATACAGAATAACGCATCATGGCAAGTTTATCGGCAACACCTATAGCCAATGCACCTCCAGAACCACCTTCACCGATTACAATAGAGACCATTGGCACTTTGACAGAAGTAAATTCAAAAAGATTTTTTGCAATTGCTTCACTCTGACCTCTCTCTTCTGCTCCAAGTCCGGGGTACGCACCTGGAGTGTCTATAAGCATCAATACGGGGATGTTAAACTTCTCTGCCATTTTTACGGCACGAAGTGCTTTTCTGTACCCTTCAGGGTTTGGCATACCAAAATTTCTTTTGATCTTATTTTTAACACCACGCCCTTTTTGCTCACCGATAATCATAGACTTTTGACCCTCTATCCAGCCAATATAACATAAAATTGCAGGATCGTCTCTAAATGCACGGTCACCGTGAATTTCATATGCATCATCCATCAAGAGTTTAATATAGTCTAATGCATACGGTCTATCAGGGTGACGTGCAAGTTGAAGTTTTTGAAAATCTGAAAGAGATCCAAAGGTCTTTTGTACCTCTTTTTCCAAATCATTTTGAAACTTATCGGCAGCATCAAAGTTTGCAATGGCCTGTGCAGATACAATCTCTTCTTGTATCTTTTCAATCTTGCTCTCAAAGTCCAAATATGTTGCCATCTATCTATCCCTATATTTTCTTAAAGATAACGACGCCATTTGTACCGCCAAAACCAAATGAATTACTCATCGCAATATTGATATCTGCTTTTCGCGCTTGATTGGGTATGTAGTCTAAATCACAATTCTCATCGGGTGTAGTATAGTTAATCGTCGGAGGAAGAATACCCTCTCTCATTGCCATAAGACAAACTACCGCTTCTATGGCACCGGCTGCACCAAGACAGTGTCCTACCTGACCTTTAATAGAACTCACAGGAGGGCAATTCTCTTTACCGCCAAACAGTTCTTTGAGTGCTGCTGTTTCATTTTTATCATTAATCGGCGTGGATGTACCATGGGCATTGACATAATCCACTTTAGGCTCACCTGCCATTTTATAGGCACCTTTCATGGCACGAAGCGGTCCGTCCATGGTGGGTGTAGTAATATGATTAGCATCACCACTTTCACCAAATCCGATAAGCTCACCGTAAATAGTTGCACCACGGGCTATCGCATCTTCATAAGTCTCTAAAACCAATGCTGCTGCACCCTCACCCATCACGAATCCATCACGATCCGTATCAAAAGGTCTAGATGCACCTTGGGGGTCATCATTTCGGGTAGAGAGTGCTTTCATCGCTGCAAATCCGCCTATACCGACTTCACAAATTGCAGATTCAGCACCTACAACCAACATTTTATCTGCAGTCCCGACCATAATTGACTTTGCCGCTTCACCAATGGCATGCGTACCTGCAGCACAGGCAGTGACTGATGAGAGATTAGGCCCTTTTAAGCCTTGGTATATAGAGATGAATCCACCCAACATATTTACAAGTGATGAGGGGATGAAAAAGGGAGATATTCTTCGAGGTCCTCTTGCTGAACAGACTACAGAGTTTTTCTCAATATTCGGAAGTCCGCCGATACCTGACGCAGATGCAACACCGAATCTTTCCATATCCACATCTTCTGAAATTTTTGCATCCTCCATCGCTTCTAAAGCAGCTTTTAATCCTAGCTGTATAAAACGGTCTGCTTTCTTTGCCTCTTTTGCATCAAGCACAGTGAGTGGATCAAAGTCCCTAATCTCACCCGCAATACTTACAGCATGTTTTTCCGTATCAAATGATTCAATGGTTTTGATACCGCATTTTCCGTCAACAATGGCAGAGAATGCAGTCTCTTTGTCTAATCCTAAAGCATTTATCATTCCTAAACCTGTAACTACTACTCTTTTCACTGGCTCTCCTAACTCTATAAAATATATATGAATACTACTATAAAACAATACTCATATATACTTTATAGCCCCCTAAAGGAGGCTATAAGTATCACTATACATTTTCTATAAATTTAATGGCATCTGCTACAGTTGCAATCGCTTCTGCCTGATCATCAGGAATTTCAATATCGAACTTCTCTTCAAGTGCCATAACAAGCTCAACAACATCAAGACTGTCAGCACCAAGATCCTCTACGAACTTAGACTCTTCTTTAACCTCATCCGGGCTCACATTTAGCTGCTCTACAACTACTTCTTTTACATCATCAAATAATGCCATTGACTACTCCTTAAGTTTGTTAAAAATACGCCTAAGTATAGCAAAAAAAGCATAAAAAGCTTATAGGAGACGTGAAAACTATCTCTGAGTGTAAAGAAATAAGGTATGTGTGTAAAAAAGATAATTAAATATCCGTACAATAGCGTGTCTAGGTTATACAGACACGCTGATTCAGATCAGATATACTTAAAATTTATATTGGAGATTTGTATAAAAATAACGTCCAGGTTCATTCATGAGCATCACATTTACATCCGGATCGGTTACCGGTAGTAAAATCAGATCATTATAGGTATTTGATACGGCATACGTCTTATCAAACACATTATCTACACCGACGGTCACTTCAAAAGCACCCCAACGCTTAGAACCTTTAAGATTTAAAATGCCATAAGCATCCAATTCCTGTTCACCATTCTCTGCATCAAAATGTGTCCAAGCATCTGAAGCAATTACCTCGGCTTTAAAGGCTAAGGTTTCATCATAGTCATAATTTATGGCAGCATTAAATTTAAATGGAGGGATTTCAGGCATATCTGTTCCTGTTTGACCTACTAAAGGAGTATCTTTTTCACCTCTTTGATACGCCATACCATAGTCAAAATAGAGTTCATTTGTTGCTACATATGTACCACTAAGTTCAAATCCATACAGAGCTGCATCTACATTTTCATATTTATTTTGCATTTTTGATGAATTATAGGCTATAAAATTATCAAGCTGAGAATAAAAA
The DNA here is from genome assembly GCA_034660455.1 of Campylobacterota bacterium. Classification (GTDB taxonomy): domain Bacteria; phylum Campylobacterota; class Campylobacteria; order Campylobacterales; family Sulfurovaceae; genus Sulfurovum. The sequence goes on along the minus strand of JAYEJF010000045.1, from coordinate 68,510 downwards.
ACCTTTGCTTTGACATTGGCATTATCAAAGCGCTTCTCCATTCCTAGATCCACTTCGTAATTGATCGTTGCTTCAAGGTCAGGTGTACCGATTGATGGAGCAAACATTCCCCCGGTAGGGAGTGGCTTAGGTGCACCTACCCAGTAAAGCTCTTTTGCATCAGGCACTCTGGATGACTTCCCTGCACCGGCAAAGAACTTCGTCGATTTATCCATAGTGTATGTAGCAAAAATATATCCGTTCAATTCATTGTAGTCATTGTTCTGCTGTACAAGATTCATGCGATCATTTCCCGGAGTCACTGTCGTATCATCATATCTCAGACCAAGATCTAAGATTACTTTATCCATAGTGATTTTATCTTTTAAAAAAAATGCCATGTTCTTAGTATCCACATCATTGATACTATAATAAAAATCTCCCGGTAAAGGCATCTCATTTTTTGTATAGACACCGTCCCAGTTACGCAAAGAGTAATCTAGCCCAGCAGTAATGGTATGATTTTCTACATCAAAACTATTTTTAATACTGGCACCCTGCATTTTTGTAGTCAATGCATGTGTCATGTAATCTAATGCTCCCATCAATCTATATTTTGTTGACATTGGATGTTCCACTTCTGACTGATACAGTTGTACCTTTAACGCTTTAGAGTATTTTCCAAGATTTGTAGCAATATACTCAGCATTAAATATATCCGAGTAATCATACAGTGCATCCATTTTTGAAGAGGGGTACAATACATCATCAGATCTGTTACCCGTATAACTAACTCTCAACTCCTGATTATCTGTAATATTCCAAAAGAGTTTTGCCAAAACGGTTTTTTTACTGTAAGCATCTAAATCTTTATAGTTATCCTGATACTGCGTAGCAGACATTACATTTCCCAGATCGATCTCTCTTTGTATCTGACCTGCAAAATCATTCCCGTCACCATCTTTATACTGGCCACTCGTTTCAGTAGAAGCCGAAAGTAATAATTTTACATTTTCAGTAATAGCACCACTTGCGGACAATGCTGCTTTCTTATAGCCCCAAGAGCCTAAACCAAGGTTGATATCACCTTGAAACGCATCTTCGGGCTCTATCGTATGGATTTTAATATCCGCAGACAATACCCCGAAATCTTCCACATTATAAGGCCCCTCATTGATCTCAATATAGTCAATGTTATTGGTTAAAACATGGGAAACGGGAGGATCCATTCTATTTGGGCATGCACCATATACTTTGGCACCATCGATTGTTACATTGATATTATCTTTTTTCTGCCCTCTTACAATGACATCATTTGCAATACCCGATCTTCTCACCAATGAAACCGATGGGGATTGTTTAAACAGTGCTTCACCTAAATCAGCAGACTTAATATCTTCACCATGCACATCTTTGATAACTTCCGTATCTACTTTAGTCTCGACATTAATCGTTTCCAACTCTATTGGTGCAGCCTGTATCCATAATGTAGCTACAAAAGAGAGGTAAATCACCTTGTTAAGATTTGGCATTTTGTACCTCACTGTACTTAATTTCAATTCTTTTCATATTTATCTCCTCAGAATAATTTGCATCATATTAGAAGAGTAGTGTTAATTATCTGTTAATTTTATCTGATTTGATACCGGAGTGTAATATTTATCTTTAAAGGGAGTGAAATAGGTATATTCTTGGTACCAATAGGAAAAGCACTTTTAACTGCCTTACGTGCCGAATTATGAAAAATCTTTGGTCCATTTAGAGTAATATGACCAACTTTTCCACTTCTTAAAATAGTGAACGTTACTTTTACACTCCCTTGCATACCTCTTTTTTTTGCGATTCTAGGGTATGACTTATGTCTATTTATCTTTGCTCTTATATTGGCTAAAAATTGGTTTTTTTTGGCTTTACTGCTTTTTGACTTTCGTGAAGAGACTTGCTTGCCGCTCTTCTTCTTTTGAACCTTTCTCTTTTTTATCGTCTTTTTTTTAATTGTCTTTTTTCTAATCGGTTTCTTTTTGGCTTTTTGAACAATGGGTTTTGGCATTATCTTTTTTACAATCGGCTCGGGAACAGGCTCTTCTTCACTCTCAGGTTCCTTTTCTGCTAGGATTGGTTCTTTGATAATTTCAGGCTCAACCGCAGGTTCTTCTTTTGTATCAGGTTCTTCTTTAGCAATTGGCTCTTCTTCAATTTTTAGCTCCTCCGTTACAGGAAGTACTTCAGGCACAAACGAGGACAAAGAGATGGGAATGGCTTTTTCTTCTAATGTTTTTTCAAGCACACGCACTTTCTGTTCCGTAAAAAGCACAATACCGGCAATAGCCAAATAGATAAGTGTAGTGCTAAAATAAGAGATGAAGTGACGATTCTTGAGCATGCAGATCTTTTTTGGGATGTATTATGACGGAAAAACGTTAAGGGATTGTTAAAAAGAACAAAAGAGTTTTATATTTTCAAGGGGGCTGGGATAAATACTAAATCCCTTCTGTACTTTTACTTATTTCGACATATGAATTATGTCACACAAGTGTTAATTTAGTGTTAAATACTATTCATATCTCTATATCTTATTTTTGAGGGTAATCCGGACACTCTGTACCACCGATAATTTCTAGTGCGGTCGGACAGCATCCACCATCATTTTGAAGTGCTTTATCAAATGCCCAATAATGGTTATAACTGCCTGCACGCAACATTGTAAAGACTTTGGCAATATCTTTTGCTTCTTCTGCTTCTGCCAATGCAATATCATGGGTTAAATCGATAATATCAATGACTTCAATTCTACATCCGACCTTGAGTGCTTCTATTTCATTGGTTGCCATCGCCATTAAACTATCATACATATCTTGAATGGCCGAAACATCATAGACACCCGGTACCATCTCTTCGATGGGCGTATTCATATAGCCTAAAGGCTCTAAATCAACATTCGTAAAACTCACATCATCACTGTATTTATATTTTTGTATCAGCTTTTGCACTGATGCGATATGCTCATATTCTCCATTTGTTGCAATATTGTTAAACGTCTTGTTACCAAACTTAACATACAAAGCATTATATACATCATACGCCAATCTTTCTTCATTACCCATATATGCAAGTGTATTGCTTAACTCTTGAGATATATTTGAGATGGATTCATCTATAACTTCTTTCGTTTCCTCCGTTACGGAGGAAGTGTCCATATCTGTTTCCTCACCACACCCTGCCATTATAAATAAAACACCCAATACCAATAACCCTTTTAACATAGAGTTTTGCATTACTTTATCTCCTCTTATATTTAATATATAGAAGAATAATAACACACTAGTATAAAGTGAATATTAATTACTCGAGTAAGACCGGCTTTTTCTTCAACTGGAAACTTTGAAAAAAGGCTTTAAAGGTGCCATCAAGAAGTAAAATAGTATTTTTTATCTATTTACACCCTCACCTTAGAGATATTAAGACGCACTTGCGTACCCACATCTTTTTCTGACTCGATCTGAATATCTATATTTTCACTCTCACAATATGCTTTGACCAAAGCGAGCCCTATGCCCTCCCCCTCTTTTTGAACATCTGCCTGATAATAGCGTTCATGAATACGTAACAGTTCTGTCTGACTCATTCCCACACCTTCATCTTTCACACTTAATACCTGGTTATCCATTGTAACAAAAATGGATCTCTCTTTAGAAGAGTACTTCATTGCATTAGAGATAAGATTATCAAACATCTGTTCGAATCCTATTTTATCTGCCTCTATCTCACAATATTCTATATCAAGGATAAAAGGATTTCGTTTTTGCTCTTGAAATATGCCTACACGCTCTTCTACTAAATGTTTCAGATCAAAACGCTCTTTTTCTACAGTGTGCATCTCTTTATGAATAGAGTAAACCAATTCATCATAGAGTCTTTTAAGTCTTACAGAAGCATCCTCTATACGATTAAGACGTTTCAGAGACTTTTCATCTTGCATATTTTTTTTCAACATTTCAGTATTTGCTTTAATGGTAGAGAGAGGAATGTTCAGCTCATGCATAATATCGTTTGTCAAAGAGGTCAATGTATCTTCCATCTGTTTTTCAGGTGCAAAGATCAATGCGGAAAGCACATAACCCCATCCTATTGCTATGAGAAAAACCAAGGCACCTGCTATAAAAAATTTAAACTCCTCAAAGTGCCAATTTTCTAAAAAACGGTACACCGCTGTCAGTAGAGTAAACATCGTTATAAAATAGATCAACATCGCGATAATGATCTCTTTTGTACGACTTAACATGCCTTACTACACTTGGTTAAATTATCATCTGATATCCTACCCCGCGTACATTACATACCTGTGTAGGAAAATATTTTTTAAGCTGCGCAATATAGACTCTTAATGCCCCATCACTCGCTTCTTGAGAAGAGCTCCATAAACGCTCTTTGATCTGCTCTAGAGGAACAACCCTGCCTTTCCCCTCCAAAAGCACCAAAAGTAACTCACTCCCTTTAATACTCAACTCAACTACCTGATCATTTTCATACAAGGTCTTTGTTAAGATATCAAACCTATAAGAATCAATCTGTATGATTTGACTACGCACCTGTCTGCGCAATACCGCCTGTATCCGTAATAAAAGCTCATCCAGATCTACAGGTTTTAAAATAAAGTCATCCCCGCCTTTTTCAAATCCCTCTCTCATCGATGCCTTGTCTTCTCGGGATGTAATAAAAATACACGGTGTCCCATCACCGCTTTCACGTAATTTTTCTAAAAGTTCAAATCCATTTTCATACGGTAGATTGACATCAAACAGATAGAGGTCAAACACCTGTTCATAACATAAATCAAGTGCACTATAAGGATCACGTGCACACGCTATGCGATATCCCTCTTCCTCCAAAAAATCTTCAAGCGTTTCATTAAATAATTTATCATCTTCAAGTATCAGTAGTCGTGCCAATACTTCTCCTCTCTTTACCTTTATCATTAACATTATATATTATACCCCAAAATCATTTAGATGGTATAATCTTATTATTCTATCTAAAAAGGTGCTATGTGAAAATCAATCATACTTTGTTAAAACATACAGAGGGGAAACTCTTAATGTTAGGACTCCTTATGTTAGGAGGTTTTCTCATACTTTTGGTACTTTGTGCTCTCTTTTATCCGCAGTATCTGCAAGCGTTATTCAGTATTACGGTGACAAATGTTATATTTGGAAGAATGGCAGGACTCTCCATAGGAGTATCTGCCCAAATAGATACCACCATACTGGTACTCCTCAATTTTTTCATCGAGTCTGTGATGGTACTCATCTTCTATCCTCTTTTTGTCCTTTCATGGAAAAAACTTGATCTCATCTCGTATGAACCACTGAAAGAATTTTTGGCTAAATCTAAAAAAAGTGCTCACACCTATGAGCCATTGGTCAAACGTTACGGTGTGATTGGTCTTATTGTATTTGTTCTAACCCCTTTTGCAATGACGGGTCCTGTGGTCGGTAGTTTTGTAGGGTTTTTAATAGGATTTAAACATCGCGTTACGCTGTTTGTTGTACTTTTAAGTACTTTAATTGCCATTATTATCTGGATTTATTTAATCAAAAATTTTGAAACAGAGCTGATTGCATATAAGGAGATACTCATAACAGGATTATTCATCACCATGTTAGGTATGTTTTCATGGTACATGATAAAAAAAAGAAATAAGTATGAAGATAACGTATAAGTTGGGAAAACCCAACTTTACATCAACATTCCACCATTCACTTTCAATGTTTCTCCCGTAATGTACGAAGCGTGATCAGAGAGTAAAAAAGCGACTGCCTGCGCCACCTCTTTAGGTTCTCCAAATCGTCCCATCGGGATTTTGGCAGTAAAGGCATCTTTAACCTCATCTTTCAATACGTCCGTCATTTCAGTTGCAATAAAGCCCGGAGTAATTGTATTGAAACGAATGTTTCTTGGTGCTGCTTCTATGGCAAAACTTTTTGTCATTGCTATCGTACCGCCTTTAGATGCAGCATAATTTGTCTGTCCTGCATTCCCTGTCTCTCCTACAATAGAAGCAATATTTACAACTGATCCAAAACGCTTCTTACCCATCACTTTCACCACCTCTCTGCAGCCTATAAAAGTTGATTTCAAATTGGCATTGATCACATCCATAAACTCATCGGTTTTCATGCGCATGGCCAATTTATCTTTTGTGATTCCTGCATTATTGACCAGGTAGGCGAGTTCTCCATCTACAGCTACAATGCTTTTCACTGCTGCGACAAATGCCTCTTCATCACTTACATCAAAACCAATTACTTCCGCCGTACCGCCTTCTGCTTCAATAGCAGACTTGACAGCATTTGCTTCAGCTTCACCTGAACGAAAATTGACCCAAACTTTAAGACCCATTGCGGCCAACCCTTTGGCAATCTCAGCACCAATGCCTCTACTTGCCCCTGTAACCAATACATTACTACCAGAAAATTTCATTTTATCCCTTTTATAATTCTTTGTGAAAATTGTACCATTTTTTTATGGTACAATTGTAAAAAAGGATTGATATGGAAAAGAAAATTAAAAAATCTGTGGCTATTCTACTTGCTCATATCATTAAAATTGACAAAAGAGATCTTACAAAAGAAACCCCACTCTTTTGTAAACTCATGGGCGAAGATTTTGAGTGTGATTATGAAGAAGCAGAATCATTCTTAAATACAACAATGCAAGAAGAGTATGACCTTAATGAACATATTGAGATTATCAATGATGCACTTCGAGATGACAAAGTGAGTAAAATGCATCTTTTAGAACAGGTCAATCATATTATCTATTCAGATACCATCACGCCTCAAGATTATGAGGAGTTTGAAAAGATAAAAGAGAAGCTTTTCCCCTCTTTAGATTAAAGCGTCATCCATCTCTTCGGGTATCTCAAGCCCCATCAATTTGAGTACCGTAGGGGCAACATTATTAAGACCGCACCCCTCTTTAAGATGCGTGACTCCTTCAGCCAAGACAAAACACCATACTTCCCCAACCGTGTGGTTTGTCAAAATATTTCCCTGGGTATCTTTCATCTCTTCACAGTTACCGTGATCGGAAGTCAATACGATAGCATAGCCCGCTTCTTTTGCTTTTGCTACAATCCGACCCAACTCTCTATCTACGGCATTTACCGCCTTACATGCAGCCTCATAATTACCCGTATGACCTACCATATCACCATTGGCAAAATTTACCACAATGAAATCATAAGACTCATCCATACCCCTTTGTACGGCATCGCCTACCTCTAAGGCTGACATTTCAGGCTTTAAATCATAAGTCTTCACATCAGGACTGGGGATAAGTACTCTACTCTCACCTATAAAAGGCGCTTCTATCCCCCCATTTAAAAAAAATGTCACATGCGCATACTTTTCAGTCTCCGCCGTATGTAATTGTCTAAGTCCTGCATCTGCAACCACTTGGGCCAAGGTATTTTTAGGAGCTTCTTTTGAAAACAATATAGGGTAAGGGAAACTTGCATCATATTGGGTCATCGTCGCAATATGTATGGGTGTAAAAGTACGTGCAAATGCATCAAAACCTGCATCCCCTAATGCAGTGGTGATCTCTCTCACCCTGTCTGAGCGAAAATTCGTCACAATCACAGCGTCATCTTCCTGCAAACCTTCATACCCAGAAAAAGCAACAGGTTCTATAAATTCATCTAACTCATTTTTTGCATAAGAGGCATCAATGTAGGTTTCTGCTGTTAATGCCGTGGAGGGTTTTGCCTCTGCAATCACCTGATACCCTTTTTTGACTCTTTCCCAGCGGTTATCTCTGTCCATGATGAAAAAACGCCCGCCAATCGTTGCAATAGCGATATCTTCATCACATATTGCTTCTATCTGTTCTACATATGTTTTAGCGGATGTTGGACTGACATCTCTCCCATCAGTAATCAAATGTAAAAACACCTTTTTCCCTCTAGCCTTAACAAGTTTTGCCAAACCAATGGTATGTTCTATATGAGAGTGTACACCCCCGTCACTAAGTAAACCGATTAAATGGACACGATCACTTTTTTGCAACGTTTCATTCAATGCCTCATTATTTTCTACACTACCGTCATCAAGTGCCAAAGAGATCTTCACAAGATCCTGATATAAGATGCGCCCAGAACCTATGGTCATATGTCCTACTTCAGAGTTTCCCATTTGTCCTTCAGGCAATCCTACACTCAAACCATGTGTTGAGATCAACGCTTTGGGTGCTGTTTCAAATAGCCTGTCGTAGGTAGGTTTTATTGCATCTTTAAAAGCATTACAAGTACTCTCAGGCTTGCACCCAATCCCATCCGTAATGATTAATATTGTTTTTTGATTGCTCATCTTATACCCTCTTCGTATATTTTATTGAAATAATAGTAGAATAAACTTTCTAAATCTTTAATGAAAGCTGCCTATGCTCTATGAACTTTCTCAACTCTTAAATATCAATCTTTTTGGATATATCTCAGTACGTGCCGGGGTGGCATTTTTTATTGCTTTTATACTTACCCTCTTTGTGATGCCTAAATATCTAGCCTGGGCATTGGCAAAAAATGCCAATCAGCCCATTAGTAAATATGTTCCGGCACATGAAGGGAAACGACATACCCCTACTATGGGCGGTGCTGTTTTTATTTCGGCTACCCTTATTGCCGCACTGCTCACGGTTGATCTTACAAATCTCTATATTTGGGGCGGGCTTATTACACTCCTTGGGTTTGGACTGGTTGGGTTCAAAGATGATCTAGGAAAAGTACTCGCCGGAGATAACCTCGAAGGTCTTACGCCCAAAGGTAAAATGCTCTTGCAAACTTTTATTGCCGTTCTTGCAACAGGAATTCTTCTCTACACGGGGTTTCCGACCGAATTTTATGTTCCTTTTCTTAAAACACCCCTATTTGATCTGGGCTATGTAGCCATTCCTTTTTGGGTGCTTGTCTTTTTAGCCACGACCAATGCCGTTAATCTCACAGATGGTCTTGACGGTCTTGCTACCGTACCCTCTATCATTGCACTCGCATCGCTTGGACTCATCACCTATGTTACGGGACATGCTATATTTAGCCAATACCTGCTTGTACCCAATATTAAAGGGGTAGGAGAGGTCACTATCTTGGCAGTTGCTCTCTCGGGAGGCTTACTAGGGTTCCTTTGGTATAACTGTTACCCCGCAGAGATTTTTATGGGAGATACAGGAAGCCTTGCGATTGGCGGATTTATTGCATACCTCGCCATTTTAGGAAAAAGTGAAGTGTTGCTTATTCTCATTGGTTTAATCTTTGTCATCGAAACCGTCTCGGTCATATTGCAGGTAGGCAGCTATAAATTACGAGGAAAACGTGTCTTTCTAATGGCACCCATACACCATCACTTTGAACTCAAAAAGTGGGCAGAGAATAAAATTATTATTCGTTTTTGGATGATTGCTTTTATTGCCAACATCTTAGCACTTATCTCATTTAAGTTCAGATAATATGTACCCTCAGAAACCCACACTTTTTGGATATGGTTTAACCACCAAAGCAATCGCTAAAAAATTAGGCGGTGGCTGTACTTTTTTTGATGACAATGTCAAAGAAGCATATCAAGATGAAGATGACAATCACATTCTCCCCTCTCATCTTTTTGATCCCGAACAAAGTCAGCTTGAAGTAACCACACCCAGTCTTAAACCCGATCATCCACTCATACAAGGTGCAAAACACCTTTTAAGTGAATATGACTATTTTGCCAAAGAGATGCCTTTTAATATCTGGATTTCAGGCACCAACGGGAAAACAACAACCACACAGATGCTTACACATATTTTAGAGCATAGGGGTGCAGTAAGCGGAGGAAATATAGGTACACCGTTGGCCGCGCTAAGTACAGATGCTCCCATATGGGTTCTTGAGTCTAGTTCATTTACCCTGCATCATACACATACCGCTTCACCGGATATCTATCTATTGCTTCCTATCACACCCGATCATCTTGACTGGCATTCAACGTCTGAACGTTATGCCGCAGATAAATTAAGACCCCTGCTTACCATGAAAGAGGGTGAATTGGCATTAATTCCAAAAGGACTGACCCTCCCTCCGACGGATGCGTATGTTGTAGAGTATGATTCCAATGCTTTCATTGCAGCATATTTTAATCTAGATGCAACACGCTTACGCTTCAAGGCAGCCTTTTTACAAGATGCACTTTTGGCACTTGCGGTCTCAAAAGTCTTATTTGACGAAACAGACTATGACCTTATGAATACCTTTACACTCGATGCGCATAGACAAGAAGAGATACATGATGCACAAAATAGGGTATGGATAAACGATTCAAAAGCCACCAACCTTGATGCAACGATCCAAGCAGTAAAAGGCTATGCAGACAAAGAGATACATCTTATTTTAGGAGGCGATGACAAAGGGGTAAATCTGAACCCTCTTTTCAAAGTCATGCAGCCTCTTATGCTTACATTATACACTATAGGGGCAAACAGTAAAAAACTTTTAGCCCTTGCCGATACCTATCATATTAAAGCAATTGAATCAAAAACCATAGAGCGTGCCATTGATGAGATTCATAAAGTACATACACTAGAAAGTATCGCACTACTCTCTCCTGCTGCTGCAAGTTTTGATCAATTCAAATCTTACAAGCACAGAGGTGAAATCTTTAAAAAACAGATTAAAAATTTGAAAAATCATTAAAATAACAATAATTCTATCTTTTTCTTAAGTTTTATCCGTTATAATTCTATCCACTTAAGCAGATTTCTTCTCTTTAAGTTGGCTCGATAGCTCAGTCGGTAGAGCAAAGGATTGAAAATCCTTGTGTCGGGGGTTCGATTCCCTCTCGCGCCACCATTACAACCTCTAAAATACAACACTTCAATAAATTCTATCTAATTTAAAAAATATATCAAAAATGAGCTTCTAAAAAAAAGTGAAAGAGATATCTCTTTTGAAGTAGTTGTTTCAGCAATAGAAAACAATCAAATCTTAGAGATTATAGACAATCCAAGTTCTAACCATCACAATCAAAAGTGTTATGTATTGGAAATCAATGATTATGTATATCTTGTGCCATTTGTACAAAATGGAGATGAGATATTTTTAAAAACTATTTTTCCCAGTAGGAAACATAAAAAGTTTTATTTAACTAAAAGGCAAGAAAATGAAAAATAATGAATTATACACAAAAGAAGAATTAGAACTATTTGAACAAATAGAAGCGGGAAATTATACACCTATTGCTAAAGAAAAATTAGAAAAAGAAAAAGTTTTAGCCCAACAAATAGCCCAAAATACCATTCAAAAAATGACTAGAAAAAAGTCACTTAATTTAAGAGTTTTTGAAAGTGATATAAAAAATATAAAGGCATTAGCGCTTGAAAAAGGTTTACCGTATCAAACACTGATTGCTTCAATCATACATCAAGTAGCAACGAAACAGATAAAAGTTTGAAAGTTGTAAGATAAAAATTTTTTAAATACATTTTTTTCCAAATAGACGACTATTTTCTCATCCCTTTAATATCTTATTTTACCCATAATATACGCCAAATTGACTCAATTATTAACTTTATGTTAACTTATTATTAATTTTATTGACTTTGGTATTAATATATGTTATGATTTTACTGTATTCAAAAAAATTCAAGGAGAATAACAAATATGAAAAAAATAGTATTACTTTCAGTAGTAGCGTCAACAATGATTATGGCGGGTGGAGATATCGCTCCGGTTGAGCCAGTAGTAGAGGTAGTAGCGGTCGAAGAGGCATCTTCATGGAACTTTACAGGACAAGGTGTTGCCTTTATGCAAACTAGAGATTCATTAGGAACAGCTGCAGGTCTAGACAGTGGACTTTTTAGTAGTGCTACCACAGCAGTTGGTCTAGGTATGGAACTTGGTGCAACAAACAGCAACCTATTTTGGGGTATTGGTACAGGTGTAAAAGTAGCAGGTATCCTTGCTGGTAATGATGAATTAGATTGGACAGACACAAACTTTGGTAACCAATATGGTGCTGGAATTACAGAAGCGTACTTAACGTATGGTTTTGATGGAGCAGACACGAGCATTAAAGTTGGTCGTCAAACACTTCCAAAATCACTTTCACCGTTTGCATTCTCTGAGGGTTGGCAAATGTTTAAAAATACATTTGAAGCAGCATTGCTTGTAAACTCATCAATTCCTAACACAGCGTTAGTATATGCATGGGTTAGAAGAGCAAACGGTTCTGTAAATGCTCTACCTGCAGGTGCTGTTTTCCCATGGATTTCTTCTCAATATGATGGTTTAGGTGACTTTCAAAAAATGAATCAAAATGACGGTCTTCACATGATTACTGCTCAAAACAAATCAATTTCTAACTTGACATTGACAGGTTCATTCTATTATGGTCCTAATCACACAAGTAACCTTGGCGTACCAAACGGTGGTGACACAATGGTATTATGGGGAGATGCTACCTATAAAGCAGATATGTTTACAGTAGCTGTTCAAGGGGGTCAAATATCTCCAGACGGTTTAGATGATACTACCGGATTTGGTGCTAAAATTGCGGGTAACCTAGGTATGTTTGATCTATCAGCGGCATATACATCTGTTGACGATGGTGCGGTACGTATGGCTAACTTCGGTACCTCTGTTAAAACACCTCTTTATACACAGTCAATTCTTGATCAAGATGTGATTGCTCTAGATGCTGATACATTCAAGATTGCTGCTGGGATGAAAGCACTTGGTGGTAAATTTGGTCTTGCATACATCAATGCTGATTTAGGTAATGCTGCAATGCCAGCTGTAATGTATCCAGGTATTGTTTCTGGTGCAGGTACCTATGATGAAATCGATTTTACATTCAAAACTAAAACACTTATTGAAGATACAACGGTATTTGCTGGGTATGTCTATCAGAATGATGACAGATATGCAGGTACTGCAGTTCCAGAACAACAAAACTTTGTACGTGTTTGGGCTAGATATAACTTCTAAGAAAAGCTTTCTTACAGTTCTACCCTTTAGAGTACAGGCCTTTGCCTGGCTCTAGCCTCTTCTTTTTTTATCCTCTTTAGTTTTTAAACTTATGACTTTCTATTATCTTTTAGCTATAATGCTACAAAAATATAAAATAAAATGAATCCTTATGAACACTAAAAAATTACATCTGGTCAGCCTAGGCTGTACCAAAAACCTTGTTGACAGTGAAGTGATGCTTGGGCGTCTTAAAGCCTATGAAATGACGGATGACAACACCCAAGCAGATGTCATCATTGTAAATACCTGTGGCTTTATTGATGCGGCCAAAGAAGAGAGTATCAATACAGTACTAAACTTGCATGATGCACGTAAAAAGGACTCTATTTTGGTCATGAGTGGCTGCTTAAGTGAGCGTTACAAAGAGGAACTACAAGCAGATATGCCCGAAATAGACATCTTTACGGGTGTCGGTGATTATGAGAAAATCGACGCACTCATCGCTTCCAAACAGAGTACTTTTTCTCCTGAAGTCTATTTGGCAACAGAGACATCAGGAAGGGTCATCACCGGGTCTAACTACCATGCTTACATTAAAATAGCTGAAGGGTGTAACCAGTCTTGTTCTTTTTGTGCCATACCCAGCTTTAAAGGGAAACTGCACTCCCGCTCACTCACATCCATCTTTAAAGAGGTTGAAAATCTTATAGCACAAGGCTTTTATGACTTCTCTTTTATCTCACAAGACAGTTCAAGCTACGGGCGTGACATGAAACTTGGTGATGGGCTTATAGAGCTCATTAAAGGGGTAGAAGGCATAGAGGGTGTAAAATCTGCACGTATTTTGTACCTCTATCCCAGTACGACATCCTTTGCACTCATAGATGCCATTGCTGATTCACCTGTGTTCCAAACGTACTATGATATGCCTATTCAACATATTGACAACCCGGTACTTAAAATAATGAAACGTGGTTTTGGAGAGAAAAAAACCATTGAACTCTTAGCCTATATGAAGTCTAAACCCAATGCATTCATCCGTACTTCACTCATCGCCGGTCACCCGGGAGAATCTCAATGGAATTTTGAAAAACTGTGTGACTTTATGAAGGATTTTGAGTTTGACAGGTTCAACACCTTTGGATACTCGAATGAGGAGACAACCTCTGCGTATAACCTAGAGCAAATAGCACAGGAAACGATTGCCCACAGGGCACAAATACTTGGTGAAATAGCAGAACAAAATACCCTTACATCTCTTGAAAATATGGTTGGTAAAACAGTGGATCTTGTCATAGACGGGGAAAGTGACGAACATGCGTACCTTCTTTCGGCCAGACCACTCATATGGGCCGTAGATATTGACGGAGAGGTTCTCATCAATGATATTTCTGATTTGCCTGTGGAGTATGGTAAAAGATACGAAGCTAAAATTACAGAACTGGTAGGAACTCAACTCTTAGCAACACTTATTAAAGCCCTCTAATACCTATGATTACACTTGATGTATCACACTTAAAATCCAAAAAGAATCTTTTGGCCTTTTCTGCAGGAGTTGACTCCTCTGCCCTCTTCTTTTTACTTTTAGAACATCATATTAAATTTGATATTGCCATTGTTAACTATGGGACACGTGTAAACTCTGACAAAGAAGAAGCACATGCGAAAGCCTTGGCGAAAAAATACAAACTTTTTTGCCATAGTATTAAAGCACCCAGATTTGATACACATTTTGAAAAAAAAGCCCGAGACTTTCGCTATGAATTCTTTGAATCACTCATAAGCATAGAGGGATATGACACCCTGCTAACTGCACATCAACTCAATGATCAACTTGAATGGTTGCTCATGCGTTTTACAAAAGGTGCAGGAACTTCTGAACTGATTGGACTTGAAACCGTAAGCCAAAGAGAAAATTATACTTTAATACGTCCTCTACTTGAGTATAGTAAAGAGGAACTGCTCTCCTATCTTAACTACAACAACTATCTTTACTTTTTAGATGAAAGCAACAGCGATGAGACATATGAACGCAATGCATTTAGAAAATACTTCTCTGATCCTCTCATAGAAAAATATAAAGAAGGTATTAAACGCAGTTTTACATATCTTGCCAAAGATAAAGCAGATCTAGAAAAGGGCTTTCAGATTGAATACACTGAAAAAAAATTAAGGGTGATTAAACTCGATAACTTCCGAAACAAAACAAAAGCGACTGATCTGGCACTCAAAAAGTTAGGGTACCTTCTTTCAGCGTCACAACGTCAGGAGATAGAAAAAGAAAACTCTTTAGTCATAGGCGGAGTGTGGGCTGTGGAAATTAAAAATGACTTGCTCTATATTTCACCTTACTTAACGACAGAGATGCCCAAAAAATTTAAAGAGTCCTGCAGAGTAGCAAAGATACCAAGTAAAATACGCCCCTATATTTTCAAAGAAAATATAGATCCACTCCTCATTCCTCATGCTTAATGCCTCATTTGCCTGCCAAAGGGTGTGCTTTCATATACTCTTGCATTTTTTTTACGCTTCCAAGCTTCGTGTAAACCTGGGTGGTTGCCATGGTATCATGTCCTAGTAACTCACTCACATCTGCAATTCGTGCCCCATTGTTTAACAAATGTGTTGCAAAAGAGTGTCTTAGTTGGTGCGGCGTCACTTTGAGTCCGGATTTTTTAAAAAGCTTGGAGAGAATATAGCGTAATTGTGCAGCGTTCATAGGGGCATTTCCTTTTTCAAACAAGTAAACTTTAGGTGATTTATCGTGAATATATGCTGACAGAACTCCTTGTAGACTATCTAGTAGGGGTAACTCTCTTACTTTATCTCCTTTACCACGTACCTGCACCCATTCCTCTTTTATATCTATCAATTTTAATCCACTCAACTCAGAGATACGAAGTCCAAGTCCATAGAGCATGGATATGAGTAATCTCTCTTCAAGCTTTGCTTCATTCAATACCTCTTGAATATATTTCTCCTCAATTGGTTTAGGAAGGCTTTGAGGCACTTTAATCGTCTCATCTCCAATTACTTTAACATCTATATAACAAAGATTTTCCAAATACTTTACAAAAGAGTGTATTGCAGAGAGTTTCTTTACAATGGTTTTTTTATGATTTTTCACTATTTTAAAACGAAAAGGGGTAATATCTAGTACCCAAACACCCTCTTCTTCATAACTATGACTCACCTCTATCATCTGTCTTAGCGCAACCTCATAGGTAATCACCGATGTTTCAGAGTATCCTCTTACATCCAATAAATACGCCAAAAATGCTTCCGATAATTCTTGAAGTTTCTCCTTCATATTTTAATGTACCGTATGCGCTAACATCTTATCTAAAAGCAGTTGACGTGAATCATCAAGGTCAAGCCCCTCCAAAGAGACATTTTCAAGATAAAAATCAATCTGGGTAAATGGTTTTGGAATAACAAATTGATCCCAACTCTTCAATGTCCAATAGGATTTGGGTATATAATTGACTGTCAACACCGGTGCTTTGCCTTTATGGGCTAAAGCAATAGCCCCATCACTGATCTGGTGACGAGGTCCTCTGGGACCATCAGGTGTTACTAATAAATCATCCCCTTTTTTTAAAGCTCTAAAAGCTTCAAGTAAAACCTGTTTAGCACCACGACTGCTTGAACCACGTAAAGGCTGAATAGAAAAATAGATAAGTACTCGCGCAATCAATTCGCCGTCAAAATGGCGGGAAATAATTGCAGAAGCGAGTTGTTTTTTATGAATATAACGATAGGCTTGAGGAGACATAAAGAGTTCACCGTGCCAACAAATGACAATGGACTGCTCTTGTGTGATCTCACCTTCAATATGAAAAGATTTTTTTGAAGTGTACCAGTAAAATCGCATCAACAGATAGCCCAATAAAGGAACAATCATCACTGCGATACGACGTAAAAAGTTTTTCATTTTGATCTAAATAACCACTCCATCAAGAGCACCACGTGAAGTTTTAATGACTTTTACATCTACAATTTTGCCTAAAAGTTCCTCACTCCCCTCTACAAAAAAGAGTTTTCCATCATCGGAACGACCTGAAACCCTTCCATTAGGTTTTAACTCATCAAAATAAACTTTATGCACAGTGTCTTGCTGCTTATCCATAATCTCATCGAGAATCTGAGTCTGTCTTGCTTGAAGACGTGTCAACCTATGACCTGCAATCGAATTATCTATTTGCTGATCAAATGTTGCAGCTTCTGTATGTGGCCGGGGAGAATATTTAAATGAAAACATTTGTTCAAAACGCACTTTTTCAAGGACATCCATCGTATCTTCAAAATCTGCATCACTCTCTCCGGGAAAACCTACAATGATATCTGTAGAGATTGTTGCCTCCGGACAAAGCGCACGTATTTTCTCACAACGATTGATAAAATTCTCTTTGGTATACCCTCTTTTCATTGCTTTTAGGATAGCTGTTGAGCCACTTTGCAAAGGGACATGTATCTGTTTACATACTTTAGGATTAGAAGCGAACTCACCAAGAAAGGCATCATCCATATGTAAAGGGTGAGGAGAGGTAAAACGAATACGCTCCAGACCATCGATTTTAGATATTTTTTGCAAGAGTTGCGTAAAATCACATTGCTCCCCGGAACTACCGAATCTTCGCCCGTAATTGTTCACATTCTGCCCCAAAATCATCACCTCTTTTGCACCGGACATCACCGCTTTTTGAATCTCTTGAACAATAAGATCTGATGGGATGGAAATTTCATCTCCACGTGTAGCAGGGACAATACAAAATGTACAGGATTTATCACACCCTATGGAGATATTGACCATTGCCTTAAAAGGATTAGAACGGTATTCACCAAATGCATAAGTACTCTCATCAAAATCGGTACTCACCTCTACTGCATGTTTTTTGTTAACCACATCAGTAATCTTTGAAACATTTCTTGCTCCCAATACAAAGTCAACAGCAGGAGCTCTTTTAATAATATCTGCACCCAAATGTGAAGCAGTGCATCCTGTCACACCAATTTTGGCACCCTCTTTTTTATGTTTGTTAAAAACACCAATCTCTGAAAAAAGTTTCGCTACGGGTTTTTCTCTTACTGAACATGTATTAATAATGATAAGATCGGCATCTTTTAAATCATGCGTAATCTCATAAGACTCTTTTTGGTTCAATTCTGCGATCATATGTTCACTGTCACGAACATTCATCGCACAACCAAGTGTTTCTATAAATAATTTTTTAGACAATGATTCTCTTTCTCTCATCCATTACGGCATTATGCTATAATATGCACTTCATAAATATATTCATTCTCATCTAATCCATACTTGACTTCTCTCATATAGACAGAAAAACCTTTCTCTTCAAAATATTCTATCAACTCTTTTAGTTCTTTATGAGAGTTGTCTTTATCAAAATAAAATATAGATTTGTTCGCTAGTTCCTCTTCTACCTTTTTTAACTCAATTGTTTTTGGTTTTGCTTTAAGTGTTGTCCTAGCAAGTTTTAATTTCATCCATATTACCTTTTCGTTATATCTATAGGTGCCCTATAATTGTTTGTTGTAAGTATTATAAGGATTATACTTTATTTTCTGTAAAGCTATGGTTAGATATAATATTCATCCTCAAAAATACCCCTTCCTCGATGTTCTTAACACTGTTATGTTACCTCTTGTAGCGGTAGATTGAAATAATTACAAATAGACAGGAATCATCATGGAAAAAATCTTAGATATTATAGAAGCCATCGCACATGAAAAAAATATTTCCAAAGAGCATGCTATCGAAGCATTTAAAGAAGCCCTTAGTAATACAGCCAAAAAACTCACCTCTTTTACAAGTACCTTTGAAGTCATCATTGACAATGATACCAAAACCTATACGGTCAATAAAGTCATCACCGTTGTTGCAGATGACGATCCTCAGCGATTTGTAGAGGTAGGGAAAGAACCAAACATCCAGGAAATTGAATCAGACAGCTTCATTCCCCTCTCCGAAGCCAAAGAGTTTGATGACTCTATTGAGCTTGGGGATCAACTTAAAGAGGCATTTATCCTTGAGGATTACGGCAGGACGGCATCAGCCAATCTTTTTAGAGAGTTAGAGTACCATGTACAAAGACGCATTGAGCAAGATCTGTTTGAAAAGTATAGGGAGAAAGTCGGTTCTGTTATGTTAGGTACGGTAAACCGCATTGATGCGGATAACAATACCCATGTTGAAATTGGTGAACTTAAAGGTATTTTAACACTTAGAAACCGTATCAAAGGGGAAAAGTTTAAACGTGGTGACTCTATCAGAGCCCTTTTAAGGTATGTAAGCGTTGACACTGAATATGGTCTTTTTCTTGAGCTTACAAGAACATCACCTAAGTTTTTAGAATCACTTATGGCATCTGAAGTACCAGAAATTGATGATGGTGTTGTTCAGATTGTAGCGGCAGCAAGAATCCCCGGAGAAAGAGCAAAAATAGCACTCAAGACAGAACAGATGAATATTGACCCTATCGGTGCAGCTGTTGGGGTAAAAGGTGTACGTATTAACGCAGTAAGCGATGAACTCTCAGGGGAAAATATTGACTGTATAGAGTTTTCACCTATTCCGGAAGTCTTTATTACCCGTGCATTAAGCCCTGCTATTTCTCAAAGTATTAAAGTGGATGCTGAGGCTAAAAAAGCCATTGTCAATATTACGGGGGACCAAAAAGCAAAAGCCATCGGTAAATCAGGGATTAATATTCGTTTGGCATCCATGCTTACGGGATATACCATAGAACTCAATGAAATTGAAGGGGTAACCGAGAGACAAGTAGATAGTTCAGAAACTGGTGAGATGACAAAAACAAAAGATACAACTGCACTTGCCGACTTGTTTAAATAACTTGAGTGTTGTATCCTTACAACACCAAACTAATGTGCAGATATCATTTTAGAAAAATTATCTGCATCCAAAGATGCACTACCAACCAAAACACCATCCACCCCGTCAATGCCTCTAATCTCTTGAATATTCGCTAAACTAACCGATCCTCCATAGAGTAATGGCTTCTCACTTATGATTTTTTTTAAGGCACTGTGTGTTGTAGATATCTCTTCAACCGTAGCAGATCTTCCCGTACCGATTGCCCAAATAGGCTCATAAGCAACAATAAGATTATTGTATGCAGTATCAATCCCTTCAAATTGAGCAAGAAGATACTGCATAACCGCTTCAAAACCTTTTTCCCTCACATGCAATGGCTCACCGATACAGTAAATAATCTCAAACCCTCTCTTTTGAAAAAAAGAAAATTTTTCTCCTACTTTCTCCTGCGTTTCTCCCATATGTTCACGTCTCTCACTATGACCTATAAGAATCGTCTTTATGTCAAATTCTTCAAGCTGCTCTAAGCCAATTTCACCCGTATACGCACCATTGTGCGTCGGATAAGCATTTTGTGCTCCTACAGTAAAATTTCCTTCATAGAGACCTAATGCCGTAGCAGGAGGAAAGATAAGAACTCTCTCCTTAGAATTTTTTGCATCCAATTTTTCATTGAACTCTTGAATATACGCTTCCGTACTTTTACGTGTATGATTGGTTTTAAAATTTGCCGCAAAAATCATTTGTATCCTTTTCTACCTAGTTAAGTGCTTCAATCCCGGGGAGTACCTTACCTTCTATAAGATTTAAACTTGCGCCACCACCCGTACTGACAAATGTCATCTCATCCACATCCCCTGCTTTTTGAGCAACATCTGCCGTATCCCCGCCACCGACAATTGTAGTAGCATGCGTATCTGCAATATCATGAGACATTTTTAAACTTCCTTTTGAAAATTTATCCCACTCATAAACACCCATCGGACCATTCCAAATAATCGTTTGTGCGTCATTCAGCACTTCACGGAAAAGCCTTGAAGACGCTGGACCGATATCCAATCCCATCCACCCCTCAGGTATCTCTTGTGAGGGTAAGTATTTGGCTATGGCATGTTCGGAAAATTCAGGGGTCACTACCACATCTACTGGCAGATAAAATTTTACCCCTTTTTTTCTGGCTTTTATCATGACAGTACGTGCTTCATCGAGCAATTCATCTTCTACAAGCGAAGTACCTATCTCATACCCTTGTGCCTTGAGAAATGTAAATGCCATTCCTCCGCCGATAATCACCTTATCCACTTTTTCAATCAAATTTCTCAATGCTTCTAACTTACCGGAGACTTTAGAGCCCCCTACCACTGCTACAAACGGCCGAATAGGATTTTCTAGCGTTTTCTCAAAAAAGTTCACCTCTTTAGACAAAAGAAAACCTGCTGCCTTGTGCTGATCATCAAAAAATCTCGCCATGGCATCAATAGAGGCATGTGCTCTATGACAGGCACCAAAAGCATCATTGATGTAAATATCAGCCATATCAGCCAATGCTTTTGCAAAAGTTTCATCATTTTTCGTTTCACCTGCTTCATAACGAAGGTTTTCAAGGACTAAAACCTCACCAGATTTCAGTTGAGCTGCATGTGATTGTGCATCTGAACCCACAACATCATTGGCCAAAGTAATTTTATCGGCGATTTTCAACAATGTTTTTAATCTAGTAACCACTGTTTTCAATGAATACTTCTCTTCATATACACCCGGTTTTGGTCGTTCATAGTGTGATGCTAAAATCACTTTACATTCACGATCTAAACAGTAACGA
Organism: Campylobacterota bacterium; assembly: GCA_034660455.1. Classification (GTDB taxonomy): domain Bacteria; phylum Campylobacterota; class Campylobacteria; order Campylobacterales; family Sulfurovaceae; genus Sulfurovum. Next base: position 46,859 of record JAYEJF010000045.1, on the reverse strand, counting down.
ATGGTAGGCAGTGCCCCTCTAATACGTCTATCATCCGTAATATTCCCATCTTCATCTTTCGGAACGTTAAAATCACATCGTATAAAAACTGTTTTCCCTGTAATATCTAAATCTTTTATTGTTTTCACTGTTTATGCCCCCTTGCTTATATGTACAGCCATGTCAACTAAACGACAAGAGTATCCCCACTCATTGTCATACCAAGAGAGTACTTTAACCATATTGTCTCCTATCACTTGAATCGTATCTTGTGCCACAACCGTACTAAGCTCTTCACCTACAAAATCCTGGGACACCCTATACTCCTCATCAATGCCTAATATACCTTTATGAGAACCTTCACTTGCGACTTTAAATGCTTCCTTCACCTCTTCAAGTGTTGTATTTTTATTTAATGTAACAGTCAAGTCCACCATAGAAACATCCGGGGTAGGTACGCGAATCGCTTGACCGTTCATCTTCCCTGCCAAACTCGGTAACACTTTAGCAATGGCTTTTGCTGCACCTGTCGTTGTCGGTACAAGATTTGTTGCACCCGAACGACCTTTTCTTGGATCTTTTTTATGCTTTCCATCCAATATGGGCTGAGAAGAGGTATAAGAGTGTATTGTGGTCATCAAACCTTTTTCAATACCAAAGGCATCATCAAGCACCTTTGCTACAGGGGCTAGACCGTTGGTTGTACAAGAAGCATTGGAGACAACGGCCTCACCAGCATACTCATTTTCATTTGCACCTAGTACAAAGGTTGCCGTATCATCTTTCGCCGGTGCAGAGAAGAGCACTTTTTTCACGCCATTGTCCAAATAAGGCTGTACTGCTTCAGCCGTTAGGAATGCTCCCGTACACTCCAAGACCACTTCCACGCCGCAAGAAGCAAAATCTATCTTGGAGAGATCCCGCTGAGCAAAAATTTTCGCCTTGGTCTCACCGAGATTCAAATACCCCCCAGTCACGCTCACATCTGCATGAGTTCCATGTACAGAATCATATTTAACATTATATTGGATCATCTCTTCAGTGCCCGATGCATTGACTGCAACAAGGTCAATATCATCTCTGCTTGCAATAATACGAGCGACACATCTTCCTATTCTTCCAAGTCCATTAATTGCTACTTTTACGGCCATACTTTCCCCTTATAATTATTATGCTAGAATGACGTAATTTTACAGTAAATGAGGTTAGTATTTGGTTAATCATCAAAAGCCTACTATCGCACTCTTTGGCGGGAGTTTTGACCCTCCTCACAGAGGACATCAGCTTATTGTTGAGAAAGCTATAGAAAACTTGCAAATCGATACCCTGATTGTAGTACCGGCCTATCTGAATCCTTTTAAAACATCTACATTGGCAGATGCTCCTACACGACTTTTATGGTGTCATACCCTATTTGACCCAATGGATCATGTACAGGTAGATGACTATGAAGTTCTGCAGGGCAAAAGTACAGTGACCTCACAATCTGTAAAACATTTTAACCAAACATATGATGTCAAGTATCTCATCATAGGGGCTGATAACTTATCAAGCTTGACAAAATGGCATCAATTTGAATGGCTCAATGAAAAGGTCACCTGGGTTATAGCAACACGAGGTAATGAACACTTAGATACAAGTAAACTATCTAACTGGATAGTGCTTCCAATAGAAGCACCGATAAGTTCAACGAAAATAAGAGAAGAGCAAGATTTACAATTTATTGACGAAAAGATCAAAGACTCTGTCAAACATATACTAAAAGGGCAACACCATATGACAATAGACGAAAGAATAGCAAGTATCGTAAATATACTTGATGAGAAAAAAGCTGAAGAGATAGAAGTATTTAACCTTGATGATGCCGATTACATTGCCAAACGTGTAGTCATCGCAAATTCTCTCAACGGTAAACATACACTCGCACTCTATGAGCATCTTAAAAAAGCTTTAAAAGAACAAGGTGACATATTCCTCGCTTCAGATACGAGTGATGAGTGGGTAGTCGCTGACTTGGGAGACATTCTCATCCATATTATGATCCCCGAATATAGACAACGTTATTCACTCGAAACATTTTTGAGTGAACTGGTTGAAAACCAAAAAAAAGAGAACATTGACCCTGCATAATCAATAGTTAAGTTAAGCTTTTTTAGAAAGAGAGGCTTACTTGTCTCATTGTCTCTACCTCATTGGCAGAACCGATAAAATACTCTAACACAATAGCTAAAATAATAGAGACCAAAGGGGAGAAAATAATCCACCAATAATAGGTACTGTTTTTTATATATAAAAACAATGCTCCCAAAGAAGCAATCATTAAGAGTTTATGTAACAAAAATAGCAAAAAAACAGTTTTGGTCATGTTGCCAAGCACAAACAAAACCATAATGATTCCTGATGTACCTAAAGATATAAGTAACTTTTTTAAATCTTTAGTCCGCATATATTGAAATAGTATGATGATAAAAAGTATAAAACTTACGATTAAAATAAACTTTACTAGCATTACATATTCCTTGATTTATAACTTGTTGACAACCTCAATACCAAGTAAGTCCAACCCTTGCTTCACTGTTTTTGCCGTCAAATCTGCCAAAAGAAGACGGCTCATTTTTGTTTTTTCCTCGACATCAGATTTTAAAATAGGGTTTTGTTCATAAAAACGCATGAAAAGGCTTACAAGCTCGTATAGATATGTTGTAATCTGATGTGGAGAAGCATCAACGGCTGCACGATTAAGTACATCCTCGAAACGTAATAACATCACAGCAAGACGATGCTCTAAAGCATCACCTATCACAATCTCACCTTTTACCTCTCCATCATGTTTTCTAAAAATACTCTGTATCCTTGCATAAGCATACTGCATATAGAGTGATGTATTCCCTTCAAAACTTAACATTTTATCCCAGTTAAAAATATAATTGGACTCACGATTAATCGAAAGGTCTGCATACTTGACCGCCCCAATACCGATGATTTTTGCAAGCGTATCTATCTCCTCAGAAGAGTACTCCTCTTTATTCTTAATCGCCTCTTTTGCTTTGACAACCGATTCATCAAGCAAATCTATCAATTTCACTGTACCGCCATCACGTGTCTTAAATGGCTTTCCACTCTTATCCATCATTGTACCGAAACCCACATGTTCCAGTATGACATCTTGAGCTACAAATCCAGACTCTTTTGCAACCCTAAAAACCTGTTTAAAATGTTCAGACTGTCTAGCATCAACAACATACGCAATGCGTTTTGCATCCATAATCTGTGCCCTGTATCGTAGTGCAGCTAAATCTGTAGTTGCATAGAGATACCCACCATCTTTCTTTTGTACAATGACCGGTACTTCACTCCCCTCTAAAAAAACACATTGTGCCCCATCACTCTGCTTAAGGGTACCATGACTCGCCAGATCTTCCACAACTTTCGGTAAGTCATCATTGTAAAAACTCTCTGCACGTACATCATCTCGTGTCAGTTTAACACCCAGTTTTTCATAGATATCTTCACAGTGTCCCAAAGAGATATCGATGAATTTTTGCCAGAGTGATAAACAATGTTTATCTCCACTTTGAATCTTGACCACATACTCTCTGGCTTTATCGGCAAATAGTGCATCTTCATCAAAACGGCCTTTTGCCTCTTTATAGAACTGCTCTAGATCTTTTAAACTTACAGTGCCCTCTTCATCGATCTCTTCAAGATAAGCAATCAACATACCAAACTGTGTACCCCAATCTCCAATGTGATTTTGGCGAATCACCTCATCACCTAAAAATGTAAGTAAGTTTGCAAGGGTGTCGCCTATAATCGTTGAACGCAAATGTCCTACATGCATCTGTTTAGCCATATTTGGTCCAGAATAATCCACTACAACTTTAATGGGGTTTTCTCTTTTGTCGATATTTAACCTCTCATTAATTAGGGCAAGGTGACACTGTTTGGCTACCCATACAGAGTTTATCCATAAGTTGATAAACCCGGGACCTGCTATCTCTGCTTTGTGGACAATACCCTTTAAATCAAGATTTTCAATGATATTTGCTGCAATCTCTCTAGGTTTTAATCCTAATTTTTTAGACAATGCCATAGCACCGTTAAACTGAAAATCGCCAAACTCTGCTTTTGTTGCTTCCGAGACACTCATGGGTTCATGCTCTATACCCGCTTTAATAAAAGCATCTTTTATAACGTTGTTTATCTGTAATTTTAATTTCATTCATTTTCCAAATTGTATAATTTGTAGTAGATAATAGCATATGGCTATTGTGCAGAATATTTCTAAATGTTGAACGCTAAACGCTCAACACCCTCTTAAGCATTTTCGCTTTTTTTCTCTTCTATCTTGGTTTCAGTTGTCTTTGGATCTTTTGTTGCAATCTCTTTAGACTCTTCATCATCTTTAATTGCTTTTTTAAAATCTTTAATCCCTTTCCCCATTCCTTTTGCAAGATCTGGAATCTTTTTTGCTCCAAAGAGAAGCACAACAATTGCCAACACAATCAATAGTTCTGGCATACTTGGCATACCCATGTCAATCCTTTAATTTCGCTACATTGAGCATTATTTTGAATAATTATACTGCAATATGTTTAAGATAACTCCTAGAAGTGTAGATATTAATGATTTGCTAACCACTGTGTAACAAATTTTTCTTCATCTTCACTGCTTTGCTTTAGTCTTGCGGCTTTGGCCACAATGACAAACTGTTTAGCAGCCAGTTCTACGCTGTCGTTTATAATGGTAAAGTCATATTCTCCTACAGCTTGAATCTCACTTTTAGCATTATTAATGCGATTCACAATGACGGCTTCATCATCCGTACACCTCGCACGAAGACGGTGTTCAAGTTCGCCTAGTGTGGGAGGTGTAATAAACGCAGAGGTCGTAATATCATTCATTTTTGCACGTATCAGCCTGTGTCCTTGTACATCAATGTCAAAAATGACCAGTTTCCCTGCTTCCAACGCTTCTCTTACCGGTTTAAGAGAAGTCCCATAGTAGTTACCATGCACCTGTGCATACTCAAGAAAGTTTCCTGCTTTAATATCCTCTTCAAACACCTCTTTTGTAACAAAAAAATAATCACGACCATTCTCTTCACCTGCTCTTGGCGCACGTGTGGTTGTTGAGATAGAAAAATAATACTCACCTATCTCCTTGGAAGCTGCATTGATAATCGTACTCTTCCCTGCACCGCTTGGTCCCGAAAGCACTAAAATAGCCCCTTTTTGCATTAGCCATGATCCTCTATTTTTAACTTAAGCTTGATCTCTTTCCCTTTTAAAAACTTTTTTATTTTTTCAGGTTCAAGTGCTGTAATCGCTTTTGTTACGCTAGATTCAAGGAGTATAAGCTGTTTCTGTTTCAACGCTTTTTTCTTTTTTAACTTGGTTTTTTTATGTTTCAACGCTTTTTTCTCTTCTTTTTTGTTATTTAGCACTTCAACAATCTCCTCCTCATCCAAAATCTCCAACCCTTCTGAAATGAATTGTTCTTTAATCACCTCTACTTTACGTACCTGCACCTCATTCTCATTCATATCAGCTTCAATATCTTCTTCCTCATCCATATCTAACAGGGCTTTTATTTTTGCTATCTCACCATGATCAAGTATCTCCGAGGGTAAAGGTGCATCAGCCTCTCTCTCCTCCTCTTCCATCATCGTTTCTTCTAACAACTCTAGCACTTCATCAGATATTTCATCTCTGTCATCAAGTGTAAAAAGAGAAAATCCATGCTCTTTTACGACCTTGGTTTCTACCTTTTCCTCTTCTGAAGCCAAAGGAAAAATAGTATGCTTTTTCAAATTTTCATCTCGCACTTCATCCATATCAACACTCTCTATGACTTTAATGATTTGTGAGGGTAAAAATGGTTTTTGAATCGTAAGATTAAAGCCTTTGACAACCTCTTTCACAAAAGAGATAAAAACTTTTTTTCTTATGGATACTTCTCCCAAATAAAGATCAACCTCTTTTACATAAGAGCCGTCATCTACAAAAAGCAGGTCATACACCACCTCTTTTACCTCATTCACGGAGGTCACTTCGTCCAATATAAGATCTCTATTACGCGTACAAAGCGTAAGAAGTCTCGAGACAACGGGATTGGTATTAATGAGTAAAATTTTCATAATAAAGACTCCCTAAATATATTCTGTCATTGTAATATAACTTTGGTTAGGGCTTGATATACTTTTTTTATGCCACAATGAACATTTAGAAGCGATTTTTAGGTGCAAAAGGTCTAAAAAGAGACCATATTTTCAATGTTAAACTATGCGCGGTTAAGCTGCCCTATCTTCTGATGTACAGAGTGTGCAAAAGGTAAACGTATATAAGGAGGAAGCGTATGGTGTGATTTTTTAAATGACAAAAATACAACTTTATGTTCAAATATATTGAGTGCTGCAAAAATATCATACAGAGGAGGAATCACCACCGTCACTTGTGTACCGACTCTTGACAACTCATTAAAAAAACCTTCAGGATCATCCACATGCTCAAGCGTATGTGAACAAAGCACACTCTCAAACTCTTTATCTGAAAAAGGAAGATTATAGATATCGTCTACCAGTCTAAAATGAGGCAGTTCCAAGTGCTTAACAATATCTGCATTAACCCCTCCACCATCTGTTTTACCACAACAAATATTCAGATCCCACTTTTGTTTTCTAAGCAGTCTGTTCTTCTCCAACGTATAACTTATGTAGTGTGCCAAAAACCCATATATGATAATAGAAATAAGTGCCGTTATCATGACAAAACTGCTCCTCTTGTGTATAAGAATTATTTTTGAGGTACTATACTTGCATAGTCTTAATTATTAAACATTCGCCGTCATTTAAAAACTTTTTTGTTACCAAATCAAAACAGATCTCTAGTAATTTTAATCCTTCTTTAGATCTTTCAGATATCTCTTTTTAATAGAATCAAACTCCTCTTGTGTAATAATCCCCTCTTTAAGCATACTATGATATTGGCGTAACATCTCTTGATTATTTATCTCTCTGGTTTGCGGATCATCTTTTTTAAAAATAGTATCTGTATTCCCACCTTTAAAATAAAAAAATGCAAAAAGTAAGGGAAAAACAATAACCACTACACCGCTCAAGAGCATAGGGATAATATATGAAATAAACTCAACACCTTGAGGAGAGTTATTATCAAAAAACTTATATATGATGTATAATAGACTAATATAAACTGTATATTGCACAGCATGCTGTAGAGATGTTTTTATAGATTGATCCTCTTGCGCCATCTTTCTTCACCTTATGCTTCCAAATTTTTATTAGTATAACGATTTTTATATAAAAGAGCCCATCGCAATGTAAAGCAAATACGCCAAGTTTAACAATAAATCCAATCTCAGAAAGTAAGTAAAAAAACGGTGGTTAAGGTGGTACACCCATCAGGATTCGAACCTGAGACCTTCGGTACCGCAAACCGATGCTCTATCCAGCTGAGCTATGAGTGCACATTTTAAATGTAGTAGCGATATTTAGAGCGAAAGTATAGCGAAAAAAACTTTATTTTTCAAGTAAGTTCATGCTTCCGAACAACTCATGTGCTTTTGGGTTGGAGATAAAGGTATGATTGTAGGGGTGCTCTAACTCGATTGTTTCAAACTTTTCAAGATTTAATTGACGCTTCATTGCCTTTGCATGTGTGCCAAATAAGATAAGTTTGGGTGCATCAGCTTCCATTGCATCTAACACTGTTTGCATAAATGGTCTCCAAAGCCTGATATGTTTTGCTGAACTCTTTTTATCTGTAAAAATGAGTGCCGTATTGAGAAGTAGTACACCGTTTTTCTCAAAGTTTTCTCTTAACGCGTCAATCTCTGAAATCAAATTTTGCTTATCGACTTTGCTAATAGCCATTTGAGAGACATCATCTGAGCTTAGATTACCCCTTTGAACCAATGCCATTTTGACAAAATTACGCAGGGATGTAGCTTTATTGACCTCTTTACTCAAGCCTGAATCTGAAAAAAGATTTTGTACCTTCTTATCGATAAAAGCATATCCCCCTGCACTCTCCTCTCTTGGATAGGGATCTTGTCCAAATAAAATATATTGAACCCTCTCTTTTGGAAGTGTTTTAAATGCATTAAAGTAGTTTTCTCTTGAAGGGAAATAGCTGTTATCGTTTTCTAAAAATGCTCTATAGTCTGCATCAAGTGCAGCATACGCACGCTTTAAAATAGGCTCCCATGACGGCACACTTTAGTCTCTCTTTTTCAATTTATCAAATTTGATGATGAGATCTATCTTACTCACGGGAATACCTAATTTTTCAGATACGGAAGCTTTACTCTCCCCTGCATCAATCAGTCTCATCACATCATCCAATGATGAGAAGTTCTCTATCACATCTTTCACGGATGCCCGTGATGCTTCATAATTGGATATCGTGGTATTTTTTATCTCTAAAATCTCTTTTAGCTTTTTATTTTCACCTCTTAATTTAGCATTTTTGCTCAAAAGCGTAAACACAATGACAAACAAAATGGCCACCAATCCCATCATCAGTTGATCTATGATATCCATCTATAGCACCTCCAATACTATTAACATTAAAAACACAAAACCTAAATACCCATTCACAGTAAAAAATGCCTTATCAATTTTCGTAAAATCTTTATTGACCAGTATATGTTCGTATGCCAACATGATAGCAGAAAAAAGTAGAGCCAATTGTGCCCAAAGCCCTAATCCGGCCGTATAGACAAATAAAGTCCAAAAAACAATCGTCAAAAAATGAAATACTCTTGCAATCCACATGGTCTTTTGGGCACCAAACCGTGAGGGGATAGAGTGCAGTCCTTGTGCTTTGTCAAAATCGATATCTTGCAATGAGTAGAGTAAGTCAAACCCTGCAACCCAAAACATAACACCCAGCGCCAAATAGCATGACCATAGCGTGATCTCTCCACTCACGGCAACCACACCAGCAATGGGTGCCAATCCCAAACTAATCCCTAAAATAATGTGGGCCAAAGCAGAAAAACGTTTAAAGAGCGTATAGGCTGCAAGCACTGCTAAGATAGGTAAAGAGAGTTGTAACGCAAGGATGTTCACAAAATAGGCTACCACAATGAAAAGTATTGCATTTGTGACAATAAACACTACCATCTGGAGATAGCTCACCCGACCATCTACAGAGGGACGACCTTTTGTACGGGGATTGAGTATATCAACATCCCTATCAAGAAGCCTATTCACCCCCATAGCAAAATTTCTTGCAAAGAGTGCGGCTAAAGTGCCCAAAAGAAGTAATCTCCATCCAAACCAACCCGACCCACTCTGATCATAAGAGGCAACCAGCATTGCAATAAAGATAAAAGGCAATGAGAAGACAGAGTGTTTAAACATGACAAGTTCTGAAAAGTCTGCCATACTCTTTTTAATGCGTGTAAACATTGAAACCCTAGGGATGTGGAATTTTGATCGTTGAATTAAGTGACCATGCAATGATCAGTACACATAGTCCGATAAGGTACCCGCTACTGATCACGCTGTAAGCACAAAGCAGATAGAGTATCCATAAAAGTATCGCACCTAAAGGGGTTGGCACACCCTCAAAATACTTTTCCACTTCACCGACATCTACTTTAAGGTTAAACTCTACCAACCTTCGAAGCCCATTGATAATATACCAAAGAAAGATTACTCCCAAAACGACTTCTTCTATCCCTGTGATAGCCATATAGTGTTTGACTGCGTAAAAAAGTAAAAAAGCGGGCATGACTACAAAAGAGAGGAAATCTGCAAATGAGTCCAGTTGAATACCAAACTCGGTGGATAAATCATATTTTCGGGCTAACTTTCCATCTAATATATCAAAGGCGCCCCCTATCCATGCAAGTACAATTGCCGTAAAAAAGTCACCTTTTAAAATAAAAAATATGGCGATGACACCTGCTGAAACATTCATATATGTGACCATGTTTGCAATATTGAAGCGATTGTTCTTGTCAAATAAGTTCATTTTTTGCCCTCTTCTCTAAAAAGAGTATTTTACCTTGTTTGGGGTTATGGTATGATTACACTATGAGAAGACTTACAATAGACTGCGTAAAGACCGTACATGCCTAACGATAACACATTTAAACAACTTGCTCTCATTGGTCCGACGGCCTCAGGGAAAACTGCTCTTTCAATAAAGGCTGCACAAAAATTTGATGCTTATATTCTCTCCTTAGACTCTTTAAGTATTTATAAAGAGATTGATATTGTCTCTGCTAAACCTAGCAAAGAGGAGCGTGGGAATATTCTGCATTTTGGGTTAGATCATATTAGACCCGATCAGCACTTTGACGTTAAACTCTTTATTGACCTCTACCATCAAGTCTATCAGAAATGTTTAGAGGATCAAAAAAATCTCATTATCGTCGGTGGCACAAGTTTTTACCTTAAAATGTTGATAGATGGTATCAGTGCATTACCTAAAATCAGTGACGTGAGCAAAGAGAAAACAAAAACTTTTTTAAAAGATATCAAAGAGTCCCATGCTTTTCTCTATACTCTTGATCCAGATTATATCTCTTCTATTGAAAGTACAGACGCTTATCGTATGGAAAAAGCATTAAATATCTATTTTCAAACGCAGCTTACACCTACCCAATACTTTAGAGAAAATCCTCCAACCCCCTCCATTACCTTAGCACTGCCTATCTATCAGATTGTATGGGATAGAGCCCTACTCCGTAAACGTATCGCCCTGCGTACACAGCTCATGATAAAGGAGGGTCTCATAGATGAAGTGTGTATGTTAGAGAAAAAATATACTCGTACACCCCACTGTATGAAATCCATAGGGATTAAAGAGACTTTAGCCTACTTGGATGGTATTTATGATAAAAAAATGCTCATTGAAAAAATTACCACCAATACGGCAAGATTGGCTAAAAGGCAGACAACATTTAATAACTCTCAGTTTGAAAATGTTATTAAAGGAAGTGTTGGAGCGTTGGAAAAGTTACTTGTGGAATAAAAAGAGAGTAGAAAATACTACTCTCTAGAGAAGAGGTACTTCTCTTAGTATCCACTAGCAGATATCATATAATACAAGTATGATATCAGTGGTTGCACATAGAATATTGCACCTACAGTTGCAACGGTTGCGAGACCTATAATCACCATGAGTGGCTTAGAGATATTGTAATACACAGTATCTACATCTTTTACAGAATCTTTTAAGAACATATAAACAATCAGTTTCAAATAATAGTAGGCTGCAATTGCTGAGTTAAGTCCCATAACAATTGCCAACCAAATATATCCTGCATTCACTGCTGCCTGCATCACATAGACTTTACCCCAAAATACAGAGAATGGCGGAACACCCGCAAGTGATAACATAAAGAGTGCCATCACCACAGCTCCCATAGGCATGATTTTAATGAGTCCTGAGAACTTCTCATACGGATGGTCATAACGCACATCAAATCTTCTTGTTTTATGACGAGAGATCCATAACATAGTAAAAGCACCCAAGTTCGTAAACATGAAAAGTGCATAATATAAGAATATACTTGTGTTACCCTCTGTGGTGTCGAGTGCCAAAGCTGCCATGATGAAACCAGCATGAGAGATGGATGAATATGCAAGCATACGCTTCACATCATTTTGCACCAATGCCATTACATTGGCTAAAGTCATAGTCACAACAGCAAGAATAAGAATGGTCCATCTTACCCACTCAACACCAAGGTCAATATACATACCAAAAATTCTAATACTCACTACAAAGGCAGCAATTTTTGGTACCACAGACATATATCCTGCCAATGGTGCAGAAGCACCTTCATACACATCCGGAGCCCAGGTATGGAATGGGAAAAGTGAAATTTTAAATGCAAATGCAACAAGAAGCAGCACCGATGAACCAAAGATAGCAATCATCAATCCTGTCTCATCCATACGTGTTGCCAACACTTCTGCTACTTTATAAAGTTCTACAGATCCTGTAAGTGCATATACTACAGCTGAACCCATTGCAAAAAATGCTGCGGCAAGCGCACCCATTGTGAAATACTTAACCGCAGCTTCATAAGAGTTACTTCTATTATGTAGTGCAATGAGGGTATAGAGTGAAAGCGAAGCCGTCTCAAGTCCTACAAAAATAAGAATAAGATTATCACTCGCAGCCATAAACTGGAACCCTGCAATCATAAACAAAAAGAGTGCAAAAAATTCAGGATATGAATATTCATGAAATCGTTTTGATGTCAACGCCAATGGAATGAATATCATCGATCCACCGATAATCATTAGTTGTGAAATAATAGAGATACCATCGATAAGCATCACATCAAAAAAACCGCGTTCATTGACATTAAGTCCAAGTACAGCACCAAAATCAATAAATAGTATCAAAATCGTCATCATGACGTAGAGTGACTTATGCAACTTATCATTAAGCAGATCAATGACTAAAATAATCAAACCCCCTGCAATCGCAATAAGCATAGGTGCAAGGGTAATAAGGTTCAAGCTCTCAAAGCTCACGTTAATAGGCTCTAACATTATTCTACCTCCTTACTGGTTTTTGCAACCCTTATCATATCTTTTGCCTCTTTAGTAATCGCTTTTTCATCCATAAAACTTAGCAATGCTTTGACTGAATTATCAATAGGTTCAAGCACAGGCTTAGGATAGACACCTAGCCATATTACAATCGCTACCAATGGAATCAATGACCATGTCTCTCTTTTATTTAAATCTTTAAGTTTTTTGTTTTCTTCATTCTCTAAAGGACCAAAGAATGTAAACTTCATCACTCTTAGCATATAAACAGCACCCAATATAATAGACGTACCTGCCAAGATAGTCATTACCGGTGAAACTTCATAAAAACCAAGAAGCACCAAGAACTCACCGACAAAACCGATTGTAAGTGGTAATCCAACCGATGCCATGAGCATAATTCCAAAGATAATTGTAAATTTAGGCATCACTGCAGCAATACCGCCAAATTCAGACATCAACTTTGTGTGTCTTCTCTCATAAATCATCCCTACAAGCATAAAAAGTGCACCCGAAACAATCCCGTGTGATAGCATTTGAAATACCGAACCTGAAACACCTTCTGCATTCATTGCAAAAAGTCCAAGCATAATAATACCCATATGAGAAACCGAAGAGTAGGCAACGACCTGTTTAATATCTTTTTGAGCATAGGCAATCATCGCTGTGTAGATAATCATAATAATAGACAAGACTGCAATAGGCGTAATTGACATCACGGATGCATCCGGAAACATTGGAAGTGAAAATCTTACAAATCCATAGGTACCCATTTTCAGAAGTACTGCAGCTAGGATGACTGAACCGATTGTCGGTGCCTGCCCATGTGCATACGGAATCCAAGTATGGAATGGGAACATAGGTACTTTAATCGCAAACCCTATAAAGAATGCTGCAAATAGCCACAGCTGGTAATTCACAGGGAGTACCAATGCATACCAATCCGTGATTGCAAAACTCCAAACACCCGTAAGACTATGATAGGTATATGCTACAAATAACATACCTACAAGCATAATGAGTGATCCTGTAAAGGTATAAAGGAAGAACTTAATAGACGCATAGACTCTTAATGGACCTCCCCATGCCCCAATAATATAGAGCATCGGAACCAATGAAAGCTCCCAAAATAAATAGAAGATAATCGCATCAAGTGCAACAAATACACCAACCATCGTCATCTCAAGAAAGAGAAGTGTCACAATCATATTTTTAATATTTTTTGTTTCACCCATACTTGCCATACCGATGAGTGTCATCAACGCAGTCATCACGATGATAAAGAGAGAAATACCATCCGCACCCACATAATAGGAGATACCCATATCCGGAATCAGAGGTATCATCTCTACAAACTGCATCCCTGCACTTGTGGTGTCAAAACTAAACCACAACCACAAAGAGAGCAAAAACTCTATTGCTGCTACCGTAATACCATATGTTCTAGCACTCTCTTTCTCTACAACAAATCCCAACAATCCTGCAACTGCCGGAAAAAAGACCAATATACTTAAAATATTTTCCATGTTTACCCCTTAACCTATCATCGCTGATATTGCAGCGATCACCAATAGTATAACAGCACCAACAGCCATCCAGTTTAGATAGTTTGAAAGGTTACCTGTTTGCATATCTCTTGTTTTATCTCCTGTGGCATAGAAGAATTTGGCTATATTGTCGACAGTTGCATCTACTATTTTTAAATCTACCTGTGTCCAGAACTTTTCAGAAATCATCATATAAGGTTTTGTAATAAATTCTTCATAGAATTTTGGAACATAATATTGGTTAATCAGTAATTTATAGAAAAAGCCATTCTCAACTTTTTCAGATCTTTGCCATGCATTTTCACCTGTTCTTGCATATTTGTAATACGCATATGCAATACCTGAAAGTGCAAAGAAGATAACAAGCAATCCCAAATACATTGCGATATGGTGCGTATGGTCACTCATTTCATACTGCACACTCTCACCAATTTGGTACACAAAGGCTTTATAACTACCCATAAACCATCCTGTGATAATAGCAAGAACGGCTAATGGAGACATCGCTACTAGTACAAATTTATACATTTCGTGCGGATGGAAGCCAAGTGGCGTGTGTCTATCTTCACCATGGAAAGAGAGGAAGACCTGTCTAAATGAATAAAATGCCGTCATTCCCGCAGTGATGACCAACATAATCCATAAGATATAGGTATGCTCATTAAAGGCTGTTTCTATAATTGCATCTTTTGACCAGAATCCTGCCAATGGGGGAAGACCTGCAAGTGCTATAGAGGCAATGGTCATATAAATCCATGTACCTCTCATTTTCTTTCTCAAGTCACCCATTTTAAAGAGATCGAGTTCATCATGCATTGCATGCATAACATTACCCCCACCAAGGAAGAGTAAGGCTTTAAAGAAGGCGTGTGCCGCAAGGTGGAACAGTGCAATCCAGTATGCACCAAGTCCAGCTGCTGCAAACATATACCCTAACTGGGAAAGTGTTGAATAGGCAATAATTCTCTTTAAGTCACGTTCAACCAATGCCATTGAGGCTGCATAAAATGCAACAAATGTACCCAAACAAGCAATGAAGAAGCTTACCCCTGCAACTTCATCCATAGAGTAGAGAGGATTTGATCGAATCACAAGGAATACCCCTGCTGTTACCATCGTTGCGGCGTGGATGAGTGCGGAAACCGGAGTAGGCCCTTCCATCGCATCTGTAAGCCATGTATGCAGAGGAAATTGTGCTGATTTACCCATAGCACCAATAAAGAGTGCAATAGCTGCACCTACTAGTACCGTCTCACTAAGATATGGGAGCTGTGCAAATACTTCATCATATTGAAGGGAACCTGTATTCCAGTAAAGAATAAAGATACCGATCAACATACCAAGGTCTGCAATACGGTTCATAATAAATGCTTCGTTTGCTGCCCAGGATGGAGAGATAGAAGGATTCTCTTCTCTACTCTGGTCTGCTTTATGATACCAAAAGCCGACAAGTAACCAAGAACAGACACCAACACCTTCCCAACCAATGAAAAGACCAAGGAAGTTGTCTGACATGACAAGTACCATCATAGAGAAGACAAATGCCGAAAGATAGGAGAAAAATCTGTTAAAACTCTTATCATGATCCATATACCCGATTGCATAGATATGCACGACTGTTGAGACTAAGGTCACCACAGTCATCATGGTTACAGAAATCTGATCAATGACAAATCCAAACGGAACATTGATATCTCCTGCTGCAATCCAATCCATCATCGTAACATGTACGACATGCCCTGTCGTATAGAGATTAAGTGCCAATATCGCTGAAGCGGCAAAAGAGAGGCCAATAAGAAGTGAACCTACCACACCGACAAATATTTTTCTCTCACTCATACCGAATATCGCTGCAAAAAGAGAACCTACAAATGGGGCAAAAAGTGCTACATATACTAAATTTTCCATTATTATCCTCTCATACTTGCTAGGTCGTCAAGATCAAGACTTCCATGTTTTTTATACAATACAATTAAAATACCCAGACCAACAGCCACTTCACTTGCCGCAATAGCAATAATAAAGAATGCAAACATTTGACCTGTTAAATCATTATAATAATGTGAAATAGCAGCAAATGCGATATTCACCGCATTGAGCATAACCTCTGTTGCAAAGAAGAGCATCAAAAGATTTCTTCTTCGCAGTACCCCCACTAATCCTATGGAAAAGATTATTGCTGATACAATCAGGTAGTGAGACAAACCTATCATTTTTCATCCTTTACTATCATAATTTCATCATCTGCACCCATGTCTTCTGTGAGACTCTCATCCATTCTTTTTCCTGCAAGAATAATCCCTGCAATCATTGCAACAAGGAGCATTACCGCTGCAACTTCAAAAGGTACAAGGTATTTGGTAAACAGAACCATACCGACATCTTGTGCATTCCCTACACCTTCAGTCATAGGATAGAGTGCGATAATCGCATCAGAGTGAATAGGTGCAGCAAACATCAATACCAATACCAATGCCGAAAGTCCACCAAGTAGAAAGACCAAAGTAGCGTTTGTATTTCTTTCTTTGATATCTCTTGTTGCATCAAAGAACATCATTGCAAATGAGTAGAGTGCTATCACCGCCCCTACATACACAATAAGTTGTACTACACCAAGGAAGTCTGCCCCCAAAAGGAAAAAGAATCCGGAGATCAATACCATCGCTGCTGCGAGTGATGTCATCGCATAGAGTACATTCTTACTCATGACCGTCACGAGGAACAGTCCTATTGTTAAAGCCGAAAATAGATAAAAGGCTACTATTTCATACATTCTTACTTCCCCTTAATACGCAAGTGGCGTTTTTTTAATATTTTCATCCGCATTTGGAGAGATTGCACCAAACCCATCATACTCTTGTTGTAAATTCAACTTATCAATTGGGGTTAACATATCTTCAAAAAGAGAGAAACCTGCACGTTGCTCTGCTGCATTCTCATATCTTGGACCATGAACAATCGCAAGTTCGGGACATACTTCTGCACAATATCCGCAGAAAATACATCGACCGAAGTTAATGGTATATTCACTGACCTCTTTTCTTTGATTCTCATCATATCTTGTATCCATGGTAATACAGTTGGAGATACAGATCTTTTCGCAAAGTCCACATCCGATACATCTATAATTACCTGATTCAAGCAGTCTAAGCATATCGTGAATGGCTCTATATCTTGGAGAGATAGGCATTTTTTCAAATGGGTATTTAACGGTGTGCATATCCCCTCTAAAAAGTGCTTTTCCCATTGCCCCCAACACAACTTTAAGCCCGACAAAAAGCTCTCCTTTGAATGTTCTCTTAACCACTTGAGAGAACTTCTCCATGCCTGTTTCAGGTGATTTACCTAAATCCAATGTGGTGTAGTTTTGCACCCCCACATTTCTATCCTTAAATTGTTCTAAACTCATACCTAGCCCCTTATAGCATCACGAAAATTGCTGTAACAAGAATGTTAATCATTGCTATCGGTAATAAGACTTTCCAACAAAGCCACATCAATTGGTCAGGTCTAACGTGTGGCCACGCGGCTCTTACCCATAACATGAGGAAGAAGAAGAAACCAACTTTAAATATAATCGTTAACCATCCGATACTACTCTGCGCATCATAACCGCCTAAGAATACTACCGCTGCAATAATAGAAACGGTAATCATGTTTGCATATTCCCCAATGAAGAACATACCCCATCTCATACCTGAATATTCCGTTGCAAATCCTGAGACGACCTCTGCTTCATGCTCAAGAAGGTCAAATGGTGTTCTATTCGTTTCTGCAAAACCTGCTATCAAGAAAAGGATAAATGCAACAGGTTGTTGCCAAACCATCCATGATGCTACTCCACCACTTTGATAATTGTTAAAATCAACAAACGACAGAGAACCGACAAGCATTATTGGTGCGATAAGAGAGAATCCTGTAATCACTTCAAATGAGAGAAACTGTATCGCTGTTCTCGCTGAACCTATGATACCCCACTTATTGGCTTGAGACATACCCGCTAGAAGCGGACCATAAAGACCTGCTACCATCATACCAAGTACAAACAATATACCGACATTTACATCTGATGCAATCGAAGGTACAAAAGTCCCTCCAACTAAAGGAACAAACTCAGGGATGGTAAAGTCCGGGAATACAGGTACGGCTGAAAGTGCAATAAACGCTGTTGCCGCTGTAATCACTGGTGCAACCATAAAAATAAGTTTATTCGCATTTTGAGGCACAATATCCTCTTTGGTAAATAATTTTATTCCATCTGCTGCAATTTGCAATAGCCCAAAAGGTCCAACATGCATTGGCCCCAAACGTCTTTGCATAAATGCCAATACTTTTCTTTCAATATAAGTACCAAAACCTGCAATAGCTGAAATCACGGCCAAGATAATTACGGCTTTAATGAGAACACCTATCCATGTCACTTCCGGTAGTAAAGTTGCTGCTTCCATATTACACCTTTCTCAATGTTACTGTCTGATATCGTGATGCACCAAAGAGGTCATAGACACCATCTGCTGCTCTATAATCTGGTACCTTTACAATGTCACCGGTGATTTTAGCATCGGCAACGACATCTAAAGTGATACTTCCATTTTCAAATATAACCTCTACCTTCTCTCCTAAACTCTCTGCTTTTTTAACACTTGCATAGAGTGCATATTCTTCAAAGATTTCATGAGATTTATCCGTAAAGTCATTAAACTGTCTTGCAGGATTACATCTATAGGCAATATCACCCTCCAATAGAGTGTTTTCATCAAATTTCTCAACAACAGGCAATTCTGTTTCAATACTTGATGTCTCTAAACGATATCCACGGTTATCCGTCCCGTCATTTTCAAAAGAGTTAGGCAGTGTGTCAAATTCAACTGCTTTAAACCCTTTATCCGTAGGGAGAGTTTCCGTCCAATCAATGGTCAATTCAGGTGCACCGACCAATGCTTTCATCAGATCATTCAGCTCATATCCGTTATATTCAACCGCTGCATTCGTAGGCAATACCCGCTTACCGATATTACAAAGCGTACCCTCTTGCTGATTCATTGCCGGCATATCAAGGTCACCTGTACCTAATGCAGAGAGTTTGAAGTCACCATTTTCATTATAACCAACCGTATAACCGCTTTGTGTATCATCAAGGTCACAAATAAGTGCTACACCCAGTGCATTTGACTTAGGCGGTGTCATCACAACATCAATCGTACATGTTGCTTCTACAAGTGCTACCAGTTTGGCAATATTCTCTGCTTTAGGGTGATAATAGAGATCTTCGCCTAACATCATAGAAAATGACTCTTTTTTCTTCATCATCTTTTCGAACATATCATCAAATTTAGAAGAATCACCACCAACTAGGTCAACCAGTCCATTGAGTGTTATTTCAATCTCTTTTGGAACCATTTCAGTCACTTTTTTCGATACTTCTTCCTCTTCACCGGTCTCATCATTTAAGACCATCTCTTTAACGGTTTTAACCACTTTTTCTTTGACCGTCTTCGTTGAAGCCTCTTTAAAGCTCTCAATGTACTCTTTAACTTCCGTTGAGAGTTTCTCTTTGTCTGCAAAAAGGTCAAGGATCAGATACAATGCCGCTTCTTCCAGCCCTACTTTATGATTAAATACTTCAATATTTTTACCGAAAGTCGGAATGAGTGTATCTCCTACCGGATGAAAATAGAGTCCTGCACCTTTATTTAACTTCTGAACATTGTTATAAGCATATTTCATTGCAGGAGAGTCATTTCTAAGTGCTGCACCTATTGAGATAACAAAATCTGAACTTTTCATGATAGCATCCGTATCTGTACTCCACAGACTATTACCGGAAGCTGCTTTATAGTGGTTTAAAAACTTTTGAAAAGCGCTTACTTCAGGATTATAAAGTTTGAGTCCCATTTTCTCTTTAAGCGTTTGAAGCATGGCAGCTTCTTCATTGGTAACCAATGCGTTAAAACGTACTGTTTGCGCTTTTTTGAATGCTTCAACTGCTGCAGCAAAAGCGGTTTCATCTTTACTTGCAGTCGTATTTTGGAAATCATAAGCAAAACGTGCAGAACCGTCTAAAGAGACATAAGACCATTCATTTGTAACTCTGTAAATCTTCTCTCTTCTATCTGCAATTGAAGTTGGTTTAACTTCATAGTAGATCTGTGCACCGTCTGATGAGTGTGCAGCCACAGCAGGGACTCTTTTTAAATCCCATGCATTTGACTGATAGACAAAATCTCTACTCACCAAAGCACCTACAGGACATACTGCAATACACTCACCACAGTCCGAACAGTTTGTCTCTCCCGTACCATTGCTTGGAGCAATAACCGATTTTTGAAGTTTGTTCCACATAGCGTAAGCATCTTTTGGCATGCTATCTTTATAGGCTTTATCCACAATCTCACCACCACGCTTAGCCGTAGTGATCGCTGCATCTCCTATCATATCTTTACACACTGTCGTACAGCGTTCACACACAATACACAGACCCGAATCATAATGGAGTACTGAAGACCAGTTTGTTGTTTCACGCTTTGTATCTGGAATCATATACGATTGTGAATCAACAGCCAGTTCAAGGGTATAGTTTTGCAATTCACACTCACCTGATTTATCACATACACCACACTGTAAAGGGTGGTTCACATCATAAACTTCCATAATGGCTCTACGCTCTTCAAGTATATTTGGCGTATCAATCGTAACAGCCATACCCTCTTTTACTTTAGTATTACAAGAATAAACCTGCTTACCGTCTGCTTCTACCAAACAGATACGACAAGCCAGAGTCGGCGAACATCGCGTCAGGTAACATATGGCCGGGACAAAAATATCGTTAGCACGCGCAGCGTTAAGAATATATTCGCCCTCTTTTGCCTTATATTCAGTACCGTCAATTGTGATACTAACCATATTTTCTACTGTTTTTACTTCACTCATTGTTGTTTCCTACTTTATTTGATTGCTATCTTTCAAAAGCTAGTCTGCTAAATCTACAAGATAATAGCAAAGAAGCACTTAGTATTTTAATCAAAAAGCAATGAATAATGCTATTATAATCTATGTGTATCAATATTAAACACTAAAACAAATTTATGCGCTTTTAAGGCATCTATAATAATTGCCCTTTATAACACCTTCAATATGTTACTTAAACTCTCATTTACCATACTATTCTGTTTATAATTAGAGAGTTATTAATTAAAGAAAATTTTATTATGCTATGCTTCAAATTAAAACTAAAAGGAATAAATATGATTCAAGATACTAAAATTGTCGATATTGCAATTATTGGAGCTGGCCCTGGCGGTATGGCTGCTGCAATCGAAGCAAAACAAGCTGGAATTGAAAACATAGTTGTTATCGATAAAGCACCTCACCACAATGATATGATTCACAAGTTTTACAAAAAAGGTAAGCGTGTTGACAAAGATTGGATGGGAATAAAATTTGAATTCACTGGAAATGTTACTTTTGATGAGTGTTCAAAAGAAGAGTATATTGCCCAAATGGATACAAAATTAAAAAATGCCGGTGTACTTGAGCACTTTGAATATAACCACGAGATCGTAAGAGTCGAAAAAGGCGAAGATGGTCTTTTTTCAATCGTATATGCTACGGACGGTGTTGCGGAAGGTATGGAAAGTATGAAAGCGAAAAATGTTATCCTTTCTGTAGGTCGTATGGGTAAACCAAACAAACCTAGATATAAATTCCCTAAAGAGTTAAAGCAAGTGCTTAACTTCAACCTTTCTAAAGTTCAAGACGGTGAGCATGTTATGGTAGTTGGTGGTGGCGATACTGCCGGTGAATACGCGTATGGTTTAATTGAATTAGAAGGTATGGAAGATTGTGTCGTTACACTTAACTACCGTAAACCGGACATTACACGTATGAACCCGATCAATACTGAAATGTGTATGAAATATCTTGATAATGGTAAAATGATTAACAAGATGGGTGTCGATGTTGAAAGTGTTGAAGTAGGAACAGAAAGAGCAATCAAGGTAAACTTTACTGATGGTTCAACAGGTGAGTACGATAGAGCTGTTTACGCACTTGGCGGTACAACGCCAAAAGATATCCTTGTTAACTCTGGTGTCCAAACCGGTGAATGGGATGTACCTGTTTATAATGAAGAGACATTTGAAACTAATGTAGAAGGTCTTTATACTATCGGTGATGTTGTAACAGACCAAGGTTCTATTGCACTGGCGTTCAACCATGCTGGTGATGCAGTTAAAAATATCGCTGCTAACTTAAAATAAAATTTTACACATACTGCTCTCTATTCATTGAGAGCAGTGTGCATCTCTCACAATCATAATCATAAAAAAATAATAGCTATAATGTGTTTCAATAGAGAGAGCCTCTATTAAACGAAGAGGATCTAAGCCTCTTCTGTAGTCGCTTCTTCACCCTCTTCTTGTACGGGTTCCAATGCAGCAGTGCGCTCTTTTACAACTTCCTCGCTTACTTTTTTTACCACAACAGTCCAATCTACTTCATTAAACTTTAATGAGTTCATAAGCTCATGACCCGTAGCCCTAATAACATCAGCAGATTTTTGAATAGTTGAAAAGTCACCTACTTCAAAAAGAAAAATACCTACTTCGTCTACTTTAAGTCCTTGATTGATAAGCTCAACCATCCTGTCATAAAAATCATCATGCAAATGTCTTAAATCATATCTTTTCATTTGTAGGTTCCTTTCTGGGCAAAGCCCATAAATAACTCTTCAGCAGAGAGCTCACGTGACGTGTCACTTATAAAAAATATATTATTTTTCATTATCTATCAACCTCTCCAAATACAATATTTGTACTACCAATTATGGTAACAACATCTGCAAGATATGTACCCACAAGTAGTTTCTGCAGTAGTCCCGTATGGAAAAAACTCGGTGCCCTACACTTCAACCTGTAAGCATAAGGCTCTCCCTCAGATTTAATATAGAATCCAAGTTCACCTTTTGGTGACTCTGTGGGAACATATACCTCGCCTCTAGGTGGTCTCATACCTTGCGCTACCAATACAAAGTGCTGCATTAATGCATAATTTTGTGTCATAATATCCTCTTTAGGTGCAGATATATATTGAGGTGCATGTGCCATAAGCTGAGGCCCTGTCTCTTTATAGAGTGGAATCAGCTGCCTTAAAATACGTGTAGATTGCTTCATCTCTGCAATATAGAGCCTATATCGCCCATAAGAGTCACATCTGTCCGATACGGGAATATCAAAATCAAGCTCAGGATAGAGTTCATAAGGCTCCTCTTTTCTAATATCCCAATTGACACCTGAACCTCTCAGCATAGGACCTGTACATCCCCACGAGAGGGCATCTTCCGCAGAGATAACCCCTACATCTTCCAAACGCATTTTCCAAATACGGTTTTCATTAAGCAGTGCTTCATACGTGTTCTCAACTTCGTAATCCATTTTATCACAAAATGCTGCAAGATTTTCCAACCAGTTGTCAGGTAAATCAAGAGGCACTCCACCGATACGGACAGCTGAGTGCGTCAACCTTGCACCACAATAATCTTCCATTAAGTCCATCGCAAATTCACGCTCACGGAATGCATAGAGAAATACAGACATCGCACCGACATCCAAAGCATGTGTCGCTACAAAGAAAAGGTGAGAGATGATACGATTCAGCTCCAAGAGCATCGTACGGATTGCCTGTGCACGTCTTGGTGCTTCTATATTGAGTAATTTTTCTACCGCCAATGCATAAGCATAATTATTAGAAGTAGAGGCAATATAATCAAGTCTGTCAGTCGTTGGCAAAAACTCATTATAGGTCATGTTTTCAGCCATCTTTTCGATGCCGCGGTGCAGATACCCAATATCCGGATATGCCTTCACTACCTGTTCCCCATCAAGTTCAAGCACTAATCTTAGTTGACCATGCGCAGAGGGGTGCTGAGGACCAAAGTTAATTACCATCGTATTGTCATCACGCTCAAAGTTCAGGTTTTCAAAAAATGGTGTTAATTTATTGGATACTTGCATTCTCTCCCCTATCTTCTCTCATCTAACTGTTTAGATGATTTTTTATTATAATTAACCAACAATGTTTCACTGTATTCAATCTCTTTTTTCTCTTCACCGTTATACTCAGCACCAAACGGTACTTCATACCCTATACGTGCAAAACGTTTTGTATCTTTCTCATCTACTTTTCCCGGATCCCTGTTTTCTGGCCCAATAATATCTCTGTACTCTTTACCAAAAATTTTATCTACCTCATACCATGAGGCAAACTCATCTCCAAAAAGTGGATACGTCTTGAGTAGAGGATGACCTTCCCAGTCATCAGGCATGATAATACGTTTAAGGAAAGGGTGGTTATTTACCTTGATGCCAAACATATCGAACATTTCACGTTCTGCAAAGTTAGCAGATTTAAAAAGCGGTTCTACACTCTCTATAGATGCCCCATTGGCCAATCTACAGACAACCCTAACTCTTTTTGCCTCTATAATATTGAGCAGTTGCCAAAAGAGTTCAAACTCATTATCTTTTGCCAAATAATCTACTGCGGATTGCTCCGAACACTGCGTATATCCGCATACCTGCTTGAGTATTTTGAGTACCGTAACATTGGCTTCGGGATTGATGTGAACCACAAGCTGCCCCACTTCAATATAATTTTCCAAAACATGGTCACCGAGTCTATTTACTACTTCTGCAAAATGAGACCCCTCTTCTACTTTCTCTCTAGGCACACGAGGAACCACATGAAATCTGTCCGTATAGTACGCTTTTTTCTGAACATTATCTTTTGGTACATATTTACGCATTATATTAACCTCGCTCTTTTACCTGTCTGATTTGTTAAATCCTGCTTAGTGTTCTTTTTCATGTCTGCTGACTCTCTACGAATCTTCTCTTGAAGCATCATCATCGCATACTGAAGTGTTTCAGGACGTGGTGCACAACCTGGAAGATAGATATCAACAGGGATAATTCTATCTACCCCCTGAACGGTTGCATAGGTGTTAAACATTCCGCCTGTATTGGCACATGAACCCATAGAGATGACCCACTTAGGCTCAGTCATCTGATCATATAGACGTCTAGCAAACTCTGAGTGTTTTTTAGAAAGTGTCCCAGCAAGTATCATCACATCTGCTTGCCTAGGAGAAGCTCTAAAAATCGTTCCCATTCTATCGAAGTCATATCGTGATGCACCCGATGCCATCATCTCAATCGCACAACATGCGAGTCCGTAGGTTAACGGCCAAAGTGAATTTGAACGTCCCCAGTTTACGAGTTTGTCTACCGAAGTCAATGCTATCGGCAAGCCAGCTGAACTGGCATAATTTACTTGATGTTGTGCCATTCAAGTGCTCCTTTCTTCCATGCATATACGAATCCAATCGTAAGTAGTAGTATAAACAGTAACATCTCCACAAAACCAAACCAACCAAGCAGCTTAAAGTCAATTGCCCAAGGGAACATAAAGATAATCTCTACATCAAACAAAATAAACAAAAGTGCTATCAGGTAAAACTGTGCTGAAATGGTATTAGGCTGCTTGGTCACCTCCGGTCCACATTCATAGATACTAAGCTTAAGCTTTTCAGTGTCGAGTCGTGCGAGTTTACGTGATACAAAACGAGCCGCCCATAGGGTTGCAGGAAACGCTACAGCGGTTAACGCGAATAAAACAAATACACCAAAATAGGGGTGTTCTGTAATTACATGAGTCATATTTATCCCTTAATTTTTTTCATCAATCCTTTACCAAACAGCAAAAATGCATGTAGATAAACCATAAGAATATTAGCCTTATAATATCTGAAAGAGCATTAAAATAATTTTGGCTAACATGGCTTATGAAGATTAGTTTTTATGTTGTAACTATGTGAAACAAAGAAAAAGGGGTTACAATGTCAAAAAATTTTAAAGGTCACCCATAATGTTAAAAAAATATACCAATATACTCTACTGGATAGCAATGGCGGGACTTCTCTTTTGGTTTGCCTACTCCAAAGGATGGATTTTCGCCAACTTTGAATCTATTAATGCAAAAACAGCTATCACTCTACTAGAAAATGATGACAATGTTTCCTTGCTCGATGTTCGGACAATACCTGAATACAAAGAGGGACACTTACGAGATGCCACGCTTATTCCTGTAGATGCTCTTTCACAAAATTTGGGGATGCTCAAACAAGACAAAAACAAAAAGATAATCGTCTATTGCCGTACAGGAAGTCGTTCAGTCAGTGCTTCTCGCATACTCAAAAAACATGGCTTTACCCCACTCAATGTCAAAGGCGGTATCATTCAACTGATGGGTGCCGGAGTTAAAGTGGTCAAATAGTCGCTCTTTGAGTTCACCTTAAGGACAAAGGAACTTTTTTTAGTTGATTTATCTTGATGGAGGTGTTTTTGTTGGTAGAGTTAGAATTGCTAAGAAAACTAGACTAATATTGACTTACCTAAGCAACTGTGTTACAATACATTAAAAAGATAAGGATAATAGTATGGCAAATACATACAGTAACTCTGTTGAAAAAGTCACTTTTAATATACCTAGCGAATTAAAAGAGAAAGTGATGCTACTTAAAAGTGAATTAAAAGTCTCTCTTTCTTCTATTTACAATGAAGCTATTGCCGAGTATTTAAAGCAAAAAGAGTTAGACAAGTGGCAAAAAGGTGTCTCTCTTGCACTTGAAGATAAAGAGTATATGTCAGTCTCTAAAGAGTTCAGCAATGACAATGGAGATATGTATGAATATTAGACAAAAAGAGGTTTGGATGGTTGAATTCTTCCCAAAAGTTGGAAGTGAAATGACCAAACTTAGACCTGCTATTGTAGTAAGTCATAATGAAATAGGCAGACTCCCTCTTAAAACGATTGTACCTATTACTGATTGGAAAATAAACTATATACACTATCCATGGATGCTAAAAATTGAAAATGATACAATGAACGGTTTATCAAAAATATCAGCTATTGATTGTTTTCAGATTAAGAACTTTGCGAATGAACGCTTCATTGAGAAAATTGGAAATATTGAAGAGAGTATGCTTACAAATATACACGAAAAAATTGCTAAAACGCTCAATCCTCACTATAGCCTCTAACTTATTACTACCGCTTAAAGAGTAAGTAGCAGGAAGTATAGAGGTGATAAGAATAATGATAGACCCCCTTTAGGGCACCTCTAAAGTGTTAATTGACTTCTAACTCTTTTTTTTCGATCCTCACACTACACCTTAAACCCCATACTCTTAGACCCTTCAAAACTCGTACCAAGCTCTTTTTCTATCTCTTCTAAAAAGTCTTTATTGCCAAATACACTCTCATCACGCACAGCCACTTTATAAGCAGTGTTTTTGATGACGAGATTGATCTGACCTCCCGTAAGATCATGTTTTGCCAGTTCCGTCATATCAAAGCCCTCTTCATAATCTGCATTTTCAGGAAGCATAAACTGCCATAATCGTAAACGTTGTTTTTTTCCCGGTCTTTTAAACTCTATTTTATAGTTAAACCGTCTTGAAAATGCTTTGTCAATGTTACCAAGGAGGTTTGTGGTGGCAATGAGTATGCCTTCAAATTTTTCAATCTGATCGAGGAAGATATTTTGCATTTGGTTGTGCATCTTGTCTGCACTGCTTCCCGGCCCTTGGGTACGGCTGCTTAAAAACTGATCTGCTTCATTTAAAAGCAGTATGGGATCTACTTTTGCTTTAAGACTCAACTCTTTAAAATCGTCAAATATTTTACGTACATTCTTTTCGCTCTCTCCCACATACATAGAGAGGATTTTTGAACAGTCAAATGAGAGTATGGGACGCTTGAGTGTCTTTGCCAGACTCATTGCGGTCATCGTCTTTCCTGTACCTGCTGCACCATAAAAGATGATACGTGCATCTATCCCTTTACGTTTATCTTTAATCCCCCACTCTTTGAGCTTTTTAAAGACCTCTTTATCCACCTGTTTGACAACATTTTGCAGTGTTTCTCTCGTTTTAGGGTGAAGCACCACATCATCGAGTGTCGTGACGGGTTTGAGGTATTCAAAAATATCTTGCTCTCCTACAAGGGCATCGAGTTTGAGTTTGGTGACTTTTTTAGATTTTTTAGGGTGGATAATCTGTTGCATCACCTCCTCTTGAAGATAAAACGAACGACTCACCCCACCAAACATATTGAGTATCTCTTCATAATCAATAATATCATCGGTAATAAGCTTCGCACCATCTTCAAGCAAGGCTCTATTTTTGATCTTTTCATACTCATCAAATGAGATCAGTTCAATCAGCGTATTCATATCTCTAAATTGCCCTTCTCCGCCTGAGTACTCCTCTTTTAGCAGTGCTAAAAAGATACGTTTTTCTTTTTCATTCAACTCTTTTTCTTTGAAAAACTCTTCTACCACAATAGGCGTCTGAGTCATCTTTACCCGCTCCTCAATACGTGCAGTCAAAAGTGTCAGTTTATTTTTTAGACGTCCGATACTCAGTGAATTATCTGCAAAACCCTGCTTAAAGGTAGCGATTTTGTGAAGCAGTGCGACCATGTCAAACTGATCTTGTAAATACTCCAAATGATCGGTATAGGGTTTCACTTCAGGTAGATAAATTTCTAAAGAGCCCTCTTCAAGCAGACGAAGCAGCGCGATACTTGGGGTAACCGATGTGCTCAAAAGCTCCAGTTTGGAAGATTCATGTGCTTTGGCTTGTCCAAAACTCACTTGAATTAACCATCCCAGATCTAAAAGGTTTTTCATCAAACTCAGCTTTTCAAGATAGAGATATCCTTCGGTACTAAAATTGTCCTGAAGTATCTCCAAAACCGACACCTCTTCAAGCCCCGTCACATACCGTTTGCATATATACTGTACCAGTAACGCTTCCTCTTTGGTACATTTCAATTGCTCAAAGATAGATGATTTACTCACATTTGTTGTTTCAATAAAGTCAATAAGGTGTTTCAATAAAATTCCTAATTTTTCAAAAATATCTTGAGTATAACAAATCTTTGCTATAATTTATGTAAATTAAAAAAGGAGTTCACATGCGAATACTATTAATACTCACTGCTGCATTAACACTAACAATGGCTGAAACAACGATGATCAAAGATCCAACGACACACCTTGTTTGGGAGGACACCGTCCATACCACTGAAGATAAAGTCACCTTCGATGAAGCAAAACACTACTGTAGTACACTCAAACTTAGTGATGTAGCAGGTTGGCGTTTGCCTACACTCAAAGAACTCCTTACCATCGTAAACTTCTCACGTGCCGATCCTGCCATACTCAAAGAGTTTAACCATGTCGAAACAGGTACGGTTTACTGGACCTCTACACCTTATGTACGATCAAAAGATACGTTTTGGGGCATAGACTTCAAAGATGGTTCAACAGATGGTACCGCTAAGAACTATAATCGTTATATTCGTTGTGTAAGAGCTGCTAACTAAGAGATGTCTCTATTTCACGCTCTTTTTTCCAAATCGCTCTCTAGAGAGCTTACGATTACTTCAGACAACGGGTTTCATCTTAGACCCGTTGCACAATTCTCCTCCTTAGCCAAATCATTTCCATGTAAGGTTTCTGCCATGTTTAACCATAAAACCGTCAATGTCAAATCTGTCACTACCCTGCTCTCCCTCTCTTTAGAAAAAGGAGACAGCTTTATATTACAGGTTCAGGGCAAAAAAGCAAAGGATACGCTTGAGACACTCGTAACACATTTTGAAACACTGATGAAGAACGATACAGAGCAAAAAAGCGTAGAAAAAAAAGCACATGACTATGAGGGTAACATCATACAAGGCGAGAGTATCTTTGGAGGTATTGCCCTTGCCCCTCTATATGTGTATCAACGCAAGGAGATAGCACATGAAAAGAGTATGGAGTTTCCAGATGCACTGCAAAAAAGCATAGAAGAGCTTGAAACGCTCTATCTCTCCTCTCAAAACAAGGAGAGTGCCGCTATCTATCTGGCACAAAAAGAACTCCTCTGCTCATTAGGAGAAAAAGCATCGTCATTATCTGTATTTGAACAAGATGTGTTACAGGCGTCTGAGACACTTTTGGGCACAAAGCTTGACTCCAAACGTGCAGATTATCAAGATATTCTCCAACGTGTTAAAAAACATTTAGGCGTAACTATAGAGGTTACACTTCCCGACACACCCTATATTCTCTTATCTGATGATCTTCTCCCAAGTGAGATTGATCAGCTGACGAATACAGCGGTACAAGGGGTCATTCTCCAAGAGACTTCTCTCTCTTCACATACGGCTATTTTACTCCGTGCAGCGGGTATTGTCTCTCTTATTACGAAAATGCCCTATAGCCACGCTCAAACCCCTCTTATTCTTGATGCACATGCCGGCGTTGTTGTCTATGCCCCAAGTGAAAATGATGTAAAAAAAGCAAGAGATGCAATGCAGAAAATCAAAGACAAAGAGGCACTCCATGCAAGCAGACGCTTTGATCGCGCCCATACGCTACAAGGCAAAGAGATTAAAGTTTTATCTAATGTATCTGACTATCATTCAGCCAAAAGTGCAAAAGAAGAAGGTGCGCAAGGGATTGGTCTTTTACGTTCTGAATTTCTCTTTAAATCCCAAAAACCCTCTATAGAGACACAGCAAGATGCTTATGCAAAAATCTTCTCTCTCTTTGATGATATTACCGTACGTACACTCGATGTAGGAGGAGACAAAGCACTGCCCTACATTCAAATTCCTTTAGAGCAGAACCCCTTTTTAGGTATTCGTGGCATACGACTCCTTGAATCACACCCCTCAATACTCGAAGAACAGTTACAGGCAATCTTTAGAGCAGCAAAGCGCAAAGCCATTAAGATTATGTTTCCTATGGTCTCTACCGTAGAAGAGTTTAACCGTGCTAAAGCTTTGGCTCAAAATATTGCACAAAAAGAGATGATTGACATTTCCCACATTCAATTTGGCATTATGATTGAAGTCCCCTCAGTACTCTTTTTACTCGAATCGTTTAACGATGTCGTGGATTTTTACTCCATTGGCACCAATGATCTGACCCAATATCTTTTTGCCACAGAGAGAACACACCCCACACTTAAAGTCGATATAGACTCTCCCGTTATTTTTTCTGCGATTGAGACCATCTTGCAAAAAGCAAGTAAACCTGTCAGTATCTGCGGAGAGCTTGCTGCAGATACAACAGCTATCCCAAAGCTACTAAGCTTGGGGATTCAGACCTTATCGGTCTCCCCTAAAAGTATAGCCCAAACCAAGGAAACTATTCGTCATGTTTAATTTATTTCAGCGTATCGGTAAAGCACTGATGACCCCTATTGCCGTTCTACCCGTCGCAGCACTGCTTCTTAGACTCGGATTTGGAGATATTTTTGAGGGGCAGACCGCCCTTATCATGAAATCGGCAGGAGATGCCGTCTTTTCTCACTTAGATCTTCTTTTTGGTATCGGTATCGCTTATGGTCTGGCAAAAAACAGTGATGGTGCAGCAGCACTCTCCGGTGCGATAGGCGTACTTATCGCTAAAGCAGTCTATATCAGTATAGATGAAAGCGTCAATATGGGTGTGTTTGTGGGTATCGTTATGGGTGTACTTGCAGGGACACTCTATAACCGATATCATGAAATTAAACTGCCGGAGTTTTTAGGGTTTTTCGGAGGCAAACGTTTTGTACCGATTATCACTGCTATCACCGCCATAGGCGTGGGTCTGCTTGCGGGCTATTTTTGGCATTTTGCACAAGCAGGGATAGACGCTTTTTCAACGACGATAATCGGACTCAATGAACTTGGCACCTTTATCTACGGTACACTCAACCGACTTCTCATTCCTTTAGGACTGCACCATATACTCAACTCTCTGTTTTGGTTTCAACTTGGTGAGTACACGTACATGAAAGAGGGGGTAGAGGTTGTAGCAAATGGAGACCTGCACCGTTTTTTTGCAGGCGACAAGAGTGCCGGTGTTTATATGTCCGGATTTTATGTCATCATGATGTTTGGATTGCCCGCTATGGCGTATGCGATCTATCTCAATACCCCTAAAACTAACCGTAAAAAAGTCGGTGCCCTACTAGCAGGTGTTGCCTTTACCTCTTTTCTTACAGGGATTACAGAGCCGTTAGAGTTTCTCTTCTTATTTGCTGCACCGCTTTTATTTCTTCTTCATGCCATACTGACCGGACTTGCACTTGCAGCAGCTCAAATGCTTGATATTCATGCAGGGTTTGGTTTTTCTGCTGGTTTCATAGATTATCTCATCAACTACAAACTGGCTACAAACCCGCTTCTCATACTCCCTCTTGGGGCACTCTTTTCACTCATTTATTTCATTGCAAGCTACTACACAATCAAACTGTTTAAACTGAACATATTTGAGGAGAGTACCCAAACCCCCAATACCAATCCCAACAGCGAAGCACTCTCTTTTATAGAAGCCTTGGGAGGAGAGGAAAATATTATGCAGACAGATGCCTGTATTACAAGACTCCGAATGTCTGTTAATGATAATCGTCACCTCTTGGAGAAAGACTTTCTCACTTTGGGTGCCAAAGGGGTCATTAAACCAAATGATACCTCCATACAGATCATACTTGGTACAAAAGCAGAAAGTGTTGCAGAACAGATTAAAGAAGTCTTAAATAGAAAGAAGAGTGACTAGCCTATTAGGCTTCATTATTCTTGTCTTTTTTATCTTTTTTATTTTTATTTTTTTTGGGTGTTTTGGGTGTTTTAAGTACAATGAAAAAAGTGAGTAAAATTAACCCGTATGCAATATAGTAATAGACGTTGTCGCTTTGCGGCATCAACTTACCTCCATGATTTTATCTTGACTTTTTACAATCATAAATCTCTTTTCAATGCTTTTCACATCACTCTCCTGTGAAATAATGATCGGTGTAATAATATCTTTTGCATGTTTGCCAATATAGTCCAAATCTGCTTCAATAATGACATCCCCTGCCTTCACTTCGTCCCCCTCTTTGGCAACACGTGTAAACCCTTCTCCCTTAAGTGCGACTGTCTCCAAGCCAATGTGTACCATCACTTCCAAATCTTTAGGACTTTTGATACTATAGGCATGGTTGGTAGAAAATATTTTTGATACCACACCATCAATGGGTGCGGTAAACAGACTGGTGACGGGAATAACCGCAACACCGTCCCCTACCATTTTCTGTGAGAAAACCTCATCAGGCACACTTTCAAGTGCCACTATCTTACCATCTACAGGAGAGAAAACATCTCTCACTTTACGTTTTAAAAATCCAAACACATGTATCCTTTTCTACTTCATCTTTATGCTTTTCGCCCGCTGTCTGACAAATACATATCTATTTCATCTCTCAATTTTTTACAATTCTTTTTATATAAAAAAGCATACTCAATGAGGTAAATTTTCTGCT
The DNA here is from genome assembly GCA_034660455.1 of Campylobacterota bacterium. Lineage (GTDB taxonomy): Bacteria > Campylobacterota > Campylobacteria > Campylobacterales > Sulfurovaceae > Sulfurovum. Next base: position 13,389 of record JAYEJF010000045.1, on the reverse strand, counting down.
TTTGCGTCACAAAGGTAAGGAGTTCATGGAACATCTTTACCATCTCTTGTGCATGTACAACTTGACATATTTCAATAGCAGATTTTGAGAACTCTGCCAATGCACGATATTCACCTGCATAGATCATCTTTGTAAAATCTTCTTTCGCCTCTTCTAAAATCTTTATGGTCTCTTCTAGGTTAGTTTGATACACCAACACACTGTCTGCTTCTTTCAAAGCAGTGTCAATATCTAAAACCTCTTTGCTATAGAGTAATGCTGTTTTTTTTGCTTTGGCCCTTCTCTCTTGCAACTCAGGCGTCATCATGATAAACCGCTTAAGTGCTTCATGTACCTCTTCAACTACAATCGGCTTTGCTATAGAGGCATTCATCCCGGCAAGCTGCATCTCTTTAACCTCATGACCAAAGGCCATAGATGAGATAGAGACAATCGGGATATCTCTCCACTTTTCTACTTCACGTATTTTTTTTGTCATCGTGAGTCCATCCATCACAGGCATATTAATATCTGAAAAAATAAGATCTATCTCCTCTTTCTCAAGCAGTTCAATCATCTCCTCACCATTTTGCATATTAAACAGTACAAGACCCTCTATATTCAATATATTACGCATGATTCGCTGATCTACTTTACTGTCTTCTACCACTGCAACATGTGCACCCCTGTAGTTCTCCAGGTTCTCTTCTAAATTCTTATTATATGCTTTAAGCACAAATGTATTTGCATCAAATATTTCCATATTGTTAATCCCTTTAACCGCATGGCTTTGAAGCATAAACATTTGATACAAAATCTCTTCAACATCTCCAATCACCGTTGGATTAAACAATTCAGCATGGGCGATGGACTTTGATAAATTTATTTTCTCTTCATCTTCAAATAACTCATGTACAATAATAATTTTAAAATTACTATTTTTATCGTGATAGATATTTTTAAAAAAACTTATATGGTTATAGGTAATATCTAAAGAGCGTAAAATCGCCATATCATACCCAGAGAGATCGGGTTTTTTATGTTCAAAATCAGACAACTTCATATTTTCAATTTTAATACCGTAGGTTTGAAAAATATACTGTGCTCTTTTTGTATCATACTTATCTTTACCGATAAAAAGTGCTCTTTTACCCTCTAAAAATTTTTTTAACTCTTTTTGTTTACTTCTATTGTCTTTATCTTCATAATAGGGTATGTTAAAAATATAGTGTGTACCAGAAATTCTACTGCTCTTAAGCTCAATAGATCCCTCCATCGCTTCTGCTATCTTTTTGGCCTTTATAAAAGAGAGCAAACTTGGACTCATTGTACTAAGCGTTCGTGTTGCATGCATATACTCTTTGACATCTTCACTTTTCATAAAGCCTGTATTGTTTGTTATTTCAAACTCTAAAAATTTATTTTTAACTTTTGAAATTTGTAAACTGATCTCCGCATCATTATTGAGCTTGAGCGTATTTGTCAATACAATTTCGAGTACCTGTTCAATATAGTCATTATCACCGATAATATATCGACCTACATCACTTTGAACATCATAATAGATTGTATGTCCATTTTGCTTCAGTGTTTCACTGAGTTTATTGGTCAGAATATGCAATAGACCACTGATTCTAAACGGTTGATTGTCAATTTTAATCTTTCGCATCTCAAGTCTGTATTTTTCAATGACATTGATATTTTCCGCCTCAACCTCAGGCGTGATTTCTTCAACAACGGAAACGTCCCCTTTTCTCCTACGCTTCCCCTTCCCGAAAATACCGGCTTTAGATACGATGATATATCCGACCAACAAAAGAATGACCAAGAACTGCCCATAAAACGCAATGTCATACCCAGCAGAGGAATCTTGTCCAAAAAGAGATGCTGTTAAAGTTGTTAAAAAAAAGATTGTTTTCATGCTATTTACCACTTTGAAAAAATTTATTGATTCATTCACATAAGTATATCTAAATATTAAAAAATCAATCTTTTATGTTAGATTTTCAATATTTTGAATATATTTTTCTACTTCTTTCTTTAATCTTGTCCATTTTTGTTGATACAAATAGATATAGTCCATCACATAAACTTTTTGTTTTTGGGATATAAAATCAATAAACTCCGTAAACATTTGTATCATCTCTGTGGCATAAATCTTTTTATATCGTTCCAGAGATATTCTCGCGTATTGTGCCAATGCACGAAATTGTTGATCATAAATCATCTTTTCAAAAGAAGCTCTAGTTTCATCAAGAAGATTTAATGTTTTTAACAGATCTTCTTGGTATTGTAAAGCACTTACTGCTTCTTCCAAGCCTCTATTGATATCTATGATCTCTTTATTGATTAAAAATTTGATTTGCTGCTTATCTGTTTTTCGATTTCGTATTTGTGCTGTCATGACTAAAAAATTATCCAATGCCGCATAGACTTCATTTGCTTCAATGGGTTTAGAGATAGTGGCATTCATCCCTGCAACTTTCATCTCTTCAACTTCATGAGCAAATGCCATAGAAGAGATGGATATGATAGGTATATGTTCCCACCGCTTCTTTGCACGTATGCTTTGCGTCATCAACAATCCATCCATCACAGGCATATTGATATCGGAGAAGATGATATCTATCTCCTCTGTTTCAAGTATTTGAAGCATCTCTTCACCATTATTAAGACAAAAAAGTGTGACCCCGTCAATATTTAATATATTTTTAATGACTCTTTGGTCCACTTTGCTGTCTTCAACAATCGCTATGTGTGCTCCTTTATACCAATCTAAATTATCATCACTGACTTTCGTATTTTTTCTACCTTTAATCGTAAATGTATCCGGGTCAAATATCTCCATATTGCTTATCCCTTTTACTGCATTGCTCTTACGAATGAACATTTGATAGAGTATCTCTTCTACATCCCCGATAATTGCAGGGTTATAAATCTCAGCATGTGCAATGGATTTGGAAAGCATCATGGTATCTTCAGATTCAAATAACTCATGCATAATGATGATTTTAAAATTACTTTTTGGGTTTTGGTAAATAGTTTTGAAAAAACTTACATGCTTATAGTTAAGATCCGCAGATCGTACAATAGCCATATTGTAGTGACGAAGATCAGGTTTTTTCTTTTCAAAATCCTCTAGATTCATCGTTACAATAGTGATACCGTACGTTTCAAAAATATATTCGATTTGTTGGGTATGATGCATATCTTTCACAATAAACAGCGCACGCTGCCCTTGCAAAGATGCTTTTAATGCATCCTGATGAGACTTTTTCTCCTCATCGGCATAATAGGGTATTTTTAACGTAAACTGTGTACCTACACGTCTTTTACTCGTTACCTCTATGCTCCCCTTCATCATTTCTGCAATTTTTTTAGCCTTGATGAAAGCGTTTAATTGTTGTGTATGCTTTGTTAGAAGCCGTGTTGCATCCAGATAGTTCGCATACTCCTCCTTTTGCATCATCCCTTTCTCATTAAAAACTTCAAAAATTAAAAAAGAGGTTTTAATTTTTGAAATTTTTAAAATCACTTCAGAATCTCTATTTAAAGAGAGTGCATTCTTGACCAATATTTCCAAAACCTGTTCAAGATAATCATTATCGCCAATAATATATCTGCCAATTTCTCTTTTGATATCATAATAAATAGACTGCCGATTTGCCTGTAATAGATCACCGATTTTATTGGTCAAGATATGTAACATGCCACTTAGGCGGAAGGGTTGGTTTTCAATATTGACATTTTTAATCTCTAAAGTATATTTTTCAATAATATCAAAGCCCGTTGTCTCTTGCGTAGATACTTCACTTGTCTTAGATTTCAAAAAACCGAACATATGACTAACTCCTATATTTTACTTTACCTTTAATTATAGTTAAAACTATACTGAAATTTTTATCAAAAAAGATAATATCTGCATCATAACCCTCTTTTAAGGCCCCTTTTTTCACTCCCAACATCTCTGCAGGCAGTGTTGTCACTGCATTTACAACGTCAACCAAACCCATGCTCGTGTGTTGCGTCATATTGAACAAAGCTTCATTCATCTTTAATACAGATCCTGCAAGTGTACCATCTTCAAGGAGTGCCTTCCCTTCCGATACCTGCACACTACGACCTCCCAGATCATAGTCACCACATTTCATACACCCCGCACGCATCGCATCTGTGATGAGTATAAGCTTCTCCCTCTTCATGCTGTGTACCAATTCCAAGGTAGAGGGGTGTGTATGTATCAAATCGGGGATAATATCACACGTCACATCCCCCTCAAATACGGCTCCTACAATACCGGGTTTACGATGATGATAAGGGTTCATCGCATTAAACAGATGCGTGGCATGTGACACCCCCCATGAAAAGCTCTCTTTACTCTTTTCATAACTTGCATCAGAGTGACCGATACTCAAAATGATATGAGGATACGCTTCTTTTATATATTTAATGAACCTCTCCGCCCCGGCAACTTCAGGTGCGAGCGTAATCATTTTAATCTCTTGCATATAAGGTTCTATGAACGCTATGTTTGGAGATTGTATATGATTCTTATCCTGTGCACCGTGTTTGTCTGGATTAATAAAGGGCCCTTCTAAATGAATGCCCAATATATTTGCACCTGAAACCTCTGAACCATACAGTTGAACATTATGCAAAGCGTTCTCAATTGCATCTGTTGACATGGTCATGGTCGTGGCTAAAAATGAGGTGGTTCCCGTTTCTAAAAGTGTTAAAGAGAGCTGTTCTAAGGCTTCAGGGCTTGCATCCATCACATCTACACCTCCTGAACCGTGAATATGTAGATCAATAAACCCCGCTGAGACATAGGCATGCTTGGCATCTATAATCTCAGCCTCTTCATAGGCTATCTCTTCTGTGATTTTTACAATCTGAGTATCAAAATAGAGTCTCTTTCCCTCCACAATTTTATCGTCTAAAATCAGTTTAGCATTGATGATACATTTCATACTCTAAATTTAATCCTTGTTATCATGTAAACGCTCTTTTAAGAGACGTTTCAATACTTTTCCCGTCGCATTTTTAGGAAGTTCCTCAATGAAGTGGATCTGTTTTGGTATTTTATAGTTTGCCAATGACCCTTGCATATATTTTTTTAAACCTGTCTCATCAATATGCTCCACACCCTCCTCAAGTTCGATATAGACAATAGGAACCTCTCCGCTTCTTTCATCCATAATACCGATAACGGCAGATGCACCCACACCTTCATAGAGATCTATCACCTCTTCTATCTCACGAGGGTAGATATTAATCCCTTTAGAAATAATAAGGTCTTTTTTTCTGTCAACAATAAATAAAAACCCCTCATCATCCATATAGCCCATATCTCCTGTAAGCAACCATCCGTTGATAATGGTCTCTTGTGTTTCCAAAGGACGGTTTAAATACCCTTGCATCACATTGTCGCCTTTGACAATGATGTCTCCGATCATGCCATAATCAACTTCGTTGAGCTCCTCATCTACAATTTTCATTTCATACCCATGCAGGGCTGTTCCCACAGACCCCTCTTTTTGTTGCTTAAAGGTATTCATACATACCGCAGGGCTTGCCTCACTCAACCCGTACCCCTCAAGAAGCGTAGCCCTTCTAAATTTCTTATCCATTGCATTGAGTGTTTTAGTCTGTAGCGGGGCTGCACCGGAAATAAAGGCTCTAATAGCATTAAACCACATAAAGTACCATGGCAGTTTAGCCTTTGCAAGTGCATTATAGACATCAGGGATACCAAAAAAGAGCGTAACACGTTTCATCAAGGTCTGTTTAAAAATATTAGAGAAAGGTTGTAGCGATTTAATAATAACCATGCTTGCACCCACATACAAAGGTAACATCACGCCTATAGAAAAGGTGAAAGAGTGAAACATTGGTAAAAAGACGATTGCCCTATCTCTAGGTTTTACATTGATTGTCATTGCACCGGATTGCCCATTGGAAAAAATATTTTTATGGCTCAACATCGCACCTTTGGGTTTTCCTGTGGTGCCCGAAGTGTAGAAGATGACTGCAGTATCTTCCAGTGATGTTACTACATGATGTGCGATTGAACTTTCCGTTTTTAACGCTTTTTTAAAAGAGTGAGGTACATCTGTATTCATCACATTCTCACCTTCCCAGACAATCGCATGACACAAAGCACTTGCCTGAGAATTTTGTACAACTTTGTCGTAGAGCATTGATGCCATTAAAAATGAAGTGCCGCTGTCTTCTAAAATATAACTTAGCTCCTCCTCTTTTAAAAAAGTATTGATCGGAACAATGATTGCGCCTAATTTTGAAATTGCAAATATGCTGTAGATAAATTCGGGAGAATTGCGTAAAAACAGTGCAACCCTGTCACCCTTTTGAACCCCTAACCCTGCCAAATAGGCTGCAAGTTTATCCGCCGAAGCCAATATCTCCGCATAGCGTATCTTCTCATCATCGACAAAAAGTGCTACTTTTTTAGCACGTTTTTTAGCTTGAAATTTTATCAGTTCATAAAAGTTGTGATGGCGGTATTTCATGGCTAAAACCTATAGGAAAAACCAAGCGTAGCTAAAATGGCACCACCATCACTAAACTCGCCGACAATTCCGTTTTCATTCTCACCTAATGCCAATGAACGGCTCTCTTTTTTATCATACAAAATCGCTGCTCCCCAACTTATCTGATCTGTCTGCCGATACTTAAACCCTCCAGAAAAGATATGTGCATCACTGTCAGGCAATTCATAACTGAGTGTTTCTAGAGGCACGGGTGTTTCATCATAAGCGTATCCGCCCATAAGTGTCAATCTCTCATCCATAAGATAGGTAAAACCAAACCGAAAAGTATTGCTATCTTCCCAATCTTTTCTCTTAGGGTCATCAAATGATGCTACCAATCCGGGTTGAATCGGCGTTTCATAATTAAAGTCCAACGTTTCGTAAGAGGACCAAAAGGTTCGCTCATAAACAACTTCGAGTGTAAATATGTCTTCCCATGTTTTACTGATACCTATATTCAAGGCTGCAGGAATCGGTACGGAGACTGACGCATCATACTGTTGTCCCACATTGCCAAAGTAAAGATTGGCTTCTCCCTCTTCATCAAGGTCAATGTTTGAGCGATAGGTAACCCCTACGTTAATATCGGATGTAGGTTTCCAAGCCATAGCAAGGTTATACCCAAACTCTAGAGTATTCCCCTCCATTTCACGCTTATAGGGAATACCCAGATCATTACCGTCACTGTAAACTTTACCCATACTATAGACCAGTCGTAATCCCCCGCCTACACTGAATGTATCATTGATTTTATAAGAGACAACAGGATTGATTTCAACATTTTGAAGCGTAAACTCTTGGGCAAATGTTTTTTGTACAGGTGTTTCCCAACGTTTCGTGAGCCCTGCAGGGGCAACCATACTCAAACCGTAACGCCATTTTCCTACCGAAGGTGCAACATAATGAAAATAGGGAATAGGAAGATTTTCGGTTTTAGAACCTCCCGATGCAGGTACTGCCCCTATACCTGGAATAAGTTGCAGACCCGAATAGCTATTTGAAGGTAAATGTGCTAACGTAAGCCCCCCCTCAATATAGCTTGTTTCAGCCTCTAAAAAACTCATATTTGCAGGGTTAAAGTATGCTGTATCCGCATCGCTTGTGTTTGCCACATATGCAGCACCTAATGCCATTGAATTAAGTGACTGTTCAGGGATTTTATATGCCCCAGCAACAAGTAATCCACTGCTTAACAGACTCAATACTATTATTTTTCTACTATGCATTCTCATCTCCTAGTACCCGATGGTTGCTGCTCTTGCTTGAGCAAAAATAGTTGTTGCCACGCCATACGCCATTGGTCCACACTCTGAATGCCCCACAAGCACGGGAAGTCCCAATGTCGCTTCAACAGGTACGATACTTACATCTGCCGCACCATACGCCTGCATGGTTCCTTCTGCAATCTGGGCGATACCAAACGGAATCACATCATCTCCTTGGCAATGTACCAATTTCACGGTAGTCTGCGGTGCCCAGGCATGTACACTGTTTTCAACCACTGCATCTCTAAACCAATGATTGGGATTTGTAAAAAAGTCATTGATAAATAGAGGATGGAACAATCCCTCTTCCCCTGTAGTGACCGTGGTAAGTTCACTATCAATCTCAGAGCGTATTTTTGATCCATCAAAAAGTGCTTCGAGTCTTGAGGCATAAGGCTCATTGATGATTGAAGCGATATCTTCATCATAAGCCAAGCCATACGCATAGCCCACATTTGCCATAAAGGATGGCACGGGGAGTGTTGATTGGCTTAGTACACCAAATGTCGTACGATTCATGTCATAAGGTCCTGCCATAGGTGCAGCCATTGTTATGAGTATTTCCTCCTCCATCTCAAGTCTCTCCAATGTTGCAAGTGCGGCATACCCACCTTCACTATAACCCGTTAAAAAAAGTTGTCCGTTGAGATTAATCTTATTATCTTGGGCAAACTTTTGAGCCGCTTCAATAAAATCTACCGTCGTATTGACTAAAGATTTTTTCAAGACAAAGGGATGGGGGTGTCCCAGAGAGTTTCCAAATCCAATATAATCTGCCTGCAGAGTGACAAAGCCCCCTAAAGCGCTTAAAAGAATGGAAGATCCATCCGGTGCATTGGTATTGCTTGCTATCACGGTAGGGGCTTCACTATCTGCAAAAATAGTGCCATGACTATCACTTACCGTAGAGAGCCCAAGTGTCGAATATACAATGTCAGGTAAACCTGTAGGCACAACCATTAAACCTGACACCTCTACTCTGTCACCTTTTTCATCGCTTGTCGCATAAGGGATCTTATATGCCGTGTATCCATATACCGTTGTATTCACATCTACTCCCGGTGTTTGCGCAGCAATTAATGAACTTTTAATACTCTCCCCATCCAAATCAACAAGCACCTCTCCACCGATGACCTGCTGATTACTAGGCTGATCGAGTTCACCGCATCCTACAAATAAAAATGCCGATATCACCAGAGCTAATTTTACACTATGCCTCATTTTTCTTCCTCCCTTTCATCTGTTTAGTCTTCAATCAAAGCATACAATGCCCTAATCTCTTCGGGCCAAATTGTCTCATCAATCGTTTCAAGTATGAGTGGAATATCATCCATATTCGGATCATTCATAATAAATTTAAATGTATCCCAACCTATCTCCCCATGCCCCAAAGAGTCATGTCTGTCAACACGTGAACCCAGTTTTGGTTTAGAATCATTAATATGCATCCCCATCAAATACTCAAATCCGACAATACGCCCGAACGCCTCCATGGTTGCATCATATGCTTCACGTGTACGTAAATCGTAGCCCCCCGTAAAGGTATGACAGGTATCCAGACATATGCCTACCCTACTTTTATCTTCTATCTTCCCAATAATATGCCCTAAATGTTCAAACTTGTATCCAAGGTTCGTACCTTGCCCCGCGGTGTTCTCTATGACAAGTTTGACATCCGAATCTTTTGTAAGTTCAATAGCCCTGTTCATCGAATCAGCGATTACATCTAAACATCCTAACTCTGCTTGCATCATCTTATCTATATACTCCGGGTCTTTTTTAGGAATCTTCACAAGATGAGACCCCGGATGAAAGTTCAATCTATCGAGTCCCAAGATACGACAACGCTCCAGTTCATCCACAAAGGCATCTCTTGATTTTTCAAGTTTCTCCACTTCAGGGTGCCCTAGATTAATTAGATAAGAGTCATGGGGTAAGATATGTTTAGGCAAAATACCTGAATCTTCAAGGTTTTTATGAAAAGCATCTATGGTTTTGTGCTCTAAAGGTTTTGCAACCCATTGTCTTTGATTTTTTGTAAAAAGTGCAAATGCTTTAGCCCCTATAGCCATAGCATTCAATGGTGCATTATCTACACCGCCGCTGGCACTGACATGTGCTCCGACAAATTTTGCCATTTGTAACCCTTCTTATTGTTCTTTAATTATAATGCGTATTGAATTGATTGTATCATGGAAGATAACTTCATTGTTTAAAACACTATACTCTATATTATATTTATTTTCTTTTCGAATCTGTTGAGTAAAGCCGTTACTGTTTTTTTCTAAACCTCTCCCCTCAAAAATAACTTTACCTCTAAATATATCGTCTAGTATATCATCGGGATACACCTTGCTTAAAACCTCTTGATTAAAACGTTTTTTAGACATACACGCCAAAAGGCTCATGCAAACAGAATCTCTAGATATTTCCAACGACATCAAGGCTTGTCCACTCCCATATATTTCTGCTTTCACCGCCTCTTCATTTTCATAGATAAATCCCATATCCGCATATTTAAACGTGGGTGTTTTAAAAAGTATAAATGCAGAATTTTGTCGGACGTATTGTTTCGAAGCACATGCATGCAACAAAAAAACCATGATACAGAAGTACGTTATTTTTTTTAAATTCATATTTTTCCCTTATTTTAGCTAAATTATACCCTACATTAAGAGATTTTTAAGGATACGGTCTATATAATGCCATCCACAAGTTATAGATGGCCCCATCGTCTAACGGTTAGGATCCATGGTTTTCATCCATGTTATAGGAGTTCGAGTCTCCTTGGGGTCACCAT
>JAYEJF010000045.1:0-2694 GCA_034660455.1 Campylobacterota bacterium | reverse complement strand
TGGCCCCATCGTCTAACGGTTAGGATCCATGGTTTTCATCCATGTTATAGGAGTTCGAGTCTCCTTGGGGTCACCATCATTCACACTTTATACCTTTTATACTTCATAAACTATTTCTAATTATAACTTTTTCTATGGTACACTTAGAGTGATATCATCACCACTTAAGTTTATCGGAGAATATTATGAAAAACATTATGCTGCTTCTCTTATTGGGTACGTTGGTCTTTGCTTCGCAGAGCAAACAGACCACCTACACCTGTGTATTTACCTCATATGCTACCCCTAAAGGAGTATTTACGCAAGACCCAATGAAATTTACCATTATCACCCATGATCAAAACGGTACCTTTACTATCAAAAGAAGTACCGGTTCTACCCATGGCAAGACCATTAAAGCTGACAAAGGTCTCTCCTTTGTGGAGATTAGTAAACGCGGCAATATCACAACCACCTCTATGACCACCCTTCCCCCCATTGAAAATGAACAAAAAGCGGTTCACAGCCAAAATATACTTTTGGGAGGAAAGCTGATCGCAAGCCAACACTATGGAAAGTGTCACTATATAGACCCTGCACAAACCAAAAAAAGAGAAATCAGCATTTCAAAAATCAGACGACATGAAATTTATCAGAAACTCAATATTGAAGCAGCACTCAGAACACTTCCCAAACAAGATGCCAGGTATGTGTATGATGCGCTTTCAGGTATCTTTCCCTCACGACAGGAGATGGAAGCGGATATGAGTATTGAGGGGATGATCATCATCTCTAAAATTATGGCTGAGATGACGAAAGTAAAATAAGGGAATCTCTCATAGATTTCTTTAATATACATTTCTTGAATTTGGATTGATCTTTGCAGGGAGAGCATAGCTCTCTGCTTTTTTTTGCCCCGACAAAGTATCTCTAAGCTTTATAAGCTCTTCAATCAATGCTATCTTGTTCAAGGGATACGCTGCATCAACTGTTTTGGATTCTACTGCTTTTAATACATTTTCAAAAGAGGGTTGTACTACAATAATGGCACAAAACCCTCCTCTGCTCATGTGAGGAGAGGCGACATTGAGCCATTGGTAAAAGGCACTATAGATGGCTGAAATATCTTCTCCCTTAATGCTATTTAAAAGGCGTTCAAATTTTCCAGCTTCACTCCTGTTAAACATCTCTTTTTGTCTCCTTCGATATTGACGCAAAATGGGCCATAGAGACTTATACCCTATCAAGATGAGTAAAAAAGACAAAGCTACATAGCGTAAACGTTTGATCTCTTTTTCTCTTTGTATATCCAATGCTATTTGCGGATCAGGCACGATTTCAAAAGTCATTTCAGGACTTTTTTCAACATGCATCATTTGCGTTACTGTGTTGTACCAGAATCTTTCTTGTGAAGGCAGCGTTACATTTCCCTCAGCATTTGCTACAAAAGTAAAACTGTCTCTCCTAGAGACATCATACTCTCCCTTTAATCCACTCTGTAACTCGGGTTCTTTGCCATATACCCGCAGATATGCAGTAGAGTCATAACGTACAGGACTTAACAATATATCTGGCACACCCTTGGCCTTTTGTATCACACTTAACGCTACGGCATCTCCGATAATCAACTTTTTATTCTGAGGTTTTAGCTCAGAATCTAACATAAAACTATCTGTTACCAATACAAATTTATCTGCCTGTACCCCTTTAGGTACTTTCACTTCAAAGGACAAAGCATCACTTTGAAGCACAAACTCCTTTTTAGGCTGACCATAGCCCATAGATGCAGTAAAAGAGACGTGAACAGAAGGTATCTCTACCCTCCCTGCCTGTAACGCATAGATCTCATAATCATAATGCACCATCTGCCAATTTTCACCACCTACTTCCTCTTGACCTAAATAAGAAGCACTTTTAGGTGCTTGTACGATATATTTATTGGATGCGGGGAAGGTGATCTTTGCATCAGTGATACTAAAAGCACTGGAGAGTAACTCTACGGAAACAGTGATTTTTTGTGAGGTGTATATAGATGTTTGTGAAGGCATAAATACTTTCACTTTTCCATCGATGGCAAAGAGACCTAGTGTCAAAAAGAGAAAAAGTAGGAATGGTTTTAAACATATCTTACTTGGCATGACTCACTCCTTTCATCTCATACTGGTATCTAAACTTGTTTTTTAAAAAGTCTTTTGGACCTGTTTGCAGTCTGTCTAACCAATTTGGATTCCCTGATTCAGTGGCTTGTTGTTCGCTATGTTCATCATCGACTCCTTTACCCTCAGTGTTATCAAAGACGATCTCATCAGCTCCTAACGCACCAACACCCTGCTCTCCATCATTCTCAGGTTCTTTAAGGATCTTTCGAGCTTTTGCTATCACAAGATTCTCTTTTGCCTCTTTAAAACTAGGGTCTATCTTTAAAGCTCTTTCATACGTCTCAATAGCAGAGTCATACTCACCAAGCATTACAAATACGTTACCAAGATTATAAGTATCTTCTTTAGTGCTAAGATTTTGATACACCGATTTTGCCTTTTTAAATGCACCGTCTCGGTAATAAGATGCTCCTTTAAATGAGAAGTTTTCAAAAATCTCGGCTGACTTGTCATAGTGTTTCTTTTCATACTGACTGTAGCCATTTTGGTCTGCTGTAACAAAAAGCCTGTCAAACCCACCATCATAGATGAAGAGTAACCAAACCATAGAGACTAC
>JAYEJF010000044.1:0-44330 GCA_034660455.1 Campylobacterota bacterium | reverse complement strand
ACATATATCTATGCACACACAACCATTACCTGCTATCTGCTATAATGTCAAAACTCAAATTTCAGGACACCCCATGGCTCTTATAGACCTCTTTAACATCAAAAAACAATATGACATAAAACTACTGCTCAATGATGTTGATTTTCATCTCAATGAAGCAGAGCGTATTGCCGTTGTGGGTCAGAACGGTTGCGGTAAATCCACACTGATGAAGATTGCACTAGGAACTGAAGAACCTACGGAGGGAAAACGTGTTGTAAATTCAAGTCTACATGTAGAGATGCTTGCACAACAACCCCGATTTGAAGCTACATTAACCGTACGAAGCGCCATTTTAAACGAACTTACAGAACTCAAAACGGCACAAGAGGAACATGCCCAACTTAGTTTAAAGGTTGCCGAAGATTTTGAGAACAGAGAGCTGATAAAAAAATTGGAAATCATCACCGCGTATCTAGATCACCACAATGCATGGAACCTAGATGATAAAATAGAACGCATTTTACAGGAGTTTAAACTCAAAGCCTATGAAGATCGTTTGGTTGTCTCCCTCTCTGGAGGCGAACAGCGTCGTGTTGCTTTGGCGTCACTCGTCCTTAAAAAACCTGATGTGTTACTACTTGATGAGCCTACCAACCATCTGGATGTCTATATGGTTGAGTTTTTAGAAGAGATCCTCCTTAAAGAGAAGTTTACCCTACTGTTTATCTCCCATGACAGACACTTCATCGATACGATTGCCACACGCGTTATAGAAGTAGAGAATCAGGGGCTTGTCTCCTATAAGGGAGGATACAGAGACTATCTCCTCCAAAAAGAGGAGCGTATGAAATCTTTGGCAAAAAGCCATGACACTTTAATGAAGATGCTTAAACGTGAAGAGGAGTGGTTAGGTAAAAGTGTTCGTGCAAGAGAAAAACGAAATCAAGGTAGAAAAGCAAGGGTCTTTGAACTTCGGGAACAAGCCAAAAAAAATCCAACGCTCATCCGAAAGATGCAAGTTGAACTTGAGCGAGAGAAAAAAAGTTGGAAAGGAGAGAAAGGTCTTAGTAAACGCAAAATGCTCTTTGATGTAGAGCATCTCAACTACACCATTGCCAACAAACTACTTATAGAAGATTTCTCTACACGTATTCTTCAACGAGACAAAATTGCCATTGTGGGTGTCAATGGTGCAGGGAAATCCACTTTACTTAAACTTTTGTTGGGACGATTGAAACAAAATAGTGGCCTTATAGATAAAGGTGATTTTACCATAGGCTACTTTGATCAACATCGTGAAATGCTTAATGATGCACATACCCTCATAGAGACATTTTGTCCCAACGGTGGAGACCATGTTGATGTGCAAGGTGCACATATGCATGTTTTTGCTTATCTTAAAACCTTTCTTTTTCCTGAAGAGTACATGACTAAAAAAATAGGACAACTCTCAGGCGGAGAGAAAAACCGTGTTGCACTCGCCCTTCTGTTTACGAAAAATGTGGAGTGCCTCATACTCGATGAACCGACCAATGATCTTGACATACAAACCATCACCATACTTGAAGATAAACTCATCGCATTTCCCGGCGCACTACTCTTCGTCTCTCACGATCGCTACTTTATAGACAAGATAGCCTCCAAACTCTTCATCTTCAAAGGCAATGGTATCGTAGAAGAGTCTTACCAAAGCTATAGTGAATACCTTGAGATAGAAAAAGAGATGAAAGAGATGTATGCTTTAGACAAAGAACTAAAAACGCAGGTGCAAAAAGAGGAAAAAGTCAAAGAGAAAAAACAGACAAAACTCAGCTATAAAGAGCAGCAAGAGTATGATAACCTACCCCAAGAGATAGAAACACTTGAGAAACAAATAAAAGATATTAACACCTGTTTACAAGATCCAGAGTGCTATCAAGAAAAAGGGCTGAGTCTATTGAGTGAAGAGCTTTCCAAAGTTGAAAATCTCTATGAAGAGAAAACGGATAGATATTTGGAAGTGCTAGAGATTTTTGAATCTCTCTAAAACTTACCAGTAAATAACAACACTACGCCTGCCCCAACGCAGTGCCCTTCTTCTGTCCATCCCCATATAGATGTCAATACGCTTTCTATAACGCTTATTCATCTTGTCTCGTACCCTGTAGTAGCCCGGTAATCCACCGATACGTACCTTCGTACCGTTTCGCATACCGTACCGTGTTAACAGATCTCTTGAAACGGCAATAATTTTCATACCCGGACGAATACGGTTATTCCATGCAGCCAAAAAAGGTGTATTGTCTGTTTGCGCCCTATGTGAACTATAGGCTGTGGCCGTTACACGAAGTTTTCTTTTACCAAAACCGTGTACCATATCTAACCTACCGTTTTTTCTGCGCGCAATACGTTTTTTCTTTTTGGTTTTTGCTTTTTTCTTTGCCTCTTTTTTGGCTAAAATATGTGAGAGTGGTAACTTGACTGTTTTACCCGGAGCGATATCTGCATAACTTTTAATGTTGTTAAATTTTATCAATGCCTTTGGCTTAAGATGAAACATTTTAGCAATTGAAACAAGGGTATCTCCTTCATGAACCCTATAGTTACCACTTGAGTATGCCTCCACTACTTTTTGTTCCAAAGGCACTTTTAACTTTTGTCCGACACGTAGGTTTGCATTTGTTTTTAGACCATTATAGTGTGCCAATACTTTAATATCTAGTTCAAATTTGTTCGCCAATCTACTCAACATATCGCCTTTACGTACAATATATTCTGTCTCAACTTCCTTAGGTGCTTCCCTAACAACTTTTTCTAAAATATCTTTTTCTATCAGGGGTGAAATCTTACTCTCAATAGTGCTCTCTTCTACTTGAGTCGGCACTTTAATCGCAGTAAATTTTACTTTTTTATCTTGATCTCCCGCAAAACGTATAGGTGCTTCAATCTTTACATATTTTTCTATCATATCCTCTATAGATATCACACGGGTACTCTGTTTTTTTTCAGGTACAGGTAAGGTTTTTACCCTAATAAGTGCTTGACGACCTTCATCATAATCAATCTTTTTTGCTCTTAAAAACTTCTCTCCGTATGGCTTACACTCTGTGAAGACTCCCGTAACCACTCTGCAATCAATCATCGGTTTAGCCACTGCCGTTTGCCACAGAAAAAACAAGAGCAAAAAAAGTCTAAAATAACCTATTGACATTATGCTGATGTTAAACTATAAAAAGTTTAACATCTCTCCTTTAATAGATTCTTTGGCAACAACAACACTGTGAACAACCGGTTTTTCAAATAAGCCGTTAATCATGGCCGGTACTGTAGCATTTGTATTGGCACTCACCCATTTTAATGCTTCGGTATCACCACTCACCGCTTTCCCCAAAGCTTTCGCCACTGCCGGAGAAAATTTGGTCCACTCTGCTGTTGAATAGACCACTGTTTTCAGCTTTTTTTCACGTAAGCTTTCATACGCTCCCATACCTGTTGCGGTATGAGGATCCATAATATACCCTTTTTTGGCATATGCACCAATCACTGCTTCACACGCGTCATCATCTGAAAATGAAGCATCAAAATCTTCACGCAATAAAGCAAGTTCTTCAGCACTTAGTTGATACTTACCCTCACTCTCGAGTGCTTCCATAAGCTCTTTTGTACGTGATGCACCAAATTTATCAAACATGATACGCTCAACATTGGAACTTTTTAAAATATCCATTGCCGGAGATTCAGTTTGAATCAGTTCACGGCTTCTCAAATCATAATTGCCTGTATGAATCCAATCTGTCAAAATATTATTGATATTTGATGAGATAAGAATCTTTTCAATCGGTAAACCGGCTTTTTTTGCATAATAAGCACCTAAAGCATTACCAAAATTTCCACTAGGTATTACCACATAAATTTTTTCACCCATGATGATTTCATCTTTTCTAACTAACTCAAGATAAGAGTGGATATGGTAAATTATTTGAAAAATAATACGTCCGAAGTTGACAGAGTTAGCAGCTGACAGTTTTATATGACGCTCATGTAACTCTTCTTTAAATGCATCAGAGGCAAGGAGTGCCTTGAGTGTGTTTTGCGTATCATCAAAGTTACCCTTTACCCCTATCACTTTCAGATTAGATGCATCCTCAGTGACCATTTGAAGTCTCTGTACATCCGATGTTCCCCCATCAGGGTACAAACATGCTACCTGTACGCCCGCTTGATCTTTAAATGTTTCCAATGTTGCAGGTCCGGTATCACCGCTTGTCGCTGCCATAATGAGATAATGCTCATCTCTTTTTTGTGCCAATTTACTTAAAACATACCCAAAAGGCTGTAGTGCCATATCTTTAAACGCTCTGGTAGGACCATGATAAAGCTCTGAAACAAAACAATCTTCTTCAATCTTTGAAAGAGGGACAGGGTTGGAAGGGTCATCAAAAGCATCATATCTTTTGAGTGCCTCAATCAACACTTCTGTTTCAATGTCTATACCAAATTGTTGTAAAAAATCCAAAGCCAATGCTTTGTAGTGGCTTGAGAGATGCCCTTCTAAAAATTCTTTATTTAACTCGGGAAGTTGTGAGGGAACATAGAGCCCACCAAAACTTGCACTTGGGCTAAGGATCGCTTCTGAAAATGGTACGGATGAAGGTTTTCGTCCATCATTTCCACGTGTCTCAATAAATTTCATATCTATTATCCTATGTTTATCTTGGCGACAATTATAGCTAAATAAGCTAAGGGTAATAAGAAAAGGGAAGTAAAATACACTTGAATATTAAGTATTATTAAAGATTAAGTATCTAGCATCTGCCTACAGTACAATTGAAGGAGAAGAAGCGTGTTTTTTGGGGAAAAGAATGTCAACTAATTCAAATTATAATGACAAACAAACACTAAATACTTAAAGTAATAGAAGAAAGAAACTTGACTTATCTTAGAGTAAGTTTATATCTCTATTGGTAGTCTGGCGATCTACGTGAGACCCATAACTTTCCGTACCCACCTCGCGATGAACTTGGCTTTTTCAATACAGTATAACCGTATAAGAAACTATACCATCCTAATTCATAATTTTTACTTAAATTGAATTTTTTGCTTTAAGCGATATGAAAGATAGAGTGTTAAAACATTGAGTGCCAACCCTATCACCCCTGCATGTAATCCAAAAGGTTTTGAAGGAAGCGGTGTCAATAAAAAGCAGAGTGTAAAGCCTAAACCTACAAATAACCCTAATAATGTATCTTTTGCCTCTAAGCCTTTGAGGTGCAAGCCCAAGATAATTGCCGGCGCAATTTGCACCAATACTTCTAATTTAATTTGAATAAGCCACCATATCGTTGAGGGCAGTGAAATAGCCAAATAGACCATACCTATCATGATAATCCATGAAAAAACTTTCCCTACGAATGCTAACTCTTTTTGGGAAGCAACTTGACGATTTCTATAATAGATATCTTGCGTAAATAATGAAGAGATTGCCAATATAGCTGAATCAACCGTACTCATAATCGCTGCTATAGCAGCCGCGACAAAAAGTGTAAGTACATAATGCATCCCATCTATATGTGCAATCTTTTCGAGCATCAATAAGATGATTTTCTCACTTTCCATCTTACCCAATCCATGAAAATGTACCGAACCGATAATTGCAATAATCAATAATGGAAGCGTTGTTAAAAACGGCATAATGACCATCAACTGAAAAGATCTTTTGAGGGTATTTTCATCTTTAGCGGCAAAAATTCTCTGTATCGCTTGAGGATATACAGATATACCAAACAATATCAGAATAAGGATAGAGAACCATTTTACCTGTGTCTCTACTGTAATGGCACGAAAGATATCTGCATTGACTTGTAAAAACAGTGCCTCATTACTTGCAAGAGAACCATAGTGAACCCATACAACTGCAAAAATGATAAGTACACCAACAAGTAAAAGTACCCCCTGTATGGCATCTGTCCAAGCAACAGCACGCATACCACCCAATGTCTCATAGATTACCATAATTACAGCCATCATCATAATGCCCTCAGCAAAGCCAATATACCCTTCACTCACAACATTGATAATGTAACCAATTGCCTTCAAATTTGACAAAATATAATTTGACAAAGCAAAGATACCGATAGCCACGATTATATATGTCAGAAGTTTGGAGTTATATCTAAAATATATAAAATCACCTACAGTAATAAAGCCATGTTTTTTTGCCAAAGGGTAAAGCTTTGGTGCATACAAAAGATATCCAGCGACAATGGCTATCATAAATGTTACGCTTACAAGAAAAAACCACCCTTGTCTATAGGCACTACCAGCAAACCCTATAAGCGAATTACCACTATATTGTGTGGCATACATCGTGAGAAACAAGACAGTGACGCCAAATCCATTGCCACCGAGATAAAAATCCTTGAGTGTAGACCCTTTGGAAGCCATTTTACCTAGTACACCTATAAAAATAAGAGAAAATAAATAAAGTCCTATAAATATGAGACTCTGGGTAGATAAGAACGTAGTGTTCATTAAAGGCTATCCCATTTTTTTTCGATCACTGCAATAATAAGCACAGCAAAAATAATCGTACTTAACAATGAGCCATATACCCATAAAGGAACACCCCATAATGGCGTGGAAGAGAGAAATGGTATCGTCAGAAACAATACTACAAAAGAAATTTTAAACATACAAGCCCCTCACTCTTTCACCAAATATTTATAATGCATTTTATCTTAAATTTACTTTTCAACATGATATAAAACTATATACATTAAAATAGGGTTTTTTAATAAATAAGATTTTGTTTAAATGAATAGGAATTTGAAATAGGAAAAGCAACATTAAAGTTTAATGGTGCGCACGAGAGGATTTGAACCTCCACACCCGTAGGGCACTACCCCCTCAAGGTAGCGTGTCTACCGTTCCACCACGTGCGCACTGAGTAGATATATCGTTTAAAACTATCTAAACTAAGGGATAACAAAAAGTTGTGTGGAATTATATCCGACACAACCTTTTAATCTCTTTAATATTAACCAATAAACGGGTTAGCATAAAGAGCGATAAGCGCAATTACCAATGTATAGATAACTTGTGCTTCGATCATTGCAAGTGCGATGAACATTGTAGTCATTAGTTTACCACCAAGACCCGGGTTTCTAGCAGTACCGGCAATTGTTGCAGCAGCAGTGTGACCCATACCGATAGCACCACCAAGAGCAGCAAGACCAAGACCAACACCAGCAGCAACAACTGAGTATGCTTTAATCATAGATTCACCATCTTCACCAGCAAACGCAACAGCACCAAGTGCTAAGAAAAGTAAGAAAAACTTTTTCATTTTATATCCTTTAAATTAGTGGGTTTAAAGTCTCCATCGACTATATCTGTGTTTTTAAAGTCTGTTCGGATAGCGTAAACGATAGATAACTACCGCCAATATAAACATAAATGCCTATATTTCCCTACTAATCACTCTAAATAACGGCGATAGTATAGCTAAACATGATTTAATCTAGGCTAAAAATTCCGGCGTTGCCAATTCAACTTTTTTACCTTTTTGCTCCATAACAATAACGGTAATAGCATCACCTTCACTGTATCTTTGCGATAAATTATTCACACGCTCTTTATCAACTTTTGAAATATGAAGCAGTGCATCAAAACCGTCCGGCATTTCAACAAAGAGTCCAAAGTCTACGATTTTTTTCACTTTACCTTCATAGCTTTTCCCTACCTCATACTCCATCTGTTTTTTTACGGGAGCAGAAGCAATAGTTTCTATATGGGCTTTTGCTTTGGCTACTTTATCTTTATTTTCACCTGAAAGTTTCACACCTCCAACATCACGATCAAGGTCAACAGAAACTTCAAATCGTTCAATAATCTCACGTATCGTTGCCCCTGCTTTACCAATGATATCGACTATTTTACTTGGGTGTACAGTAAAATGTTCTGTACTAGGAAGTGCTTCACTCTCAATAATATTTTTCTCTGCTTCCTCCATCAAACCAAGGATATGATTTTTTCCTTCACTTGCCTTTTGTAAGGCCTCTTTTAAGACTGAAAGATCTATACCTCCGAGTTTAATATCCATTTGTAGTGCAGTTATCCCCCGCGTGGTACCTGCAATCTTGAAATCCATATCTCCATCATGATCTTCAAGTCCCATAATATCGGTAAGTACAACATGTTTATCGCCTTCACTTACAAGCCCCATAGCAATACCCGCAACAAGTGCGCTTGTCTTTATTCCCGCTGCACGCAGTGCCAATGCACCTCCGCAAACAGTAGCCATAGAGGAAGAACCGTTAGATTCGAGAATCTCAGAAACAACTCTTATTGAACCATCATTGCCTAAAGGAATCGTCGGTTCCATGGCACGTTTCCCCAAATTTCCATGCCCTAACTCTCGTCTACCAGGAGCACCAATAAATTTCGCTTCTCCTACCGAGTACCCCGGGAAGTTATAATGTACCATGAAGTTTTCCGACTGAGCATTTTTTTCCGTAATCAGTTCATACATCTGTGCATCTTTTTTATCACCGAGCGTGACGGTGACAAGTGCCTGAGTCTGACCGCGTGTAAAGAGACATGATCCGTGAACAGAAGGTAAAAGGTTTGTCTCAATAGTAATCTTTCGTACCTCATCGACACCTCTACCGTCTGCGCGGATATTTTTTTCTAAGATCATCGAACGTACAACACTTTTTTTATACCGCTCAAGCACTTTTAAAACAAGTTCTTCATCAACCTCCTTGCCTTCAACCTCTAAGGCAACGATAATCTTGCTATATATCTTTTTTAATTCAGAAGAACGCTCACTTTTTGCCATGTGTGCAATCGCATCTTCTACTTCATTGCTATAGTTCTCCTGAATATAGCCATAGAGTGATGCATCTACTTTATCTTCAGCCAAAACTAAATCCAAAGGTTCTCTCATCATTGCCTTGAAACGCTCTTCATACACTACAGTTGCAGACTCTATCGCTTCTCCTGCCATTGCAATTACATCCACCAATGCAGATTCATCAAATTCATTGGCAGAGTGTTCTCCAGCTTGGTTCGTCGCCAGTGTACGCATCTCTATCATGACAACATCTTTACCTGCACCTACTACAAGTAAATCCAATTCACTCTGAGCTTGCTGCGTTAATGTCGGATTGATAACAATATCATCTCCAATTGTACCTACTCTTACAGCTGCAATGCTCGTTGCCACAGGAATGTCGGAGACAAAAAGTGCGGCATTGGCTGCATGGAGTGCAGCTATTTGCATATCTACCTCTGGATCTGAACTGACTACCATCACAGTAATACTTACCGTATAGTGAAACCCCTCAGGGAAAAGAGGTCGTAAAGAACGGTCGATAATACGAGAAGTGAGTGTCTCAAAATCACCAGGTTTTGTCTCCCTTTTCACAAACCCACCGGGAATTTTAGAAGCAGCATACGACTTTTCAATATATTGTACAGTCAAGGGTAGAAAATCTTCATCTACCACTTGTTCATCTATGGCTATTGCAGCAATAAGAACCGCCTTGCCTTGTCTGTACATGACTGCACCACTTGCTTGTTTTGCTACTTTATTAAATTCATATTTTTCTTCAAGACTATTGATATTAATCTCTATTATTTGTTCTTCCATTCGTTACTATTTCCTTATGTGTTATATATTTTCTCTGTTATTTCAACTCTTTATCTTTGCTCTTCTTCTCTTGTTTCTCTACAATCTCAGATATCTCATCAAAACTCATGGTATGAAAATCTTTATAATAGTATTCTATCGAAATATAATCGAGTATCTTATGAGGACAAAAAACCCCGTCACATACGGTAAGTAGGTTCTGATAAACCGTTTTATCTAAAATAGGTGTCGCTATATAAATATTTTTAGCCCCTCTTTCAATAACAGATTTTAATGCTACCATCATTGTAAGTCCCGTTTCTATACACTCATCGACCAAAACGACATACTTCCCTTGAAGTGAGACCAGATCTTTACCTTTTCTATATTTATAGACATAGGCTAATACCTCATCTTCATATTTTCTCTGTGCTTCACCATAGACATAATCTTCACTGATATTAAAAGCATTAATGAGTGCTTTGTGCATCACAACCTCCTCTGTTTCAGAGATCATTGCAATGGTCACTTCAGGATTATTGGGTGCTAAAATTGGTTCTGTGAGTAGAATATCCATTTGAGTATCAATTGCACTGGCTATCCCGTCCGCAAAATAGACACCCCCTTCACTTACCCCGATGACTACAGTCTCATTATGTGAAAACAGCTCTATAGGCAACATTTCGATAAGCTGCTTTGAAGCATCTTTTCGATCTTCAAAATAGATATTACGGCTTGAATCTCTGGGCATGATTTGCTCCTGGGAATTGTTTAGAAATCTCTTCTTCATCAAAAGTATAACGAAACTCTTCTATATACTTCATCAATAATGCATAAGCATGATTCAACTGTTCCATTTTCCGCACATCCCCACCACTGTCGGGATGATTTTTTTTGGCTAAAAAATAATACTGTTTTTTAATATCTTCTCTGGAGATCAGCCTGGGTAAATTCAAACATTCCAAAGCCTCTTCTATCTCTTTTTGAGGATCTACAATCATTACTGTTGTTCTCCTGTTCCTAGACTGCCAAATGGTATAAAGTTGAATTGTACAAAAAATGAGTTGTCTGTAGTATACCCTGTAGGTCTTGGTGTAATATCTTGTCGTATTGAAGTAGAGACACTCCAACAGTCTCTATTGTAACTACCCCCAAACCTCCACTGTTTGCTTGAAGATTCATCTATATCGTAGGTTAACCCTCCATGGAATTTAATCTCTTTATCATACGTATATCCAAATGTGAGGTAAATGTCATTTGCCTCGACAATAGTCGATTCATCCGGCAATACCTGCTTATACGTATGACCTAAATTCAAAGTATATTCTGCATCTGAGACATATATAGAACTGGATGATTCACGTACTTTACCAAACTCATGCGCATAGATAAGATTATTATAAAATTTCCATCCTCTCCAACTATATTGCATCTCATTACCCATATCTGCCAAGGCGTATTCTCTCTTAGGATAATATTGCTGTGTGAACCTTTGATAAAATATCAATTTCATACTCTCATCATAAAAATAGTGACTCAATGCAAAAGTATACGCTTCTTCAGGCAATCCTACCGTAAATAACGCTTTTTGTTCATCATCTAGTAGAGAAAACTCTGTAGGAGACTGATGTTCATTCCCAGGTTTTAAATAATTTAAAGAGGGTTGTAAGACATGAATAAAATTCTCATATTTCTTAGTAAGATCGGTAAAAAGTTTCACACTGTGTAGATTGCTGTAATATTCAAAATCATCATAAACAAAATCGCCATTGCCAAAAAAGAATTTACTGTAATAGAACTCTTCACCTAAAGAGAGACTCAAAAAATCATCAAAAAAAGAAGTCGTAAACTCTAATGGTATTTGAAGTTCAGCCTGCCTCAGTGTAGCACCCTCTTTTCTGTCAAAATTATTAAACTTAAGATCTGCACTATAGGTAAGATTGTCCCAAATAAAATGATTTAAATATTTATGATATTGTACAGAGGGCAATATTTGTAATGTATCATCATTGTCCACCTTTCTGGTATCTATAAAGTATTTCGCATTCACCCCTGCATAAAAATCATTGCTATAGGTAAAATAATTGAGTCTTGACTCCTGCAAAGGCACTAAACCAAAATGCGATAAATTTTTTGCTTGTAAATTCAAGTAATCAATATCATTCAAAAAGGTGCTATTGATATACAATCCATCTTTAATACCGTTATGCAACAACTTTTCAAATACCCTAGAAGACGCATAGTTAAATTCAAAACCATAGTGACTATCTTCAGGTAGATTATATTCATCTACATAACTTTGTTTGTCTTTAAAGTATCCTGTTCTTATCTCTCCTGATGAGTAGGCACTATCGACAAAACGCAATGTGCCGTAAAGACCTAAAGACCTGGATGTCCTTATCTGTGGATTGACTTCCAAATCTATACTCGGTGAGATAGCCCAATAGAGCGGTTGTTCATAAAGAAATCCCTCATTGGATGTGTAACCAAACACGGGAAACAACACTCCTGAACTTCGTTCATTCTTGGTAGTAAAAGCCATATAGGGCGTGTAAAACATCGGTACATCCCATAAATATACCTTTGCATCGTAGATTTTCATATATGAAGTATCTGCATTATAATGTGAACGGGCAAAAACCATTTTCCATAAAGGATCTTGCATATCACAACTCGAAAGAACAGAAGTCCCTAAAGTATAGTTGCCTTCAGCCTTTTTTACATCGTCTGAAAAGAGCCAAACATCATTCTCTCCTACAAGAAAAAGTTCATCAAAGGTAACCTCGTTTTTCTCTGTATAAATTTCCATATGATTACTGTGTTCTTTACTTCCCTGATATCCTATCATTTCAATTTTACCGTCAAGTATGAGTAGTTTTTTTGTTTTATCGTAGTGGGCGGAAGATGCTTTTATGACTGAGTCTGAATAATATACCAATACATTATCACGGGCTATAATCTCTGTTTTTGTCGCTGTAATATCTTTTGCCGTAATTTCAATTTTATTACCCTTGGGTAGTGCATAAAGAGATTGTGTCAACCATAACGTATAGAAAAAAAGAAGACAATACTTACGCATCAACAACGACACAAGCGGAAAGCTTGTCATGCAGCGTCTGTTTCATGGGCATAAAAAATGCCATCATAAAACCGATATAAAAGAGTACTTCACTTATAAGTCTCACTGATCCTCGCAATAAAGCTTTTTGAAAATCCGGGGTATCTCCTGTTTGAAGGTCTATCACCTTGATTTTCATAATATATTTGCCTAAAGTCATTCCATTTTGCCAAACAAAAACGGTATGGTATAGAAGCTTCATCAAAAAAACCGTCACTATATGTTGAGAGATAAACATATTAATTGTAAGGAGTGTTGCTTCATCTACGACCGTAATAGCCGAAAAAAGTTCAGAAAACTGATCATAAAACACAATAAAAAAGAGGAGTGAGATAACAATATCATCAATCATAAATGCAGTCAATCTTTTGGGATTACTTGCAATGGGGTAAGAGCTTGATTCAGACATTTTCAGAACCTAAAGTGCCTGATACGCTATATCTGTACGACACTGCTTACCAGCATAATGTATTTGTCCCACAAGCATATATGCATTTTTCTGTGCCTCTTTTATCGTATCTCCAAGCCCCACACAAACCAAAACCCTTCCGCCACTTGCATAGAGCTTAGCATCATCACCACGGGTCACACCGGCATAAGAGATATGTGCATTTTCATTTAACTCTTCATGATAAATATCATCAATAATAATCTCTGCCAAAGGAGAACTTTTATAAGGATACTCCTTACTTGCCATCACAACACCTACTGCGTATTTATCATGAAACTCTATAGTAGCATTTTTTAAATCTCCCGTAGCTGCTTTGTAAAAGAGTTCAGAAGCAGGAGATTTCAGCAGTGGCATTAACGCTTCACATTCAGGATCTCCAAACCGTACATTATACTCAAGCACAATCGGTTCACCTTTCACCACCATCACCCCTATAAAAAGCACACCCTTAAAAGGCATCCCCTCTTCCTCCATACCTTTTAATGTAGGCTTGATAACCCGTTCATCAAGCTTTGCATAGATATCGTCGTTCACCAGTGGTGTAGGTGCGTAGGCTCCCATACCGCCGGTATTTGGTCCTTCATCATTGTTAAGAAGTCTTTTATGGTCTTGTGCAGCAGGAAGTACCACATAATCCTTCCCGTCACAAATAGCAAAAACAGAGAGTTCATAGCCATCTAAAAACGCTTCAACCACAATGCTTGTTCCCGCATCCCCAAATGAATTTCCCGAAAGCATTTCACCCGCAGCCCTCTTCGCTTCATCATGATTTTGTGCAATGATGACACCTTTTCCACCACAAAGTCCATCTGCTTTTACCACAATAGGTGCATCAAGTGTCATAATAAAATCATAGGCATCTTGAAGTGAATCCGTTTCAATATATTTCGCTGTAGGCACATCATGTCGTGCAAGAAAGTTTTTCATAAAGATTTTAGAGCCCTCAAGCTGTGCTGCCTGAGCACTTGGACCAAAAATAGTGAGACCTCTTTTTTCAAAGACATCCACAATACCACCCACCAATGGTGCTTCCGGCCCAACAATAGTCAGCTCTACATCATTGGCTTCCACAAAATCTGCCAATTGGGAATAATCACTCATGTTTAAATTCTCGCCCAATTGCTCTGTTCCGCCATTACCCGGTGCAAAATATATCTTCTCTACATTTTCATCTTTCGTCAATGCCAAACCAATAGAGTACTCTCTACCGCCTGCACCTATAATTAATACATTCATTTAAAATTCTCCAATACTATAATATGTAGTTGTAACCAATTATAAGGGCTGTTTAGTAGTGGTAATATTTGTACGTAGAGAGTTTTGTAAAATGCTTGAAGGCGAACTTCAAGTTCGTCGATGGCATTTTGCAAAGCGCTATGCGTGCAAAGATTGCTACTAATAAATAGCCCAGGTGAGCGTTCTGTGCGAGTCGGCCCTAAATAGCCAACGGTGCAGGAGGGAGTCTCTCTTTAGGGGATAATTTCTCGTCTATCAAATAGACTCAAACGAAAACTTCCACACACCAAAAGACTACATGTCCCGCTAAGATTAATGTTGGACCCCAAATACAGTCGTCGCATCACCTAGAGTTAGATTATAGCCTATTTGGAGTTAGAGGTGAGTAAAATCTCCCGTGCTTTTGAAATACAAGAATCAATTAAAGGTTTCTCTGCCACCTCTACAGTTATATTCTTATGCAAATGTTCTTTTGTTGCCTCTCCAATGACCACTGCTGTATAACTCTCATCCCATTGAAAATTTTTGAAGAAACATTTTATTGTGGAGGGAGAAGTAAAAATAATGATAGCATTTTGTAACGGTTTATCATCATCACTGTAATCCATGCATGACGTTTTATATATCATTTTCTCTTCAATTCTCAATCCTGCTTTTCTAAGAAATGTTTTGGCATCAAAAGAGACAACTTGCGGACGGAGATATAAAATATGTTTCTCTTTAAACAGTCTAAGAATATCTTCACTTAACGTTTTTCCATAAAATTGCTTTGGCTGATAGAGTACCTTTCCACCCAAAGATTCAATCTCTTTGGCTGTGGCAGAACCTATGGCCAAGCAGGGGATATTTTTCCAATCGGAGTTTAACAACTCTGCACTTTTGACAGCTTCTTTTGAGGTAAACATGAGGGTATCACATTGTGAAAAGTCCAAACTGCTCTCTAGCAAAGTAAAATGAATCATCGGTAGATGTATAGACCCCTCTTTTTTAAGAGGAGAGAGAAGATAAATCATTTTTTATCAATCATCTTGTTTTAAAATATGTGTACCGTGCAACATTGCTTCATTGACATCTTCATCATCATAAGGATCAAAATGTGGTGTTATAACCCATTTCTTTTTCTCATCCAAACGCTGCATCTTATCTTCAATTTCATCTGCAATACGGTGTGCTTCAAGTAATCGCATATTTGGCTGCAATACTAAATGGAACTCTACAAAATTGGTACTGCCATCTGTACGTGTTCTTAGCCAATGGTAACTTGTTATTTCGGGATGATTTGCAATCGTTCTACGTATTTTAGCGACCATCTCTTTCTCAAGTGCACGATCTAACAGTATCTCTATTCCCTCTTGTATAATACTATATGCAGAGTATATAATATACAAACCTATACCTAATCCAAATAAAGCATCTATCTGATCAATACCCGTCCAAAAGACAAGTACCAAGGCGACTAAAACCGCCGCATTACTCCAAAGATCCGTTTTATAATGTAATGCATCTGCTTTGATGATAAGGTTATCCGTTTCTTTTGCTACTTTAAGTAGATAAATAACTAAAATATATGTCACAACGATAGAAAAGAGCATTGCTAGCATTGAAGGGGTTAGCAGTGTCGTAACAGATGCACTACTAAATTTTTTGATCGCTTCATAGATAATATAGAGACCTGAAATCGTAATAATTGTACCTTCTATCACAGCAGCAATCGCTTGAATTTTACCTTTACCATATTGATAGACCTCATCGGGGTTTTCTTCAGATTTTTTAATGGCAAAAAAATTAAAAATAGAGACTAGCATATCTAAAAGTGAATCAATGGCTGAGGCAAGCACAGCTACGGAACCACTAGCAACACCTATAACAAGTTTAATCAATACTAAAACAGAAGCCACGGAACTTGAGACAAGTGTTGCACGCTTTTGCGGTGACATATTACTTCCTTATTTTAAATCTAAGAGACTTTTTCATACGATAAAACTCTTTGAATGTGATACCCAGCGATACAATAAAAAAGAGTATCAATAGCATTAAGAAGAGGTAACTTACCTCTTCCAAAAAAGGGAAGAAATGCATAATGCGATAGATTACTCCCAATACAACCGTATATTTAACGGTATCATGTACCCTCAAATAGAAACGCTGAATATTCTGTATATTATATCGTTTTTTTGCAATAACTTTTTTTTCTTCTTTATCTAAAAAACGATAGATCTTTTTCAACATATATCGTACCACTACAATAAGGATAGCGATGCGAAGCAGTGTCCAAAATAGAGATTCCCAGAACCCTTCGGGAATCATCTGCCATACATCAATGACGAATGTTTTTAAACTTCCACCATCGATGAGCAACTTAATGCTCAATAACAGGGTACCGCTAAGCCCTATCATCAACAAAACCCTCAAAAAAATAAACACATACGTTTTAATTTTCTCAATTTTCTGTTTTTTCTCTTTGGAAAGTGAAGTGTTTTTGACCAAGCCAAATGCAAAAATATAATGAAGTTTAAGTGCGTAATATATCCCTGCTACTCCAATAAGAAGTAGCATAAGAACAGGCAGTTCTTCTAAAGGGATAGACATTAATTAGAGTGCTTTTGTGGCAATAGTTGCTATACGTGTAGCAAAAGCTCCTTTATCTTTAGGTTCTAAACCTTCAGAGAGTTTTGCACTGTCAAGAAGTACCCATGAAATAGTTTCAAAAAGTGCGTTATCTTCTACAGCATCCAACTTTTTAATCATCTCGTGATCAGGGTTGATTTCCAAAATATACGGTACTTCAGGTGCGGTTTGTCCCATAGATGCAAACATACCTGCCATTGAAGCCATAGGATCCGATGCATCTTTCACCACACAAGAAGGACTTGAAGTTAAACGGGTAGAGATTTTAACATCTTTTATCTCCTCACCCAAAGCTTCTTTGATTTTTTCCGTCAAATCTTTAAACTCTTTGGCAATCTCCTCTTTCTCTTCCTCACTCTTAGAGTCAGGTGCCTCAATCGTTGTAATATCTTTTAGCTCCCACTCTTTATACTCACCTATCATCGGTGTAATAATTCTGTCTTCATCATAGTCATCCAAAATTAAAACTTCGGTTCCTGCTTTGTTATAGGCTTCTAAAAGTGGTGAATTTCTAAGTACTTTTTCATCTTCACCGATAATATAATAGATGGACTTATCTTCTGAGTTCGCTCTAGATACATAATCTGCAAAACCTACCATGCCCTCTTCAGTTGAAGATTTATAACGCACGATATCCAGTAGAAGATCTTTATTGATGAAGTCCGTATAGATACCCTCTTTAATGAGTTTATTATACTGTTTTGTAAAATTATCCGCCTCTTCTCCATCAAACTTTTTAATCGCCTGAAGAATCTTTTTCACGGAATTTTGTTTCATATTGGCCAAGATTTTATTTTCCTGAAGCAACTCACGACTCACATTCAACGGTAAATCTTCTGAATCCATAATCCCTTTTACAAACCGTAAATACGGTGGCAATAACTCTTTATCATCATCTGTAATAAACACACGCTTTACATAGAGTTTTACACCTGGAGTGTAATCGGCACGGTACATATCCATAGGGGCATTTTTAGGGATGTAAAAGAGTGTTGTAAACTCTTGTGCACCTTCAACCTTATTATGCAAATATACTAGTGGTTCTTCGCTGTCATGGGAAATTGTCTGATAAAACTCTAAATAATCCTCTTTTTTAAGTTCTGATTTAGAGAGTGTCCATAGTGCAGTTGCTGCATTAATCTGCTCTGTTTTATTGACTACTTTTGTCTCTTTTTCCTCACCTTCTCCCTCAGTTACCTCTTCAGAGAAATTCAGCATGATTGGGTAAGCAATGTGATTAGAGTATTTTTTAACAATCGTTTCTATTCTTACTTTCTCTAAAAACTCTTTCTCTTCCTCTTTGAGCTTAATGTACATCACTGTACCGTGTTCTTCTTTTGTGACAGGTTTTATCTCATATTCACCCGTACCATCCGTAGAGAACATATATGCCTGATCTTCACCCGCTTTTTTAGAGATAACATCCACCTTCTCTGCAACCATAAACACAGAGTAAAAACCAACACCAAATTGTCCAATAAGATTGCTGTCTTTTTTTGCATCCCCAGTAAGATTTTCCATAAATGCTTTTGTACCCGATTTTGCAATCGTCCCTAAATGGTCCATAAGATCTGCTTCATTCATACCGATACCGTTATCAGCGATTGTAATAGAGTGATCCTCTTTGTCAAGCTTGATAGAGACTTTACCCGACCATTCATCTTTCTTAAAGTTCTCATCGGTTAAAGAGAGATAATTAAATTTATCTATTGCATCACTTGAGTTTGATACCAATTCTCTGACAAATATCTCTTTATTAGAATAAAGCGAGTGTGTCATGAGCTTTAAAAGTTGCCCGATTTCTGTTTGAAACTGATGTTTTGCCATTGTGTTTCTCCTAACTATATAATTTTATTTTTGGGATTATAGTCTATTTTATTAAAAATTACAAGTTTTTTCGAAAGATAGTTTAGTGATAATGACTAAACTATTGAAATTTTTAATATAGAACAATTCATGCTATAATATACAGATGAAAAATTTATATCTTATTAGACATGCAAAATCTGACTGGAGTATTGAATCTCAAAATGACTTTCAAAGAGGTTTGAACTCAAGAGGGCAAAAAGC
This sequence comes from Campylobacterota bacterium, assembly GCA_034660455.1. Classification (GTDB taxonomy): domain Bacteria; phylum Campylobacterota; class Campylobacteria; order Campylobacterales; family Sulfurovaceae; genus Sulfurovum. Next base: position 25,235 of record JAYEJF010000044.1, on the reverse strand, counting down.
GGTAGTTACAATGGCAAAAGAGCTCAAACGTAGAGGCATCATCCCTGACCTTATTCTATCAAGTCCTGCTGTAAGAGCCAAACTTACGGCAAAAGGTCTTGCCAATAGAATCTCTTATGATGCAAAGATTAAATATTTAGAAAATCTCTATTTATCAGATCCTTTAGCCGTCATCAACATCATTAAAGAGATTAAGGACAAGTACGATACGGTATTTATCATAGGGCATAACCCGGAGACCACTGAACTGACCGATCTGATGGTAGATGACTATATCGATAACATACCCACATTGGGAATAGTCTCCTTAAGCGTACCTGTCAAACATTGGAAAAAGTTCAAACCAGAAAAAGCTAAACTCAATTTTTATATCTATCCTAAGATGTTTAAAAAAAAATAATTCTGCTTTAAACCCGAATTATGCATTAAAAATCAAGACCAAATAACAAGGTTGTGGTTGTTTTATTGTTCCCGACACTTGGATCGGGATTGCTGTCATTTCTAAAATCAAATGCCAACTTAACTGAAAAAAATTCAAATAGAGGCACGGAAAAGGTCAAATTTGATCGCATCACCCAATCTTCTCCAAATTCTTCAAGGCTTGGATAGTACATCAAAAATCCATCAACATTCAATCTGTTAATATAGGGTACATCATCCATTTGATACTTACCCGTCAAATTGAGTGAAGCTGCAGCAAAATTTTTGTCCGGATAGAGCCCTTCTGTATATTTAGTTGCTACATAAGCTACCCCAGCAGAAGGTTCCAACCATGTATTTTTATCAAATTTAAATCTGTAACCATAGCCTACAGCAGGTATCCAACGGTTTACAATATGTCTTGGACGATCATAATCAGCAGCTAAAGTCGTATAATAAAACTGATTATTTTTAAAATGGTTTTGATACATTAAGATTGCTACCAGCTCATCTTTATTGACCACCTTATCCGTATCTACGGTTTCTGAAGTATCAAACTGATAATCTACATAGAGTTTAACTGCATGCTCTGCCTGCTTATAACTTAAATTGAGTAAAACATCCAACTCATTTTTTTGATTACTGCTGTTCTCTACCTCAAACCCCACATTAATATTTCCCTTCGTAAAAGGAAATCTGTTTCTTACCCTGTTTTCAAATGATGCATCATCACTCACAGCCATCACAAAATTATCAATATCTGAAATTTTAATCGTTCTTACATGCTCACCTTCCATCACTTTTAGATAGGTATTGTCTTCAATTCCAACAACACGTCCTTCAATATCCATACGCTTAAAGGAGATATGATAATTATATTTAGTAGAGATAGATTCTATATCTTTATAGGCAATATGATTCAAACCCTCACTGTAAAGAAGTCTAAAAGAGAGTTTCTCAGGACCTAAGTTCACGACCTTGCCATACAGTACCATACCATGAACCACAATCGTATCTTTAATCTCTTCTTCAGGTTCAACCATACCGCCACTATGTAATACGAAGGTAGATAAAAGTAAAGAAGTAAACACTCTCTTCATTATCCCATACATATTGAATCCTTTCATGGGTTACTTTAAGCGTTGCTTTGTGACCTCATCGGGTTCAACTTCACATAAGAGTGTATCTTGACCACAATGTCTGCAAGTGGTTCTCATCGTAAAAATATACCAACCTTTTTTATCTTTTAAAATAGACTCTTCGCACTTGGGACAAACAACACGGCTCTGAACAATTGCCAGTATCATTGCTAAAATAAGAGGAACCATGCTATCGGTATAAAAAGCAGATAAGACAACAAGCACTGCAACCAAAACACCTAAAACGATATATTTACCATAAGCAGGAATACACATAAGAGCACTACTCCCACTCTATCGTTGCTGGAGGTTTGGATGAGATATCATAGACCACTCTGTTAATCCCATCAATCTCATTGATTATTCTTCTACTCATCCCTTCTAGAACATCATGTGGTACATGCGCAAATGTCGCTGTCATACCATCGACTGACTCAACCATACGAATACACACTGTGTTGTCATAGGTTCTGTTATCACCCATCACACCAACTGATTGTACATTAAGAAGTACTGTAAATGCTTGCCATACTTTGTCGTAATATCCCGTAGCCTTAAGTTCCTCTTGCATGATAGCATCTGATTCACGGATAAGATGTAAGCCATCTTCAGTTACCGAACCCATAGTACGAATCGCAAGTCCTGGTCCAGGGAAAGGATGACGACCTATCATATCCTTTGGTAGTCCAAGTTCAAGTCCTAGTTTACGTACTTCATCTTTAAAAATTTCTCTTAATGGTTCAACCAACTCAAACGTCATCCAATCAGGAAGCCCTCCCACATTATGATGTGACTTAATCGTCTTTGAGGGACCTTTTACAGAAACGGACTCAATGACATCGGTATAGAGCGTGCCTTGTGCAAGGAAGGCTACATCTGTATGTTTTTTTGCCTCACTGTCAAACACTTCAATAAACTTTTCTCCAATGGCTTTACGTTTGGTCTCAGGATCAGATACATCTTTGAGTGCTTCCATAAATTCTACTTTTGCATCTACCGTGATCAGTGGAATATCAAGCAGTTTAAACATATTTTGTACATCTTGGGCTTCATTCTTACGAAGCAGTCCTTGGTCCACAAATACACAAATAAGCTGCTCTTTTGGCAGTGCTTCATTGATCATCGCTGCAACCACAGAAGAGTCAACACCGCCAGAGACACCGCAAAGCACTTTTTTATCGCCCACTTGTGCTTGTATCGCTGCTATCTTCTCTTTGGCAAAACTTCCCATGTTCCATGTACTGTCACAACCACAAATATGTTTTGCAAAGTTTTTAAGCATTCTCGTGCCTTCTACCGAATGATGCACCTCTGGGTGAAATTGAAATGCATATACATTGCGTGTATCGTCTGCTATCGCTGCATAAGGTGAGTTTTCAGAGGTACCTATCACTTCAAAGCCTTCAGGGATACGCTCTGCTCTGTCTCCATGGCTCATCCATACGATACTATCATTGGAGACATCTTTAAAAATACCAGAATCATTCTCTATTTGCAATTTTGCTTTACCATATTCATGATGATTGGCAGGTACTACGGAGCCACCAAAATGTTGTGTGATCAGTTGCATGCCGTAGCAAATACCTAAAATCGGTAATCCTAAATCCCATATACTTTCATCTGGTTTATACGCATCCTCGGCATACACCGATGCAGGACCGCCTGAGAGGATAATACCTTGTGGTTTTCTAGCTTGTATATCTTCTATATTTTCACGGTAAGGGACAACCTCTGTATAGACACCTGATTCTCTTAACTTTCTGGCAATAAGCTGTGTATATTGTGAACCAAAGTCTAAGACTAGGATGGGTACTTGTTTCATGAAGATTTCCTTGAGTAGATAATTATTTAAATGTGATTATACAATGAGTATGGTTAAAACCCTTTTTTTAGCTGCTTTGCAGACTGTAGATGATGGCAGGTAAACCAAAAAAAGAGCAGTTGAGATGTGAGACAAATATATCTCATCTCTTCATAACAGATAATATAAAAACAGTGAAGAGAAGAGTAATACTGCAACCCACATGACCATACCGCCTAATGAACGGAAATTAGCTAAAAAGCCTTGAGCACCAAAAAACGCAGTAGCACTACCCTGAGTTGACTGTAGCACTCTTTTGGTTTGAACTTCAAGCTTGGCGTAGAGCGTAGCAACCACATTGCCTACACGATAGATAACCTTAGGAAATAACTTACGATATATCCACTCAGCATCAAGATTCACTGATTTAAGTTCTGGTGGATAAATATTTGCTAACTTTAACCAAACAAAGGCGAGTGCTGAAAAGAAAAGTAGTTGTAGTTGCGCCAATACATGTGTCGTATCATAAGGTGAATACTCCATAGGCCAAGGCATCATGGAGTAAAAAGTTTGAGGAAAGACACCGATAACAATACATAGCACGGAGCTTAGAGCCATTGCCCACAACATAGGATTTGGTGCTTCTTTGGCTGTTTTACTGTGTTTGGAGTCATGGGCAAAGAAAGCAAAAAATGGAATTTTAATACCGGCATGGTGGAATACCCCGGCAGCGGCAAACAAGAGTACCAGCCAGACGCCATAATACCCTTCCAATAATACCGCACTCACTACCATCGATTTACTGACAAATCCACTAAATAAAGGGAATGCAGATATTGATGCAGCACCGATGATGGCAAAGAAGGTTGTTTTTGGCATCCGCTTATAGAGACCACCGAGTTCAGACCCCCGCATCTCCCCGGTGGCATGTAGTACTGCTCCCATACTCATCATCAACAACCCTTTAAAGATGACATCAGCAAAAGCATGGCCTACGGCTCCATTCAAGGCTAATTCAGTTCCAATACCAATACCCACAATCATAAAGCCTACCTGATTAATCAAACTGTAGGTCAGTACACGCCGTAGATCATTTTCGATCACAGCATAGTAGATCGGGAAGAATGCCATCACGCCACCGATATAAATCATGATCTCCGTACCAGCATAAGAACGTGCCAATGCATACACCGCAACTTTCGTTGTAAAGGAACTTAAGAAAACTGTACCACTGACGGTTGCTTCAGGATAGGCATCCGTAAGCCAGTTATGCAGTAGCGGGAAAGCGGCTTTGATACCGAAGGCGATGAAGATAAGCCATCCGCCGGGAGCATCCAAACCAATGAAGTTGAAATCAAGATTCCCCACTGACTGATAGTAGATAATAAGTCCGGCTAACAGTAATAGTCCAGAGATAATTTGCATGACTAAGTAACGCATACCCGCATGCAATGATGCTTCCGTGCGACGGGCAAAAATCAACACGGATGATGTCAGAGCCATGAACTCCCAATAGATGAACAAGGTCAACATATCACCGGCCAAAACAGCACCGATAGCACTCCCTGCATACGCTTGTGCAGCAAAGTGCTGGAGCGTATCTTTATGATACAAGGCATAGATATTGCCTAAGAGTGCAGCAATAGTAAACAGATAGCCAAACAGCATGGAGAGTCGGTCCACCCTAATCGGCGTTAATTCAAAGCCCATAAGCGTAAAGGTATAGGTGTGTCCTATCTCAATGTTATAGAGACCATAGGCAGCAATGATCGGTGTTCCTAACATAATGACAGCACGTAACCAGCCACGGGTAAGCAGTGTGAGAATGGCTGCGATAAAAAATGGTAAAATCGGTAAAAAATCAGCCATTATCTTTCTCTCCTATCATCCATCTCATTTTTGTCATAATAATCTTCATCACGCATAACCACTTTGCGTAATTCACGTGCCAGTAATACCAATATCACACATGCAAGGAAGCCATATATGGCATAAAATCCGGTAAAGGACTCCCATGGGTGAACGGTATGCCTATGTATAACGAAATCCATAGCAAACAGTACAAAACAACTGACATAAAGCATTCTTATCAGCAGTTTTACATTTTTTGGGTTATCAAAGAGGTGTTTTTTATTGTTCATGGTATGATTTGCTCCACAAGATTCCAAGCCGGTCCAACCAAGAAAAACAGTAACAGGCAGCCGGTTGTTGTAATTAAAATTGCTATCAAACTAAATGTTGGTGCTTCTTTCATACCGTTATTATAGTTTGGATCACTAGGTTTAGCAAAAAATGCACGAATTGGGATCTCGACCAGATAAAAGATGCTTAAGAGTGAACTTGACAATAATACAATCAACAATACCATATTATGTGCCTCCATAGTCGCATTTAATAATAGCCACTTGCTCCAACTACCGCCAAGTGGTGGTAAGCCGACAATAGAGAGTGATGCCAATAAAAATGCTAACATGGTAATTGGCATAGCACGGCCTATACCGTTCAGTTCAGAGACACGGGTTTTATGCCAACTGACTAAAATGGCACCGGCAGCAAAAAATAGGGTAATCTTTGCAAAGGCATGCATGGCAATATGCAGACTACCTGCTATCACACCACCCGCAACACCCAACATAGCCGCAAGGATAATATACGATAACTGACTGATAGTCGAATATGCCAACCGCGCTTTTAGGTTGTCTTTGGTCATCGCTATGATCGATGCACTAAGAATAGTAAATCCTGCCAGCATTGAAAGCCAGTAAGCACTGTCAAGTTGTCCAACCAAGTCAATACCAAAAATATACACTACCACTTTCAAAATCGTAAAAACACCGGCTTTAACAACAGCCACGGCGTGTAGTAAGGAAGAGACAGGGGTTGGTGCTACCATGGCTGCTGGTAACCAGCGGTGAAATGGCATCAGAGCCGCTTTCCCTGTACCAAAGACAAAAAGTAACAGTAACCCACCTAGTATTGCCGGCTCAGCTTTTCCTGCAAGTATACCACCTGGGGTAAATTCCAGTGTTCCCGTCAGTGTCCATGTCCAGATAATAGCTAACAGTAAAAAGCCTATTGAGGTTGTCATTAATATACCCAGATAGGTCCAACCTGCACGTCGTGCTGCATCAGTTCCTGCATGTGTTACCAATGGCAGAGTGAAAAGTGTAAGCATCTCATAGGCTAGAAAGAGTGTTAAGAGGTTGGCCGAAAGGGTGATGGCCATCGTGGCAAAAATAGAGATAGCAAATGCAGTATAAAAACGTGTCTGATTTTTTTCATGGTGTGCGCGCATATACCCGATGGCATAGAGTGATGTCACTGGCCATAAGAATCCCGCCACCAATGCAAACAGTAGTCCTAGTGGCTCAAGACGTAGTGCCAACGACAAGCCAGGGAATGGTTCAAGAAGCGTCAACGTTACGGGTTGTTTAAAGTCGTAGTTAAACGCTAGCGTAACAACCACTAAAAATAAAGATAAGCCGCCAATAAGCGTTACTGCTTCACGAACATTAGGTTTTTGATGGCATAAAAGCACACCTACAGCTGTTAATAACGGAATTAACAGGATTAAAATATATAGTAGTTCAATACTCATGGTGTCACACCTATTAGCTGATTTACCGCAAGTGATGCTATGCCCTGACTGATCTGAGTATCTAAACCGAAATAAATATTACTTAGTGCAAATATCCATAAAGGGACTATCATCGTTAACGGTACTTTCTGCCTAGTTCTTCCCTCTGGAATAGGTCTGAAATAAGCAACCTCAATCACTCTACCTACATAAATCAGTGTGAGTATAGACGCTACAAGTATTAAGAGTGCCAATGGCCATAAAGAGGCATCAAGCAAAGCAGTCACCAGATACCATTTACTCACGAAACCAGCGGTTCCCGGTACGCCTATCAGACTTAAACCACCTATCGTAAAAGCGGCCATGGTCAATGGCATGCTCTTACCCATACCTGACATAACCGACAGTTCGGTACTGGCAAAACGGTAAAATATAACTCCAAGTGCCATAAATAGCGTTCCCTTAATTAAGGCATGGTTGAACATATGTAGCAGTGCAGTAGTGAACCCCGGCTGACTAGCCAGCCCTATCGCCAACAAAATATAACCAATTTGAGCAACACTGGAGTATGCTAGCATACGTTTGACATTACTTTGGTAGATAGCATACACCGAACCGCCTAATACACCTATTATACCGAGTATCATCAGTAGGTTGTCAAATGGCATTTGAACAAGAGAAAATTCGATACCGTATAAAGATAACACAAAACGGATCAATACATAGACGGCCACTTTCGTTGCTGTAGCGGCAAGAAAAGTTGAGACTACAGAAGGGCTATATGCATACGCATTGGGCAGCCACTGGTGTAGTGGCAACATAGCCGCTTTGATACCAATGCCTATGGTAATAAAAGCAAAAGAGGCACGTATCGCATTCGTATCGACAACTGCGGGTAAGCGCCCAGCCAGATCTTCTATATTTAACGTACCCGTCATCACATACATAAAACCAATACCTATCAGAATAAAAGTAGCACCTATCGTTCCCATAATAAGATATTGGTATGATGCATGCAAGGCACGCCGGTCACGTCCCATACTGATCAGCGCATAGGTAGAGAGTGAGGATATTTCCAAAAAGACGAAGATATTGAATGCATCAGCAGTGACACTGATACCAATGAGACCTGCGAGTACCAATAATAAAGCCGTATAAAACGGTACTTGATTTTGCTCAGGAATCTCTTTTTCTACACTTTTAAGTGCATAGAGCGTGACCAACAATGCTGAAGCGACAAGAATGAGTAGCATCAAGGCACTGAGTGCATCAATACGAAGCTCTATACCCAGTGGAGCATCCCAGCCCCCCAATGCGTATTTTATGACACCGACCTGCTCTACCGTTTGCATCAGCTGCACCGATGCATACAGTAAGAAAAGGGATGTCAACAGCGTGATGAACCAAGCACCTTTTCGATGATTAAGTAACACAATGAGTGCCCCTGCTAGCAAAGGTACAACAACAATAAGTACAGGTAAATGCATCGTTAAACCCATCTGCTACACCTGCTTTTCAAGATGAAAATCATCTTTGTCATCCATATCATGGATATCATCTTCATCAATACTGCCATACGCTTCTTGTATACGTACAATCAGTGCCAAACCGACAGATGTTGTTGCCACACCAACCACAATAGCCGTTAATATAAGTACATGCGGTAAAGGATTGGAATAGAGATCCGTATTGTCAGTGATGATAGGAGGAGCACCTTCAGTGACCTTACCAAAGCTAATATACAAGATAAACACCGATACCTGAAAAACAGAAAGACCAATCAGTTTTTTAACCAAATTTGATGATGCGATTACTATATATAATCCCATCATCATCAAAACAACCACTATCCCGTAGTTAAAATGCCCTAATAGTTCATTCATTATGATTCACCTCACGACCAGAAAAAGAGTAATAAATTAGTAAAATTGTGGAAAATACTGCCAAGCCAACCCCTGCTTCAACGACTAATATACCAAAATGTTGTCCACTCACCGGGTTGGAAGATAAGGCACTATAATCAAGAAAAGACTTATTGAAAAGTAGACTGATCAGTCCCGTCACACCATAAATTAAAACACCCAGTGCGGCCAGTCTCGGTAAAATAGCGGCAGGGACAACTTGCCTTGCATACGATTCCCCAAAAACCAGACTATAGAGAATAAAACCGCTAGCAAATATGACACCTGCCTGAAAGCCTCCACCTGCACCATAATCACCATGGAATTGTACATAAAGAGCAAAAATCAAAATGAGTGCTATCATAGGTTTAACCACTACCCATAGCACCAGATTCTCTTCGGGTTCCTGTTTATGTTTTACACTACCCATTCCCAAAAGTAGCATAACTGCGACACCTGCACTAAATATAACCACAGTTTCACCAAAAGTATCGTAGCCACGAAAACTTGCCAACACGGCAGTAACAACATTGGGAATATCGATTTTTTCTTGTGTTAGCTGAATATACTCAGGCGCAATATGTTGATTTACCGGTGCATTGGCATCTCCCATATTGGGAAAATCTGAAACACCATAAAAGAGTGCAGCACCGGTGAGCGATACAATGAAGAGTGCCAATACTGAATGTCGATGTTTGAGATTCTCATAGGGTTGTGTAAGTCGCAAAGCAGAGAGCATTAGTACTGTGGTAAAACCAGCACCAACCGCAGCCTCCGTAAAGGCAACATCCACTGCATCAAGGTCAAGAAATAACAAAGCAGAAACAAAACTGAAAATACCAAAGAGCATAGTCACAGCAAACAAATCACTCATCTTGATGGATGCAAAAACAATCAGTACCAGAAAAGCCAACAGGCTAATATCAATCAGTAGTTGAAGGCTCTCAATCACTTTGGCTCCTTAGCTGAAGTCTCTGTTTCAGGTATAGTACCGCCGTTGGCAGCAGCACGACACAAAGCATGCGTGATGGTTGGATTTGCAATAATCATGATGAAGATGAGTAGCATCAGTTTAGCTGCATCCAGTGTAAATCCCGTATCTAATAGGATGCCGATAATCAATAAGGTAGCTGCTAGTGATTCTGTGACACTGGCTGCATGCATACGGGTGTAAAAACTAGGGAGTCGTAATAGCCCGACTGCACCAGTCAGGGTTAAGATGCCTCCCAAAAGCAAACAGATATCACTTACCCAATCAATAATCATCATAATTGTTCACCTTTAGGTTTGTATTGTTCAAAAAAACGCATGACAGCTAGGGTTCCAACAAAGTTGATGAGAGCATACATCAATGCAATATCAATATAACTGAACCAGCCGAGTGCATGCCCGCCTACAACAATCAATAAAACTGTCTTGGTACCAAAAGAGTTGACAGCAAGTATACGATCATAAATAGTGGGTCCCATAAAGGCACGAATCAGTGTCAAAGCCAGGGTAATCAACAAGGCAACTACAGCAGCAGCAATCATTGTCTCTGCTCCAAACGCGCAAGACGTGCTTCCATCTCACCCTCTTCTAATTCATCTAAACTCTCAACATTGAGTGCATGAACAATAAAATAGTCCTCACCCACTTCAGTTGTTACTGTACCTGGTGTCAATGTTATGGAGTTTGCATAAATGGTTTTAATTAACGGATCACTAATGCTGACTTTAATCTTACGACAAGCAGGCTTAATTGGGAGAGATGGATCCCAAATACGACGTGCAACATCGATATTGGTGAGAATCACCTGCCCTATAAGCCAGCCAAAATAAGAGAAAAATTCCATTTTGAACAACATGCGAAATGGTGCCTTGTCGTTACGGTCCATACGACGAATAAGCCAAACAACCAGAATTACCGATGCCAAGCCTAGGGTCAGCAACAGTACAGTGGTATGCCCAGATAACAAAATCCAATATAAGCAAAGTATGCAAGTAAAGATAAAATAATTCATGATACTATTATAGCCTAAATGCCTTGAAAATAGTTTGTTTATTAGGTCTATATCGACTCAATGTGTTCTTAATTCTATGCAAGTTTATCTGAAGCGCCTATTAGGACTCTATATAGTGTGAGCCTAAAGACTCTTTTCTTGCCAGTGCTGCATCTACAATGGCAGAAGCCGTATTCAATCTCAGTTTAAGCAATCGTCCTATCTCTTTATTTTTCATATCATAAATAAGATTTTTGGCTTCATGCAAACCTTGTGTTGTCCTGATAATTCCTATATCATCCCACATCACTTGACGCAGTTTTTGTTTATAACGCTTATCATTCTCTTTATGTAGGATATTGCCATAGTCCTTCTCAAATTTAGGTACTTGAACGCGTTTATGTTCTTTTGAAAGAAGATGTTCTACGGCACGTTTGGCAAATACAACACCTTCGAGTAAGGAGTTCGATGCCAAGCGGTTTGCACCATGTACGCCTGTTCTTGCAGCCTCTCCAATGACGTATAGTCCTTCCATACCGTCAATACTGCCATCAGTATCACATTTGATTCCACCGTTTGAATAATGGAATGCAGGAGAAATAGATATCTTCTCTTGAGGGAAATGATACCCAAGCGCAGCAAAGGTATGTGTAATATTGGGGAAACGCTGTTTAAACCACTTTTCCTCAAACATCGAAAAATCAAGATATGCCTTTTGCCCTGTTTTTCGCTTATGGTTAAAAATACCTCTTGCCACAATATCTCTACTGGCCAACTCTCCTCTCTCATCATAATCAAATAAAAATCGTTTCCCGTCATCCCCTACTATATGGGCACCCTCACCCCTCAATGCTTCAGTCAATAAGAGTTTTCTAGCAAAAGGGGTATCAACAAAAACCGTAGGATGGAACTGCATAAATTCCATATCGGAAAGTTGTATACCTTTTTCAACACATATACCGTGAATATCTGCAGAGACTGTTCTAGAATTGGTATTATAGGCATAAAGCGAACCAATCCCTCCTGAAGCGATAATGACATCATCGGCATAGATTGTTGTGGGTTCATAATTCACCGTTGCTTTCACCCCAAAACATCTACCATTTTCTATGAGCAGATCATACACCAATGTATTTTTCTGAAGTTGATGCTTATTCTGCACCATCATAAAATAATGCATATAGCGGCCCGTAGCATCTCCTCCTGCATGGATAATACGTTCAACAGAGTGCGCTGCCTCTCTAGTGTATAGAAGATTTCCCTGCCTGTTGGTATCAAACTTCATACCTCTGTTGATAATATCCTGAGTCGTTTGCAGAGAAGTACGTGAGAGTATCTCTACGGCTTCTTTATGATTATGATAAGAACCTGCAGCCATCGTATCTTCAACATGAAGGGGAATATCCGCTTCATTCAATGCCGTGACCATACCGCCTTGAGCATAAAAAGTATTGCACTCCCAAGGAATATCTTTACACACAACCAATACTTTTTTACTAGCAGGCAGTTCCATCGCAGCATAAAGCCCTGCGATACCCGCCCCTATAATAAGAACATCATACTTTTGCATTTTAACCTTTTATCTCCATACTTGTACCCTTCTCTTCGCCCTCGGGTAGATAAACCGGATTGGTTTTATAACCACATCCTGTCAGTACGATACAGCAAAGTGATGATATAATTACTTTATGAAAAAAGCAAGTATTATTTTGTCTCATTTATCTTCCAAGCCTCAATTTAAATCATTAAAACGACAAGAGTGTTACCAAAAATACATTAATCTTTTAAGTCAAAAATGGCAAAAAGCAGTTGCCTTTGTCTATGTTAAAGATGATATACTCTATATAGCAGTCACACACCCCGGGTTTAAAATGGAACTTAATTATAATAGAGATTTATTAAAAAGTCTATTAACGCAACTCAATACCTATGATCAGGCCTGTCAGACACTCTCTGCACAAAGTATTGTCATCTTCCATAGTAAATATCATGCCATTAAGGAGGAGAAAAGTGCCTATGCAACGGTTCCACACTACCATGAACGCTCCACTGGCACATTTGATTTACCTACTGAAGAAAAACTACATGAAGTATTTCAACGTATTCAAACAGGCATCACATGCAAACAGTAATACAAAATCTTCCCCCCTCCCCGGGAATATACCAATATTTTGACAACAGAGGAAAACTACTTTATATCGGTAAAGCAAAAAACCTTAGACATAGGGTAAAAAGTTACTGGCGTTTTACTCCCACACTGCAACCCAATCCCACACAAAGTGCCCGCATCCTTAAAATGCTGCATGAAGCGGTACAATTAGAGTATATTGTGGTAGAGACGGAAGCCGATGCACTGATTTTGGAAAACGCTCTTATTAAACAGCTCAAACCCAAATATAATATATTACTGCGTGATGACAAGACCTACCCCTACATTTACATTGATGAATCACTCGACTATCCTCGTTTTGAGATTACCCGTAAAGTCATTCAAGGGAAAAATATAACCTACTACGGTCCCTTTCCGTCAGGAGGAAAAGCACTCTTGGATGCACTCTATGAAGTCTATCCTTTGGTACAAAAGAGATCTTGTTTAAATGGAAGAAAAGCATGTCTGTTTTACCAAATTAAGAAATGCCTTGCACCCTGTGAACAAAAAGTGAGCCCCAAGGCCTATCAAGAGCTCATCACACAAGCCAAATCGTCTATCATTAAACGTAAAGATCTTCTCTCTACGCTAGAAAATAAAATGACAACACTGGCATTGCAAGAGAGGTATGAAGAGGCTGCTATATTAAGAGACCAAATTGAATCTATCTCCTCACTCACCCTCTCTTCGAATATCGACTTAGCCAACACTCTTGATCTTGACATCTTTGCCATACAAAACGGTGATGAGAGAGGTGTAATCGTGAAACTTTTTATGCGCGGAGGTAAAATCATCTCTTCGGCATACTCCTATTTCAGACACACACATATATTTGATAAAAATGAAGCCTATAAACAAGCCTTATTAGAATTCTACACAATCGATACACCCAAAATAAGTAAACAGGTACTCACCGCACACCCTTTTGAAGATGCCGATCAGGTAGCCCATACCCTCTCTACACGTTTCCATAAAAAAATAGAGATACTCACCCCACAGCGTGGATCAAAAGCCAAACTTACTGCACTTGCATTACAAAACTGTGGGGAGCTATTACGAAAAAAAGAGAATAGTAGCATTATGGAACAAAAAATTGCTGATCTTTTCAATCTTGGCAGCATACCCTACCGTATTGAAACATTCGACAATTCGCACCTTATGGGTTCTGCTACGGTGGGAGGTATAGTTGTATGGGATGAAGGAGGCTGGGATAAAAATGCGTATCGACGCTATACACTGCACGCACAGGATGAATATGGACAGATGAAGGAGATGCTCTCAAGACGTATAGAAAAGTTTAACCAATCTCCTGCTCCGGACTTATGGATATTAGATGGCGGTCAGGCAAACCTCAACCTTGCTAAAAAACTTTTAAAAGAGTCCCAAGTCAATCTTGATGTCATTGCCATTGCCAAAGAGAAACTTGATGCCAAAGCACACCGTGCAAAAGGTGCTGCCAAAGATCTACTCTATACCACTTCGGGTCTCTTCGAACTCAAAGCAAATGATCAACGTTTACATTGGATACAACGCCAAAGAGATGAAGCACATCGTTATGCCATCACCTACCATCAAAACAAAAAACGCAAGGAAGATACTCAAATATCCCTTCTTCACAAAAAAGGAATAGGCAAGGCAACGATTAAAAAACTCATTGATTATTTCGGGAGCTTTGATGCCATAAAAAATGCACCATCCCAGGATATAGAAAAAGTTACAAATAAAAAAATTTCAAACATTATTAAAAATTATAACGCTTAATACATACATAATTTAATATTTTTTACTAAAAACAGATTAATTCATTCTATTTTTAGTTTAATTGTTATAGAGTTTTAAGAGTGGCGTTATGTATGCAATATTTTGATATTTTCGTGCAAATTATCTTATACATAACGCTAAGTTAAACAGCTAAACTCATTGTGAAGTGAGGAGAGAAAACCGTGGGTCTCATGGAGACTGCCTGGTTGCAGACAGTTAATTCTATATCTTTTAGTTGACTGGAACTACACTTCTTACTTGACACACTACAAAAAAGGGGAAAGAATATTATGAAAAAGCCTAATGCAATCGATGAAGAGTATATCTTTGAAAAAGGTTTAATAATTAGTTCAACCGACTTAAAAGGTATTATTACGTACGCAAATAGAAAATTTTGTGAAATAGCCGGATATACAAAAGCAGAGCTACAAGGTAAAAACCATAATATTGTTAGACATCCTGATATGCCAAAAGCTGCATTTCAAGAAATATGGGACACGATACAAAGTGGTAAAGAGTGGTCAGGCATTGTAAAAAACTTAAGAAAAGACGGTAGGTATTACTGGGTCTATTCACATATTTCACCTATTTTGACAGATGGCATCATCAGTGGGTATACAGCAGCTAGAAGACCCGCATCCCAAACAGAAATAGAAGAGACCATACCTGTTTATAAAGATATGATAGAAAAAGAAAATAACTAAAGAGGAGTTGTTAATCAATGTACTATATACTAAATGAAACAGATCAGATTATTGCCGCGGATGACAAGTTATTAAAGCTATGTGGCGTCTCGCATATAGACCAATTGTCTCTAAATATTGCATTAGGTGAAATAAAATTTGATCTTTCCAATGAAAACATGATTCTAACACACAACAGTAGTGACAGAAGATTTTCTATGACAAAGACATCTCTGTCTAGTATGCTTGGTCATATCACATTGATTGAAGTTGAAGTAGAGAAAGAGATACTTGCCAAAGAGGAGACTATCCTTGATTTAGAACCAAAAGAGACAATCAGCATAGAAGAAGAGCTACCGTTATTCTCACTTGATGATGATACGGTCAAAGAAGATACTATACTTGATCTGGATACAGAAACGTCAATCAGTCTGGAAAAAGAGACGCCTGAAGATGAGAATGCCTTGTTTGACCTTTTAGTTGAAGAAGATATCGAAGAAGCTATCAAAGAAGAGGTCACTAAGGAAGTGGTCAAAGAGAGTGTTGAAGAACCTATTCAATTATTTGTTGAGGATGAAGAGAGATTTGAAGCAGAGACTCTCGAACAAATAGAAACCCCTGAAACGGATGAAATATTGGTTGATATTGATAGCATCAGTCAAAAAATAGGTATTTCCCATGAAGATTACGACGCTTTCCTTGATGAATATATTGATACCGCACTTGAATTAGAAGGTGATCTTCAAAGTTCAGAGAGTGAGAAACGGGCTAATGCAACTGCCACACTTTCAAACCTTGGTGAAGTATTACAGCTTCCGGTTATAGGTTCTATTCTTGAAGAGATCAATGTGGTTCCCGAATCAGAAGTAAAAGGTAGAGTTGAATCTTTTTACAGTGCACTCTCTAGGTTGACAACATCACAAACTTCTACAGCGACGCCTGAATCTGAACCTGAACTTGACCTTTTCGATGCAGGTATTGAGGTAGCCAAAAGTGCACCGGAAGCCCCTGTAGCTGAAGTCCCTGTGAATGAAAACAGTTTTGGTACAGTTTCTCTTGAAGGGATTAAACCTATTCACTTTGACTTCCAACTTGAAGAGGCGGCGAATGATCTTAGTCTGCCTGTTGAACTTATTGAAGAATTTGTACATGATTTTATTGATCAGGCGCATATTGAGACAAAAAAGATGCTGAAAGCGTATGAAGAAGGTGACTTGGATGCCATTCAAAAAATCGGCCATTTACTCAAAGGTGCCTCTAGTAACCTTCGTATAAATCCACTCTCCGACACACTGTATGAGATACAGTTTTGTGAAGATCCAAGTAAACTCGAAGCCTTTATCAAAGAGTACTGGGGACATTTTCTCTCTTTTGAAATTCAAATTAACGCACTAGCAAAATAAAAGGAAATAGATATGACTATACGTAATAGACTTAAACTCATTGGAGTAGTACCAATTACCCTACTAATCCTTCTTTCAAGTTATTTCTTTGTAACTTCGTACCTTAACTTTGAGAAAGGTAATGAACTCAAAACAACACTGATTAATAATGCCGCTTTAAATAAAGCACTCGTGAATATCGGTAAAGAGCGCGGATTAACCTCCCTCTATTTAGGAAGTGATAAACAAGAATTTAGCGACTCGGTAAAAAAGCAACGCATCGCTTCAGATGAAGCTTTTGAAGATATTCAGTATGAAGTGATTACAGAGCAAAAGCCTTATCTGCCATGGTTGGTGAATATATTAAGTAAAAAAAGCGGTATCGAAGAAAATGATCCCTATCAGTTATTTTTAGCCAATGTAAAAAAACTTCCCGATACAAGAAAAAAAATAGACAGTGAAAATATTGAGTTTAAAGATATCTTTTTCACAACCTACACAGAGGGGCTCTCTACACAGGTACTTGAAAAACTTTTAGCCCTTAAGAACTTTTCACTTGATTCACAAACATCCTCGCTCATTGCCACATTGATACAACTCTACACGGCAAAAGAGAATGCAGGACTTGAAAGAGGATTTGTTTCCTACTATATGACCAAAAAATCTTCTATGTCATTTGATGAAATTGCACTCTGGGACAACTTCAAAACAAAAGCAAATATTTTTGATATGAAACAAGTAACCAATCCGCTTTTACGCCAACAGCTTGAAAAGCTCTTTAACAGTGATCAGTCCAAAAAGACACTTGAAGAGCTTGCTATGACTTCATCCGCGATTCAAACCGATATTGATAACGGTGATTACGCAGAAGAGGCAATTGACTGGTTTTCTTTACAAACCAAAAAGATTACTTTACTCTCCAAAGCAGAACTTATCGTTGCTGATGCTTTATGGAACAGGAGTGAAACCTATCTTGAAAAACAACTTTTACTTCTTTATATCGCCTCTGCAATTTGGATTTTATCCTTTCTTCTTGGCTACCTAGGATATACCACGACAAGAGATATTACAAGGAACATTAAAGAGCTTGAAGAGGTTTTAAACAAAGCGGTAGATGAGATGAAAAGCAGTGAGCAGTACCTCACTTCTGATATTTCTGCTATTGAAAATATCGAACTTGATACACACGAAGGAACAAAAGAGGCCTATAAGTTCCTTGAAGAACTTGTAGAATCTGCAAAAGATGATAAACTCATCGCCCTTCAGGCGAACGAAGCAAAATCTCTTTTCCTTGCGAACATGTCGCATGAGATTCGTACGCCACTCAACGGTATTGTCGGATTTACTGAGATCTTACGTAGTACGGACCTTAGTGAAGAGCAAGAGGAGTTCCTTTCCATTATTGATAAAAGTTCAGAAAATCTTCTTAGTATTATCAACAATATTCTTGACCTTTCAAAAATTGAAAGTAATAAAATCGAGATTGAAAATATCGTATTTGATGCAGCTGAAGAGTTTGAATCTGCTGTTGAAACCTATGCAGTTGCTGCCACGGAGAAAAATATTGATCTCAACTACTATATGGATCCTCTTATCTCTTCAAAACTCAAAGGTGACCCGACCAAAATTAAAGAGATTGTTATTAACCTTCTATCCAATGCGGTCAAGTTTACAAGTTACGGCGGAGAGATCAATCTTGTCATTAAAAAAATCGTGGATGACAATGGCATAGACCTTATTGAGTTCTCCGTACAAGATAACGGTATCGGAATGACAAAAGATCAACAATCACGTATTTTTGATGCTTTCTCACAAGCAGATGTTTCGGTCACAAGAAAGTATGGCGGTACAGGTCTTGGTCTTACAATCTCCAGCCAATTTGTTGAGCTTATGGGCGGAGAGCTTAAACTCGAAAGTGCCAAAGACCATGGGACAACGTTCTATTTCGCTATACCGCTAGAAGAAGTTATCTCCACCGAAGTAAATTATGCGCAAGCCTTTACAGATTTGACAATCGGTAAATATGAACAAGATATACCAACAAAACTTGACAACTACTTAGAGGATTACTTTAAGTATTTTGGTCCTTCTATCAAACACTTTGAATCCATTGCAGACCTCAAAGAACTCGATCACAATAATGTGTGCAAAAACTACTGGATAGATATTGATAAAGCAAAACAAAATATCATGGATGCTATCCAACATATGGATAAATCTAAACTGATAATTATTGCAAATGTCACAAGCCGTAATAAAATTGAAGAACTCAATATTAATCAATCAAATGTTATCTACAAGCCGGTTACACTTTCAAAACTAAAAGAGGTATTAAGCAACACGGCCAATATTACCCCTCAACTTATAGAAGAGTCTGCCAGTATACAACAAACAAGATTTGATGCGAAAGTGCTTGTTACCGAAGATAATATTATTAACCAGAAACTGATTAAACGTATCCTTGAAGAGCATGGTATCACTGTTGATATTGCCAACAATGGTCTTGAGTCATTTGAAAAACGTCGATCGGGTAACTATGATCTCCTCTTTATGGATATCCAAATGCCTGTGATGGATGGTATTGAAGCGACCCATGAGATATTGGATTATGAAGAAGATGAAGAGTTGGCACACGTGCCTATCGTTGCCTTAACGGCAAATGCACTTAAGGGCGATAGAGAGAGATTTTTAAGTGAGGGTATGGATGAGTATATTACCAAGCCTATTGAGACAACGGAACTACTCTATGTCCTAAATAAATTTTTACTACACAAAGCAAGTACGGATTTTAAAGAGGATACACCTAAAGTAGAGACGACAGTACAAAAAGAGGAGAGAGTCACACCTCATGTTGAAATAGAAAAAGAAGAAGTAGTAGTAGAATTTAATGAAATAGTCAAAGAGAAAAAAGTACTTATTGCCAAGAAATTCTTACTTTCACGTAGAATCTTAGCAAAAGTATTAGATAACCTTGGTCATGACTATGTCATCCTAGACGATATCAGCACACTGCAAGAAGCACTTGCATCAGGCGATTATGATCTACTCTTTGCCGACAGCAATCTTATTACGGAGAATATCAGCAACGATTATGCCAATATAGCTATAATTGCATCCATTGATACAAATTCCCCTCAAGAAGTAGCTATTCAGTATGGTGAGACAATTACAAACACGGCTACTAAAGAAGAGATAGAAAACATTATTACAAAATATAGAGGATAAGATACATGGCACTAAAAGTACTAATCGTTGATGATGATTTCATCAACAGAAAACTATTATCTACACTGCTAAAGAAGAACCCTGCTGTCACGGATATGGTTGAGGCAGAAAATGGTTCTGATGCTTTGGATAAACTCAAAAAAGATCCGAGCATTAATCTCATTTTATTAGATATCATGATGCCGGTGGTAGACGGTATAGAGTTCCTCAAGATATTCAGATCAAATATGTCCAACTCACATATTCCGGTTATTGTCCTCTCTACGGATGATACAAGAAAAACAGAAGTATTTGACAATGGTGCAAATGACTTCTTGAGAAAACCGGTCAAAGATGATGCCCTTAGTGCAAAAATTACACAATGGACATAATGAAAATAAGGTAAATTTTTTCTACCTTCGCACCTATAGGGTTTTATATTAACCCTATACAAATACCTCTTTTAATACTTCACCCACATTTGAAACACCAATAATATGAATATTACTTTTTACTTCCTCGGGTATATCTTCTAAATCCCTTTCATAGTTCTTGATTGGTATAAGTGCTTTTGTTACCCCTGCCTTATAAGCAGCAATCAATTTCTCCTTAAGTCCACCAATGGGTAATACTTTTCCTGTCAGTGTTACTTCACCCGTCATAGCCACTTTATTGTCTATTTTTTGTTCGCTTAGAATTGATGCGATTGCACTCACCATCGTAATACCTGCACTTGGACCATCTTTAGGCGTGGCCCCTTCAGGCACATGGATATGAAGATCATAACGCTTATAGACTTCACTTGCATCCACTGCAATACGCTCTTCCCTCTCTTTGAGAGAGTGCGGTATAACAGAGGGTGAGATTGTTAACTCTCCATTGTCTATCAGTATTTTCACCACAGAGTGGGCAATGCGTACAGACTCTTTCATCACTTCACCCAAACTCCCTGTAAGCTGCAGTCCGCCTTTTCCCTTTATTTTGATTGCTTCTATGGTTAAGACATCACCACCTACTGCCGTCCATGCCAATCCACTCACGACGCCAACTTGAGGTTGACTGTCTACCAAAGAGATCTCAAATACTTTTTTATCTGTAAATTTATCCAAATTCTTCTTACTTACGCTAATCTTCTCTTTTGTACTATCTTCCAAAAGCTGTCTGGCACTTTTTCGTAACAGTCCCGCAACTCTCCGTCGTAAATTTCTTACCCCCGCTTCTCTTGTGTATTCATCAATCAACATTTTAAGTGCTTTATCAGAGATGGCAAACTCTCTTCGTTTCAAGGCGTGTTTTTTTAACTCCTGAGGGATAAGATAACGCTTTGCTATCTCAAACTTCTCTTTTGGCGTATAAGAGTTAAGTCCTATGAACTCCATTCTGTCACGCAGGGGTGCAGGTATTTTCCCTACATCATTGGCAGTGGCGATAAATATCGCTTTACTCAAATCAATATTGAAATTAAGGTAATAGTCTCTATATTTGCTGTTTTGTTCAGGATCGAGTATCTCAAGCAGTGCTGCAGTCGGATCACCTCTCATGCTGCGCCCTACTTTGTCTATCTCGTCAAGAACAATCACAGGATCCATACTTTTTGCCTCAATCAATCCCTGCACCAAACGTCCAGGCATGGCACCCACATAGGTTCGTCTATGCCCTCTAAGTTCATTGACATCTTCTAAACCGCCCAATGCCATACGTACAAGCGGTCTTCCGAGTGCCGTTGCTATAGAGTTGGCAAGCGATGTCTTACCCACACCCGGAGGGCCGGCAAAACAGAGTATGACTCCACCTGTCTCTTTTTGTTTAATGCCCCTAAGAGACGCTAACTCACGTACGGAAAAAAATTCAACAATCCGCTCTTTGGGTTTTTCCAAAGAGTAGTGATCTTTGTCCAGTTCAAAAGCGACATCTTGCACATTGAGGTTTTTCTTGGTCAATTGTCCAAACGGAAGCTCAAGTACCCATTCCAAATAGGTTTGAAGTACATTGGCATCCGCAGAATCCGGGTGCATCCGTGCAAAACGATCAAGTTGTTTACTGATCTCTTTAAACGCATCCTCTTGCATATGGGGTTTCAGAGCTGCTACTTTTTCACGGAAAGTGGCTATCTCCTCTTCCCTTTGCGTATCCATACCCAACTCTTGCTGTATCTCTTTAAGCTGCTCTTTTAAAAAATACTCTTTATTGGTCTGCTCTATCTTTGTGTGTACTTTTGTGCGTATTTCACGCTGTACCTTTGCAGACTCTATCTCAGAAGTGACAATATCAATGAGTCCCAACAAACGCTTTTCAATATTGAGTTCAATGTAGAGTGCATACGCAACCTCTTTGTCTAATTTCAACATAGAAGAGACCAGATCCGCAATGCGGTTAGGCTCATCATTCTCATCTATGGTACGTATTAAATCTGCAGGTATCTGTGAATTTAATGCAGAGAGTTTTTTAATCTTGTCTCTCAAAATATCCATAAGTGCATCTGCTTTGAGTTTATTATACGCTTCTAAATCAACCGTGTCGACTATGGCCCTGTTGAATGTTCCCTCTTGTGGTTCGAGTATCTTTCCTCGTGAGAGTCCCTGAAAAAGGATTTTAACCCTACCATCAGGTATATGCACCTTACGCATAATAGAGCCTATCACGCCCACTTTATACATGGCATTAAAATCTCTGCTCCCCTCTTTTCCTGATATCGAAGAGGTGACAAAAAGTAGAGAGTTGTTCTCCATTGCATCTGTTGCAGCGTCAATATCTTGTTGGTTCGTAAGAAAAATAGGGCTAATCATAAAAGGATACAAAAAAAGTTCATCCTCAACTACCACGGGTAGCGTGGCGGGTAATGCATCATAATCGCTAAGTTGCATAGTGTTATTCCTTTAAAAAATTTAATAGTGTTATATATACCATACTATTAGAAATGAAAGTTTAATTTCATCTCTTCTCCTACCTAAAAGAGTGTTACAGGCAAAAAGTAACGTCAATCAAAGACATACCCTATAATACTTTTTTCCGGAGGCGTAATATCGGCCATCTCTACGACTGAACCTTTGTTCTTCTCTCTATAAATTTTAGCCGCTCCTGGTTTGTCCGTTCTCTCATACAAAGCTGCAATATTTTCATTAAGAAGATATTGACTCATGTACAAGCGAATGAGCATGGTATTGACAAGAGGTGCATACGCAGATCCGGGGTAACGATAGATATAGACTTTTGAAGCTTCAATACTGTCCATAATAAGTTTTTGATCTTTATAGACATCTTTAACACCCAAAAACGACGCTTTGAGTTTCATAAAATCCGTATATTCACGGCTCTCCTCTTCACCATAGCGTTTATTATATTCATCAAGATAGTAACTTGCAAGAAGGTACTCCTCTTTGTTCATGTGGGCATGAGAGAGCATCATCATTGCCGTTGGCATCAAAGGTGAGCGCATATGCTCACTCTGTAAAGAGATATAATAAGCATCTGCCTTATCCATATTTCCCTTTGAAATACTATCGGCTATCTTCTGGTACCAGTAGAGTGCCGGTTTGTTGAATTCGGCCACCTCATCTTTTTCACCACAACCACCCAACAAAAACAAGAGTGCTACTGCTAAAATACTTTTCTTAAAAGTCATATCCTACCTTAGTTAAAATCTAATAACGTATATAATAGCTCAAACTATGTAAAAAGTGTATTAGATTTTTGCATTTCGCAGTAGACAAATCTTGCTTGGCTCCACTATAAAGGCATCTTTTCTTTAGAAGCATTAAATTATGATTAAGGGTATTCGCTTATGAGTCGAATCCGCCTCTAACTTTCCTTGCTAAATACCTATGCAATTTACTTATGGGTATTCGCTTATGATGTGAATCCGAGAATCACTAAAAGTAGTTTTTGAGATTTAACCCTTTCCTTCAATCAATTTATCATTTGCAAACTGATGGATTACAGAATTGATTAGGGTCTGATAAGGAATGCCTTTAGACAATGCCTTACTTTTTATCTTGATGATATCTGCCTCAAGTGCTCGAATATTGATGGCTTTTTTCTGTTTCACGTTTGCTTTTACTGTAGCTTTAAGTTTGTTTTTTTCCTCTTCTTGATTTGTTACTGCTACATATTCTACTGTTTCATAGTCAGCCTGTTCATCTTCTAGCTCTTTTAAAATTTCTCTTTCTTTCGATGTCATATTTTCTTTGTTCATCTTTCACTCCTTTCATCATACTTACCCAAAAGCAATTTTGTATCTTTTCTACTAGGATAGATAGTCTTAAAAAAGATTTCATCCTCACTTTCTACAAAAGGAACAACATAAATATAATGCTCAATTTCTACAAAGAGTTTCTTTTGACCAGGATACTTTTCCTGATCTGGATGTATTTCAATAAGATAAAAGCTATTGTTGAGTATCGCTTCTTCTATATCCTCAAAAGATACACCTCGTACCAACTTCAGTTTTATATTTTTTTCTTCATTCCAGCTAATAACTTTCACTAATAACCTTTTCATATACAATTCATACGAATTAAGTATTGGTAGTATACTTCCTTTTAATAAAAAAAGCAAATCCTAAAAGTAGTTTTTGAGATATAAGCAAAATTTGACACCTTTAATAGTTTAAGATATTATTATCTTATTGAAAGTATCAAACAAAATCTACTGAAAAAATTCTCAAGAAAAGTTGATGTCTATGACCTTGAGAGTACCGGTGATATACAAAACAAGATTTCCAAAGATATCATCTATGTCTAATCCTATGGACAAATTAAAAGTCATTGTCAAGAATAACTTACCCAAACAATAAGCATAGAGCAAGCATCACTCTTGTTACGATGGTTCCCGTTGTTTTGAAAAAGTTTCCGATCTTGCAAAACATCTTCATCTGACAAGCGGTCTTGTTGCTGTGTTCAAATTTGTGTGCTTCATTCAATTTTGTAGGGTGCGTAACCACGCACCGTTTGCTATAAAAATCCCTTATTTTATTTTCATTTTACATGATATATGTTATTCTAAATAATAAATATTACAGATGAAAAGCCAAACTTGTTGTGAAGTAAGCTTTATATGAGGAGTTATGATGAATAAAGATACTATTATTGAAGTGTTGAATATCTATAACGAAGATCATAAAAATGATGGCTTTAAGTTTATGAGTTTATTTGGATCTTATGCTCGTGGGACTGAAGATATGTTTAGTGATATTGACCTGACATATAAGATTGATCACAATATTTTTTTTAAAGATGACG
>JAYEJF010000043.1:5954-15707 GCA_034660455.1 Campylobacterota bacterium | reverse complement strand
TACTCTATATTTAGCTTATTTTAACCATTTTTACATCACCCAATATTTAAAATGTTGATTTAGTTGTAGAGAACCTCTGATTTTTCTCTCTTTTTTTAATTGGGGCTGGGTGAGTTAGAATTGCTGTCAAGATTCAGAAATAATTCAATTCATTTAAAGTATACTGTAAATGTAAGATAGACTACTATTATTATAATTTGGAGTATTAAATGATATTAAAAAAAACCTTGCTTACTTTAAGCGTACTGACCATCATTGCACAGCCTTTATCTGCTCAAACCCCTATCAATGTAACTACTAAGGGCATAAGTAAAACCACCGATAGAATGATAATCAAATACAAAGACAACAAAACACTCACAGATGCTACCATTACATCTACACTTAAAAATATTACACTTTCGGGGAATAAACAGATACAAGTGGGGATTATAAGAAAAAATGCCTTGCATGCAAATATTCTAAAAGTTACAGTAGATGGTAAAAAACCTTCACTTCAAGAGATGGAAGAGTTGGCTAAAAAACTTTCAACACAAAGTGATATAGAATATGCAGAACCTGATTATATACGAAGAATCATGCAAGTGCCTAATGATACTTTCTATCCTACAAAACATTGGCACTACCAAGACACACCAGGCGGTGCAAATCTAGAGGGTGCTTGGGATATTACAACAGGGAGTACATCCGATGTTATTGCAGTCATAGATACAGGAATCTTAAATCATACTGAACTAGTAGGTAAAATCGTACCTGGGTATGATTTTATCTCTGATACATCCGTCTCAAATGATGGAGATGGTAGAGACAGTGACCCTAGTGATCCTGGAGATAACACAGACCCAAATGCTCAGTATGGTTCATCATGGCACGGGACACATGTTGCAGGTACAATTGGAGCAGCAAGTAATAACAATGATGGTATTACAGGCATTAATTGGAACGGGAAAATTCTACCCATACGTGTATTAGGTGTAGGAGGTGGCTATACGAGTGATATTGTAGACGGTATGCTATGGGCAGCTGGATTATCTGTAACTGGGATAACAGACAATCCCAATCCAGCAAAAGTATTAAATTTAAGTCTTGGGGGATATGGAAGTTGTACTAGCAGTGAACAAGATGCGATAGATGCAATTAATGCAATTGGAGCTATTATCGTCATTGCTGCGGGAAATGATGATGCTGATGCAAGTAACTATTCTCCTGGAAATTGTAACGATGTTATAACCGTTGCTGCATCTGCAAGAGATGGTGGAAGAGCCTACTATAGTAACTATGGAAACAGTATAGATATTACTGCCCCTGGTGGAGATGAGAATGAAGATAGTGAGGTCTACTCTACAGTTGATGGTGGATTTACTATACCAGTCAATGATGATAGCTATGCCTCTTATCAAGGGACAAGTATGGCAACACCACATATTGCAGGTATTGTCTCTCTTATGACCTCTTTACAACCCAGTTTTAGCTATTCTGAAGCACTTACGCTTTTAGAACAGACAGCCAAAGCATTTCCTACAGGAACAGGAAATGACTGTACGACATCACTCTGTGGTGCGGGTATTGTAGATGCGACAGCCCTTTTAACTGTAGTTTCCAATCCTGATGCTTTAGCGCCAAAATACAATGATATGCTCAATGAAAAGAGAACTTCACTATACGACTTCAGTGAGCCTAGTCATCACATGGATCCAAACTCTTTATGGACAATTATCAATGGCAGACTTACTTCTAATGACATTAATGATGATGAAGCGACTTCCTATGCAGTAACCATGGCAGGTACACTTTTTGATGTTTCATTTCATTATAATGTCAGTGCAGAAGCAGACTATGATGGATTACGTTTTGAAATCGAAGGGAGTACAGTATTTAATGACTTGAGTGGAAACTTTAGCGGAAACCATGAAACAAAAAAGATTGCAACAGATGGTACATTAAACTTAAATTGGACCTACCATAAAGATTTTAGTGTTAGCGCAGGAAATGATAATGCCTCCATCGACAACCTCTCCATTTCCTCTTACACACCTACATCCTATAACTTTGTACAAAATGGTTCATCTAAAAAAATCTTAACGATATCTAATAGTGGTATTCATGATCTTATAGTGACTAATGTATCACTTAGTAATGCCAATGATTTTTCTCTAACCAATGGATGCATGCAAGCACTCAAGGGAGATGAAAGTTGTCAAATTGAAATAGACTACCTCTCTCCCTATAATCCATCACACACAACTACTCTGACATTTAGTACCAATGATAGCGACCATCAAGCCGTATCAAAACTATTTAATGTAGGAAGTATGGGAATTATACCTGTTATTACCTATCTCTTACAATAAGAGTTAACGCTTTATTAATACAATAAAGCGTTTATCTGCTTCTTCAAATTCATAGAGGCTTACTTCCTCACTTGAGAGAAGCTCTAATCCACTTAAGTGGATAATATCCTCTACACAATAATAGTACTGATGAATCGTCTCTTGATACTTTGTAAAAGTATCTTTTTCTTTTTCAAATAACGTAAATTCTGAAATATACTCACTGTTTTCAAAATCACTATCTACTGTTAAAAAACGCTCTTCATCATCTACAATATACGATCCCACGGCAACATTTTCAAAACCATATAGCGTATTCACATCACAAAGGAATACGCCATTTTCATTCAAATGCGCTTTTACGCAAGCCAAAAACTTTTTCAACGCTTCTCTATTTAAATAGTTCACCATATCAAAAACCGCAGTAATGACATCATAGGTGCCCTCTACTTCACATAAGTCTATACATTCAGTATCATAGCCCTGTTCCATGGTTCTATCAACCATGATTGGACTTAAATCTATGCCTTTGACGTCTGATATATCCAAGGAACTCGTCATTTGATGTAAAAAATCTCCAGATCCGCAACCCACATCCAAAAGGGTATCAAACTCTATGGAGCTTAAAAAAAGTAGGTAATGTGCATAGAGTCTTGGAGCAGCCTCTTTTACACCAAGGAGGTCTTCTACTTTTGCATAGAGATCCAGTGAGGTGGCTAAAGGCTTATCCACGACTCTCTACAACAGTTTTAATTTTTTCATAAAGAGAAAGAATTTCACCTTTTTTTGCATAAAAACTGTTTTTATTGGCAATCAGATGTGCAGAAGAGTCCATAATGTCTTCAGCCACTTTCAAACCGTTTTCTCTCATAGTTGACCCTGTCTCTACAATATCGACAATTGCATCTGCCAACCCTACAAGAGGTGCAAGTTCTATGGAACCGTACAATTTTACAACTTCAACCCCTACCGCTTTTTGGGCAAAATAATTTTTAGTGATATTCACCATCTTTGTGGCTACTTTAATATTGGGACGTGACCAATCAAGCTCATCTTCATTTTTAATGCCGATTGCCACCTTGCATTTCCCTAATTGCATATCTAGAAGCTGAATGATATCAAGCTCTTTTTCTGTAATCACATCAAGTCCGACCACACCGATATCTGCTGCGCCGTGTTCAACATAGGTCGGTACATCCTGATTACGTACATTTAAAAAACGAAACTCACCCATATCTAAAATAAGTTCTCTGCCTTCAAACTTAAACTCTCCACCGAAGATCTCGGCAAATATCTCCAATGTCTGCTCTGCTATTCTCCCTTTTGGAAGTGCTACTGTCAACATGTCAACCCTTATTCTTTATGGCTTTTTTCATTCCCTCAAAAACCAACATTTCATCGTAAATCACATCTTCAAAAAAAGAGGATAGAAACCTGCCGTCCCCACCTGTAATATAGAGTGATTTACCCTCACGATGTTGGTCAATGAGTGCTTTTATAGATGCGATTATACCATAGCTTATCCCATCTTTAGTTGTAGTTGGTAAGAGGTTTAGTCTAATCCCCCTATTTAATTTGATTGCTAATGCAGGTGAAATAGTTTTGTAACTTTCCACATATACTTTCAACCCCGGCAATATAAAACCACCTACATAAACCCCTTTCACTACGACATCAACGGTGATAGCAGAACCTGCATCAACAAATATCCCATTTTCTCTACTTAGGCATAATGCTTTTCTATCCACACCCATCGTATCATATTCACCTTCAATACGCATCCAAGAAGAGATATTTTGCCAAGCTGATATTTTTTCTATCTTCTCACCCAATTCATGCTTGACTGAAATATAATAGAGTGGCTGATCCTTAAATCGATCGATAGCATCATCATACAAGAGGTGTTCTATCTTCTTACCATCATAGATATGAAAATGGGTATTGCCTACATCTGCTAGTAATACATTATCATTCGGGGTCATGCCAAACCTTCCATCCTCTCTCTTCGAGCATTGCGTTTGCTTTGGAACAAAGCGGTGCTTTGATGATAATATATTTTTTAGTTACTTTAGTGTCAATATACCCTTCTACTTTTTCATGTAAAATCATAAGTTCCTCTGCTTCTTTACGAAGAACTCTACTTTTCTTTTCCAAAACCATCACTAAGGCATAATACCCCTTGAGGTCAACACCGAGATAAAGTGAAACTTTTTTGCGTGACCCCAACTCTTTTGGAAATATCTCTTTCAATGATTTAAAAATAATATTTTTATGATTTAAAAACTCAACTAGCATTTTCATGATCTGCCTTTTAAAGGGTGATAACGATGCATTGTATCAGCCAAGTTTTGTTTTTGTATATGTGTATAAATCTGTGTTGTTTCCAAAGAGCTATGCCCCAACAACTCTTGAACCACACGCAAATCAGCACCTCCTATGATAAGGGATGATGCAAATGAGTGTCTTAAAACATGTGGAGAGACACCTAAATACTTCTTCACGATTTTAAAGGCAGAAATACGGCTAAGCTGCTCACCTCGATAGTTTAACCATAGATAAGGACTGGAGATATCTTGCCGATTTAAATACGCCTCTAATGCCTTTGTTGCCACTGGTGCAAGAGGTACCACACGCTCCTTCTCACCTTTTGCAAAACGAATCTTAAGCCACCCCTCAAAAATATCTGCACGCTGTACAGAAAGTGCCTCTGATATCCGACACCCACTAGCATACAAAAAAAGAATAAGTGCATAATCACGCAGCCCAATCAAACTGCCTCTGTCGATAAGATCTAACCCCTCCATAATTTCATGATTACTTACGTATTTTGGCAAGTTTTTAGGTACTTTTGCCATAGGGATTTTTATCTTTTCATCACTAAAATTCTGAATGTGACAAAAATGAAAAAATGCATTAATTGAAGAGAGTTTTCGATTAAGTGTTCTTTTATTAGTAAAAGAAGCCAAAAAATTTAAGACATCTGTCGTGTCAAGTTTTGTAAGTGTGCCATCTACCATTTGACTTAATTGCGTAAGATCACCTAGATAACTTGAGACGGTCAATGGTTCAAGTGCCTTAGTGACACTTAAATACTCTTCAAAAGCCTGTAGTAAATTATTATTCATAACCTAATTTAGACAACTCTATCACTTCACCGTCTTTATAGAGATTTCTCCCTGAAATAAATGCAGGTTCAGAGATTTCACCCAATTCATAAATCTTCTTCTTGCTTAAATCACTGTTCATCACAATCAATGAACCTTGCTGGTCGAGTGCATATACCCTATCTCCAAAAGCACTCCCTACCGCATAGTGGGCAAATTTATACTTTACTCTGTTTTTCTCTTCTAGTGCATGATTCAGTGCAATCACCTCTCCCTCTTTACTAAAGAGATAGACCCTACTCTCTGTAACTGCAATTTCAGAGATATTTGCTCGGTATTCATTTTGTCCGGCACTGCCCAAAGTAATCAATCGTTTTGGTGTTGCAGCAACCATTGTATTGCCTTGACGTGCTAAATATATCACATTATTAAAGGCTTTTTCACTAGAGATATAGACGACTTTTGCATTATCCGCGTCAGCGATGTTGACAATAATCAACTTACCGTCTAGCATAGGCATCACAAGTAAATTTTCTATAAACATTGGACTCGCTGCTCTTGTATCAATCGCAAATGTTCTCTCAGAACGGCTCTCAACGAGTTTATTATTATCTGACATTCGATAGATTCCAAAGGTATTATTATTCAGTATATACCCTATAAAACCATTTTGAATAGTTGCAGAGACAACAGGTACCTTAAGAGATATCGCACGCACTGACTCTTGCGTTTTTTTATCGATAACGGTTAAAGTTCCCTCTGCATTTGAAGCAAGTACATATCTTTCGTTTTCATTTAAAAACCTATATCCTTCAGAAAGTTTTATACTGCTTATACCCGATTTACCTATATAATTCCCCGATTCAAGCGTCCCGCCATTACGACCTAAATCAACCATACTCCCACCATAACTAGAGGATGCATTTGATGCAGAAAATGTTTTTTCAGGTTCAAAATATTTTTTAGAACTGCATCCTGAAATAAGGAGAGCAATCAGTATGAAAAGCGCAAGGGAGAGTGCTTTCATTAATCTGCCTTTATAGTAGAGTGCTTAAGAAAACTTGTAATAACACCAAGAGGTGATCGTTCATCTATCAGTTCCAATTTTTCCTTAGCCATCTTAAGATTACCTGCTCCAATAGCTACATATGCTTCTTCAAACAATGCCATCTCTTTATAGAGTTTTGAATCAACCGGTTTTTTCTTTAAAACCCCGGCAGTATATCCACTGGCATCTGCAATGACACTATTAGTGCTTTTAGCCAAACTATCCAATGCCAAAACATCTTCTTTTTTCACTGCTTCAGCATAGCTGTAGAGCTCAAAAAGTGCTGGGTTTGAATCCTCAAGCACTTTTAAAGCTTCATTATCATTACCATTGGTTTGTAAAGCTAAAAAAGCCTCATTTGCTTTGACAAGTTTGGCTTCATGCATGGCATCCGTCACTGCTGTAACAACAAAAAACAAAATCAATGCAATCACAACACCCCACAACTTTAACTTGTGTTTTTTATAGAGTGTTTCAAGCTTAAAAGCACTCTCAAGTACCTTTTCATCACCACTTAACTCTTGTTTTACATAATTCACATCATCTTTAATGCTCACGTAGTTCTCCTGCAACATTTTATTGGCTATATTATACCTTTTGGAGTTTAAAAGAGGGATTATAACTCAACCACGGTAATGCCCAAATTCCCCGGCATTCTATAAAATTTTTGTATTTTAGGATGCCTTTTTAAGTACTCACTTACAAGCTTCGACAACACACCCCCACCCGTACCATGAATAATCTGCACTTCACTCAGTCCGTTCACCAAAGCATCTGAAAGAAACTTATCTACGGTATCTATAGCTTCATCAGCGTACATACCTAAGAGTTTGACAGAGACAGAAGCACCGGATTTTTCTACATTGACATTGGCTTTAGGTGTTCTTGGCTTTGGCTTAAGTTTAACATTTGGCGTATCTCCCCTGCGCTTGAGCTGAGAGAGTGGCACACGCATTTTAAGTCCGTCTACTACGATGGTTGCATCTTTTCCTCGTATGCCAAGCAGTTCCCCTTTATGAGAGCGATACTTCACTTTATCTCCCGATTTTAGAGGCATCTCATCCACAGTTTTTATCTCTTGAAGTTTAAACGCTTTACGTTGATGTGCTTCGTTGAGAAGTCTTCTTCCTTCTGTAGACTCTTTTACTTTCAAGGCTTCTCTGGCTTTCTTTGTCGCTGCATTGTAACGGTTTTCAAGTGTAGCGATAGCCTTTCTATGGCTCTCCTGCAGTTTAAATTCTTCTTCTTGAAGTCTCTCTTTTTGTTTCTCTACAGACTTTAATTCATCCTCTATTTTAGCGATTTTCATACGCATTTCACGTTCAAGTGCAGTCGATTTTTCTATGAGTTCATTGAGATTGTCTTTATCCTCTCCATAGACCTCTTTCGCCCTGTTTACGATGGACACAGGCACACCATAACGCTGTGCAGTCTCAAAAGCATAACTCTTTCCTATACTGCCTTGTAAAAATGTATAGGTAGGCATACGGCGCTCTTCGTCATAGAGTGCAGCTATCAGTTCAACACTATCATCAGATGCCATGAGTGAAGCCAAACGTTTATGGTGTGTGGTCACAATAAAAGTAATACCTTTTTTACGCAATGCATCCAACATCACGCGAAACAATGAGGCTGCTTCATCTGAATCCGTACCCAACTCTATCTCATCGACACCAACAATGGCATCTTCTTTCTCAAAAAGCTTTGCAAACTCCTGCATTCGTCCGGCAAAAGTTGAAATATCATTCTTCACCGATTGAGGGTCATCAATCACAGCCTCTATGCTTTTGTAGTGTCCCACTTGTGTTTTAGAGACATCACACTTAAAAGGCAAAAGGTATTTACTCATATAAACTGCTGACAGCATTGATTTGAGTAACATGGTTTTACCTCCGGCATTCACACCCGTTACCAACATGATCTGTTTATTTAGATTGATAGAGATAGGTACAGGATTTTCTATGGCAGGATGTGCAAAATCTTCTAACTTAATATGCTTTTGTTTGGAAGGAAGTACAAACTCATACTCTTTGGCTCTAGCAAAGCTCACCCGTGCCTGATAATGGTCAAAGCGGTCATACTCTTTATTGATAAAGGTTAAAAAGCGCTCCCATTTAAAAAAGAGTGCTGAGATATCTTTACAATACTGATAGATCAACACCTCTTTTTGTGAAAGCAGTGCAGACTCTTTCTCTTTTAAGTGTGAAATACTCTGAGGTATAATATAAAAAAAGCCTCCCGGACTTCGTGCAACTACCGTTGCTTTAATCGCATTATTGAACCCTCCGCGTACAAGCAAGGTCTCTTCACCGCCATTAAAATGCACCTGTGTATCGACCAGATAATCTCGAAGTTTTGAAGAGTGTGCAAGCTTATAGAGTGTCTCTTTGATGTCTATCTTGTTTTGCTTAAGGGCACGTTCAAGTTTAAAAAGCTTAGGGTCTTTTTCAGGATTAATACTCCCCTCTTGTGTAAAATACCCTATAACTTCTACTATCTCTTCAGGGATTTCGATGTTGTTAATCCAGGAGATTAATGGCTCCGTGAAACCTACTGTATTCAATGTGTTAAAGTACGAAAAGATAGTGATAAAAGCATAAATCTCATCCAAAGAGAGCACACCCTGCTTTTTAAGAAGATTAATTTCTCTATCAAGATTAGGTACGGGCTTGGGTATAGGAAATTGCACTTGGGAGAGTGCCTGAACATACCGATAATGCTGATTAATATCGCCCATCATTGCAACAGGCTTTTCTCTGGCTAAAAATGTTTGAAATTGCTTTATATATCCATCGAGATCGAGCTTTTGAATAATAGACTTTTCGTTTTTATATGCTGATGACACCTATTTATCCCTACTATTAGACTTCTTCTTCACCTTTATCATAAAAAAGTTGGTATATCTGCTGTAACTGTCACTTTCACCTGCTACCATGACACTTCCATCACTCATCCTTGCTATGGCGTGTGCACGGTCTTTTTCTCTATCTCCATACACATGTGACCAAATCAGTTTTCCTCCCTTGTCAAGTGCCAACATGTAAATACTGTGTCCGCCTTTTCCAAGTGTATTTGTACCTCCTGCAATCATAAAACCGCCATCGCGTGTACCCGTCACGGCATTGCCGTACTCATAGTATTTAAATCCATAGATCTTATGCCAGATCAATTTCCCCTCAGCATCAAATTTCATCACGGAGAGATCCGTCTGTTCACTGCCAAAAGAGCGTGTTTTACCCGTTGCCACAATACCACCATCTATACTAGGGGT
>JAYEJF010000043.1:0-5854 GCA_034660455.1 Campylobacterota bacterium | reverse complement strand
GCATTAAATGACCTACAGCTTCCCACAAGGGCACTCTCTCCATTGTCAAGGGCTACAATACCATAGGCGATATCGGCATCATCTCCACCATACATCTTCTCCCATGCGGCATGATATAGTTCCGGTTTCTTTACCTTTTTCTTTGCCTCGGGAGGTACATATCCCGGAATTTTATTGGCTTCTAAAAGCAGTGTACAACATACTATTCCCCATATCATCCATACTGTTTTTTTCATACTCTCTCCTTCAATGATTATACTGCGAAAACGATAAAGAACCCTCTATCCTTCACCACGGATCTGATAGGTAATGTCACCTGCACCAAATGCAGTGACAAGCCCCTCACTGTATTCTCTAATGATATGCCCCTCTTTGATAATCTTCACAATGCCATCTTCTTTGGTCACTCTATCCGCCATCAATAGCGTATAACGAGAAAATGCCCCTTTAAGATCTATATCTACTTCAATCTCACCTGCTGCCCAAATAGGAAGGATGACCAACTCATCGACCCCTTCAAAGCACTCAACAAAGGCTTGCAGGTTATCCATAGTACGACTGTATTTATGTGGCTGCCAAATAACATTGAGTTTGGAAAAATGACGTAGTTTTTTATACGTTTGCAACGATTGCATGGTTACTTTTATCTCTGTGGGATGATGTCCGTAATCATCTATCACCACACAAGATTCCCTGTTTTCCACAATATCAAAACGCTTTTTAATACCTTTATAGTTCAATAAATTTGCACGTATATCTTCTATATCTTCTCCTAATTCCAATGCAGCCATAATCGCCAAAGCAGCATCGAGTGCAATATGATACCCAAAACCAAACACTTCAAATCTCCCAAGATCAAAAAGTTCAAACCGTGTATGGGGTTCCCCCTCTACCAATACAAACTCAATATTTTTAATATCTTTTGAAGGGTAAAGCTTCAGACTCTCCATCTCTACAGAAGAAAGAAATTCATCTTCTGCATTAATCACACGTTTTTTAGCAAGTCGTAAAAAGTTTCTGTAGGCACTGTAGAATCGTTCTTCATTATACGCATAATACTCCATATGCTCAGGTTCAACATTGGTTACTATTGCAAGGGTAGGATTTGAATTTAAAAAACTCTCATCACTCTCATCGGCTTCAAACACCACTTTATCATTAGGATAATTACGTACATTAGAGCCAAACGCTTTGGAAATGGCGCCGATGAGTGCATTAGACTCAGGGAGCAGCGAAGCAAGCATGGCTGAAGTGGTACTTTTTCCATGTGCACCCCCCACGGCATACACCTCTTTTTCACCAAGAATCGTCTTTAACGACTCTTTTCTAGAAAGCAGTTCTATCCCCAGCTGTTGTGCCTTTTGATACTCCGGATTATTCGGACGTACTGCTGCGGAGTAGATGACTCTATCGACGCCTTCTACAGCATCCTCATGATGGGGTATAGTGATCTTTGCATCAAAGTTTGTAGCCAGATCATTGGTTATTTCTGTCTGCTTAATATCCGAACCGGAAATTTTATGCCCGTCATTCACCAAAAACTTAGCCAAAGCCGATAGACCAATACCACCGATACCTATAAAGTGAATTTTTTTCATCCTATCTCTCTCCTTGCCCTTGAGCGTCATGTATCATCATTTTGATGCATCCAAAACACGCAACTCCTCTTTTCCAGCTTTGACCTGTTTGGCAAACATATTAAGTAAAATATCCGTAGGTTGTGTAAATGTTTGTATAAAAAAAGCTAGTGGATCATGTTCATTGACACCCTCAACATCTACAAGGTTTTCAATAAACTCTTCAAAGCTATGCCCGGCCATCACCGCAGCAGCATGTATCATCATCGCATCTTTTAAATCTTCATGTTCAAGTGTATAGTTCAGTACCAAAAAAATCTCTTTGGCACCTTTTTTATCATTTTCACTATAGCGCTGAATAGCATGCTCATAAATGGCTCTAGCCGTTGCTAGATCTTCTGTATCTTTTACATCAAAATTTTGCGAATCCGTAAGTTTTTGTGCCAATCTGTCAAATGCATTATTGACAATAAAAGTAAAGATTTCATTGATCTCATCTTCAGGTGCTTCAATAATGAGTTGTGCATCCAAAAGCTGATACCCTTTGGCAATACTCTGCTCCTCTTTACACTCCTCTTCAAGACGCTTGATATTGGCTAAAAATTCCGGATCTTTTTTTAATTCTTCTACATGTATTTCAGGGTTTTCCATCTACTTATCCTCTAAACAGTTTTTAATTCTTGTGAGTGCTTCACGTGTTGTCTCTGCCTCATGGACAAGTGCCAGTCTGACATAGTTTTGACCTTCTCCCCCGCGACCCAAAAAAGATCCGGGTATAACTTTTAAATTATACGCTTTATACAACTTTTGAGTAAAGGCTATCTCATCTTCAACCTTAAGCCAAATGTAAAAGGTTGCTTCTGGTGGTTCAACTCCCAAAACTTCTTGGGCAACTTCAAAGTTATTTTTATACTTCTCTCTAAAGAGTGCCACATGCTTTTGATCTGCCCATGCCACAGCAGCGGCTTCTTGTAGCGGCAGTGGCGAAGCACACCCCACATACGTTCGGTACACCATATAGGCTTTAAGTATTGCTGCATCTCCGGCAATGAACCCAGAACGAAGTCCCGGAGCAGAAGAGCGTTTGGACACCGAGTTGATTACCAATATATTTTTAAACCCTGCATTACCCACTTCTATGCTTGCATTCAGTAAAGAGGGTAGTGGTTCCTCTAAGTAAAGGTCTGCATAACACTCATCATTCATTAAAACAAAATTATGTTTTAAAGCAAGTCTAACCCATTGTTTTAACGCCTCCATAGACATCACTGAAGAGGTTGGATTATTGGGGGAATTCAATATCACAAAGTCTGCTTTTGCCAATGCTGCCTCATCTACAACAGGTTGAAAATCATTAGCTGCATTCAAATTAAGATAGATAACCTCTGCCCTGCACGCTTTGGCCGCTCCCTCATAGATCTGATAAAAAGGATTGGGAAAAACCATCACAGGCTTCTCTACATCATGCAGTAAAAACTGAGGAAAATTAAAAAGCACTTCACGTGTCCCAAAAGTAGGGATAATCTGAGAATTCTCCAGATTAAGACCAAAGCGCTCTTTATTATATTTTAGCATCGCATCACGTAAGAGAGTTTCACCTGACGTTTTAGGATATTTATTGAGTAGTTTACTCTGTTCACGCAACGCTTCAACAATAAATGACGGTGTGTCAAACTGTGGCTCACCTATAGTAAGGCTGAGTGCATCATATGCACTATTTGGAGTAATACCTTCAAGTAAAGTAGCCAACTTCTCAAAAGGATAGGTTTCGAAGTTCAATTTCTGCCCTCTATTTTTAACAAATTATATCCTATTTGGGGTAAACTATAACTTTACAATAAAGGCACCTTTGTTCACTGTACTGCGTACTCTATCTAAAGCTTTCACTGCATCACTTTTATGCTTGTATGCCCCTATAAGTACTCTATATTTACCTCTGTTTCGTACACTATAACGTAAGTTTAGAGCCTCTATTTTTTTCAAATATTTCTGATTAGGCATCTCTTGAAAAGAACCTACTTGTATATAATATCTCTGGGTAGTACTTGACACACGCTGCACACTCTCTTTTTTCACACTTGCTCTCTCTGCTTTAACTATAGAGGTAATAGGTTTTTTCCTAGGTTTTGCCGTACGCTTTGAGAGCCATTTTATGATCTCATTTTGAAGTTTTGCACCATGGTATCTTGCCCTTGTACTATTCACCATAATCACAACCGTGTAAAGTTTACCCGCCTTATTTTTAACATATCCACCTATATTTTTCACTCTCTTCAGTGTACCCGTTTTCATCCATGCACGTTTTTTGACTGTCGTATGCCTAAACCGTCGTTTTATGGTGCCGTCAATACCTGCAATGGAGAGTGTCTGCATCCATCTGTTCCCATATCGATCATACGCATTATCATACATATCTGCCAAGTTTTTTGCCGTCATTTTAGCGATACGTGATAGTCCGCTTCCGTTATCTACCATTAAGGTACCATAGCCCAATGCACCTTTTGAACGCAATACTTTAGAGATTGCATCTCTCCCTTTTTGAAGGGTTGCAGGTGCACCGTAGACTTTTGCCCCTAGAAGCAGTAAAAGATGCCGAGCATAAAGGTTATTACTTTTTTTTGCTGTTTTTGAAACAATGCTTTCCAAAGTATCGGAGTAGTACGTAAAAAGCACTTTAGCCTCTTTGGGTATCTTTTTTAACTCTAACTTCCCTCTTATTTGTATGCCTTCCTGACGAAGCTTCTCTTTGAGTGCGTAATAAAACGATTTATAGGGTTTGGTCAATACATTTCTTACATTTCGTTTCCCGCATCGTTTAGAGATACTCCCCTTAAGAATGACCGTTGGCATTACTTCATTTTTTTCTATCTTCACGCCCGGCCAAGAGTATTTTCCTTTACAGGCTTTATTGACATATTTCAGTTTATCGATTACTTTGTAACTGCCGTCATCATTTTTTTTATACACATCTCTTTTATTGGGTGTCACACAAACCGTACTGACGCGCTCATTGAACATCATTGCATCAGGCATTGCATTGTATGCACTGTATGTATGGTTATCAAAACCGGAATTATCTCTGTTTCCTACCTTAAAATAGCTTCGATCAATGACAATTTTTCCTCTGATCTTCCGTATCCCTTTTGCACGAATCGTTGCAACGATATCAGCAAGGTCTCTATCATTTAAACTAGGATCCCCAAAACCTTTCACCAAAAGATCTCCGTTTAAAACACCCTTTTTGAGTCTGCCTGTTGTATAAAATTGAGTCGGCCAGCGATACTCAAACCCTAATTTCAATAGCGCCGCATAGGTCGTCAAAACTTTAATCACCGATGCAGGTGTACGTGTCTTACCGGCATTCAAGGAGGCAACTACTTTTCCCCCGTTCCCTGCCTCTTTAATATAGATGCTCAGATCTTTTTTGGCAATACCTGATTTTTGTATCTCTTGCACAATCGCCTGTGGCATGGCAAAAAGCCACAATGAAAAAAGCATAAAGATAAACACTATTTTTTTCATCGTTTTTCCTCATACGCATCGTGTAAGCGCAGCATAGCCTCTTCTAAAACACGCCTTGATATGCCTATATTTAAACGCATAAATCCTTCACCCGAACTACCAAAACTTTTGCCGTCATTCAATCCCAATTTTGCATCATAAATAAAAAAATGAACCAAATCTTCATGAGATAAACCCATTTTTTTACAATCAAGCCACATTAAAAAGGTAGCTTCAGTCTCTACTGCTTTTATCGGGATGGAATGTTCTCTCAAAAATTTCTTTACATACCCAATATTGGCGAGCAAATGTGCTTTTAACTCCGACAACCACACATCGCCTTGCGAATACGCACTGATGAGTGCTTCTATCCCAAAAGGATTTCCGTTTGTAATCCCCGATTTAGCTTGTTCCCTCTTATAGCGTTCCCTTAGATTTTTATCAGGGATAATGGCATAAGAGGTATTCAATCCTGCAATATTGAAT
Organism: Campylobacterota bacterium; assembly: GCA_034660455.1. Taxonomy (GTDB): domain Bacteria; phylum Campylobacterota; class Campylobacteria; order Campylobacterales; family Sulfurovaceae; genus Sulfurovum. The sequence continues at coordinate 290 of JAYEJF010000043.1, read as the reverse complement.
GTTTTGGAAGGCGCATTCAAAATCACACATCGGTGCATCATCTTTTCAAAACTACCTATGGATCGGTACATCTTGTTATACACCATATCTGCATGTATTTCATCAGAGATGATGAGTACATCCTCGGAAATACAGATATCTATCATCCTATCTATCTCCTCTATACGCCATGCACGCCCTGTGGGATTGTGTGGAGAACAGAGTAAAAAAAGTTTGGCCTCTTTTGCTTTGACTTCAAAATCCTCAAAATCTATCTGGTAACTCCCCTCTGCATAAGAGAGTCTGTTGTC
>JAYEJF010000042.1:0-16037 GCA_034660455.1 Campylobacterota bacterium | reverse complement strand
TTTACAGTCCCACTATTTGTGATGTAGAGCGTGTCATTTACAGTCCCTATGTTCAGGATAATTTATCCACAGTCAATTTCTAACCTTATCAGTAAAAAAACTAGATTATGATAGCATGCAACCCTTCTCTTCTTGAACAAAATCCACAAAGTGTGATTCACTTGTGACCTCTTTTAAAAAATTAGCAATCTCCAGATAAGAGGGCTCACTTTTAAACCATAAAAGTCTTTCTCGTGTTAAAAATGTCATATAGATGCACAAATCATATGCACCCCTTCCTCTGTCAAAGTCAACGCCTACCTCAAGCGTATTAATCCACTCCATCTTAGAAGGAAGTGCTTCTATCATCTCTTTAGCCTTTGCTATATTTTTCATTTTTTCAATATTGTGACCAAACTTATACATTACGACATGTGCTACCATAGATATCCTTTTTGTTGTTTAAATCTTTTTATGCACTTTACTTATATGCTCATGATCGGATGACTCTTTTAACGCTATACATGGGTATAATTTATATGTATATAATGCAATAAATGTTCTACATTTTTTCTTTGTTAGAGATTATCAAGGATTGATTGGGTTCATAGAAATAAAAGTTTTGGTAGTATACTATTACCGCACCAATATATGCATTCCCATTGAAGATGATGGGAACGAAAAAATCTATAGGAAAATATCTATGATGCATCGTATAAAAAAACTCTTACTTCTTTCACTTTTGTTCCAGTTTAGCTATGGTTGTGCCACCTGTATGCTTATGGTACCGTCTGTAGAGGTAGAGACAAAGTTACACATCAAAGCCAAAACCCTCCATCAAATCGATTTCAGATGGCATTTTTCAGATGCATTTACAAAGGAGTTGGTACCCCAATATGATAAAAACAATAATAACATCCTTGACAAAAAAGAGCTAGACACCATACTCCAAGCCAAACTGGACTACCTTGTACCCAAAAATATGCTCACCTTTATACAGTATGCAGATGAGAATGCTTCGGAAGCCACTGACCTGCATCCAGACTTTAAAAACTACGCTATTAAAGTAGTCAATAACGCTTTGATCTTTTCTTATAGTGCCAAGCTTCAAAAAGCGCTAGCGGACAATGACAGTTTAGCCATCACACTGCTTGATGATGAGGGGTATTTCACTTTTAGAGTGAAAGAGCTTGACATCAATAATGGTGACTTAGCCTACTCAAAGAATCTCTATCTGTTTACCGCTTCCATACTCTTTAGGGACAAGTCTCTTATCCACGAAATTTCCACCCCTACAGCACGCCAAGATACCCCTTTGACAGTAACAGATAGCATGGAAAAAAGTATAGAACAAAATGCAAGGCCTGAGACGGAAAACAATGAAGATAGTGTGCAAGAGGGTCTTTTAAAATCCACCATGGAGAAGATAAAATCTCTTTTTGAATCCATCAAAGATGAAAAAAATCCGATGACCTATCTTTTTTTGCTCTTTTTTGCCTTTGCTTACGGTGTCATACATGCCTTAGGTCCAGGACATGGAAAAACACTGGTGGCAAGTTACTTTCTATCCAATGACAGATCCTTTAGCAAAGCCTTTTTTATCTCACTGGCAATTGGAGTGGTGCATACCTTTTCCGCTTTCATCTTAACCCTAGTGATCTACTATCTTGTCAATACGCTTCTCGCACAATTTTTAGATGACACGATTTACTATACCACCAAAATTTCAGCACTTATTATTATTGCTATTGCACTCTATTTGATACACAAAAAGTATCGGCTCTATCAAAAATTAGCAGATGAAAAGAAAAAAACTGAGATTACATTTCGCACCTCCTCTGCACACCTCTCTACTTGTGGCTGTGGTGCATGTAAGGTGGACAAAAACACTACAGATGCGGCACTCATCATCTCTGCGGGGATCATCCCTTGTCCGGGCACCACGACACTCTTTATCTTTGCGATCTCTACAGGGCTTTACTATGCAGGGTTTATCTCTGCTTTGGTCATGAGTTTGGGCATGAGTAGCGTGATTTTCATTTCTGCACTTTTAAGTACGATGGTGCGACAAAAAGTACTGACATCCAATGATAGAGTAAAAAAATACTTAGAGTTTGGGAGTTTGGGACTTATTCTTATGCTCGGCAGTATCTTACTATTTGTTTGACCCGCATGCTGCAAAGGCGAATCATTTACTTTCACGGACTTGAGGCCCTAAACAAATTTCGAAAGAAGCTAAATGAAGAGAGAAACAGTGTACAATGTCAAAAAAATTACTCAAGGATTTAAACATGGAAGAGTCACACCAAACACCCATAGACGGAAACTTTTACAAACGTGCAGATGCGATTATTTCACTTGCAAATTCTCACATCAACGAAGAGACACCTCCTGCTGATGCAACCAACTCACTAATGTTTGCTTCATCTCGTTTTAATGCATGGATTGCGGCAATGGGTTTTAAAAGCAGTGAAGAGATGAAAAATGAGAGAGAAGAGATCATAGAGTTTTTTGCAACACAATACAAACATATGCTTGAAGAAAATTTTGATAATTATGTTGAAAACTTTGAACAGTTTATATCAGGGGCTAAAGCGAGTCAAGAAAAGAGATAAGCTTACACTGCAGCCGAAGCTGCATTGAATGATCTAAGATAAACCTATAGTAGTCGGTGCTTATGCACCTGTACTACAGGCACTTACACCTGGAGGGGTAGTCGGTTGCACAGAAGCGTTATCTGCTCCACCCTCGGCATTCACTTTTTCAATAAATGCCCATAATTTACTGGCTGCTTCCTGATAACGCTTACCTGTTTCAGAGTCTGGTTTATGATACACAATCGGCATACCGCTATCACCACCCACTCTAATCGCAGGCTCTATCGGTATACGGGTAATGAGTTCTGTATCAAACTCTTCTGCAACTGGTACAGTTGTCCCCATACCAAAGATATCTGACTCAGCGTCACAAGAAGGACAGATAAATCCTGACATATTCTCAATAATTCCTGCTGTTGGAATCTCAAGCTTTTTAAACATATTGAGTGAACGTCTACTGTCATCAAGGGAAACTTCCTGAGGTGTCGTGACTGTGATTCCCGCTGTAATAGGTACTGACTGTGCCAATGAAAGCTGTGCATCACCGGTTCCCGGAGGCATGTCGATCACAAGTACATCGAGTTCAGACCATAAGATATCTCTTAAGAACTGCTCAATCGCCTTCATAATCATTGAACCTCTCCAAATCAACGCCGCACCCTCTTCCATGATGGAACCCATAGACATAATCTCTACGCCATAGGCTTTGAGCGGCTGTAATTTATTACCCTGAATTTCTGGTTTTGTACCCTCAACACCCATCATACGTGGGACATTTGGTCCATAGATATCTGCATCAAGAAGACCTACTTTTTTGCCTTGCATTGCCAATGCAATCGCTAAGTTTACAGAAGTGGTTGACTTACCTACACCCCCTTTACCTGAACTCACCATTACAAAGTTCTTAATATGCGGTGCCATATTTTTACCACTGACTGAGTTGGACATCTGCTTTGGCGCCTGAGGTGCATTGATATTGACGTTAATGCTCTCAAATCCGGCTTTTTTGAGTGCAGCAGTTGCATTTTCCACTAACTCTTGTTTTACTTCATCCGCTGATGATGTAATATCCAACATCAATCCTACCGTTGTATTTTCAACAACAACATCTTTTACAAATCCAAACGTTACGACATCTTTCGTAAATCCCGGATAGGTTACGTTTTTTAACGCTTCTAATACATTTTCTTCTGTCATGTCTATTCCTATTCATTTAGTGATGAGAAAGTTATACCACCAAAATCTTAAATTAGATTTAAATTTTGAACGATTTCTTAAATAGGAGTAAATTTATCTTATTTGAAGAATCCCTAAAGCATTGCTTGTGTATAATCCGTTACAATTAGTTACATAGTCGATAGGGAATAATTTTGTCAAATACAACTTTAATACTTCTAGGTGCAGGAAACTCTACAAGATTTGCTGCACATGTCAAGAAACAGTGGCTAGTGACAGGAGAGCTGCCCCTGTGGCTCTATGTCGCAGAGCAGTTTGAAAAAAGTGCCTCTTTTGATGAAATCATCATCGTCTCTTCCCAAATAGAGATAAACTATATGAAAAACTTTGCCGATTACACCTATGTTATAGGTGGAGACTCCAGACAAGCCTCACTCTCTCATGCATTACAACATGTAACATCGGACTATGTGCTTGTGAGTGACATCGCAAGATGCTGCATCCCTTCAGATATGATACGGCGCATTATGGATGCGAAGTGTGAAGCCTCTTGCATTGTACCCGTACTCCCCGTCACGGATACCCTCTATCTCAAGGGGAAACCTATTGACAGGGAGCAGAGCAAAATCATTCAAACACCTCAACTCTCTGTTACTAAACTACTCAAAGAAGCACTTAAAACAGAGAGTTTATTCACAGATGAGAGTTCTGCGATTGCTTCACTGGGAGAAAAAGTACTCTTTGTGGAAGGCTCGACCAAAGCACATAAACTCACTACTAAAGAAGATTTGACGCGTTTACCCTGTCTTGAGAGAGCTTCTATCAAGACATTCACCGGATTTGGCATAGATATTCACCCTTTTGAAAAAAATAAAGTGATGTCTCTTGCCGGTGTTACAATTGAGTGTGACTATGGATTTAAAGCACACAGTGATGGAGATGTCGCTATACACGCGCTTATTGACGCACTCTTGGGAGCAGCAGGTATGGGTGACATAGGTGAACTCTACCCTGATACCGACAAGAGTTATGCAAACATAGACTCCAAACTCTTACTTCAAGATACAGTCAAGCGCATCATCTCTTTTGGGTATACTATCACAAATACAGACCTGACAATTATGGCTGAAACACCAAAAATAGCACCCTATAAAGAGCAGATGCGCAGCACCCTCTCCTCTTTACTGGGCATACGAAAAAACTTTGTCAATATCAAAGCTACCACGGCTGAAAAACTTGGTTTTGTCGGGCGAAAAGAGGGCGTAACAGTCCATTGTGTCGCAACGTTGAACTATACGAACTGGAAAACATTATGAATTGGAAGAACAGATGAAAATAATCATTGTAGAAAATGAACTCTATTTGGCGCAAAGTATTGCCTCAAAACTCACCGAAAAGGGATATGATACGGAGACCTATAGCTCTATTAAAGAAGCGATAAACAGTCATGGTGACGTATATCTCCTCTCAACAAACCTACCGGGACAAAACACCTCGCCTCTGATTACAAAATTTAAAAGTAAAATTATTATTTTAATGGTGAATTATATTAATAATGACACTGTAGGAGAACCGCTTCGACTCGGTGCAAAAGATTATATTGTCAAACCTTTTATGATAGAAGACCTCATGCGTAAGATTGAGCACTATAAAGAGTATCGTACCCTTAAAAAACAGACGCTGCTTTACCAAGAATATATGCACAACCTTCTTCATGAAATTGAAACAAACTTTGACATTAAAAATATCGTTACACCTCTGGTCATTGAGACCAACTACCAAAGACTTGTCGACAAAATAGTCTTTGAACATGCATCAAAAACCAATACACTCCTCACATTCATTCCTCTTAGCGATAAAAATTGGAAAGAAAAAATTCAAACAAGCAGCCCAAGTACACTACTCTATATTACTGAACTGCACATACTTAAAAAAATTGATAGAGAAGCCTTGCTCGAATTATTAAAAACCTATAACTTCATTTTATGCAGTACTTCAAATTTAGAATCTGATTTTGAGACCATTACCGTAAATACCGACTCTAAACTCTATGATCAAAATGAAATTCTGACGATTGATGATTATGTAAAGTTTATTGTCAACAGTTTTCAATATAAGTTTCCAGATACGGAACTCTCAAAAAAGCTCGGAATATCACGAAAAAGTCTATGGGAAAAGAGGAAAAAGTATGGTTTATTTAAAAAGAAATAGGGACTAAGGATTCAAAATGCAAAACAGTAAATCTCTCTACATCGATGTAGAAGCCCTTTCTATGTTGGCTTTGGCACAAGCAGGACTTATTTCACCTGTCAAAAAATTGATGAATCAACAAGAAGCAAAGGAAGTTGATAAAACCCAAAAATATATGGGTGTACCTTTCCCCTTCTCTTTCATACTCGCACCTCAGGGAAAGAGAAATGAAAACGTTCTGAAAAACCTGAAAAAAAATGATACTGTGTCACTGTACAGTGAAGGGAAAATTGTTGGGAAACTCATTGTGGAAGAGACCTTTAAGATAGATCGAAAACAACGGCTCTATAACATATACGGCACCTCAGACACTGCACACCCCGGTGTTCGAAATACAACGGTAAGACTTGGAGATATTGCTGTATCAGGAGAGTATAGCGTCACCTATCCTCTTATTGAAGACAATATGAAACGTATACAAAATATGATCATCAAAACCGGTGCAAAATCAATAGCATCTATGATGCTTGCAGCCAACCCTCTCAACCGTGCTCATGAGAGAATGATACGTCAGGCTATCAGTAACTCCGACCTCCTTGTTATCTTTTTACGCAAACCTTTTACCTCTAAAGGTTTGCGTTACGACATACGCCACAATGCACTCAGCACTTTTGTAGATAACTTTCTACCACACAACAAAGTCTTAATTGTTCCCTTTGAAAACTCCTATATCTTTGCAGGCTATAATGAGCTTATTCTCGATGCACTTCTAGCGAAGAACTACGGCTGCAGTCAACTTGTCATAGGGAAGAACCATGGTGGACTAGGTCTCTATTATGATAAAAACCGCCTCTCTTCTGTTTTCGATCATTTTCAAGATATTGCCATTGACATCAAAACCATAGATGAGTACGTCTATTGTGATACCTGCAAAACACTTGTAAGTACACGCACCTGCCCTCATGGACAACACCATCATGTGCATTACCATTCAGAGTCTATCATGAAACTCATTCAGACAGGACTGATACCCCCTTCCATTTTAGTCAGAAAAGAGGTCTCAGCCAATATTCTTGCCGCCCTCTTTCCTGAAAGATTTGAAAATCTTCAAGAGATGCACTATTCACTCATGCCCGGATCAGGTTTACTCGAACAGCAAAGCGAAGAGCAGTTTTACTTGAAACTTATTGAACTCTATCAAACATCATCATTGACATAAAGTACTGCATTTAAATTGTTTTTTTTGAATAAAAAATATGTAGAAAGAGAGTGATATCTCAATATATAAGTTGGTTATTTGATTCATTTTTATGAATCAAATAACCTTTAGACACTTCAAAAACACCTTTTTCTATCTAAAAAAGGTGTAATTTGCAATATTATTTTTTTGGAGGCATTACAGAATCTATATTCATAACTCCTGCATTCGTTACCCCAGGTTGGGTCCAAGTATTCACTGGAACTACACTAACATTACCCGCTTCATCAACAATCATATCAAATACACTCCACCATCGACTATCATTGGTTTCACCAGATGTTGTAAATACACTTCTTTGACCATTATTATTCACTTCTACACGTGTAGGAGATTCTGCTATGGTTGAACTTCCAGAGTAGTGATACACTGCATAATGGTATGTTCCTGCTTCAGGAAAACGTAATGCTGTATAGACTTCAGGTCCAAAACTAGTGACATCATCAACATCTAAGAAAGTATCCCCTTCTGTTTGATGTCCATAGTAGACATGATATCCATTTGGTCCATAGACATGTGTATCTAGATCACTAGGATTTTCTCCCCATGTTAAAGTAGCTGTCAATGCATCTGTATCCCCTAAAACAAAACACCCTGTCATATTCACATCAGTAGTACCAGTATATTGTCTTACTGTATTTGAAACACTATATGCAGTTCGTGCACTTAAAAGAGATTCCGCATTTTCCATTGCTCTAATTGAGAAATTTCCATTGCTATCACTGATTGCTGAAGTAGAACCATTATAGTTTGCACCTTCAAGGTTGATTATTGCATTTGCAATACGATCACTATTATTTGACTCTACACAACCATAAATCGTAACATAGTCAAATAAATAATCAGCATTCCAAGTTCTTACTCTAGGAACCGACGCTGCATAATATGTACCATCATCTGATAATGTACCTTGTCCCTCTTCTACCCATCTTCCAATCTCTTCGTTGAACCACCAAAAAGGAATAGTAGCAGTAGCCCCAACTCTGAGTGTGGAAACAGGAATACGTATTCTCATACTCTCTCCCTCTGCTAAGTCTAGACCACTACCATCACTATCTAAGATATTGATGCTCATTGCACCAAGACTGGCTAAAGAACCTCCATTCACTTCGGTCATATCTCCTGGCATTAAGTTTATATCTAATGATGGATTAATAGGAGTAATCTCAATCGTTACTTCTCCCAAAGGAGCCTCACCATTTTCGTTCATCAAAGTACCAGCATCAATTTCAACTCTAGCAGTTGTACCATTTACTTCAAAGACACCTCCTGCAGATGGATCAAAACTTGCACTAAACGCAACTTCTAACATATCAACATTTAGTCTTGAGATATTTTCAACCATTACCACAATACGTGTAGTAGATGCAAATCCAACCCTACTAATATTCACCGTCACTCTTAAGGGTTCATCTTCTCCTATAAGCGTAGGCTGAATGCTTGGTGACTCTAAAGTTGTTTCATCAATAGGTAGCACATAGGTACCATTCTCATCTGTATTTGTAAGTTGGTCTCCCACTGTAATGGTTGCATCATATATAGGTAAACCTGTTTCATAACTAACAATACGGCCTGAAATACCTCTTGAAACAATCACCTCTCTTGTCTCAGTTGCACTATTACCTGCTGCATCTTCTGCTGTATAGGTGATGGTATACGAACCTAAGGCTCCTGTATCTACACTACCACTACTTGTCACGGCTACTGTTCCATCTACATTATCTGTTGCCGTAGCACCCTCATCTGTATATTCTGAACCAATCACAATTAGTAAAGGATTATCTCCTTGCACAGTAATGACTGGAGGGGTTACATCTCCCACAACATTAACCACTCTTGTCGCAGTTGCACTATTACCTGATGCATCTTCTGCTGTATAGGTAATTGTATACGAACCTAAGGCTCCTGTATCTACACTACCACTACTTGTCACAGCTACTGCACCATCTACATTATCTGTTGCTATAGCGCCTGCATCTGTATAGACAGACCCAAATTCAATTGTCATTGGACTCTCTCCATTGACTGTGATAACAGGTGCTACTGTATCAACAACATTGACCACTCTTGTCGCAGTTGCACTATTACCTGATGCATCTTCTGCTGTATAGGTAATTGTATACGAACCTAAGGCTCCTGTATCTACACTACCACTACTTGTCACAGCTACTGCACCATCTACATTATCTGTTGCTGTAGCGCCTGCATCTGTATAGACAGACCCAAATTCAATTGTCATTGGATTATCTCCATTGACTGTAATAACAGGTGCTGTTGTATCTGCATTGCTACTACCCCCTCCACATGCAGTAAAAAGTACAAGACCCATACTTAACATTAACCATTTCAACCATTGTTTCATAATTTCTCCTTTTAATAAAATAAGTGACTTATTACCTACAAATCACTTATTTTATTATATCATTCTCGTACATATTAGTATCTGAAATCTAAAATAATCCAAACTACTTACTAAAACCACAAATAGAAATAATCTTAATTGTTTAAATCAAATTTCATATAGAATATTTAGATACAATACATTAAATTTACAAGAGGATACTCCATGACGCTACAAAAACTTTTCCTAACTTTCTTTGGCTCAGGACTCAGTCCTAAAGCTCCCGGCACTGTAGGTACCCTTGCATCACTTCCCGTGGGACTTGCAATTCTTTACTATTTAGGTGCTGAGACACTCTTTATGGTGACACTTGCCATTACCCTCATAGGAATCTTTGAGATCAACAAATATGAAAAAACCACAGGGATGCATGACCAACAACATATTGTCATCGATGAAGCTGCAGGTATGTGGATTTCACTGATGATTACCTACTCTACAGCCATTACATTAACTTATCCTTATGTGGAAGCTTTAGCCATTCTATTCAGCTTTGCTTCATTTCGCCTCTTTGACATTTGGAAACCTTCTACAATAGGATGGATAGACAGAGAGGTAAAAGGGGGTCTAGGTGTCATGATGGATGATGTACTTGCAGGCATAGCAGGTGGTCTCTTAAGTGTGATTATACTTATGGGGATAGCAAAGCTTTTCTAAGCTTTTTTAACCTTTTTTTTAAACTGTTTTTTCTTACTATATTCTTCTTAATTAGCAACACCTTAGCCAAAGAAACCAAATAAAATAATCATAGAAAAATTTTAAGAAGATAAATGTTATAATTAATAGACTTACAGATGAAAACTTTAGCATTAAAAACTTAGGGGAAAAATTGAAAACAAAAAAAAATAAATTTATAAAAAAGGGTTTTACCTTGGTTGAACTTTTAGTTGTTATTATGATTATTGCACTTTTGGCATCCATGGTAGCACCTAATCTTTTTGGCAAACTAGATGATGCACAGAAAAAAACCACCCATAGTCAATTGGCAAATTTATCTACAGCATTAGATTCATTTCGTTTAGATTTTGGACGTTACCCTACAACAGAAGAAGGATTGGATATTTTATCTGTAAAACATTCTACTTTAAAAAACTGGAATGGTCCTTATTTGGTTAAAAAGTTAAAAGCTGATGCTTGGGATAACGCTTATGTTTATAAAAATCCAGGAAAAGATGGAAATGAATATACCTTACTCTCTTATGGTGCAGATGGTAAAGCAGGTGGTTCTGGTAAAGATGCAGATATTTCAGTTTGGGAATAGATGAAAAAATTAGAAGAGATTCTTCTTGAGAATTATCATTGTACACAAGAAGACCTAGATCAAGTTTATGCCATTCAAGAAGATTATGGTGGAGAGCTAGGAAATATTCTCTTAAATCTAGGTATTATTTCAGATACAATTTTAATCGATTCTTTATCTCAACAGTTTAATTACAGACTACTCTCCTCATTGAAAAAAGAGGAAATAGAGCGAATATTTTTAGAGGGTATTTCAGCAGATTTTTTATTGGAAAATGGACTTTATCCTATTTTTGAATCTGACACATCTCTTATTTTTGTTACGCATAATCCAAATCAAGTCCATGTTATTTCAATTTTAAAAAAGCTTTTAAAGAAAAAGATTGAATTGGTGTTGGCTACAGATGAAGAGTTACGTGAGATTAAAGCACTTTTTGAAGAGCTAGTAGCAGAAGAAGATGGGCTATTTGAAGATGAAGTTGATCGATTACGTGAGATGGCTGCAGAAGCTCCTGTGATTAAACTGGTTAACACCATTTTTACAAAAGCAGCCCAACAAAATGCCTCGGATATTCATTTTGAAGCATATAAAGATGGAATGAAAGTTCGTTTACGTATTGATGGTACTTTGGGTACTATTGATAGAATTTCTTTGGGTTTAAAACAAGCTGTTGTTGCGAGACTAAAACTCATGTCTAAAATGAATATTGCTGAAAATAGACTTCCCCAAGATGGAAGAATTAGTTTAAAACTTTCTGCTCAAGAGCTTGACATTCGTGCCTCTTCTGTGCCTACTGCTTTTGGTGAAAGTTTTGTTTTAAGACTATTGGGGACAGAATCTGTTGATTTAAATTTAGATAAAATGGGATTTCACCCAGAAAACTTAGCACTTTTAAAGTCGTTACTTACTAAACCAAATGGTGTTTTGCTCACTACTGGTCCTACGGGGTCTGGTAAAACTTCTACGCTGTATGCTTGTCTTAATCATATTTCCAGCGAAGACATTAAGATTATTACTGTAGAAGACCCTGTTGAGTATCAATTAGAAGGAATTAGTCAGATACAAGTAAAATCTTCTATAGACTATACCTTCTCAAACGCCCTACGTTCTATTTTGAGACAAGATCCTGATGTCATTATGATAGGAGAAATCAGAGATAAAGAGACTGCTGAAATAGCCATTCAATCCTCTTTAACAGGACACTTTGTCCTCTCAACTCTACATACAAACTCTGCTTTAGGTGCTATCTCAAGATTGTTAGATATGGGGATAGAGTACTTTTTACTCAAGTCAACAGTGGTAGGACTTATGGCTCAACGATTGGCTAAAAGGCTTTGTGTTGAATGTAGAGAGCCTATTGATATTGATGAAGAATTAAGTGAAAGATATGATATGAATGAATTAAAAAATCATATTTCATCTAAACTTAATCCTTGTAAAGCAGTAGGCTGTAGTGCTTGTAATTTTACTGGATATAAGGGGAGAGTCCCACTCATTGAACTTCTTCCTTTTACCGAAGTGATCAAGTCTAAATTAGATAAAGATTTGAGTTTTAGTGATATTCGTTCTTTAGGCTATAGAAACCTTCAAGACGATGCTGTTATCAAATTTCTTGAAGGTACTATCTCCTTTGATGAGATCGTAAGACTAACCAATGAATAGGCACATTAAATATAAGGCATTAACCCTAACAAATGAAGAGTTAGAGGGGACAATACAAGGTACACTTAGCGATCTTGAACGAATGGCTCATCATAAAAAACTTACCATTATTGAGTTTAAAGAGACTGAGAAAAAATTAAATACCAAACCTTTTAAAAACAGTGACTTTTTAGCCTTAGTTGAAGAGTTGTATCATCTTACTAAAGCGGGTATTGCCATTGACCAAGCGTTAAAGATGTTGATTCAAACAGTCAGCAAAGAAGCTACCTATCTCATTTTGCAATCAATTCTTTCTGAGATTAAAGCAGGTTCTCCTCTCTCTTTATCTATTGAGCATGCATTTAAAAAAGAGCATGTTCCAGTAGATCCCCTAAGTATTAGTTTTATTGCCACAGCAGAAGAGATTGGGGAGATACCCCGTGGACTAGAACAACTTTTTGAGTATTTGACATTTCATAAAAAAGTTCAAAGTGATATTAAACAAGCATTGGCATATCCAATTTTTTTGATGATTATGAGTCTATTTGTGGCATTGTTAATCTTTTTTATTATTGTTCCTAAATTTTCTTCAATCTTCTCTCCTGAAGAGTTTGAAAAGTTAGATCCCTTACCCTATATGGTTTTATCTTTAGGTCAATATCTCGATGCCCATATGTCTGAATTTTTCATACTTTTTACCGTTCTCATTGTGGGAGCTGTTACCTTGTTGAAAAAATTTCCCATACCGTGGATTACCGTCTTTTACCATACACCAAAACTTTCTGAAATAATTACAAGCTTGCAACTTTCTATTTTGTACGGTGCATTGAGTAACATGCTAGAAGGTGGACTCGAAATAGATAAAGCCTTACGTCAATTTCAAAGAATTAAGCTATTGCCTGAGTTACAAGACTTACTTAAAAATACACTTTCAGAGATTAAAAAAGGAGAAAAACTTAGTTCGGTGTTTTCAATTAGCAGGATTATCCCTTCTACAGATATAGCACTGCTTTATGTGGGAGAAAACTCAGCTACGCTTCCTATTATATTTAAATCTCTTTCTACGCGACACAGTGAACTCTTTCAAGTTCAAGTAAAACGCGTTTTGTCTATTTTGGAACCAGCAGTCATTGTGCTTTTAGGGATTTTCATCGCTGTCATTGTAGTCGCAATTATGATGGCTGTTATGAGTATGACTGATATTACAGGTTAAAATATGAAGTCAGGTTTTACACTGATTGAACTTTTGGTAGTTTTACTTTTGATGACTGTGGTACTTAGTGTTACTGTACCTATGGGTTCAAAGATTTTTTCTCAATTTCAAAATTATGTGAAAAAATCAGAAGATAAACATGCGTTAAATCAAGAAAGAGCATACGCTTTTATAGAAGCGAAAAAAAGATACTTTTTACTTGAAGATAATAATTACTCTATTTCTGTTAAAGGGATTTTAAGTAAATGAGAAAAGCGATGTTCACAGTAGAAGTATTAATCTCTATTTTTATTCTTTTTTTAGTGGTTACCCTTTCCGCTACCAGTTCTAAGTTTTTAAATCAAATTTTAAAACAGCAAGAGAGATACAAAGAGATTTATTCTATTGTCTTTTCAATAAAAGATGAAATCTCTACAGATATTTGTACGAAACAGAATAGAATAACAGGAGAGATGAGAGGTTTGGAATATACGGCTCAATGTACATTGGTTAAAGAGAATAGAGGTTTTGTAAAAGAGTATGATTTTGATGAGTATAAAGATATAAGTGGATATACAGGCGTTTATCTGTTTAGACTTTATAAAGTAGAGTTAGAAATAGTAAAACATAACTATAGCCTTAGCTATTATATCAATAGATATAAAAAAATATAAATTGATGAAAAAAGCATTTACGCTAGTAGAACTTTTGGTAGCAGTTCTTCTTTTAACACTTCTTATTGGTACAGCACTTTTTTCTTATAGACAGGTTTTACTCAACATCACAAAAGCACAAACTTCAACGTTTAATGAAGTTTTAAAAGTGCATCAAATACGAACTTCCATAGAGTCAATGCAACACTATGTAGTCGATGAGTACAATCAGTTTAATCAACCGATGAAAAAATTACATACTTTTTTTTTAGGAAATCCACACTATTTTAAATATATTTCTTTAAATCCTACGCTCTCAACAATACCAAGTTTAAGTGCATTTGAGTGCAAAAATAACACTTTAGTCTACAGAGAAGAGCCTCTTTACAAACGTATAGATGTCAATAGACCAAAATTTTTAGAAGATACGCCTTTTATTGTCTATTGGGAAGATATCCAATCGTGTCAATTTGAATATATACTCTACGAGAAAGTGTTGAGTGACTTAAAAAATAAGATTCCAACAGCCATAAAAATAGACTTTATAGACCGTAATGAAAAAAAACATACTTTTTTTACCCATATTCAGAGTGATTACAACATAACAAGTGCAGAGATGTATGGGCTATTGTATGAAGAATAAAAAAATATCTTATAAAAAAGCGTTTGCTTTTTCCATCACCATGTGGATTATTGCCTCTTTGCTTTTTGCCACTGTAGTAATCTTACGTTTTTCTAAAGATCAGCTAGAACTAAGTAAAGGCTTAAATAATAAACTTCAAACACAACTCATAGCCCAAAGTCTTTTGGAGTCTTTAAAGTTTTATGTTCCAACAGCAGACTATACTTCGACATCATTAAAAAATAACCTTTTACTTGATACAGCCTATCCCTTACCTTCTGAAATGATTGTAGATGGGAGAGAGTACAACATTACAAAAAACCTAAGCATATCACTTAGAGATAGCTCTTCAATGTTTAATATTAAATTTGCATCAAGTGAATTTGTAGCGTATGCCTTAACCTCTAAAAATAGGGAAGATTTGGTTTCAATTTTGAAAGATAGCCTATCAGATTGGAGAGATACAGATAATTTCGCAAGGGTAAATGGAGCAGAACAGCACCGCTATAAAGAACTTACGGTAAGAGACAGTAGAGCCATACAAGACATTCATGAGTTAAAACTTATTCAAGGTTTTGATAAAATTAGCATAGAAACAATCAAAGAGAATTTTTATTATGGAAGGGGAAGTTCCCCTAACTTAATGCTGATTAAAAATAGAAGATATTTAGCACATTTACTACAAACAGATGAATCTTTTATGGAAAGTATGTTGGAGCTTCGTCAAAATGAACCCTTAAAGTTTACAAAAAATCTTCATCATTTACCGGGATTTAATGATGACTACATGGGGATTTCATTATCTAGGCAATTTCTTATTCGCATAAGAGCCAGAAAAGAGAGAGCGCAAACGATTATAACGGCAATGATAAGTTTTAAAAAACTAGAGAATAGACCCTATATTACAGTTTCTTTCATTATGAATTAATTCAGGGTACTCTAATAATAGGTGCCCTTCAGATAATTTTATAGAAAAATAGTGTAAAATGCGTTGCTTAAAAAAGGATCTTTTTGTTGAAGTTTAAAAAATTTTTGTTAAAGTTTAAAAAGTATGTTTTTTCAAAATTTATAGATACGCTTCTTATTGA
>JAYEJF010000041.1:0-45391 GCA_034660455.1 Campylobacterota bacterium | reverse complement strand
TTAGTGTTTTATTTATTTGAGGTACTTACCATCAATATCGTCATGCTGATCAAACCCATCTCCTAAATAAATTTTTATCTACCAATTATCATATATGGAGTGCTTTGTATGTCGCTGCCTACTTTTACTCCATAGGCATACACTGCCGTGCAGCTTGCATTGTCTGAGCTTTTTTAACACACGGCACCATTACATTCAAATATTGGTCAAGAAAACCAAGAATCTCTTTCTTCATCTCAGGATTCCACTTATCAAACGGTTCCTCTGGCTCACCACCCATGGCATTGGCTTTATCATTACAGATATTTGCCTCTTTGAGAGTATCAGCTTGACTTAAACACTTATACCCAAAACGCATCATCTCTTCATCTGAAAGTATTTCTTGCTTCATCTGTTTTAACATTCCGTCATTGCCACCCATCATTGCTTTCATCATTGCTTCTTGTTGTGTTTTAGTGGGTGCTTGCCCCGGTTTGACCCCTGCTTCTCTCATTGCCTTTTCGTAGGCTACTCTTTTGAGTGCCATCTCATCCATCTCCTGTGACATTTGCACACCCTGCTTTTCATCCATCGCATCAAGGGTTCTTCTATCTAGCTTGTTTCCCTGCATATCATAGATAGGAAAATCAGGTAGTTTAAAGTCATCTTTTGAGAGTGAGATATCAAACGCTGCTTTGGTTGCAATCTCTGTACTTTTCAGTCCCATAACATTGCTTTCAACCTTAAGAGGGATACCCTTATAAATACACTGTTTGGTTCCCATAAGTTCCCATACATCACAACTGTAGCCTAGTACTTTATCTGTACCTGTTTTTTTACCACCCATTTGTTTCATCATAGACTCACCTGTCTGTTTCATATTTTGTCCACCACCCATAAGGCCTGCCATAGCCATACCCATATTTTCCATACGCATGATACGTCTCTGCTTAAAATCAGCCGTATAAACCATACCATTTTTCATATAGGTCATGGTATGCGATTTATTGGTTTTTTTCTGTCCCATAATCGTCTGTTGCTCTTCTTTGTTCTCTTCTGTGAGATTGTGAGTACCATAGGCATCAAATATCACTCTTTTCTTACCAACCGTTTTCATCTTAGAACCCATAATCTCTCCGGAACCTTGGATTGCATACTCTATCTTTCCACTCTTCACATCATAGAGTTTCATTTTATCTGCACCTGCAAATAGCAGAGAGCTACTCATAAGTGTAATGATTGATATTTTGACTATAGTTTTCATATTTTTCCTTTATTTCGTAAATATATTAAGATCTTGACTCATTTTGTCATATTGATACGTAGTTTATTATTACTTCCACCTACACTGAATTTTATCTCTTTTTTATCATTTCCTACTTTAGCCTCTACACTATAGTCACCGTTATCTAGCGATACTTTGAGGGTATCAGAACATTTTCTCTTTTTTTCATACACAAGCTGTCCACTGCTTGCATAAATCTCATAGCGCACTTTAGCACTCATATCAGCACACTGAGCTTCTATAAAAAACTGTCCAAAGAGTAGATGTACCTTCGTCACTTCTCCTGCTGTTAGCTCAAACGGTATCTCTTTCTTAAAATCATTGTAACTTGACTTCAAGATATACTTACCTACAGGCAACTGTTTTGTGCCTGCTTTTTTCTTGTAAGAGTGTGCTGTAGCTACACGCTCTCCTGCTTTTCCATTTTCATCTTGAAAAATGGCATTATAGGCTTGAATCCACTTTCCGCCTTCTGTCTCTGAAGCAGAGACTTCTACAACTCCTGTCTCTCCCATCACGATATGTACCTTAGTCACTTCACCTGCCTTTAGCTCAAAGCTTTGTTCCTGTTTGAAATCATTATAGGTAGATTTGACAATATATTTTCCTACAGGCAACTGTTTTGTACCTGCTTTCTTCTTATAAGAGTGTGCTGTAGCAACTCGCTCTCCTGCTTTACCCTCTTCATCTTGATAAATGGCATTATAAGCCTTAACCCACTTACCACCCTCTTTCTCTGATGCAGAGACTTCTACAACTCCTGTCTCTCCCATCACGATATGTACCTTGGTCACTTCACCAGCTTTTATCTCAAAGGCTGTCTCTTTCTTAAAGTCATTGTAACTTGACTTAAGAATATACTTACCTACTGGAAGTTGCTTTGTTCCTGCCTTCTTCTTATAAGAGTGTGCTGTAGCAACTCGCTCTCCTACTTTTCCATTTTCATCTTGATAAATAGCATTATAAGCTTGAACCCACTTACCACCCTCTTTCTCTGATGCAGTCACTTCAAGTGTATAATCAAGTTTTTTGACTTTAGGCTTTGGGATTGGTTTGGGTTCTACCACCTCAACTTTCTTAACAATAGTCTTCATAGCCTCATTCAGAGCTGTTGCATTTTTAGCAGAGAAATACTCACCTCCTGTAGCAGAGGCTATACACTCTAGCTGTTGGTCTGTCTTTTTATCAACATTAAACCCTATAACATGGGTCACAAAGTCTATTCCTTCTGCTTCTAACGCTTTAGCAGTACCACATGGGTCAGGGTCACAAGTCTCTTTCCCGTCTGAAATAAGGATGATGGTAGCTTTTTCTTCGGTATATTTTATCTCCTCAGCGACTTTACGTAAAGAACGGCTAATAGGTGTTTTTCCTTTAGGCTTAATGGACATTACTGTCGAAATGACTCTATTTTTATCCATTTTTCCCACAGGAATCACAGACTCTATGTCATTACAGTCCCCTTTGGTACGATGTCCGTACACGGTTAAACCCAATTCTACAGCAGGATTCCATTCTTCTACAACATTTTTTAACGCTTCTCTAGCTACTTCTATTTTGGTTTTACCCTCTATCTGTCCCCACATACTCCCCGATGCATCAAATATAATCACTGCACGTGGAGTCTCTTCAGCACCCACCTCTGTCATCAATGTCATTAGTAGTAGAAGTACCCCTAACACATACTTTCTCATTTTTATTCCTTCTTTGTGATTTTATCCCAGTTAGTGTAGCATCATTATGTGCCAAAAATGTGCTAAAATTCCTCTACCGACCTCTTATGCAATTTTGGGTAGAATTTTTTATGTCAATACACATTTTGAAAAAACTTATTCTCTTTTTCATTTTTTATCTCACCATACAATCTCCTGCGAATGCCATCTCAATTGATACATCAAGCCCTGAAAAAATCTCTCTTTTACAACATAGTGCTGTTTATATTGACAAAGAGAACCTTCCTTCCAAGGTCATAATGAATGAAAAATCATTTGTCCCCTATCATCAAGTCTACATCAATAAAGGTGTTACGTCAGAAACAATTTGGATTACCTTTACACTGAAGAATGATTCTGCACAGAACATAGATAAGCTATTGGTACTGAGTTCTCCACTGGTCGGCTATATCGCACTCTATGACAAAACATTCAATACGCCACCCATCGTCAAAGGCGCAGCACATATTGCGGGTAAACACGCTACGCTTTTTCCCTATTTTAAACTCAGTTTGCCTCCCCACACTTCAAAAACGTATATACTTGAAGTGAAATCTAAAATAAACCCTATTGATTTTGGACTTTGGCTGCAAAATGAAAAGGAGTATCTTCAAGAGGACCAAATGCAGCAATTCATAGATATTTTGCTTGTAGGTATAGTTTTAGCTTTAATGCTATACAGTTTTATCCTTGCAATCTATACAAAAGACAAAAGTTATCTCTACTACAGTTTTTACCTTTTTGCCCTCATCTATCAACAGCTGACCTATCTGGGATTAACACAAATCTACTTTCCTCTCTCTTTTGTGACACTGGATATACGGATAACCGTGTTTAAAATAACCCTGCTTGTGATTACCGCTGCACTCTTTAGTATGCACTTTTTGAAAAGTAAAAATATGCCTGCCATTCATAAAGGCTATAGGGTGTTTATCTTTATCTCTTTGGCAGAAATGTTCATTTTAAGTATCCCAAAATTTTATAATCTCCATATCGTAATACTCACAGGTGCACTTTTTATCATTTTCAATCTTAGTGCAGGTATCTTCTCCTATAATAAGGGCAATACACAGGCCAGACTATTTATTATTGGATTCGGTATTGTATTTATCTCCTATCTTTTCATCATTCTTAATGCAATCGGAGTCACTTCAATCATGCAGGATTTTCAAAATATTCTCATGTTCAGTACTGCATTTGAAGCCCTAATCCTCTCATTGGCATTTGCAGACAGATACACCCTTTTACAAAAAGAAAAAGAAAAAGTAGACAGACAAATCATAAGTGAATCCAAACATAGAACCAAAATGATCGAAAAAGAAGTAGAGATAAAAACCCTAGCACTCAATGATGCGTTAGAAAGTAAAGAACTTCTACTGCAAGAAGTCCATCATCGTGTCAAAAACAATCTTCAAATCATACTCTCTATCATACGTTTACAAAATGACGAAATCGAAAACCAACATATGACAGAAAAATTCAATAATCTTGAAAACCGAATCAATGCTATCTCTAAAACATATAACATGCTCCTGATTAAAGATAATCATGAAGAAGTTGAGATGCAAGAGTATATCGACTCACTTCTGCTTGATATTCAAGAAACAATCAATCACGATACTGTCAATATTGAGATAAAAACAGAAATAGATGCGACAATTCCTTTAAGAGAATCCGTCTATATTGGGCTCATTATCAACGAACTATTGACCAATACCTATAAATACGCGTTTGATGACCATAGAGGTACTGTTTTCATCTCCTTGCAACATCAGAACAATCACTATACCTTATGTGTTCAAGATGATGGAAAAGGTTTTACACCCGAAGAATTTACCAACTCACTGGGGTTGCAACTCATTCATACGCTTGTCTATGACCAACTTGGAGGAGAGATGGAAACCTCAACAAACAGTCACACACAATACACCATAAGGTTTACACTATGAAAAAAGTTCCTATTCTCATTGTTGAAGATGAAAGTATCGTCGCTATGGAGATCAAAAATTATATCGATAAACTCGGTTACAATGTTATAGACACCTGTTCCAATGCAAAAGATGCGCAGCATGTGATCTCAGAACAAAAAATAGACATCATACTTATGGATATCTGTATTAAAGGAGAGGTTGATGGTATTGATACTGCACTAAGCATTAAAAAATCATATCCTGACATAGAGATTATTTTTCTCACTGCACACTTGGATGACTATCATGTAGACAGGGCCATAGAAGTGAACCCTACTGCCTATCTCTCCAAACCGTTTCATAGAGAAGAGTTACGGGTATTTTTAAAAATTGCACTGCGCAGGATCAACAAGGTTTCACATAGTAATGAAAGCAATAAACAACATATCATCCTTGATGATGAATTTACCTATGACCCTTCAACTGCCACACTCTATTGCTGCTATGAAATGATCCATTTAACCAAAAAAGAGAGTGACCTTTTAGCATTACTGATACAATATCAAAATAATATTGTAGATTTTTATACCATAGAAAATGCGCTTTGGCCCCATAGAGAGACCAGTACAAATACCATTCGTACCCTCATTAAAAGGGTAAGAGAAAAATTAAAACATAAATTTATAGAGAGTGTCTCATCTCGTGGATATAGATTGATGATACCCGGGAGTGAAAAAATCTTATAACTCCTCTTCAATATCATCTCTCTTCCAGCGCTTGGGATCTAAAAAAGTGTCATCATGTATATGTTTAAATGAAGCCCTGAACATTTTAAAAATATCTTTATTCTCACCCTCTAGCTCTGCCAACCACGCTTTCGTAGCTGCCCGTGCATGAGGCATTTTTACATCTTTGAGCATGGCAGGACAGGCTTCATCTCCTATGACTTGAAGCGTGTTTTCCGTCGCAAAGTCTCTAAGTTGTCTCTCTCTAACCTGTATGAGTGGACGAATAAGATGAAAGCCTCTACTTGTTTTATAGATGGGTGCTAAGGCCCGCATACTTCCATTGTAAAACATATTCATAAAAAAGCTCTCTACAGTATCATCAAAATGATGCCCTAGTGCAACTTTGGTAAAATTTCCCTCTTGCGCAAAACTATAGAGTGCACCTCTTCTCATACGTGAGAAGTAGGAACAAAAAGAGGAGTTTTCCCGTATGGCATCATGTGAGATCTCAAAGATATTCGTATCATAGACCGTATGTTTTATACCATACTCTTCGCAGTGTTGACTCAAAAATGCATAATGTTCATCGGGCATACCGTATTTGATGGTACACGCTTCAAACTCAAACCTGAAAGGGGCATGCCGTTGCATATGTTTGAGTGCATGCACCAATGCAAGAGAGTCTTTTCCTCCACTGAGTCCCACCAGTACTTTATCACCCTCACCGATGAGTTTAAACTCCGCATTGGTTTTTCCTATGAGCTTGAGTAACTTTTTGCTCATAGGCACCCCTTTGGAGGCTAAACGTCTCTGCTTATCGGTCAATTGCATCTACCATACTCAAGATAAAATCTGCAGATATTTTGGCAGAACTCTCTAAAAAGGTATCAAAATTAAAGCCTGCATCCATATCTGCACTATCAGAGATAGCACGTAAGATAAAAAATGGAATATCTAAAGAGGAACACACCACTGCGACAGAGGCACCCTCCATCTCCAATGCATGTGCTTTAAATGTTTCACCTATCCAATCTTTTCTCTGTGGATTTGCCACAAATTGATCCCCTGTGGCAATGATGCCTTCTACAAGTTTTAAACCTTTCTCTCTAGCCACATCTTTAGCGATATTTCGCAAAGAGACATCCGTAGGGATACACACTTCTCCCTCAGGAACATATCCAAAAGGGTGACCAAATGCACTTATATCCAAATCATGTTGGCAAAGACCATCTGCAATAATCAAATCGCCAATATTCAACTCTGGAGAGATTGCCCCTGCAACACCGGAAAAAAGCAACTTATCACAGCCAAATTTTTCAATCAGAATGGTTGCTGTCAATGTTGCAAATACTTTTCCGATCTTAGAGTAGGCTAGCACCACTTCTTGCCCCTTATACCTACCTTCATAATAGGTATTTGCCGCGTAAGCTGTCTCTTTAAGATTCTCTAATTTGGAAATAATCGGTTCTATCTCTTCAGGCATTGCACCCATAATGGCAATTTTATCACTTTTCATGACTATCCTAGTTTCGCTATCTCTTCAATAGCCGTTTCCAATGATGCTTTATCTGAAATGACAAAATGAGGCTTTTTGGTCGCTTTACGGTTCAAGCCTTTAAGAACACCGCCATGACCAAACTCGACATAACAATCAACTTTATCATCAAAATCAGCAATAGACTGTTTATAGAGAACTGGAGATACAAGTTGTTTTGGCAGTAAATCCAACGCTTCATCTTTTGTATCATATCTTTTCGCAGTAACATTCGATACCACAGGTGCCATGAACTCATCTCTAAGCATCTCTGAGAGCTTTTGAGACAAGGGTGCCGTAGCACTTTCAAGAAGAGGACAGTGGCTGGCCACAGACATATTGAGAAGCATTGCTCTTTTTGCTTTTGCTTCTTTCAAGAGAGGTGCCAATATTTCAAGATCTGACTTAATCCCTGCAATCACAATCTGACCAGCAGCATTGTAGTTGACCGGCCATACCTTTAAGCCTGCATCTCTTTGTGAAGCACAGATTGCCTCTACACTCTCATCATCAAGACCAAGAGATACCATCATCCCGACATCCTGACCCGCACAGGCTTCTGCCATCAATTTACCACGAAGATTTACCAGTTCAACGGCATCTATAGCATCTAAGGCACCCACGCTGACCAATGCAGAGAACTCACCGAGTGAATGACCCAAGGCATACACAGGCTTAATAGGCATCTCATTTTCAAAAAGCCTGTGTGCTATAGCGGAGACAAGTAAAATAGCCGGCTGTGTGAATTCTGTTTTCTCAAGATCTTCATTCTCTTCAAAAAGCAACGTCTTAAAATTGATACCTGTTCGCTTACTTGCGTCCCCTATCATCTCTTTTGCTACATCATAATGGTTAAAAAAATCTTCTCCCATACCTACAGCTTGTGATCCCTGTCCCGGGAATAAAAATGCACATTTGATTGACATAATAGTTGTCCTTTAAAAAAATTTATACAATTTTACCATTATTACACTTTTGTTCTATTCAAAATGGAACTTGCATCTCTACTTGTTATCCAAATATTTTTTGATTGCTTCTGTAAGGTTTTTTAATTCAATATGATATCTCCCCGGATAAATGACTAACATATCGAGTTTATCATAGACAAAAATCAGACTAACAATATCTGCAAACCTTAACATACTTTCAGCACCAATCACTTTTGCTCTCTTCTCTAGATCACTACAAAACGCTTTAATCTTAGTGGTAGATTTCTCTATTGCAATTTGTCTAAAATAGATATCTGAACGATTGAAAATCTCTAAGAAATCTTTCAACTCTGTAGTGTATTTTAAGCCCCTTTTTTTAGCATTCTCTTCACCTAATTTGGTATTTAATATTTCTAGTTTTAACTCTTTTTTCTGTTGGATTAAATGACTCAAGTTATCATGGCTGACATGATTTTTTACAAATCTATCTTCTTTAAAAGCATGTTGTTTATCAACTATGCTCTGCAAATCAACAATGCAAGTTTTATCTTCAGAACGATTCTCTTCAAACTCAATTGTATGATGGAACAAAGTGGCAATTAATTCAAAAACACTCTCCTGCGTAACAGGTTTTATCAAATGCGTCACCATGGCCTCTGAATCTCTCATATCACCGATATGAGAATCCCTTAACAATACATACTTAAATGGTGCCTCTTTTTGCAGTTTTGCCACAGCCTGATCAAATTCATGACTTGCAAGCGTATCATCTAAAACTAAAATATCATAATGACAGAGATCATTCCCCACTGCTTTAAATGCATCAAATCCTGTATCTACCTCATAAAGAAAATATTCAAACATTTTCTTGATACTTTTCATCACCTTTTCACTTTGAGAAAGTATTAAAACTTTTTTACCAAGCATACCAATATCTGGCAGACGGTAATGACGTCTATGCGCCAATTCACCAATGAGAAATGGTATTTTCAGATAAATATCCCAATCCTTATCCTCAATAATTTTTCCTTCAAGTCGTGCCAACTCTTGCGTTATATTCTCTTTTAAATACCCCAACAGCTCTTTTTTGGCGATGCCCGTATCCTTTATTTTAAAAGAGATTTCCTCTTGATAAAAAAAATCTTCCGGTGCACTAAGCGAGAGGATAATTTCTTGTTTATTTGTCTTCTCAAATACAAAAGTTGCTGTCTTTTTAAGAATACGGTTGAGTGCATCAACATCACCTCTTAACTCTTTAGGGATTGTTGCGTCCATTTCATAAATAAGTTCAATTTTTCTCTCTTCTATAAGAGACTCCAAAGAAGAATACAGTACTAAAAGTACGCTATTGACATCAAAAACTTTTTCTATTTTTTGCATAATTACCCTTCATGTAACTGACTGAAGACTCTTTTTTAATAATGAGAATATACTATAAAACAAAATAACTATATATTATAGGATTTATCTTTTTATATGTCCTTAAAGTATATGTATAGATGGTCTGAATGGAGAAAAAAAAGAGTAAAAATATGCCAACTTATTTAAAGTTGGCATGGGGAGAGAGGATTAGTGGCAACCACATCCAGTACCACAGCTTCCACCTTCTGCAGGTGCACCACCAACAACACCGGATGTCACTTCATCTGCAGTTGCTTCTCTAGCAGTAAGTACAGTTACAGAGAACATAAGATCTTTACCTGCCAAAGGATGATTAAAGTCTACTTGTACCTCTTCATCGTCAAATGTTTTTACTGTTACCTGTACAGTTTGTCCATCTTCACCTTGACCGTAAAGTGTCATACCTTCTGCAAGCTCTACACCTTCAAATTGCTCTTTTGGAAGTGTTTGAAGTGCTTCGGGATTTACTTCACCATACGCATCTGTTGCAGAGACCATAATGTCTCCACTTTCACCCTGAGCCATACCCACAAGTGCATTCTCCAAACCGGTAATGATCTGACCTTTTCCAATAATAAACTCTAAAGGTGCGCCACCTTTGTTGCTATCAACAACATTTGTGCCACCCGCTTCTTTTACTTCGTATTCAATTCCCACTACACAGTTTTCATTTGTAATTGTCATAATTAGTTCCTAATGTTAAATTTTCTTATTCTAGCCAAGCAAACTTTAGTGATGCTTAGTCAACTATCTTATCTGTCCTGAACCATAGATTTTAAATTTGTACGTGGTTAACCCCTCTATGCCCATCGGTCCTCTTGCATGAAGTTTATTTGTACTGATCCCCACTTCCGCACCAAAACCAAAAGCACCCCCATCCGTAAAACGGGTAGAGGCATTGACATAGACTGCTGCAGCATCTATCCCGTTTAAAAATAGTTCTGCTGTCGTAATGTTTTCAGTAATAATAGCCTCGGAGTGTCCCGAGCCAAAACGGACAATATGTGCTATAGCACCCTCTACACCCTCTACCACTTTAATATTTAGTATATTGGCCAAATATTCGGTATCATAATCTGCATCTGTAGCTACAGCCACTTCTATACTCTGACGTGTACGTTCACAGCCTTTGAGTTGCGTATCTGCTTCATCAAAAGCCTTTTTAAGTTGCGGCAAGACCTCAGCAGCAATGGCAACATCAACCAGCAGTGTCTCCATAGAGTTACATACCCCCGGCCTTTGTACTTTTGCATTGATGGCGATTGCTATGGCATTTTGTACATCCGCATCCTCATCTATGTAGGTATGACACTGTCCTTTGTCATGTTTCACGACAGGTACAGTCGCATTCTCACTCACATAACGAATCAGCCCTTCTCCGCCACGCGGTACAATGAGATCAACATATTTATCCATTTTGATTAACTTAGATACCCCTTCACGTGATGCATCGGGAATCAAAGAGATCAGTGACTGGGGTAAATCATTCTCTTTCAACACTCTTTGTAATACCTTTGCAATGGCTTCATTAGAGTTTTGTGCCTCTTTCCCCCCTTTAAGTACGCATACGTTAGAAGACTTAAAGCTTAAGGCAGCCGTATCCGAAGTGACATTCGGACGTGACTCAAAAATGATTCCAATGACACCTATAGGCACAGTAATCTTCTCAATTTTAAGTCCATCCTCCGTTACCCAACCATCGAGTACACGCCCAACGGGTTCTTTGAGTGCAGCGATCTCTTCTATCGCCACTGCCATAGCCTCTACACGCCTCTCATCTAAAAAAAGTCTATCTTTAAGTGACGCAGCAAGAGCGTTTTTCTCAGCATCTTGCATATCTAAGAGGTTAGCCTTTAAAATAGCATCTGTTTCTGCACGTAAAGCATTGGCCATCTCTCTTAAAATTCTATTTTTATCTGCCCCGCTTAGAAGTGAGAGTACTCTACTTGATGCTTTGGCTTCCTGTAAAAAATCTTCCATTGTTATCCTATTAAATTTGAATATATTCTAACTAATAAATCTTCTATATATCTTTTTCTAGTCCACAATAAACAAACTTTTTTTGAAAATCAAACTCTTGCACGAGAACACCATTGGTATCTCTGTCAATTTTAACACGCATCTTTACAGATAAGAACTCTTCACTGCTTGTAAAGTAAAATATATTGATCTCTTTTGGAGACGCGTCAAGCTGATAACATTTGTCTGCACCGATAAAATAGGCTCTTTTCATCTCAAGTATTTTATAGTACGCATTCCCATCTTCCATCAAAAATAGTTTTTTGTCTCGCAAATATGTATCAAATTTCTCCTGCAGTGTTACACTAACATTTTTAGAAATGATATGTTTTGATGACTCATCTCCATCAACTTCAGATAAAGGCGAATCCATCAAACGCAATAAAAATGCAGTGAGTGACTCTATCAATAATTTATCCAATTCATGAAACCCCTCTTGTTTATTGAGAAGTTGTATGACACCTACTCTTTTATAGTGCGCATTGACTATAGGCACGGCAAGCACGACCCTGGTCTTATATCCACTCTTTTCATCAACGGCTTTAAGAAAATATCTACTAGAATTCGTATCATTCTCTAAAATACTCTCTCTTTTATGAAAAGCATACCCGACAAGCCCGGCATTTGAATGGAGAGTCAACCCTTTGATACCATCGCTATAGATACTTTTAAGTTGATCCTTCTCTTCGTTATAAATAAAAATGCTACAGCGTTCCGCTCCTGTATATTTTTTAGCATATTGTGCTACTAGGTTGATATTTTCATTCAACGTATTGCTTCCATTCATCTCATGTTCCAATGCAATAGTTATGGCTTTTATATCCATAGTATACTTCCTGTTTTACTTAGTGTGCTAATAGAGTGAGTATATCAAAACTATCTTTTGTTTTAATCCAAATCCCACAAAACATGTAAAGCATACATTCATACAATTCTCTAAACATGAGGAAAATTTATATCGGTCATAATAATGGTATAATCTAAATAATTTAGTACAAGAGAGTCCACTATGCAAACCATCACATTTATAGGCAACGGGAATATGGCTTTGAGCATTGCTCAGGGTCTGAAGGGTAAATATCATATTGAAGTGGTAGGTCGTAACATGAAAAAACTTCATGCTTTTGAAGAAGCGCTTGACGTACAAGTCGATAAATATCTGCTTGAGAGTTTTGATATGAGTGAAAAAACGGTACTTCTATGTGTAAAACCAAATAATGTGGAAGAGGTAGGTAAACAACTCTCAGGAAAAGCGAGAGTACTCTTCTCCATTTTAGCTGGTACTACAGTCGAAAAACTGAAAAAAACCATTAAAAGCAATGCGGTAGTCAGAGCAATGCCAAATTTAGCTGCTTCTGTAGGTGCATCTATGACGACACTCACAGGTGACATACTATACAAAAAAGAAGCCTCTGAACTCTTGGCTACCATAGGTCAAACACTTTGGGTCAACTCCGAAAAAGAGATAGACATTGCCACCGCCCTTGCAGGGTCTGGTCCCGCTTACTTGGCTCTTATTGCAGAAGCATTGGCAGATGGTGCAGTAAAACAGGGACTCAAAAGAGAAGATGCCATGGTTGTCATGAGAGGTCTATTTTCAGGTTTTGGCACGCTCATACAAGAGATGCACCCCTCCTTGTTAAAAGATGGAGTCATGAGTCCCGGAGGTACGACTGCGGCAGGGTATGGTGCTTTAGAAAAGGGGAATGTTAGAGCCTCTTGCATCGATGCTGTAGAAAAAGCGTATCAAAAAACCAAAGTGCTTTAAAACATTCTACTCATTGCCATAAATCTTTTTGAGATCCTCCGCTGCAAAAGGCATATAGCTGTGTCTCGTGATAACAATTTTTGTTTTATAGGTTGACCAGTTATAGATAGCCGCTACATCTTTAGGATCAATATGAATACATCCATGAGACATCCAATCTACACTGCCTTCATGCAGGGCATGTCCAGAGTTTGTAAACTTCATCATATAGTCCATATTGTTAACCCCACTCGCATCAGGATAGAGCGTTGACATATGGTAGCGTTTTTTTTGCACTATAGGAAAGATACCCGAAGGGCTTCGAAAATCAACAGATCCCGACGTCACTGCACCGCTCCACCATACCGTACCATCTTGATCTACAGCATAAAAACGGCCGTCACTTCCCTCTTCCCGTACAGACACAACAATAAAATTTTGTCCCAAAAGATCAACGCTTTTCTCACTCTCACCTTTGATGAGAGTAAAAACTGTTTTGGAAACAGGCTTAGTCTCTGTCCCAATAGGAGGGAGATAGGTATAATTTGCATCTGCAATAAGCAATTCTAAAGTCATAATTATTGAGAAAAGATATTTAAACATGGATTCTCCTAGAGTTCTTTCAATCTGTCTTTCGCAATTTGAGCAGACTTTTTACCCTTATAGTTTGCGATGATATTCTCATAAAATGCTTTTGCCTGACTCTTCTCTCCACTCTTTTCAAGTGAAACTGCCGTGTGTAAAAGCAGTGTATCTATATAACTCGCCTTATCATACAACCCTGCACTCTTTTTAAAATAAAATATTGCATCCTCATACTTTTTAGTGTAGTATGCTATCTCACCCAAATAATAATTAGATGCAGCAGGTTTGTATCTATTTTTATCTGTAATCATAAATCTTTTTTCTGCTTCACTGTAACGTTTTTTAACAAAATAACGCACACCCTCACTGTAGAGTGTTGCATTACTTTTCCCTTCAATTGAATCGTTTCCATTTTTATTGGGAATAGATGCACTCTTTTTACTACTTGTTTGTGTTGTGCTTGATCTATTTTTCCCCAATGCCTCGTGAAGCTCTTCTTTACTTACGTAATTTCCATTGATTTCATCTATCATCGCTGCGAGTTTCTTAAGCAATGCATCATCGTCTGTATTGTTTTGCTGCGAACTGCTCTGATTGCCTCTCATTTGAAGTGCATTAAGTGATGCACTTAAACCTTCAATGACAGTGGTCAAACCATCTATACGTTCATCTTGTTGGGCAATTTTCTGTTGCAAAGAAGCGATACTCCTTTTTGAAGAAGAGGAAGATGGTCTATGCGCTACGGTCTCATCTGTCCCAAACCCATAGACAGAGGGTTCGGCATGCAGTAACATGCTGCTTAGTACAAGCATCAAAAAGACCCTAAAGCTGTATTTTACTCTCATCTCAACGCTATCTTTCATTATTTCACTACTTCACTAAACGGATATCAACTCTTCTGTTTCTATCGTAACAGCTGTCATTGGGTTCAGTACAGACGGGATTGCTTTCACCAAAGCTGATGATTATCGTTCTATCTGAAGAGAGACCTTGTGCGACAAGAGCGTCTTTGACCGCCTTTGCCCTTTTAAGCCCTAGTGCATAATTGTATTCATCCGTACCGAATTCATCACAATTACCCTCAATTTTAATCTGTGTAGAGGCTGCCATTGCCGTCTTGATATTCTCATTCATGTTATTTTCCATATTGGGAGAAATGGTATAGTCACCAAAATCAAAATAGACAGATCTAAACCCATCCATACTGCTATTATAGCTGCCGCTACCTGATCCACCTACCGACTCATTGCCGTAAGCACTCTCATCAATACTGACAGTATCTTCCGAGATAGCATTTGCACTGACGGTATCTCCCGAGATAGCATTTACATCGGAAATATTATTACTGCTACCATCTAAATTGGGTGCAGTTTGTCCGCATCCGCTTAAAAACAGTGAAACAATTGCTGTAAGCGTTAGTAACTTGTGTGTCATGTTATATCCTTTTTGTCTTCAATATACTACCAATCTATGGATTGAACTTTTTTATCGTTAAATGGAAAAAGTAAACTTTGTGAACTTTTCAAATTAACATATCCGATAGAAGTACTATGCCCTCTTTGTTTCAAATAAAGTATCACCGAACCATCTGTTGAAAAACGGGGAAATTGATTTGTCCCTGTTGTCGTAATAGCCCTTGTACTTGAATTTCCCGAAGAGGAAAGATAGAGATTAAATGTATTTTTACCAAAGGCATTGTGACTCTCTCTACTAGAATAGACAATCTTATCTTCATAAGCATCACAGGCATTGTTATTACGTCCATGATAAACTACTTGCGAAGTTGCCGCTGAATGTATGGACTTTTTAAAAACATTGGCATATCCTAAACGGTTCGATATAAACACTATACGACTCTCATCATCCACATATCTACCATTAACATCAATGCCTTTAAATTCTGTCACACGTCTTTGGGCCATACTTGCAATATCCATTTCAAAGATATCCGCCTGACCTTCAGGTGCCATAGTGAGCAAAATTTTTGAACCGTTCTTATTGACATCCGAACAGACCATCATACCTTGTGAACTGGCAATATACTCTTTTGAACCTGTATAAATATTGAGCTTATACAGGGTAGGAACCAACTCTTTATACGAAGTGTAGTAAATCGCTCTTTGCTGTGTATCGGCCCACTTGGGAAAGAGATTCAAACCACCCTTAATAATGGTCTTTTTGTAAGTCATCGTATAGTCGGCTAAACGTATTTCGCTACGTCCCGGATTTGTATAAACAGCATACACTACATAGCGGTTAATCCAAGAAATATCCGGATATTGTAATACAGTGTTGATATCATTCACCGCCTTATGCAGCAAAAACGGCATCTTTGCTTTTGCAGGAACCGCATAACTTTTTTTAAAAACCTGCGTACCGTCTGAAGCTTTTAAAAGACGTATGAGGAGTTTTGCACCCGACTGTTGGTTCATACTGTATTTGAGCACATACTCCTGCCCCTTCAATACAGGTAAAATAAAATTGCTTGTAATATCACCCTGATGATGTGTCATGTCAGGTAAAAAATGTCCACTTATTTTCAAGTCTGAGAGTAAGATATTAAAGACTTTTTCACTTTTAATAGGGGAGCTGTCAACGAGTGAAATACGTGAACGCTGTTCCACATCTGTCTCTATTTTAAGTGTTGCATCCACTGCAAAAAGAGTTAAAGTAAAAAAGTGTAAAGATAAAATAATAAGTGATAAACGTTTCAAACTAATTCCTTGGATATGAATTTTTATTTATATATAAGCTTGTATTGTATCAAGGCAGACTTGAAATCTTCATTAATTAATATTAAATGATTTTTTGCTTATTTAAATTATGCTAAACTATAGTGTAAGGAGAATCAAATGACTGATATACTTATTTCCCTCGCCAAAGCTGCTATTTTAGTTGTGCTTAATCAGCCTGATAATTTTGATTTAGAGCATGCCCTTAAAACATTTCCTATTTTACAAGAAGACGGTGCAGCGTTTATCACCTTGACGACAGAGCCAAATGACCGACTGCGCGGATGTATCGGTTCACTGCAAGCCTATCGACCGCTCTATAAAGATATTATTAGCAATGCACAGGCAGCCGCTCTACGTGACCCAAGATTTAAACCCTTGACAATAGAAGAGCTTGATCATATAAAAATAGAAGTTTCCATCCTCTCGGAACCTAAAAAAATTGAGTATCGCGACCTGCAGGATTTAAAAAACAAAATCACCCCTTACCAAGATGGCATCATACTTAAATTACAGGGGAATCAAGCTACCTATCTGCCTCAAGTTTGGGAGGATTTACCAAAGTTTGATGCTTTTTTCTCAAGCCTATGCCAAAAAGCCAACTTAAGAAGTAATTGTCTCTCTCAACATCCGGAAATTTCAAACTATCAAGTGACAAAATATAAGGAAAAATAATGTCTAATTCCACAAGAAAAGCTGCAGTTCGAGGTCAATTCTATCCATATGAGTGTGTAAAAATTGAATCATACTTAAAAGAATTTACGAAAAATTTTCACCAAATCTCAATCCCAAAAGAGATACAAGATATCATACCAAAAGCGGTCATTGTTCCTCATGCGGGATATGTCTACAGTGGATTTACAGCCAATTTTGCTTATCAGTTCTTAAAAAAAACAAAAGCAAAACGCATCATCATTATAGGTCCCAGCCATCATCACTACTTTAGAGGTATATCCGGATCCTATTATGAAAATTATGAGACACCCTGTGGAGATTTAGAGATAGACAGCCCCTATCTTTTTGCACTAGCAAAAAAGTTTGATATTGGATTTGAACCCAAAGCGCATAAAAAAGAGCACTCCACTGAAGTACAGATGCCTTTTGTTCAACACTATTTTCCACAAAGTAAAATCATTGAACTCATCTACAGTGATATCCGTGTCAAAACCTTGGTTCCACTTATCACGGCACTGATGCAAAACAAAGACAATGCCGTTGTCATCAGCTCTGACCTCAGTCATTTTCATACTTTGAGCAAAGCAAAAACATTTGATGAAAACTGTCTAAGGGCAGTGGTTACACTAAATCTCAATGAAATTGAAAAAGGTTGTGAAGCCTGTGGTCTCATAGGTATAAAAGCTTTAATACTTGCAGCACAACAGATGAACCTCTCCTCTAAGCTACTTGACTACCGAACTTCAGCAGATGCAAGCGGGGACAAAAGTTCCGTGGTCGGGTATATGTCTGCCATGTTTTATTAGGAGAGTATTAGCCTACTCTTTTGCAATGAATTCAGCTTCGAGATGATAGGTTCTTTGACCTTTGTGACGTCCAAAACCTATATCTTGAAGTTGTTCTAGATATTCTGTCAAGCCTTTATTAAAATCAGGATTGTTCGATGCCGTTTTTAATTTAAATTCAAAAAATCCTGTAGGATTAATATAAAGAATCACATTTACCTTTTCACCAGCATATTCACTTTGCGCCGGCCACCCCTCAAGCATACTCTGTATTTTCGCCAAGTAACTCTCTTCAATCCCTCTATCACTCTGTTTTTTCGACTTCAATGAGTCTGAAACAAGCGTGCTTGCACTTGGTTTATCCGATACTTTAATAAGATTGCTTTTTTTTGTCTGAATTGGTTTATCTGTTACTTCAAGTTTTAATTTAGGTTTTTTGGTCGGCGAAATTTTCGAAAAAAGATCTTTTGGTTGATTGACTTTTTTAGGTCTGCTAAGATTTTCATCTTTTTTCTTTACAGCCTTTTTTATTACCTTCTTCTTGACCACCTTCTCTTTGATTACTTTTTTCTTTATCACTTTTTTCTTTATCACTTTTTTTGTTTTAGTTTTATCTATTTTTGTTGCTTTCTCTTTTTTCTTTACTGCCTGTTTAGCCGTTTTGGGTTTTATGGTCTTTTGAGGAGATGCAAGTGCTACCTGTATACGATCTTCATTTTTTTGAACATAATGAATGGGTTTTTTTTTATCATGTGTATTAAAATAAAAAATAAGTAAAGAAATCATGAGCAGATATATGCCAAATGCCAAAAAACCTGCAATATACGTAGAAAACTTTTCTATCATAATGTTATAAGTGACACCTTCTCAAACCCTGCTGCTTTCACGCTTTTAAGCAAATACATCACATTTTTATATTGTAATGTCTCATCTGCACGAATATAGACTTCAGATTTTTTATCAAACTTTGCAGATTGATTGACAAAATCATCTGCAAATGTATCTAAAGTATAGAGATCTTTATTGAGATATATATTTTGTTTTTTGTCCATGCGTATCGTAAGTGTCTTTGGCTTTAGTACTTGAACTGTTTTAGAGCCTTGAGGAAGATTGATCTGTTCTTGAAAAGTGATAGTAGGTGCAGTTATCATAAGAATAGCCATAAGTACCAACATTACATCAACTAAAGGGGTGATGTTTAAATCCGGACTGTCATCCCATGAAAACATCGCTACTCCTCATGAACCTGAGAGAGAATGACCTCAGATTGAGAAGTAAGCAGAGAAGAGAGTTCATACGCTTTACGTTTCAAAATAAGATGGAATGTATAGGCGAAAATAGCTACCGCGATACCTGCAGCAGTAGCAATCAAGGCTTCAGAGATTGCCGGAGCCACTACAGAGAGTGAAGCACTCGATTGTGAGCCCAATTTTGAAAATGTTTCAAGTATCCCGATTACTGTACCGAAAAGTCCGATAAACGGTGCTGTTGAAGCAATAATAGAGAGCCATGTAAGCCCTTTGGTGGAAACACGTATCGCATCTGACGATGCTGCTTCCAATATCGCTTTATTTGGTCTGTTTACACGTGACAGATAAGTAAAAATAAGTGAAGAACTTGCCACTGATTTTGACTGACCTGTATAGAGTGCTTTAAGTGATTTTGCTTCAGATCTAATACGAGAGTTGATAATAAGATATCTATCTAAAAAGACCCAAAATATAGCAATAAAGTAGACTGAAAGTAAAAGCAGTACAAAAATAGTGATTGCACTGCTTTGAAAGAAATAAGTAGTGAGGGAGTCCAATGTTAAAAAGACTTTCCAATGTGTTCTACCTTACTCACTGCAGCAGCGATAGCTGCATTAGAAGATTCGGTACTTTTGAGTAACTCTTTAGCTGCTTCAAGTGCACGGGAGAGATCACTATCTTCTCCCGAAAGAGCAACTGCACCATCAACGATACAAGTGGTTTTTTCTTCATCAACTTTCACATACCCAGAGTTTATAGCGACTGCTACTTCACTGCCATCTGCTTTGTCGATCACAATGACACCTGTATCGAGCAACGATAGCAAAGTAGCGTGATTGGCTAAAACACCAAACTCACCTTCGCTCCCCGGTAAGGTTACCTGTTTTACTTCAGCGTCAAATATTACACCGTTAGGTGTAACAATTTCTAGTTTCATTAGTTCCATAGTTATCCTTATAAAGATTAGAACTAAGATTACTTAGCGTTAATCTTATCGTTTTTAGCAATAGCTTCAGCCATGTTACCTACCATGTAGAATGCAGCTTCATTCATATCATCATATTTACCCTCGATAAGACCTTTAAATCCTTCTAATGTATCTTCAAGTGTAACATATACACCTGGAGAACCGGTAAACACTTCAGCAACGTGGAAAGGTTGTGAAAGATATTTTTCAATCTTTCTTGCTCTTTCAACAACAAGTTTGTCATCTTCAGAAAGTTCATCCATACCAAGAATTGCAATAATATCTTGCAAATCTTTATATTTCTGAAGAATTTGCTGTACCCCTCTTGCCACACCATAGTGCTCTTCACCAACAATTTGAGGTGAAAGCATTCTTGAAGTTGAATCCAATGGATCAACTGCAGGATAGATACCTTTTTCTGCGATAGATCTGTTAAGTACTGTTGTTGCATCTAAGTGGGCAAATACAGAAGCCGGAGCCGGATCTGTTAAGTCATCCGCTGGAACATATACTGCTTGAACAGAAGTAATAGAACCTTTAGTAGTTGATGTAATTCTTTCTTGAAGTGCACCCATCTCACGCGCTAGTGTCGGCTGGTAACCAACTGCTGAAGGGATACGTCCAAGAAGTGCAGACATCTCTGAACCTGATTGAGCAAATCTAAAGATATTATCGATAAACATCAATACATCAAGACCCATCTCATCTCTAAAGTACTCAGCCATAGTAAGGCCAGTCAAAGCGATACGGTTACGTGCTCCTGGAGGTTCAGACATTTGACCATAACAGAGTGCAACTTTGTCTAATACGTTTGATTCTTTCATCTCAAAATAGAGGTCATTCCCTTCACGTGTTCTTTCACCAACACCTGCAAATACAGAGTAACCGCTGTGTTTCATGGCAACATTATTGATAAGTTCCATAATAATAACGGTTTTACCAACACCGGCACCACCAAAGAGTCCAACTTTTCCACCCTTGTTATATGGTGCTAGAAGGTCAACAACTTTGATACCTGTTTCAAATACTTCTGTTTTTGTACTTTGCTCTTCAAATGGCGGTGGATCTCTGTGAATCGACCAGTATTGCTTTGCATCAACAGCACCTGCATCATCAATAGCATCACCGATAACATTGAAGATACGTCCAAGTACTTCTTCCCCTACAGGTACTTTGATAGAGTCACCAGTAGCTTTCACTTCTTGACCTCTTACAACACCTTCACTCATATCCATAGCAATTGTTCTTACTCTGTTATCACCAAGTTGTGCTGCTACTTCTAAAACCAATTTTTGCTCTTTACCATCAATCATAAACGTTGTTTCTAACGCTTCATTAATCTCCGGTAGGTAGTCTGTAAAATCCACATCGAGAACGGGACCTAAGACTTGTACTATTTTACCTGTCATTTCTTCTCCTCTAATTATTTCATTGATTCCATACCACTGATAATCTCTATAAGTTCAGTAGTAATGGCTTCTTGTCTTGCTTTGTTATACTTTACAGTAAGTTCTTTTACCATCTCTTTTGCATTGCTGGTTGCTGCATCCATAGCTTGCATACGTGCAGAGTGTTCTGCTGC
This sequence comes from Campylobacterota bacterium, assembly GCA_034660455.1. GTDB lineage: Bacteria > Campylobacterota > Campylobacteria > Campylobacterales > Sulfurovaceae > Sulfurovum. The sequence continues at coordinate 23,571 of JAYEJF010000041.1, read as the reverse complement.
CAATGAATCAATCAGTGAGTAATACATCGTATACTCAATATATCGCTTCACCAATGCGTCAAGAAGTGTATCATCATCATCCGGTTCCACTTCAAGTTCTGAAGTAGAAATAGTATCAAGCACTAACTTTGATGAATCTACAGGTAAAACCTGCTCTTCTCTCATCTCTTGAGTAATCATATTGACATAACCGTTATGGATCAAAATAATCTTGTCGGTCTCACCTTTTACATATGACTCAGCGACTTCAGAGATAAACTCTGAAGCTTGCTGAAAATCAGGGGCTGCAGAAAGTCCTATGATTTCATCATTTAATTCAACATTGTTAAATTTAAAATAATCAATACCCTTTCTACCTACTGCTCTAAGACGAACTTTTACATTTTGTTCTGTAAATTCCGCAATCAGTTTATCTGCTCTTTTAATCGTTTGTGAGTTAAAACCACCACATAAACCTTTGTCCGCTGTAATAAAGATAATATCTACTTTTTTTGGATTTTGTACATCCCTGAAATAAATATTATCAATCCCATCTGCATTAGACTGTTGCATTTTTTGAGCAATCTCATTTAAGAGACCGGTCAATTTTTCTGCATAGACTCTAGATCTTTTAGCAAGCTCTTCTGTTCTTTTCAGTTTAGCAGAAGAGACAAGCTTCATAGCGTTAGTAGTTTTTTGTGTATTTTTAACACTTCCTATCTTACGCTTTATCTCTTTTAAATTAGCCATCTTAAGCCTTTCTTATCCAGCAAATGAAGCTTTGAAATCTTCGAGAGCTTTACGTAATTCTCCATCCGTATCATCAGTAATCTTCTTATCGTTTCTGATAGCATCAAGTATATTTGCATATTTTGCTTCCATAAACGGCATAAGATCTGCTTCAAATTTAGTCACAGAAGATGCAGGAATATCATCTAAGAATCCATTTGCACCGGCAAAGATAATAACAACTTGTTTTTCAATTGCTACAGGTGCATATGGTCCTTGCTTAAGCACTTCAACCATTCTTTGACCACGCTCTAGTTGACCTCTTGTATAGTCATCAAGATCAGATGCAAACTGTGCAAATGCCTGAAGTTCTCTAAATGATGCAAGGTCAAGTCTCAATGTACCAGAGACTTGTTTTGTTGCTTTAATCTGTGCAGCACCACCAACTCTAGATACAGAAAGTCCAACATTAATCGCCGGTCTAATACCTGAGTTAAACAAGTCAGTCTCTAGGAAGATCTGACCATCTGTAATAGAAATAACGTTGGTTGGGATATATGCCGCAACATCACCCGCTTGTGTTTCAATGATAGGGAAAGCAGTAATAGATCCTGCACCTAATTCATCAGAAAGCTTTGCCGCTCTTTCAAGAAGTCTTGAGTGAAGATAGAATACATCTCCTGGGTATGCTTCTCTACCTGGAGGACGTCTTAAAATAAGTGACATTTCTCTATAAGCAACAGCATGCTTTGAAAGGTCATCATAGAAGATAACTGCATGTCTTCCATTGTCTCTAAAGTATTCAGCCATAGTGACTCCTGCATAAGGAGCAAGGAACTGTAGGGCTGAAGAGTCAGCTGCACCTGCTGTTACAATAATCGTATAATCCATTGCACCATGCTCTTCAAGTTTTTTTACAGTAGCCGCTACAGTAGATTGCTTTTGACCAATTGCAACATAGATACAAACCACATCTTGACCTTTTTGGTTAATGATTGTATCAATCGCCAATGTTGTTTTACCCGTCTGTCTATCACCAATAATAAGTTCTCTTTGTCCTCTACCAACCGGTACAAGAGCATCAATTGCTTTAATACCTGTTTGAAGTGGTTCATGAACAGATTTTCTAGCCATGATTCCCGGTGCTTTTTCCTCAATGAATCTTTCTTCAGTAACTTCTACAGAACCTTTACCATCAATTGCTTCACCAAGTGGGTTAACAACCCTACCGATCATACCGTCACCAACTGGTGTTTTAAGAAGGTCCCCTGCTCTTTTAACACTCATACCTTCTTTAATGCCACTGCTTGAACCAAGAACAACAACACCAACATTTGCCTCTTCAAGATTCAGTACAAGACCTTTAGCACCATTGTCAAACTCTACAACTTCACCTGCCATAACATTATTAAGACCATATACTGTTGTAATACCGTCCGCGATACCTACTACTTTCCCTATTTCATTGATGTCTACATCAATTTCAAAATTCTCAATTCTTTCTTTGATGATTGAACTTATCTCATCTGCCTGCAATTTTACTGCCACTGATACTCCTTTCTTTTAGATAACTATAAAGATTTCTTGATGAAATCAATTAAATCTTCTTTAACTCTCTGCTTAGAGAAGTTAACCTCAATACCCAAATCATTCACTGAAACACGTAAACCGTCAAGATCCGTTTTTTCCTGTTTCAATTTGATTTTAGAACCCGTATATTTTGTCAGTGTTTTTTCAAGTTTACTCAACTCCTCTTTAGGGAGTTTTTCACTGCTTCTCAAGATTCCCTCATATTGATTTGACTCTTTTTGCAAGCCACTATTCAACACCTTAGCAATAGCAGGAATTAAGTCTAATCTTTTATTTTCACCCAAAACTTTAATAAAATTAACCAGTGTATTGTCATCATCACTAACGGCAGACAAAATCATATCCGTCTTTTTACTCTCAGTCATCAAAGGTGATTTCAATGCAGACATGACTTCTTCTACTTGAATAGCCTCTGACAAGGTGTTTAAAACATCTGCTATAGCAGAGATATCCTTACTGACTGAAGAGAGTGCTTTTGCATATCTTTTAGCGATTAACTCTTCCATACTATGCCACCTTCTTAGAGATAATTTCAACAACTTTTTCAGAATCAAGCATTATGTCATCATTTGTAAGATTTTCACTTAAAATGCCATCTACTGTTTCTCTAGCAGATTTTCTCTCTTCCATAATCATTTTTTCCTCAAGCTGTTTCTCCATAAGAGCCAACTCTTTCTCATTGGATTGGGCAATTTTCTTTACCAGTAAAGTAGCTTCATTTTTTGCATCTTCAATAATTTGAGCTGCTTTTGTACTACTCTCATCAAGTCGAACTTGTGCCTCTTTTTGTTCATCTTTTGCAGATTGAAGTTTTACCTCAATCTCATTGAGTTGTGCTGCAATACCTTCAGTTCTTCCTTTAAAATACTCTTTAACAGGATTGGCAATAAGATAGTAAAGCAGTGCCGCCCAAATAGAAAAGTTAACCACCCGTGGCCAAAAATCACTCTCTCTACCCGTCTGAATAAAATAACGTGTTACTTCTCCATCAGAACCACTGCTTGCTAAAACTACAGCTGGTACTACAAGTAAAGACAATAGTATAATTTTTTTCATATTTATCCCTTCCTATAATTTGCTGAATTTAGCTTTAAGGCTCTCTTTAAACAGAGGCATTTGAGAAAGAAGTGCATTTTTCAAGCTCTCTTTATCCGAAGTTAACTTCTCAACGAAGTTTCCATACTCTTTATCCAATTCACTTTGTTTTCTATCAACGTTACTTGCAGCCAATGTTTTCTCGTCATCAATTGCTTTCTGTTTTATTAGTGCAGCTTCATTTTTAGCATTGCTAATATTTTCTTCTGCTTTAGCATTCAGTTCATCACTATTGCCACTTAAGCCTTTTGCTGCTTCTAAATCTTTTGCTATAGAATTATCCCTGTCATCCATAAACTTAACTAAGGGTTGCACTAGCATTGTATTTAAAAGAACAAGAAGGAACAAGAACAAAGCTAAGACAAACAACATCAATGGTAAATGTATATCAAGCATTAAAACTCCTCGTGTAATTTCGCATTATTTTACCATTTTTGTTATGAGTCTATGATTAAAATGAATTAAGTATTTAAATATAATTGTGTATTATTAATCTATTTAAGTATTCGTTTAAATAAAGTATTTATTCTTGTTTCATTTTCCGGTTGCAGTTGTGCTAAAAAATTTTCTATCTCTTTTTCATCCTCAAAACTGATTTCAATACTTTTGGTTTTGAGTTTATACTTGTAGGGCAATGTCTCCGTTAGAAGATGTTCATATCCCTCAAAAAGACTAGGGGAAACGACTTTAGGGAGTCTATTTTCTGTTGCATTCTCTTTATATTTTTTTACCAGATTTTCAGTCTCACGTACACTTAATTTTTGACCTATCACACTATCAATCACTATTTTTTGCTTCTCTTCATCAAGTCCGACTAAAACTTTTGCATGCCCCTGAGATATTTTATCTTCAATAAGCTGCTCTTGTACATACACACAGAGCGTTAAAAGACGCATCGTATTTGTAATTTGAGAACGGCTTTTATGAACAACGGATGAGAGCTCATCATGTGTAATTTGATGTACATCAATCAATTCTGCATAAGATTTTGCAAGTTCGATTGAATTGAGATTTTCTCTTTGTATATTTTCAATGAGTGCAAGTTCACGAAATTTGATCTCATCGATATCCACATCCGCTATAATTGCCTTAATGGTTGGAATATTTACTATTTTGTGTGCTCTAAGACGACGTTCACCGGCTATAAGCAGATAACCGTCTTCTTTTTTAATCACTACTATAGGTTGCAGTAATCCATGCGTCAAGATGGACTGACTTAACTCATTTAGAGCCTCTTCATCAAAGTGTTTACGTGGCTGAAAGGGGTTAGGAGTAATCTCATCTACACTGAGTTCTTCTACCCTTCCCCCCTGAGCTTCTAAATCAAGGCTGTCAAGCTCTCTTAAATCTTTTCCATACGCCTCTTCCACATCCGAAAGAATCTCTCCGAGTCCTCTACCTAATGCCATTTTAACCTCTCGCAATTACTGTAGCTAGCTCTCTATAGGCTAGAGAGCCTTTAGAGTTGCTTGCATAGTGGGTTACGGGCTTACCAAAACTCGGACTCTCTGCTATCTTTACATTACGAGGCACGACAATGCACTCTTCCCCTTTTTGTATATGGAAAAGTTTATCTTTAAAGTGATGACTCAAATCTGCCAATACCTGCTTTGAAAGATTGTTCTGCCCTGAATACATCGTAGGCAAAAACCCTTTTATTTTTAATCTAGGGTTAATTGTTTTTTTTAAAAGACTCACTGTATTGAGTAGTTGCGCAAGCCCTTCAAGTGCAAAGAATTCACATTGTATCGGGATAATAACAGAGTCCGATGCACTCAAAGCATTAATTGTGATGGGACCTAGTGCCGGTGGTGAATCGATAATAATAAAATCAAATTTTGAAGAGATTTCTTGAATTTTTGACTTTAGTACAAGTTCCCTATTTTTTGCTTTGGGATTATAGAACTCTTTTTCTATACCAACTAGACCAATATTTGAAGGTGCTAATTTAAGATTTTTAATCTCTGTCTTGAGTATAATATCAGAGAGTCTCTTCGAACCGATTAAGACATGATAAATATTATATTCATAATCACTTCTGCTAAATCCCAAACTCGTTGTTGCATTTGACTGAGGATCTATATCCATAAGAAGGACTTTTTTACCTTTATCTGCCAAAGATGCTGCTAAATTCACTGCTGTTGTTGTTTTCCCTACACCACCCTTTTGGTTGGCTATGCTAATTATTTCACTCATCGTAAACTAAACACCCTCTTTCCATCTATTAGTAAAGACCCATCTTCCCTTAAACTTGCATCTCTCAGGCTCTTTTGATAGTTTTCAATATGAACAGAAAACTTTCTACTTAGTTCAAATTCTACCTCATACTCACTAAAAATTTGCTTCCACGATGGAAACTTCTCAAGTCTGGCAAGATAATTATCCAACAATTTTTGAGGAGAAATATCGCTCTGCAAAGCCCTATAGCCATTTTGAGAATTTTTTAAATTAATTCCTATTCCGCACACTAAAGTATCTTTTACTTTTTGCGTAATCGTCCCCCCTACTTTTAGATTATTGTTATAAAAATCATTAGGCCATTTTAACCAAACATTTTCATGAAGTTCCAAGAGTGTTTGTCTCATAATAAAAGAGAAATAAATGGATGCTGATGCAAGCGGAAGATCTTCGGGAAGTGTTGAAATCTCTACAGCCACTGATGCAAAAAAATTACCCTTCCCACCACTCCATTGATTGTCTCTGCTACCGATACCCGCACTCTGTTCATATGCCAAAAGAGAGATAGGGGCTTTGAGTGATTCCTCTTTTAGCTTCTCTATCAGGTACGTTTGTGTAGAGGGGAGTGTATCAAATAAGTGTATCTCCAACTTTCAACCCCCTTCCGACACAATACGCCTTTGCACTCATTGCTTTTTTAGATTTGGGTTGCAATGATGCGATTTTCAAAGATCCCAAACTGCATCCAATAACAACACTCTCCTCTTCAAACGCAAGAATCTCTAGTTTTCTATGCTTGCTTACAACATCTAAAAGAGTGATTCCATCAATCTTTGTGCCATTTGAGGCAAACAGACCCGGCCAACCTTCAAATGCTCTATATTTATTATAAATTAAAGCAGCATTTTCAAAATCAATTTCACCATCACTTTTTTTTATTTTTTTACACAAAGTAGCACTATCTTCATCTTGTTTACGTGGAGTAATTTGTGTAAAATTACGAATTGTACTTAATGTTAAAGTAGATGCATCATGGGTTAATTGTTCCATTAGGGCTGAAAGTCTCATACTTCCTGGAATAAGAAATTCAACCATTTCAAGAATATCTCCCGTATCCAACCCCTCCTCCATCATCATAGAGGTCACACCTGTTTTTTTATCTCCATGCAATAAAGACTGCTGTACAGGAGAAGCACCTCTATACTGCGGTAAAAGTGATGCGTGTAAGTTAATACACGGTGCAATATCTAAAATGCTCTTTGGCAATATCTGTCCAAATGCAGCAACAATAATAAAATCTGCATGCACCCGCCTAATAGCCTCTTCTATGCCCTCATCACTTAAGCGCTTAGGCTGTAAAACATTGATATCGTATTTTAGGGCCAAAGATTTAACCGGAGGCGCTGTTAAAATCTTTTTACGTCCTACCGGACGGTCAGGCTGGGTTAACACTAACTCAACATCCATATCTTCTGCTTCTATAAGCGTCTCTAAAATGGCTTCTGCATAGTATGGGGTTCCCATATAAACTATTTTATATTTCATTATTTTATTCTTCTTAATATTTGAATGTTATGGCGCTTTAAACAGTGTTCCACCGTGATGCTCACCCCTTAAAAGAAATGATTTCACATCCTTAAGATCAAACCCTGATGCCAAAAACATCTCTCTTCCATGTTGCATCAGGAAATCAGCTGATTGTAATTTAGTCACAATACCGCCAGTTGCAAACGCATTATTGGGTGTATGCTTTGCATTTAACTCTTCAGGTGAAATATATGTCACTACTGCTTTACGCTTTGCATCGGGATTCTGATTTGGATCTTTATCATAAAAAGCATCAATATCTGAAAGGATAACAAGCAGTTCAGCATCAAAATAATGTGTTACGTGTGCAGAGAGCCTATCGTTATCTCCAAAAACAAGCTCTTCAACACTGACTGTATCATTTTCGTTAATAATAGGCACTACATTGTTTTCCAACAATGTATCTATTGCAACTTTTGCATGATTTACATGGACCTCTGATTCAAAAACATCTGCACTAAAGAGAACTTGCGAACAGATAATGTCAAAAATTGCAAACTTTTCTTGATACATTTTAAGCAACAAAGGTTGACCTATAGCAGCAAGTGCTTGCCTATTATCAACGATACTTCTATCAAGTTGCAACTGTGTAAATCCTGCAGCAACAGCGCCAGAACTTACAAGAATTATTTCATAATTTTTTGACTTAAGATCGGCAATAAGTTCTACAAGTGCCAACATTCGTCTTCTAGCTATTTTTCCATCCTCTGTTAAAACATGAGAACCAACTTTAATAACAATACGTTTTTTCTCCATTTTACACCTTACTCTCTTCTTTAACACTTTTAATCAAGTCACCTACTGCATATCGTAATGCTTCAGTATTTATATGTGCGACAGAAGAGATTGGAAGTACAAATAATGGTTTTTCTTTTGGTAATTCTACACCAAAGTCTTGTTTGAATCCATATGAAGCATACTCAACTCTAGGCTTAAACTTGTGTAATATATCATTTGCTTCTAATCCAATATCATCTAAGAATGTCTTTGTTAAATCATTCACTTCATCCACAGAGAGTGAATCAATTTTTGTAATTGCTACTGCATGTTTACGTGTTGCCAAAGTTTCAGAGTAACGCTGAAGTTCTACAAGAAGTGTTTCATACTGATACTTCATCTCTCTATAGTTTGCCGCATCAATCATCAGAAGTAGTGTTTTAGTGCGTTCAATATGTTTTAAAAACGCTAAGCCCAATCCTCTACCGTCACTGGCACCTTCAATAATACCGGGGATGTCTGCCATCATAAATGAATCAAAGTCTCCCATATGTACTACACCAAGTTTTGGTGTAAGTGTCGTAAATTCATAGTTGGCTACTTCGGGTCTTGCATTTGAAAGTGTCGAAATCAATGTTGATTTTCCTACATTTGGATACCCTACAAGTCCCACATCCGCAATCAGTTTCATTTCAAGTCTTATCTGCATGGTAATACCGGGAAGTCCAGGTTGTGCATAGGTCGGTCTTTGATTGCTTGAGGATTTAAAATGCATATTTCCCAATCCTCCCTTGCCCCCTTCAAGAAACAAAACAACGTCTCCTTCAGTGACTAAATCAAAAAGTTCTTCACCCGTCTGTGCATCAACTACCGTAGTTCCTGGAGGAACTATAATCGTTGTATCCTCTCCTTTGCGACCATAACATTTACGCCCTTCTCCCGGACGTCCGTTTTCAGCTTTTATATGATTTCGGCCACGTAATCCCGAGAGGGTATCCGTATTATTATCTACCTTAAAAAAAATAGATCCTCCACGTCCACCGTCCCCGCCATCGGGTCCACCTTTGGCGACAAACTTTTCTGTCCAAAAAGAGATGGCACCTGCACCACCTTTACCTGAACTCACATTTAATTCAACACTGTCTACAAACATTAAAAACCTTTAATTTATAAAAAAATGAATGATGAAATTATAACTAAATTAGAAAAATAATCGATGTAATCTATAAATTTCATGCAAAAGAGAGCAAGATGGTTCAGTAGTATTCTTTGACTATATCATACCACTCAAAAAGCGTTATTTTTAATCTGCTATAGATGAAAAGGATATTCTAAATAAAATTGAGAGAAAGAAGTCCGAGTCTTCGGACTTCAATAAAGTTATGCAGGAACTACTGATACTTTTTTCTGGCTAGCAGTTTTGTTATCAAACTTAACTACACCTTCAACAAGTGCAAAAATAGTATGATCTTTTCCCATACCTACACCATTACCTGGATGCACTTTTGTTCCTCTTTGTCTAATGATAATGTTACCTGGAATCACTGTTTCACCACCAAATTTTTTAACGCCTAAACGACGTCCAGCTGAATCACGATTATTCTGAGTTGATCCTTGACCTTTCTTGTGTGCCATCTCTTCTCCTTATGCTATTTTAGTAATTCTAACTCTTGTAAAGCTTCTTCTGAAACCTCTTTTAAGTTTTGAATCTTTTCTTCTTCTTTTTTTGTAGATAATAACTTTTTTATCTCTACCTTCATTGATCACTTCGCCTTTAACTACAGCACCTTCTACAAATGGAGCTCCTACAGTTAATTCACCGTTATCGAGTGCTAGAACTTCTTTGAATTCTACTGCTGCTTTTGGCTCAAGACCCATATTGTCAAAACAGATGATATCACCCTCTTGAACTTTGAATTGTTGACCACTTGCTTTAATGATTGCGTACATTGCAAACCCTTTATATCTATTGTTTTTTAAAAAAGTTTGTGATTATACCCAAACTTGTTTTAAGATTTTTTTAAACCACTAAGATTTCATCTTTAAAATGCGTAATTTGCTCCGGAAACTGCGATACACTCTATCTCAACCAAAGCATTTTTAGGCAAAGTTTTGACTGCAATAGTACTACGTGCAGGTTTATGCAAACCAAAATAATGTGCATACACATTATTTACCGTATTGAAATCTTCCATATTGGCCAAATAAATCGTTGTTTTTACAACATCATTGAAATGTGCGTCTGCTGCTTCTAAAACATAAAAAAGATTTTTCATTACCTGATGGGTTTGATACTCTACGCCTCTTGTCTCCATACTCCCATCAGGCATCAAAGCAATTTGTCCTGAAGTATAGATAAACCCATTGGTTTCAATTGCCTGTGAATAGGGTCCTATTGCCTGTGGTGCCTCTTTTGTTGATATCGATTTCATCTATGCCCTCCTTAGTTTCTTTCATAAAAAATATAGGATGTAGAGTAATCAGAAAATTCAAAATAGACTTTCTTCTCACCTTTATCCTGCTTGCCGTTAAAATTGAGGTCATCCACCCCATAACCATAACGATACGGTCTTATTTTACTGTCATTACTCCCATATGCTGTAGAGACTTTATCTATTTTAATAAACTTATGTACCAGTTTATCTCCTGCATATATATCCAATATACCATTGGTTCCTGTCCAATTTTGAAGCGAACGACTAAGACTATTTTGAGTCTCTTGTGTACAGCCTGTAAAAAACAGTATCCCTACGGATACAAGTAACATTTTAAGTTTCATATTATCTCCTTCATTTTATTTTATTTTATTTTAGCGATATTAGACTAAAGGGTACCTCTAAACTTTAGGCATTCCAAATTTTTGCGTGATCAACTCTCCTTCGTCATTAAAGTAGAGATAATACAATTTATCTTTTATTACAGGAAGCCCTGCAAGATATCGCAGTGCCAAATTTGCCTGAAGTGATCCTATATGCATCACAATAGGTGCCGTGATACCTCCGGGTTTATGGTCAGAGATATTAAAGACTTGAAAATTGGCTTTTTCAAAGAAACATACCTGTCCATTGAACTCTTCAACACTTGCATAAATCCAAGGTGTCTTTTTCTCTTTTGCATACGCATCTATCTCTGCCCTTACAGGAAGATTATCTGTTGCATCAAGAATCAAATCATAACTGTTTCCTACCTCTTTAAATGATGTAAAATTCATATCAAAAGCCACAGCCTTTACAAAAGGATTTTTAGATTCTATCAATTGGGCTACGGTTTGAGCTTTATTTTTACCTTCATCTTCAAGTGTAAATGCAATTTGTCTGTGAATATTATGACCCGAAACCGTATCAAAATCCACCATATGTATTTCACCGATTCCCGATGTTCCCAATGCCTGTGCCAAAGTGGAACCAAGACCTCCTGAACCTATGATTGCAATCTTTTTATTTTGAAGTGACTTTTGCGTTGCCTCTCCCCACAACTGTATCTGTCTATTAAAGTATTGTTCTTGTGTCATACTGTATCCTTCATTATTCTATTCTCGACTTTAACTCTTTTTCAAAACCCCATGCTTTTCGATGTTCCAGCACCTCTTTTTTATCGATGCGTTCAACCAACATCGATTCTCTATCTTCAAGCATCATCTCTATTTCACCTTCTGGAGAAACCAGCATCGTGTCACCGTAAAATTTCCATTTTACTTCATTATCACTATATTCACCTAAACGATTCGCTCTCAATATATAGCAGCTATGTAAAAATGCTTTGGTTTTAATAATCTCTCTCCACCTGTTATGTGAACCAAAAGTCGAAGCAGTAGGAAGTAGTACCAAGTCTATCTTTTTATCTGTCACGCTTTGCCATAAAGGGTCAAAATGCAGTTCAAAGCCAGCCATGACCATCACTTTAAAACCTTTGATATTAAATGTCATGGGATCTTTAAGCGGTGCTACTTTATTGGCAAAAAACTTCTTTTCATTCCAATGTGCATAAGGCAGTAAAATTTGCTGTTCATAATATCTTGCATTTTTGGCTGTCATTTTGACAATCGTCTTATGATATCCATCTTTTTTAGTAATGATAATCGGAGCAATAAAAATAATATCGTATTTTTGTGCAAGGCTTTTTAACAGTTCGATATGTTTACGACTCTGCTCTTTGACCATATTAGGAGACATTGTAGCAAACTCTTTAAAAAAATGATTTAAGACATATTCACCAAGAAGCATGATGTCTGCACTTCTACGTTTTGCCTGTTTCAGATAGTATTCAAGTCTTGTGGCATTCATTCCCAAGGTCGGCAACTGCAGTGCGGCTACAACAAGCTGTGACATTAGATAGTTTCACCTTCTGTTTGATTTGCCTGTTCTATCACTCTGATTTTAGTTTTGGCCTCTTCTATCAAGGTTTGTGCCTCTTTAATATTTTTCAAACCCTCTTCATACAATTTTACAGATTCCTCTAGAGTAATCTCAGGGTTCATTAATTTTTCCAGTAGTGCTTTGGAGTGTTCCAATTTTTCTTCAAAACTTAATTCTTTCATTCTAATACATCCTTAATCATATCTTTAAACTTATCTAATTCTACCAAAAAAGCATCATGTCCATATGTACTTTCAACTTCAAGATAACTATACTCCTGTCCATTGCGTTTCATCATCTTTGCAATATGTTCCATCTCAGAGGGAAAAAAGAGATAATCTGAAGAGAAACTGATTAAATGTACCTTGGCTTTTATGCGTAAAATTGCTTCATATAAAGAGTCATATCCTCGACCCAAATTAAAAGTATTGATCGCTTTGACAATATAGAGATAAGAAAGCGGATCAAAAATACGTGAAAAGTTATTGGTATTGTACTCCATATAACGCTCTACCTCATAACGTCCGAAAAGTTCAAAAAGCCCATCATTACTGACATAGTTACGCCCAAACTTACTGTCCATAGAATCAGGGGACAAATACGAGATATGCCCTGCAATACGTCCTATTGCCAACCCGTCAAGTCCCTCTTCTGTAAATGCATCTTTATCATAATTTCCATGCTTAAACCGTGGATCACGTCTAATGGCTTCAACCGCTACTTTATTGAATGCCATTGTCCAAGGCCTTGTTGCATAGGTTGCTGCAAGTGAGATAATATCATCGGCAAAATTAGGATAATCCACCGCAAACTGCAATGCCTGCATACCACCCATTGAACCACCGACAACTGCACGAACGTGATAAATCCCCAATTGGGACAGAAGATGCATCTGCGCACGTACCATATCTTTTACCGTCACGACAGGAAACTTAAGTCTATAGGGTTTTTCACTGGGGTAATTATAGCTCATAGGACCCGTACTTCCAAAACACGAGCCAACAACATTACTGCAAATCACAAAATACTTCGTAGTATTTATGGTTTTACCATCCCCAATCAGCCCATCCCACCAGCCAGCTTTTCTTTCACCCGCATAGACCCCTGCTGCATGATGTGAACCAGAGAGTGCATGACACACTAAGATAACATTAGATTTGTCCTCATTTAGCACCCCATAGGTCTCATACGCTATCTCATATGGTTCTAATATACGTCCACTTTCAAGGTACAAAGGAGAGCTAAACTGTGCTGTTTTGGTTTCGATTATCATACATAACTTTATTTTTGAGTTTATTTTATCTAATTTGGGCTTTAGAGTTTGTAGCGTGAGCAAAGTTGCTCACATTTAACAGGTTATCCTAATGCTTTACTAAGATCATCTATAAGATCTTGCGTATCTTCAAGCCCTACACTCAGCCTTATAAGTCCTCCAGGAACACCTGCCTCTTCAAGCTCTTTTTGTGATAGTTGCTGATGCGTTGTACTTGCAGGATGGGTAATGATAGACTTAGAGTCACCTATATTGACAACCACTGCAAATATTTCTGTTTTATCTGCAATACTTTGTGCTAACGCTTTACCCTCTACTTCAAACGAAAGCAATCCGCTTGCCATGCTTTCTTTAAAATACTTCTCAACCAATCCATGTTGCGAACTTGAACTCAACCCCGGGTAATTCACGCTTTTTACCTTAGGATGTGCTTCTAAAAACGCTGCAATGGCAAGTGCAGAACTCGAGTGCTGTTTCATACGAAGCGGGAGTGTTTCAAGACCTTGAATATGTAACCATGAATTAAACGGACTAGGCGCTCCACCAAGGTCACGTAAAAGTGCCAAACGCACTCTCAGCGTAAAAAGCGGTAAGGGCAAATCACTATAGACAAGTCCATGGTAACTTGCATCAGGCGTATTGAAGTGTTCATAACGTGCATTATCTTTGATCTTCTCTACCAAATTTTCACGCTCAACAATAATCCCACCCAGTGCAAGCCCCTGTCCTGTAGTATATTTACTTGTGCTATGCACAGACAAATCTACTCCGTGTGAGAGTGGCTTGCAAAGTACTGGTGTTGCCACAGTGTTATCCACACAAGTCAGTACATGATGTTTATCTGCTATCTCAACAATGGCACCAATATCTGCTACATCGATGCTTGGATTGGTGATACTCTCAAAAATGATGATTTTTGTTTTTTCATCAATCAACGTTTCTAGCCCGGAGGGGTCTCTTACGTCAAAATAACGTGTCTCTATCCCAAAACGTTTGATTGTATGCCCCGTAAGCGTTGTGGTACCTCCATACACTTGCTTGGCAACGATAATATTATCTCCAGCTTCAGCCACATTGGCAATTGCATAAAAAATCGCTGCCATCCCTGAAGCCGTACCTATGGCAGCTGCCCCACCCTCAAGTGCCGCAAAACGCTTTTCAAAGACATCTGTTGTGGGGTTCATAAGCCGTGTATAGATGTTTCCGAGTTCTTTCAATGCAAAAAGATTCGCCGCATGTTCTGTATCTCGAAACTCATATGCTGTACTCTGGTAAATCGGCACTGCCATCGTCCCATGTACATCTTTCTCATATCCGGCGTGTATTGCTACTGTTTGTTCATGCATATTACTCTTCCTTATTTAAAAATATTTGTAAATTATAGCTTGTGAGTGCTTGGAGTTATCTACTTGCATCACTATGAAGCATGGAAAAGTTCAACTTCACTATCTATCTTCACAGCTAATGCATCTCTAGCAGTCTCCAAATCAAATTTATTTTGTAAATTCATCCAAAACTCTGCAGAGTTACCAAAAAACTTTGCAAGTCTTAGTGCAGTATCAGCAGTGATTGCTCTTTTTTTATTGACTATTTCATTAATACGTCTTGGTGTGACATGTAATGCCTTAGCCAAAGCATTCTGACTCAACTCATAGGGCTGCATAAACTCTTCTAAAAGGATTTCTCCTGCGTGTATAGGTGTTATTTTATTCATTGTTCGCTCCTATCTATACTTTTTAATGATAATCTACTATTTCAACATCAAAGGCAAAACCATTTTCCCACACAAAACAGATACGGTACTGTTTGTTAATACGTATACTATGTTGACCTTCCCTATTACCCGATAGTTTCTCTAGTCGATTCGCAGGTGGGATTTTAAAATCATCCAAATCTATAGAAGCTTCTATCATCAGAAGTTTTTTATATGCCGATCTTTGTATATCTTGTGGTAGCTTTTTAGAGAACTCTCTTTTATATATTTTTTGAGTCTCTTTGCACTTAAATGTTTTTATCATGAAGTAATATAACACATATATCGTTATATGTAAAGTTTTATTTAAAAAACATCCTCCAACAAAAAATTGGAGAATTTAGGGCACCTCTAGTAGAAGTTATTACCCGTGATAATTCGGAGACTCTTTCGTAATCGTCACATCATGTACATGGGACTCTTTAAGCCCTGCCGAAGTGATCTCAACAAACTCTGCTTTTTCCCAAAATACTTTGATTGACTCTGAACCACAATACCCCATAGAACTTCTAAGTCCACCTATCATTTGGTGTACTACATCTGCTATCTTACCACGGTAAGGTACACGTCCTTCGATACCTTCAGGTACAAGTTTATCAGCAGCAGTCCCCTCTTGAAAGTAACGGTCCGTACTCCCTTTGGTCATTGCACCAATGCTTCCCATACCTCTATACTCTTTAAATTGACGTCCATTAAAGAGTATCATCTCTCCCGGTGCTTCGTAGGTACCTGCCAGTGCTGAACCCAGCATAACTGAACTCGCACCTACTGCCAATGCTTTTGCTACATCGCCAGAGTACTTAATCCCACCATCTGCTACAACAGGCACACCTGCTTTGTTGGCAACCTGAGCAACCTCATCGATTGCAGAGATCTGAGGTACACCCACACCTGCTACGATACGTGTTGTACAGATGGACCCAGGCCCAATCCCTACTTTAACAGCATCTGCTCCTGCATCTATAAGGTCTTGTGCTGCAGCACCTGAAGCAATATTTCCAGCAATTACATCTACATCTAATGTTTTTTTAATAAGTATCAAAGTATCAATAATACCTTGAGAGTGCCCATGAGCAGAATCAAGTACAATGACATCGACACCCGCTTCTACCAATGCTGTTGCACGGTCAAGTTGACCTACACCAATGGCACCACCTACTCTTAAACGTCCATGTGCGTCTTTATTCGCATTAGGAAATTGCTCTTTTTTCTCAATATCTTTAATGGTTATGAGCCCTTGAAGAATATCATTCTCATCAACAATTGGTAACTTTTCTATCTTATGTTTTTGAAGTACTTTTGCAGCCTCTTCAAGGGTAATCCCTGCTTTGGCAGTGACTAATGGTGCTTTTGTCATCACGCTAGATATACTTAAACTCATATCCGTAATAAAACGCATATCACGATTTGTAATAATACCTAGCAATTTCATTGTCTCATCGACAACAGGTACACCTGAGATTCTATATTCACCCATAAGTGCATCTGCATCTGCAACGGTTTTATCGGGACTGATGAAAATAGGGTCAATGATAATCCCACTTTCAGACTTTTTTACTTTTGAAATCTGCTTGGCCTGTGTCTCAATATCCATATTTTTATGAATAATCCCAATACCGCCTAAATGTGCCATTGCAATGGCTGCTTTATACTCTGTCACTGTATCCATTGCAGCGGAAACAATCGGTGTATTCAGTGATACACGTTTGGTCAATTGGCTTGTGATACTCACTTCTTTAGGAAGTACAGTCGAATGTTGTGGTACCAGTAATACATCTTCAAAGGTTAGTGCTCTCTTTTTTATTCTCATGTTGTTTCCTTTATTTATTTTATATAATTGACTGCTTTTTCCATGCTTGCCGCACCGTCAAAAAGCGTTTTTTCATTAAATGTTTTAGCAATAAGTTGTAGTCCTACAGGCATGCCATCATTATTTTTACCTACCGGCAAAGAGATGGCAGGAAGACCGGCAAGATTAATCGCAATGGTGTACATATCACTCTTATACATTTCAAGCGGATCATGAATAGTACCAATCTTAGGTGCTACCGAGGGTGCTACGGGTGAAAGTATCAGATCAGTCTCTTCAAAAATTGCATTAAACTCATCACGTATAATATGACGTACTTTTTGTGCTTTGACATAATAGGCATCATAATACCCCGAAGAGAGTACAAAATTACCTAACATGATTCGTCTTTTGACCTCTTCTCCAAATCCTTCACTTCTTGTATTGTAAAAAAGCTCTTCAGTACTTTTTGACGGGGCTCTTTTTCCATACCGTACACCATCAAAACGTGCCAAATTCGTAGCTGCTTCAGCGGTGGCAAGTACATAATAGGTAGCAATATCATACTTTGTATTCTGCATCTTTTTATGCACAATCGTATGTCCGGCCTCTTCAAGTGCTTTCACCGTATAAGCATATGCCTTTTGTATATCTTCATCTGCCTCAGAAATATAGTTATCAATGACTGCAATGGTCAATTTTACATCAGGATTCAAATTATTGGCAATATCTTCTATCTCAAAATCTGCTGATGTTGAGTCTTTGTCATCATGCCCTTTAATTGCGTCATATAAAATAGCTGCATCTTCTACATTTTGAGCAATAGGACCAATCTGATCAAGACTCGAAGCATAAGAAGCCAAACCAAAACGACTTACCCTTCCGTAGGTAGGCTTCATCCCTACCACACCACAATAGGCAGCAGGTTGACGAATAGACCCCCCTGTATCAGACCCAAGTGCAGCAATAGCGATACCAGCTGCAACGGCTGCAGCCGACCCACCTGAAGATCCTCCAGGTACCCTGTCTGTACCATGTGGATTTTTAGTGGCACCATAAAAAGAGCTCTCAGTGGTTGAACCCATGGCAAACTCATCCATATTGGCTCTACCAAATGCCATCATCCCTTTAGATTTGAGATTTGTAATCACCGTTGCTTCATATGGAGCAATATATCCTTGAAGAATTTTAGAACCTGAGGTTACTGACCACTCTTTTACTTGAATATTATCTTTTATCAAAATAGGTACACCCTCACCTGATGATTCAAAACCTATATAAGCATTCAGTCTGGACTCTTTTGCTTTTGCTTCAAGTTCAGCTCTTAATACCATCATCTCTTCATCAGACTTTGTTAATGCTTCCTTTAATGTAATCACTTCTTTTCCTCTATTTTCAATTTCTTTTTATAATACGCCACAAAAGCCAAACCAACGCCAACCAATCCCAAAATAAAAACAATCGAGCCTATAATCACCTCCATTTGAATAGGTTGTGTCATATCAAACATTAAGCAACTACCTTATTACAACGTTCACAAGCACTATCTTCATCACTACTTGTAAACCTCCAACATCTTGGGCATTTTGAAGCAGTTGCTTTATGGACAGTAAATGTTTTACCCTCTACTTCAAAGCTAGCTACCTCTTCACCCTCACAAGAAGCTTTTATAGCAGATACGACAAACCAGTCTTCAAGATCTTTACTATCATTGATAGGTAAGATACCTCTATCTCCAGCTATTTCAAGTTCAAGTGTAGCTTTGATGACTTTTTCTTTTTTAAGACTGTCAATGGCTTCTGAGAATTTCTCACGTGCCGTTATCAGTACATCATCTTCAAAACTCTTTTCTACTTCAGGCACTTCTATATAGACAAGGTCAAATACATTTTCCATACCCTCTTTAAAGAGTAGAGGTGCGTATTCGAGGATCTCATCTGCTGTGTAAGTAAGTACAGGAGCCACAAGTCCCAACATTGCTTTAGAGATGTGTGCCATCGCTGATTGTGTTGCACGTCTTACAGGGTCATTTTTATCTTCACAGTAGAGTCTGTCTTTTGTGATATCCATATAGATACCGGAAAGCTCATTTGTGATGAAGTGGTTCAGTGTTGCAAATCCTCGAAGGAAATCATTCTCATCAAAAGAATGTTTTACGGAACTGAATACTTCTCTTGCCTTAGTAAGTATCCATCTGTCTAGTTCCCCATACGCATTATTTGAAACATACGCTTCAAGATCATCCACATTTGCAAGTAAAAACCTAAAGGTATTACGTATCTTTCTGTACTGTTCTGCGGTTTGCTTCAAAATTCCATCAGAGATTTTCAAGTCTGATTGATAGTCCGAAAGCGCTACCCATAGACGTAAAATTTCAGAACCATACTGCTTCACGACTTTGTCTGGGGCAACCACATTTCCCTTAGACTTAGACATCTTCTCACCTTTATCATCCACAGTAAAACCATGTGTGATTAGTGTTTTGTATGGTGATACTTCATTCACCGCTGCGGAGAGTAAAAGTGAAGACTGGAACCAACCTCTATGCTGATCAGATCCTTCTATGTAAAGTGATGCAGGGTATTCCCCGGCATCATAGTTATCTGAACTTAGAACTGAATTCCATGTAGAACCTGAGTCAAACCATACATCTAAAATATCAGAGATTTTTTCTAAATCATCCGGATTGTATTTACTGCCTTCTGGTAGAAGTTCTGCATTACTCATAGAATACCATGCATCCGCACCATGTGCATCAAACAAACCAGCTACATGCTCTAACACATCACTATCAAAAATCACTTCTTTTGTGCTTTTTACTCTAAAAAATGCTATTGGCACACCCCATGAACGCTGGCGAGAAATACACCAGTCAGGTCTTCCCTCTATCATCGGTTTGAGACGGTTTTTAGAAGATTTAGGGTAAAATTCAACATTTTCAATAGCATTCAGTGCTGTATCTCTTAACGTCTCTTTTGCACCCTCAGCCTTATCATCAATCGAAATAAACCACTGATTGGTTGCTCTATAGATAAGTGGCTTTTTGGTACGCCAACAGTGTGGATAGGAGTGGACAAATTTACTCTGTTTTAACAAACTATCACCCAATATCTCAAGAATCGATTCATTGGCTTTAAAGATGTGCATCCCAACAAACGTTTCAGGGTTTGGAAGAAGGTTAAGTCCTTTTACAGACTCATCATAACACCCTCGCTCATCTACAGGCATTACCACATCAAGACCATATTTCAGCCCTACTTTGTAATCATCCTCACCATGTCCAGGTGCTGTATGTACCGCACCTGTACCACCGTCCATCATGACATGATCTCCGAGTACTACTTTAGAGCTGCGTCCATTAACTGGGTTTATCGCCAATAGGTTTTCAAGTTCCGTTGCTGCTATCTTGCGTGATGCATGACCCGATACGACACCCTCTTCTATCATCGTGTCATAACGCACTTCAGCCACAATGTGTCCATCATCAGTGAGTACGTACATTTCATCAGGATTCAATGATATACCAGTATTTGCCGGAAGCGTCCAAGGTGTTGTTGTCCAAATAACAATACCGGCCTTGCCCTCAACACCAACTTTTTCTTTTGCTGCATCACTAAGCTCAAAGTGTACATAGATAGAGTAATCCTCTTTATCTTCATACTCCACTTCCGCATCTGCAAGTGCTGTTCGTGCTGCCCAGGACCAAAAAATAGGTTTGTGTCTCTCAACCAATAGACCTTTTTGTGCCACTTCACAGAGTGTTCTATAGATATTGGCTTCAAATTTAAAATCCATCGTCACATATGGATTTTTCCAATCTGCAATGACACCCAAACTTTTAAATCCATCCCTTTGAATATCCACAAATTTTGCAGCATGTGCACGACAAAGCTCTCTAAACTTCTCTGTGGGCATCGCCTCTTTTTTACTCTTACCGAGTTTCTCTTCTACTTTTTGCTCTATAGGTAGACCATGACAGTCCCAACCCGGTGTCATTCGTACCGCTTTACCTTGAAAATAGTTATATTTCAAAATAATATCTTTGAGTACTTTATTGAGTGCATGTCCTATGTGGATATCACCATTGGCATAGGGAGGACCATCATGCAGTGTAAACATCTCAGCACCTGCACGTTTTGTTTTCATCTGCTCGTAAATATCTGCATCAAACCATGCATTGTACTTTTTAGGTTCATTTGTTGGGAGGTTTCCACGCATTGGGAAATTAGTTTTTGGAAGAAGAAGTGTGTCTTTAAAATCCATTTTCGATAACACCTTGTAAGGGTCGCCCCTGATATATTATCTCGTGATTTTATCCAAAAGAGAATTAGAAGCTACTTTTGATACAATTATCTTATGGAAAACCTAGACAATATCATAAAAAAAATTATTCATAAACTGAACAGTCAAAAACAAACTATCTCTTTTGCCGAGAGCTGTACAGGTGGTAGAATCGCTGCAGCGTTTACAGCTATACCGGGTGCTTCAAGCATACTCAATGGATCATGTGTAACCTACTCCAATGAGATTAAACATCTTTGGTTGGGAGTAGAGATAAAAGTACTTGAAGAACATGGTGCAGTTAGTTCACAATGTGTTTCACAAATGTTAGAAGGGATACTCAAATTTGCAAACTCTGACTGTGCCATAGCTGTATCAGGCATAGCCGGGCCTACAGGCGGAAGTACGTTTAAACCTGTAGGAACAGTCTATATAGGGTTGCGAACACCTCAGTTTAAAGAAGTTTATCATTGTAATTTTTCTGGTTCAAGAGAAGCAGTCCAAGCACAATCAACACATTATGCTATCGAAAAATTAGGAGAAATATTAAATATCTAAAATATTTTTCCTAATTGACTTGACAATCAAAGGTTTCTGAGCTATAATTCCGTCCACTTATTCAAGAAATGGGTGTAAAAATGTGTGATCCGTTAGCTCAGTTGGTAGAGCAATTCCCTTTTAAGGAATGGGCCCTAGGTTCGAATCCTAGACGGATCACCACTTTAAATTTTGGTCGCTTAGCTCAGTTGGTAGAGCGCTACCCTTACAAGGTAGATGTCACAAGTTCGAGTCTTGTAGCGACCACCATTACAATCGTCTTCAGCAGACGGCTCACAAAACTATTTTTGTTAGTAAACGCTGTTTTTTATTTTTAGGTGCGGTGGTAGTTCAGTTGGTTAGAATACCTGCCTGTCACGCAGGGGGTCGCGAGTTCGAGTCTCGTCCACCGCGCCATTATATTTTATGATCCGTTAGCTCAGTTGGTAGAGCAATTCCCTTTTAAGGAATGGGCCCTAGGTTCGAATCCTAGACGGATCACCATGTGTAGTAATTTTTATGTTTGATGGTATCTGATGACCCTTTCATCTAGTGGCCAAGGATATTACGTTTTCAACGTAAAAACAGAGGTTCAAATCCTTTAGGGGTCGCCAATCTGTTCCAATATCAACATACAATATATGGTCGCTTAGCTCAGTTGGTAGAGCGCTACCCTTACAAGGTAGATGTCACAAGTTCGAGTCTTGTAGCGACCACCATACAATATTAGCTTAATTTTAAGTTAGACATTGTAAAATTCTTGTAACCATTAAATTGGTCTTAGGTGCGGTGGTAGTTCAGTTGGTTAGAATACCTGCCTGTCACGCAGGGGGTCGCGAGTTCGAGTCTCGTCCACCGCGCCACCTTTTACTATAAAATACTATTTTTGATTTATTAACATTTGAAGAAAAATAGATATTCCCATGCAATGCATAGGAACTTAATATAGAGCTGTTATTTTTTTGATAAACTATTAACTGCCTTAATAACCCTTTCATAATTAGGTTCATTCGTAATTTCAGATACAATCTCTTTATATGCTATTTTACCATCAGTGCCAACAACATACACTACCCGACCAAAAAACCCTTCTAGAAATACCGGTGCAGAAATCGTGACGCCATATCTGAGTACATTATTGACATCTTTGTAATCTGAAACCGTATTTACATTTTTAATATTGTTGTCATTACAAAACCTGCCTATGGCAAAGGGAAGATCCTTTGATACCAATATCACTTCAACATTCTTCATTTGAGACATCTTTTGATTAAAGGCAATAGTTTCCAGCTTACATATCCCCGTATCAAAAGAAGGAACAAATGCAATCACTTGTACCTTATCTTTTTCTCCCCCCACCGGTACTTCAATAAAGTCTTTATTTACAGCCATAAAAAATGGTGCACTATCTCCGACCTTCAACCCCTTACTGTTAAGCGTAACCTCTTCACCTTTAAATGTAATAGACGTAGCGCACAATGAGGAAGCCAACATTACCAATACAATAATCGTTTTCATATTTACTCCTTGTCAAGTTATATTATATCTTATATAAGTAATCTTAAATTAAAGATAGTTACTTTTCAGCAATTCTAACTCACCCAGCCCCAATTAAAAAAAGAGAGAAAAATCAGAGGTTCTCTACAACTAAATCAACATTTTAAATATTGGGTGATGTAAAAATGGTTAAAATAAGCTAAATATAGAG
>JAYEJF010000040.1:0-3435 GCA_034660455.1 Campylobacterota bacterium | reverse complement strand
CTATCGTTTTGAGATACATTTTCCGTTTAAGCTCTCTGCATTTTTACAGATACTTCGTGTCATACCCTACAAAATTGCTTTAGCAATAACCAAGAAAATGTTACCAAAATGAGGCACCCATGACACAAGAAAAGATAAGCCAATTTTTTGAGAGTCTCACGAAAGAGACAGAGATAGAAGATTTTAAGCTCATCTATGATGATGCAGTCATCTTTAAAGACCCATTCAATGAAGTAAAAGGCATTGATGCCGTGCATGGTATATTTGCACATATGTATGAAAATTTGGAGCATCCAAGGTTTGTCATTACAGAATATATCGGCACAAAAAAGAGAGCTTATGTCAAATGGGATTTCATCTTTTCATTTAAAGGTCAAAAGGATGAAAAGTCTTTTGAAGGGGTAAGCCGTATGGAGATCAATACACAAGACAAGGTTGTCTCCCACATTGACTTCTGGGACGCTGCAGAGCATATGTATGAACATCTGCCTCTTATAGGTTCCTTGCTTCGGTTTATTAAAAGAAAAATTGCTATTTCTTAGCTTTTTAATGTCCAAACAGTGCCCAAAGAGAAAAGGAAGGATTAACATGAACCAAAGAAGCGTTAAACCTAGTACTCTTATCTCTTATGCCTCCATAGCTACACCGCTTGCTATGTTAGGGTTGCCTCTTTACATTTATTTGCCTACATTTTACACTCAGGATGTAGGTTTAAGTGTGACAATTGTTGGGATTATTCTTTTTCTATCGAGATTGACTGATGTGATTACCGACCCTATCATAGGCATCTATAGCGATCGTTATGAGAGTAAATATGGGAAAAGAAAGCCTTTTATTGTAGTGGGTTCTCTCATTCTTGCAGGCAGTTTTTATGCACTCATTCATCCTCCAGTTGAATATACGATATTTTGGCTTTTAATATTTTCAGTATTCGTCTATCTGGGATGGAGTCTTGTATCTATTCCATACCTGGTCTGGAGTGCAGAGATTACTTCTGAGTATCATGAAAAGACCCGCCTAAGTGCAGCTAGAGAGATATTTACTATCTTAGGTGCATTGGCAGCACTCATCATTCCATATCTGTATAATGTCTCAGAGTCTGCTGATCAAAGTTTAGAGATTCTCTATATCGCTTTTTTTATTATGCTAGTACTCATGCTTCCTATTACACTTTTGGGTACGTCAGATGGTGATTTTAAACCAACACATCAGCTTACATTGAAAGAGATAAAGTCTATATGGCAAAAAATGCCTTCACTGGGTCGCTTACAGTCTGCTTTTGTATTCAATTCACTGGCAAATGCACTTCCTGCGACACTTTTTCTTTATTATGTGCAGTTGGTCTTGGAAGAAGAATCAAAAACAGGTCCACTGCTTTTACTTTACTTTGTTTCAGGTATTATAGGGTTACCGTTTTGGACACTGTTAACAAAAAAGATAGGTAAACGAAGAAGTTGGGAAGCCTCTATGATGCTCGCCTCAGCAGCATTCATCTTTGTTCCCTTTTTAGGAAGTGGAGATCTGTCCTATTTTATACTGATAACCTTTATATCTGGACTCTCTTTGGGGGCAGATATGGCTTTGCCTTCTTCCATACAAATTGATGTGGTGCAAAAGATAGAAGAAGATAGAGTCTCTTATGCAGGTATTTTGTTTGGTATCTGGGCAATGTTGACCAAATTTTCTCTTGCATTCGCAGTGGGTATAGGCTTTGTCGTACTGGGTGCAGTTGGTTTTGAACCTGAGGCACCAACGCCCCTCGCACTTACAACACTTTCATTACTGTATGGAGGCGCACCTGTACTTTTTAAAGTACTTGCATTTTGGATCATGAAGGATTACCATGAAACAGCGTAAACTAAGCCCTTCAGCTTTTTTTCTACTTACATTTGCTTTAGGGATAATATTTACATATCTTTATCCTTGGACTATCACTGTTTATCTCGATGATACACTTGTAAGCTCTATAGGTTTACTCTCTCTTTTTGTATCACTTATGCTAAATATATTTGCCTATAAAAAGTTTAAAGGTGCGAAGACATCACATGCTCCATTTTCACGACCAACACTTCTTATTCAGAACGGTGTATTTTCTTTGAGTCGAAACCCAGTGTATATGGCTTTGGTACTCTCTGAATGCGGATTGGCTTTTGTATTTGATACATTTTGGCTTATGATTGCTGCTCTGTTACTCTTGATGCTTCTTGATTATTTTATCGTAAGGTATGAAGAGAAGATACTTGAAAGCATCTTCACGGATGAATATAAGGCGTATAAAAAACATACACGTCGATGGATCTAAGATTTTCTATTGTTTCACCTCGATCATGATCTCATTTCTTCGCATAAACCAAAGTGAAAAAGGAGAATTATAACGTGCAAAATTTGGTTTACCAATGATTTTGACACCAGCTTTATTGAGTGCATTCATGAGTATGGTTTCGTTTTGTTTGAAGTTTTCTTCTTCCCACCACCCCGAAAAGACTCTAACTGCTACAGTTTTGGCAGGTATCTGCTTTAAAGTGATACGATTATCGAGTGGTTCAGGAAGTGATTCTAAGTTAAATGATTGAGGCATAACAAAGCTGTAGATACTAATCTGAGAAGTAGTTGAATCCATCTTTTGTATCACAGGAGCGGTCATTTGGATCTTTTGTCCCAATGGTTTCGAACTCTCCTGTATCACAGGGGCTGTCATTTTGACTTTACTTCGTTGTTTATTTCCTCCCGAAATATAGTTGAAAAGGATTTTAAATGCTTTTCCTCCCATGTCATCAAATCTACCTGAAACCTCTGTTTGTGCTACCACGTAGGGGGCATAATTTCTGATCTCATACGTATCATTTTTTTGGATCACGCTGTATTTTGGTTCTTCTATTGCCATGAGTGCCCCTTGAAGTAGTATACTTAATAACATAATTCTTAACATGATATATCCTTTCAACAACTAATTATTAGAGGTGTCCTTAACTATTTTAGAGAGACATGTTTTGACCTTAAAAAGGAGAGGTAAAATGACCTTCTCATGGATTTTTTGACAAATTAAGGAACACTTTGTCCAAATAACGACTATTATCTGCCTAAAAGGACATTACTAATTATTATATTGCTCTGTATATCTACAGAATATCTATTATTTTGGCTATTTTTACC
This sequence comes from Campylobacterota bacterium, assembly GCA_034660455.1. Lineage (GTDB taxonomy): Bacteria > Campylobacterota > Campylobacteria > Campylobacterales > Sulfurovaceae > Sulfurovum. The sequence goes on along the minus strand of JAYEJF010000040.1, from coordinate 282 downwards.
ATTATTGGAATATTTTTGATATACTCTTAATGCTAAAATAACGCAATAAAGGAACAAAGTGCTCCTTGAATAAATAGTTGCTCGAACGCTTCGCATACGAGCAACGGGGGCGTGGGCTGAACACTCACTTGTTATCTGCTGCTTCGCACCAAATGACAAGCGGGAGCATCGAGCACCCAAACATAAAATCAAGATTTGAGTTCGGGTGTCGATGTCCCGCGCCACCGTTAGTATCATGCTTGCAAAATCGGTCTTAATATGGTACTATTAAAAGACTGAAGG
>JAYEJF010000039.1:0-45538 GCA_034660455.1 Campylobacterota bacterium | reverse complement strand
GAAGATGTGATAAAAAAGTACATTCAAAATCAAGGTAAAGATGTGAAGTATACTAAACTTCATGAAGGGCAATTAAACCTGGAGTTATGAAGATACCTCGCACCCTTGGGTCGAGGAGCTTCATTATAAATAAATAGTACGTAATGTTATTTTCTTGTTATATATTTATATTAATATTATATCACATATATTAAGAGGAGACATAATGAAAAAAAATAAAATATTTACAAAATTTGTGACGCTTTCTCTCATTGGTATGAGTATCCTCTATGCATCAAGGTTCATTGAAATGAAAAATACAGTTAGTCATCTCCCTTATTCTAAGATGGAGACTTCACTACTGCAAGAAGAGATAGAGAGACGAAGTCAAAATGGAAACCTACCCTTTGAGATGGGATTGGAACTGATAAAACGATGGTCGGGGAATAAAGAGATTTAAAAGGTATATGTCTCATCAAAATGCCAAGTCTCTAAACAATCCCAAAATGAATTCCCTTTAATATCATTTTTAATCTCATGAACCACTGTTGTTTCAATATCATGCAGATACTTGTCATACACCGTATCACGTTCATGTTCAAGAGGTGTAACACAACTGCAGGCTTCATACCATTCAAGTGTATCATCCTCTGTCTTCACTGCTTTTTGCATCGCATTCACAATATCGGGACCGTCGGGTTCTTGAGAAGCGATACTTCCATCTGTTAACGCATTATAAAACTCTTTCATTTTTAGCTTATTAATCTTCGCTTTTACCTTATATAACATATCTATCTCCTTTATGACACCTCTAACACAATAGGTGCCCTTTATCTTATGAAATTCTATACTACTTATATATTACCTTAAAAAATTTTAAATATACCATATAAGTGTTACAAATTTATACCATTGGAATATACCACTTTTTATAATAGGCTACTATCCGCAATACCACACCTAAAATAAAAACCGTACTTAAAGCATAAATATCTACCATACCATAGATGTCCAATACATAGAGAACAGCTCCTATAATGAGTGCTATGGTGCCATAAAAGCCCGTTTTTAACACAAAAGGCACTTCATTAATAATAACATCTCTTATAATACCGCCACCTACGGCTGTCACGAATGAAAGTCCGAGAACCCCTGTAATATTCAAATCCTGATCTAAGCCGACAAGTGCACCCGTAATACTAAAAGAGACAAGTCCAATGGAGTCACTTAAAATAAAAAGTGGTTTATTCTCAATGGCAGACTTATGTTGAAACTTCATAAATACCAAAATAAACATGACTAAAATCATTACAATCACGGGTGCGGTATGTGTAAAGGTATAAGGTGTGGTATGTACCGTCACATCTCTAAGTATACCACCGCCAAAAGCGGTTAAAAATACAGAAATAAGAACCCCGAGAAAATCCAATTTATTACGTACTGCTACAAAAAAACCACTCATAGAAAAAGCAATAATGCCTATATAGTCTGCTACTTCAAACATGATGAATCTGTAAAGGTTCCTTGGGATAATACACTATATCCCCTCTGCAATCATTGCATCCGCTACGCGTTTAAATCCTAAGATATTTGCACCATCAACATAGTTTCCTTCAACCCCATACTCTTTTGCAGTATTTGATACATCCACACATATCTCTTCCATCGTTGCTTTGAGTCTCGCATCAACCTCATCAAAGGTCCATTTTTGCATCGCAGCATTTTGACTCATTTCAAAGCCACTCACTGCAACACCCCCTGCATTTGCCGCTTTAGCCGGAGCATAATAGAGTTTACTTTTTGTCATAATTTTTACTGCCTCAGCTGTTGAAGGCATGTTCGCGCCTTCTGCAATACAGATACACCCGTTTTTAATCAATTTTTTCGCATCAACCGCTGTCAATTCATTTTGTGTTGCACAGGGAAATGCTGCATAACAAGGAATATCCCACACGGCATGTCCACCTTTGGGATACTCTGAAATAGGGGTGAATTCTGCCGTTGTATGGGTGTTCTTATACTCTTGCAATGAAACACGTCTTTTGAGTTTCAAATCTTTTAACAATTCAAGATCAACCCCTCTATCATCATAAAGTGTGCCCGTTGAATCCGTGCAGGCTACGGGAATAGCCCCTAAATGATGCAGTTTTTCTATCACATGCAGTGCAACATTCCCTGCACCGCTAACAACACAGATCTTATCTTTTAAACACTCTGTATCTTTGGTCTCCAACTCCAACATCTTTTGTGTAAAATAGACCACACCGTACCCTGTTGCTTCAGGGCGCATATGTGACCCGCCAAAAAAGTATGGTTTACCCGTAAGTACACCTTCAAATGAGGACGTAATAGACTTATACTGACCAAACAGATATCCAATCTCACGTGCACCGACACCTATGTCACCTGCGGGTACATCAATACGAGGTCCGATATACTTATGTAACTCTTTCATAAACGCCGAGCAAAACTTCATCACTTCAAAATCACTTTTGCCTTTAGGATCAAAATTACTGCCCCCTTTAGCCCCTCCGATAGGCAATCCTGTCAGTGCATTTTTTAAAATCTGCTCAAACCCTAAAAACTTCAACACCCCTTCATTGACCGAAGGATGAAACCGAAGCCCCCCTTTATAAGGGCCTAGAGCATTATTAAACTGTACTCTATACCCGGTATTAACCTGAATTTCGTTCTGATCATCCAACCATGCCACTTGAAATTTAATGACCCGATCGGGGGTGATTAATCTTCTAATAATGGCATTTTTTGCACTTTTATCATAGACATCATCTGATTTAAAGAGTGGTAAAAGAGAGTACAGTACCTCTTCCATTGCCTGAAAAAAGACATCATCTTCTGCACACTGATCGTTTTTGAGTTTTGCGATCTCCTCTTTAGCATTGACCGTAGTGATTCTCTTCATCATATTTTTCCCTTAACACCAAACTCTGGATTTTTTATAACACTATGCATGTGGAAGTGGGCTAGCACATCCGATAGTACCCTCTTTTGCCGCTTTTTCAATAATCGACACACCCTCTTCTTTCGTTCCGTTTCTCATAATGCCATTGATACGCTCTGATACACTTTTATCTTCCCAAGTAATATCACCATTTTCACACTCTTTAACACCTAATTCCGTATAACGGGCAATAGCCTTCTGTGTTACTGGTGCTTTTGTATAAATAGACCCTACAGGAACACTATACTGTTTTCCGTTATCAAGTGTCACGATTTCATTTTTTGTACTCGGTGCAGGTTCATTTGTACTACATCCTACTACCAATACCGCTACAGTTGCCAACAATGCCATATCTATTACTTTCATTCTTCTTCCTCTTTGTTTTAATTTCGTCTATGAATGATATCACGTTTTATGCGACTTTTCTCTTATCGTCCTACGGCAAAATCAAGTTGTGCAATAGCAATATAATAATCATAGTAAGCATTGACGATATCTGCCAATGATTCAATATACCCCTGTTGTGCTTCTTGAAGTTCAATATAGTCCGAAAGCTCATTCTCATACCGTTTTTGAGCCTGTATGAACTTTTTATAACTCGCTTTTGCAATATTTTCAGAAAGTATCACTGCATCTTTTGTTCTTTGAACGCCCAAACTTGACTCAATGACCTGCTGTCTAATTAAAAGACGTACCTCTTGCACTTGTGAGGTAGCTTTCAAAGATGCAATCTTTGCTTCTTGTACAGAAGCATCGGTTTGATTGCCTGCATAGAGATTCCATTGCAAGTTTACGCCTGCTTGCCACTGGGTTTTGGGTGTTGTTGCAATGAAGTTATCATCTACTTGCTGTGAGGTATAGTCCCCTCGAAGTGACAATGTGGGAAGGTAACTCCCTTTTTCGCTTACGACAAGGGATTTTGAACTCTGCGCAAAAAACTTGGAACTTTTTAACTCATAACGGTGTGCATATGCAAACCCCTCTAGTTGAGAAAGTGATGTGGTGATCTTAGGTAAATTTTTACTCACATTGGGAAGATTCAACTTCTTATAGTAGAGTGTATATTTCCCCTTATAAGGGACATACCCCATTGTTTGTTCCAATATCGAACGACGTAATTTTAATTCATATTCTGAATTATTCAACTCTAGCTCAGCCTGAATCAGACGTACTTTGGCATCAGAGACATCAATAACTGTTTTGATACCGCTTTCATAATAGCGCTTTGCGCGTCTGAGGTGCTCTTTTTGTAATGTTATATTTTTTTTGTTGACTTCAATCATACTTTTGATTTTTAACACATCATAATATTGTGCTTTAACACGCAAAATCTTATTGGAAATAAATTGATTGAGACTTGCTTCGAGCGCATTGGCTTCTTCATTTGCTGCAGAGATTCTGCCACCTGTTTTACCAAAATCATAGAGCAGTTGAGAAGCACTTATCGTTCCCGTTAACGTTGTACCGTTCACTCTATCTTGCTGCTTAAAATCAATACTTTGTTTTCCTGCCGTAGCACTTAGATCCAAACTAGGCAAATAGTACCCTTCTTGAAAATGACTGCGTTCTATGGCACGTTCAAAATCAAATCTGCTTATATCAATATCAGGACTATGTTTAAGCGTAAGCTCTATGGCCTTATCGATCGTTAATGTTTTTGCTTTTACAGACGTAATAAGGGTTATTGTTAGTAAACTAAACCCTATGCCTCTTATGATACCTCTCATTTAAACCATCTCCCGTTTTGCAATTTCCTCTTCTACACTCACAAACTTCTCACGCATAGAGGAAAGAAGCACATAGAGTACCGGCACCAAAAGGGTACTCACGACTGTTGCTGCAAGCATCCCCCCAAGCAGCCCCACGCCAATTGACTTTTGTGTCACTGCCCCTGCCCCTGAGGCAAATGCAAGCGGGGCAGTACCAAAGACAAAAGAGAGAATCGTCATCATAATTGCACGAAAACGCAACCTGCCTGCCTGAATACCCGACTCAATGATACTCATCCCCGATTCCCTCAACTCTTTAGCAAACTCAACAATCAAAATAGCATTTTTGGAAGCCAATGCAATCAAAAGCACCAATCCCACTTGTGCATAGACATTCAGTGGCAATCCTGCCATCTTCAAGGCTCCCAGTGCCCCAATCATGACAATAGGAACGGAGAGCAAAATCATCAACGGCATAATCCATGACTCGTACTGTGCAGAGAGCACAAGAAAAACGATCAACGCCACAAAGAAGAAGACAAGTATCTGTCCATTCCCGGCGATTTTCTCCTGAAATGACATCCCCGACCACTCATATCCGTAGGTATTGGGTAGTATCTTCTGAGCAATCTCTTCCATCGCCTCCATTGCCTGCCCTGAACTGTATCCTTGGGCAGGAGAGCCATTGATTTGAATAGATCTATATAGATTATAGTGAGAGATATTTTGTGGTCCTCGCTCTTCATGCACGGAAATAAGTGCCGACATAGGTACCATTTTACCCTGTTTACTTTTGACAAAGAGTTTATTGATATCACTTTTGTCTGACCTAAACTCTTTTTTTGCCTGTACAAACACTTTAAACACCTTACCATATTTTACAAAGTCATTGACATAAAAAGAGCCTAAATAAGTTTGCATCGTACTAAACAGCGTCGCAACATCAACCCCCAAAGCATTGGCTTTTTTACGGTCAATTTGAATTTCATACATAGGATACGAAGGATTATAGGTGGTAAATGCTCTTCCTATACGCGGATCGGCATTTGCCGCTTTGATGATCTCTTGTGCATAATGCATAAATGTTCCCATATCCCCTGAAAGATAATCTTGTAACCTAAAATCAAATCCACCTACCGAACCCAATCCGGTAATCCCGGGCATGTTAAATGCTGCCACTGAGGCATCTGAGATATGTGCAGTTTTTGCAAAGGTTTTTGCAATAATACTCCTGATATCAAGACCCCGCTCAGTTCTCTCATCCCAGTGATCGAGCATCACAAACAGAGCACCCGCAGATCCGTCAAGCGCACCTGTGATGATATTATATCCATCAATAGCGATGACATTTTTTACCCCCTTGATATTCGCAACAATGGCTTCAACCTCTTTACGCACTGCTACGGTGCGTTCAATGGAACTTCCGGGTTTGAGATTCATCGCAACCATATAGGAGCCTTTATCTTCAGAAGGTACAAAGCCCGTAGGTGTAGAGAGGAACATAGAATAGATTACCCCTATCAATACAACAAAGAGCATAAGTACTATATAACGAAATTTCACAAGCAGGGTAACAAGCGCGGTGTATTTATCTGTAAGCCATAAAAAGCCTTTTTCAAAAAGTTCAAAGCCCACAAATTTTTTCTCCTCCGCACCGCGACGCTTAATGATTATGGCAGAAATAGCAGGCGAAAGTGTCAAAGCATTCAAAGAAGAGACAATAACAGCAAAAGAGATGGTCAAAGCAAATTGCTGGTAGAGTGAACCTGTAATACCCGGTACCATCGATACAGGGATAAACACAGCGACCAGAACCAATGTCGTTGAAATGATTGGACCTATCAGTTCAATCATTGATTTTTTAACCACTTGAGGCATGCTGAGTTCAGGCTCCTTATACATAATCACTTCAACATTTTCCACCACAAGTATCACGTCATCTACTACAATACCAATTGCTAAAATCAACCCAAAAAGCGTAAGAAAGTTAATGGAAAAACCCGGTGCAATGTACATGGCCGCAAATGCACCTATAAGTGAAACAGGAATAGCCACCGCAGCAATCACCGTAGGACGCCAAGATTGCAAGAAGATGTAGATAATCACAATAACCAGTAAAATAGCAATAAAAAGGTTGCTGACCACATTATCAATGGCAACATCGACATAGGTAGTGGTATCATAAGGTATTGCATAACTAATCCCATCAGGGAAACGCTCTTTTACCCTCTCCATCACCTTCCCTACTGCTGCTCTTATCTCTAAAGCATTAGAGCCTGCCAACTGATAAATACCCACTAGACCCGTTGGTTTTTTATTTAAGATAGCATTCCAGTCATACTTTTCAGCCCCCAACTCAATGCTAGAGACATCACGCAGATAGACCAAAGATCCATCTTCTTTATATTTTATGACTATCTCTTCAAACTCTTCAATCTGAGTCAAACGACCTTCGGCAGTCAACACATATTCAGTCTGCTGGTCTTTAAACGTGGGAGATGACCCTATTTTTCCTACGGCAGCTTGTTTATTTTGTGAACGTATTGCATCAATGATGTCAGCGGGTGTTAACGCAAGCGCCTGTATTTTGTCAGGGTCGAGCCAAATACGCATCGCATATTTCTTCTCTCCCATATTTTCTGCTTTTCCTACTCCGGGGATACGTTTGAGTTCATCAAGCACATTAATATTGATATAATTACTTAAAAAAGCGTCATCATAACGTTCATCTCCGTTAATTGTCACAAAACAGACCGCAGAGGGACTCTGTTTATCTACAACCACACCTGACTGTTTTACTTCAGCAGGGAGTGAAGGTGTCGCCAATGAAACTTTATTTTGTACATCCACTGCAGCCATGTCAAGGTTATATCCTGGTTCAAAATAGACAGTAACTTTAGAAGCACCTGTTGAACTACTTGATGATTGTGTATAGATAGAGCCTTGAACCCCATTGATCTTATCTTCCAAAGGACGGGTGACCGAGTCTTCTACTGCGTAAGCATTGGCTCCCGTATAATTGGCGGAAACGACCACTGTAGGAGGTACCACATCAGGAAACTCCTGTATAGGTAAAACACGCATCGATGTCAAACCCGCAACAATAATCATCAAAGAGATGACCATCGCTAAAATAGGACGTTTGATAAAAGTAAGAGAAAACATCTATTTTTCTACCTCTTGGGGAATGAGCTTATGCTTTTTTATGACCGCTTCAATACCTTTGGTATCCGTTACATCTTCCACTTTGAGCAGACGACCCTCTTTTACTTTCACCAATCCTGAAATGACAACCCTCTCCCCACTACTCAATCCTTTGGCTATCGCAACATAATGGCGTGAAGAGAGTGATGTTTTGACAGGACTTCTTCTGGCCCTATTTTGTGCATCCACCCTATAGACAAATTTTCCTAATTGATCTTCAAGAACAGATTGGGGAGGCACCATAATAAAATCAATCTTATCAGTAATAAACACATTAATATAGACAAAGGTTCCAGGATAGACTGTCTGCTCTTTGTTCTCCATGATTGCACGCATAGAGACAGTTGAGGTTAGAGGGTCTACAATATTATTGGAAAAATCAACAAAGCCGTTTAGTCGCTTGCGTTTAAAAATATCTTCACCTTGACCACGCACTTCTATAAAAGCAGGTAGCTCTTTTCGTGAACGAAATGTATATAATTTTTGTATATCACTCTCAGAAGGGCTAAAGTAGGTATAGATCTTATCGGTCTGAACTATGGTTGTGAGTAGTGTTGATTCACCATACCCCACAAGGTTACCGACATCTACACGTCTGGCACTCACCTGCCCTGATATAGGTGCAGTGACTAAGGTATAACTTAACTCCAATTGCGCATTGCGTATCTCAGCGTCATCTGCTTTGATGGAAGCAATCAAAGCATCTCGAGTTGATTCGTACTCTTCAAGTGTCGAACGTGCTGCAAGCCCCTCTTTCACAAGCGGTTCATAGCGTTTTACATCTGCCTTTGCCAATGCAAGTGCAGCCATATTTTTCTCTTTTTTAGATTTGGCAGCATCCAAATTACTTTGATATACATCTTGTTCAATCAAAAAAAGTTTATCTCCCTTTTTAACCCTGGCACCATCCTCAAAAAAACGCTTCTCTAGCCGACCTGAAACACGGGCACGTATCTCCTGTTCACTCACAGCTTTAGTCATACCCGTATATTGCACCCACACGGGAAAATTCTTTTTTTCAACCGTGACTGTTTCTACTTTAATAGGCGGAGGTCCTTGAGGGGTTATGCTCTTTTGTCCTTCATCCTCACACCCTGAAAATAGTAGCAAAGCGCAAGAGCAAAGCATCATATAAAAATATCTTTTTGAAAACGGCATCATAGGAGTTCCTTATGTATTGTTTTGGCAATCAAATACTATCTAAATTATACTTGCTTGAAACATGCTGTTTATCCACGGCACAAGCCCCATCTCAACATTACGTTGATTTAGATATCAATCTAATGTATAATATATAAATCGCTTACAGAAGGTAAAACATGAAAAAAGAAGTAGACGTAGCTATCATCGGTGCAGGTTCGGCAGGATTATACGCACTCTCTCAAGTTAGAAAAGAAACAGATAACTTTCTTGTGATTAATAATGGTCCTTATGGTACGACCTGTGCCAGAGTGGGATGTATGCCTTCAAAATCCCTTATACGTATCGCTGAGTATTATCATGAGCGGGAGTACTTTGAAAAAAGTGGCATACAAAATAGTGAGAAACTTACTATCTCCATGCCTGATGTTCTAAAAAGAGTACGTAAACATCGTGATATACTTGTTGATGGAAACATCAAGAACATCACACGTTTAGGAGACAAAGTACTCTCGGGAAGAGCAGAATTTATCGATGCCAACAGACTAAAGGTTGGAGACGATGAGATCGTGGCTAAAAAGATTATTATCGCTACAGGGTCTACACCTGTTTTTGACCCAAAGTGGGAAACCTTTAAAGAGCATATCCTCACCACAGATGAACTTTTTGAACAAGAGGATATCCCTTCCACTCTAGGTGTACTTGGTTTAGGAGTCATAGGGTTGGAACTAGGACAAGCACTCTCAAGACTTGGGATTAAGGTCACAGCAGTGCACTCCAAAGAGTTCATAGGCGGGTTGAGTGACCCCGACGTCAATGAAAACATGCTTGCACTTTGTAAAAGAGAGTTTGATATCTGGATTGGCGGTGGTCGTGCGGTTTTAAGTAAAGTAAATGATAAGATAAAGATCACTCATGATAACAATGAAGTACTTGTAGACAAAGTCTTGGTAGCCATAGGCAGAAAACCAAACCTTGAAAATTTAAAGCTTGAAAACTTAGGGTTAGATCTAGATAAAAGAGGTATGCCGCACTTTGATTCTCAGACCATGCAGGTTGAAGACCTTCCCATTTATATAGCAGGTGATGTCAATGCAGAGAGACCACTGCTTCATGAAGCAGCAGACGAAGGACGTATCGCTGGATACAATGCCGTAAAAAGTCAAAAAAGTTTTAAAAGAAAAGTGCCACTGGCCATTGTTTTTACAGACCCGAATATCGCTTTAATAGGGAAAAGTTATCATGAAATAAAAGAGGATGGAAATGTTATTATATGTTCGTACGACTTCAAACAACAAGGAAGAGCTTTCCTCATGAATAAAAATGCAGGACTAGCTAGTCTCTATGTACAAAAAGGTGACGGGTTACTTCTAGGTGCGCAGATTGCAGCGCCACATGGTGAACATCTGGCACATCATTTAGCCTGGGCTATGGAGCAGGAACTCACTGTACATGATATGCTGAAACTGCCATTTTACCACCCTACTTTAGAAGAAGGTCTTTATACGCTTTTACTGAAATGTGTGAAGAAATTAGGATTAAATAAAGAAGGTATTTTAGAGGTATCTTATACTTAAAGGTTAATAATGAATTTTCATACAAAAACTATTGATGAGGCACTCTTAGCATTAGACAGTACAACCTCTGGACTCACTGATGAAGAGATATCAAAAAGACAAGAAGCGTATGGTTTAAACATACTCCCCTCAAAACCTGACATGACACTGTTTGCACACTTTTTACAACAGTTTAAAAGCCCTATTATCTATATTTTGCTCTTAGCCACTTTAATGGCACTGATCATTGAAGAATACACAGATTCCATGTTCATTCTTGCCGTTTTAGTCTTAAATGCCATTATCGGAACCTATCAGGAGTATTCTGCATCCCAAAAAGCCAAACTACTTCAAAATCTCATTAAGGTCAATGCTATGGTACTGAGAGATGGTACCATGCAGGAGATAGAGAGTAAAAACATTGTTCCGGGGGATATTCTTGTATTTGAACCAGGTACCAAAGTTGCTGCAGATATTAGAGTGACAGAATCCAATAACCTTATGGTGGATGAGTCTTTACTGACAGGTGAATCCATAGATATGCATAAAGATGCACGCTTTGTAAGTGACAATATCAACCTACTCTTGCCAGAGAGGAAAAACATGCTTTTTGCCGGTACCTATATCTCTTCAGGTCGCGGATTAGGAGTGGTGTCAAACATAGGGAAAGATACAGAGGCAGGGAAAATAGCGCAACTACTTTCTAAAAAAAGCAAAGCCAAGATACCGCTTCTGGAAAAAATGGAAAAACTCTCTTTTACCATCTCTATAGTCATCGGTATCATGGTACTTGTTCTTTTTGCTATAGGTCTGCTTAAAGGTATGACTTTTTATGCTCTCTTTCTCTTCTCTGTTGCTTTAGCTGTATCTACGATACCCGAAGGTCTTCCTGTTGCCATCACTGTAGCACTTACCTCTGCTTCTTTAGCCATGTCCAAACGTAATGTCATCGTACGTAAACTCGCAGCTATTGAAGGTCTAGGTTCTTGTACGCTCATAGCCTCTGACAAAACAGGTACACTGACGAAAAACAAACTCTCTGTAGAGTATTTCATCTCACCCACACAGGTCTATGATACAAATACTATAAATGAAGCACATGACAAAGTCTACCTAGCCTCCATACTCTGTAATGAAATGCACTATGAAGAGGGAGAAGAAGGTAGTGTTGACTTTTTTGGAGATCAGGTCGATATCGCCTTGGCACAGTTTGCAGTAAATGCAGATGAATCCTATCTTACAGGTTCTAAATCTTATAGAAAGATAGATGAGATACCTTATGAGCCTATCAACCGTTTTTCAGCAGTGATGATGGAACAGGATGATAAGATATTTCAATTTAGTAAAGGTTCTCCTGAAACTCTACTCGAGCATTGCCGTCTCACAGAGCAAGAAAAAAGATCGATATTGGAAGATGTAGATGTATGGGCACTTAAAGGGTATAGGACCATTGCACTCGCACACAAAGAATCCAAAGATGAAGAAAAGATAAATCTTAATAATTTTAGTTATTTAGGTTTTGTAGCCATCATAGATCCCGTAAGAGAAGAGACTCCTGATGCCATACAGAAAGCTCAGGAAGCCGGTATAAAAGTTGTCATGATCACAGGGGATCATCCCAATACTGCATTATCTATAGCGCAAGATCTTGGCATCGCTTCTTCTGATGCAGGGGTTATGAGCGAACATGAATTACTCGACTGGGAAAAGAATGGAGAAAAGGCTGAAGCGTTAAAAGATGTCACCGTTTTTTCCCGTGTAACACCAGAACAAAAGATGAAGATAGTTATGGCATATCAGACATTGGGACATTACGTTGCAGTGACGGGTGATGGGGTCAATGATGCCCCTGCCCTAAGACATGCTAACATCGGTGTAGCCATGGGTAAAAGTGGTACGGACATTGCCAAATCTACCTCTGATATCATTTTAACGGATGATAATTTTGCTTCTATCGTTAATGGGATAGAAGAAGGAAGACGGGCTCATGACAACATTAGAAAAGTGATTTATCTGCTCATATCAACAGGCTTTGCCGAGTTGGTATTAGTGATGCTCTCTTTTATCACAGGCATGCCTTTACCCCTGCTCCCCGTACAGTTACTATGGCTTAATCTTGTCACAAACGGTATACAGGATGTGATGCTTGGACTAGAGTCAGCAGAACCGGGACTCCTAAAGAGAAAACCAAGATCACCCAAAGAACCGATCTTTAATAGACTGATGTTAAGACGTATTGTCGTAGGTGGTCTGTATATAGGGATTGTCTCCTTTGTTCTCTTTTACTTTTTACTCCAAGCAGGAGAGAGTGTTGAGAGTGCCAGAAATATCATACTTCTTCTCATGGTACTCTTTGAAAATGTACATGTCTTTAATGCCCGAACAGAAGTTAATTATCTCTATAAAATATCATATAAAAACAGTATAGCACTCATATCTTTGGTCATCTTTACGCAGTTTTTACATATCGCATCTATGCATATCCCTTTTATGCAAAATGTACTCTCTGTACAACCTGTCTCTTTTGATATGTGGTTAGAACTTGCCGTGATAGCATTAGGATTAGTCCTCATCATGGAAATTGATAAATGGGTGATGTTCAAAAAGCGAACAAAATTTACATCAAAATCATCACGCTAATGTTTGCAGATCATTCGTTCACAATAGCAGAGCATATTTTTCCACGCCACAGGTATGATATAATTAATACTATATTATAGTGGAGAATGATTATGCATTTACAAATGAAATGGCAATATAACTTACTTATTTTACTTTTAATTCAAACCATATCTTACACACAAAATAGAGTACATACACCCCCCTTAATGGAACATAACAGTACCTTTGAGAACCTAAATACGGAAAAACCCGATGCCAAAATGATCATTGGTGAGATAGAAAATATCCGACTTGTTCCGCCTAATGCACGCTTCAAAGCACGTATTGATACCGGTGCGAAAACAACCTCCGTTGATGCACGAAACATCACGCCTTTTGAACGAGATGGGAAACAGTGGGTACGTTTTGTCTGTGTTGTAGGAGACAAAAAGCATACAATTGAAAGAAAAGTAATCAAAACCGTACATATCAAACGTCACGGGGAAGAAGCCCAGGATCGATATGTTATTAATATGCGGATTGTACTAGGAACTGTTTCACAGCTTATTCATGTTAATCTCAATGATCGTAAATCCTATAAATACCCCATACTGATAGGGCGTAACTTCTTACGTGATTATTTCATTGTTGATGTTGCAAAAAAATATCAATTAAAACCTATGGTATTACCTAAATAAAAAGGATTTTGAATGTCTAAAAGATTTCACGTATTGCTCATTGCTCTTTCTCTCTCTTTTTTAGGACTTTTTATCGTATGGTATAAAGTAAGTCAATTGGGCATACCGTTTTTACCGCATGAAAAAAGTTCTGTCTATAAAATAGGAGCAGAAATTTCATTTGAAGGAAAGCGTAAAGCAGTATTGGTATCTATGGCACTTCCTGCACCTCAAGACGGGATACAAATACTCTCTGAAGATGTTGCCTCTTCGGGTTTTGGTTATGCCCAAGCACAAACAGAAAACGGGAAAAGAGCAGAATGGAGTAAACGCAGGGTGACCGGTCCTCAAATACTTTACTATTCACTTGAAGTCATAATAAAACCAGGAGAGTCCAACCCCAAACTGCCTATCACACCTTTTGAACAAAAAAGTGAGTCTCTCAATGACCTTCCCAATACATTAATGAACACGGCAAAGATTCTTCTTGATAATGTTCGAGCGAGATCTGCCGACACACACTCCTTTGCGGCACAATTGATACAGGAATTTAATGAAAAAAACCCTTCTCAGGCAGCCAAAATTCTTCTCGCACAGGGAGGAGAAGCAAAGATAGACATCTTATACCGTCTTTTACGATATAGACATATTAGAGTACGTAAAATTCACGGTCTATATCTAGAGAGTGCACGAAGGAATATCGCTTTGACACCCATGCTTGAAGTCTATGACGGTAAAAAATGGCAGCTCTATGACCTTAACAAAGGGAAGGTTACCCGTGATAAAAACTTCTTTATATGGAAACAAGGCGGTGATTCACTGCTGGATGTCACAGGAGCAACAAAGTCCAATATTCGATTTTCCATTAATGAACGAGAAGTGCCCGTCCAATATCTGCTAGACAAAAAAGAGCTTGTAGAAAAAGCTGCCATATTGGACTTTTCACTCTTTTCATTACCTGTATCGGAACAAAATGCCTATAGGCATATATTATTGGTGCCTTTTGGTGCCTTGGTAGTGGTATTGTTAAGAGTATTGATTGGAGTACGGACATCCGGAACATTTATGCCCATTTTGATAGCCTTGGCTTTTATGGAAACGACTCTCTTTGTCGGGCTTATTATGTTCATTGTTATTGTAGGAATAGGCTTGATTATCCGCTCTTACCTCAGTAATCTCAACCTCTTACTGGTGGCCAGAATCTCATCAGTCATGATAGTGGTCATTATGATTATGTCATTTATGAGCATTTTAAGTTTTAAACTGGGCATTAAAGAAGTACTGACAATTACCTTTTTCCCTATGATTATCTTGGCTTGGACCATTGAAAGAATGTCCATTCTATGGGAAGAAGAAGGAGCCAAAGAGGTCTTTATACAAGGGGGAGGATCTTTGATTGTAGCCATATTTGCTTACTTCGTGATGAGCCATCCTTTTATTTCACATTTGGCTTTTAATTTTCCCGAATTACTCTTGGTGGTATTGGCAGCCATTATTCTACTTGGACGCTACAGCGGATATAGGCTGAGTGAACTCATTCGTTTTAAATCAATGGTGAAATAGAAGATGTTTGCCAATCCTTTTACACTGAAGAAACTGGGCATTCTTGGAATGAATAAACGCAATATTCATTATATCGGTGAAGAGAATGACCGTAAGTATTATCCATTGGTAGATAACAAACTGAAAACAAAAGTTGTTGCTCAAAATGCAGGTATTGCCGTACCTAAATTATTGGCTACCATTGAACGGCAGTCGCAACTACGTAAATTGAAAGATATATTAGCCTCTTATGATAAGTTTGTCATCAAACCTGCACAGGGAAGTGCGGGTAAAGGTATTTTGGTCATCGTAAAACGTGAAGGTGATACATTTTTTAAACCAAACGGACAAGGCTTGGAACTTAGAGACATTCACCGTGACATCTCCAACATTCTAAGCGGTCTATACTCTCTTGGCGGTAAAACCGATGTTGCGATGATTGAACAATTGGTAGAGTTTGATCCTATTTTTGATCGATACAGTTATGAAGGTGTTCCGGACATACGAGTCATTATCTACAAGGGGTACCCTGCTATGGCTATGTTACGATGTTCAACCAACGAGAGTGACGGCAAAGCAAATCTACACCAGGGGGCAGTGGGGGTGGGAATCGACATGGCATCGGGGAAAGCACTTTTTGCCGTACAGCATGGTAAGCCCGTCACAAACCATCCTGACACAGGATATGATTTTTCGGAGCTTCAAATACCATACTGGGAAAAAATGCTTACCCTTGCAGCATCATGCTATGAAGTGACCCATTTGGGATATCTAGGCGTAGATATCGTACTCGACAAAAACCTGGGTCCTTTGATATTGGAATTGAATGCCCGTCCGGGTTTGGCAATACAAATTGCAAACAAAACAGGTGCATTAAAACGATTTGATAAAATAGACGAACAATCGGGTGAATTAAATATTTCCCAAAGGGTTCAATTTTCCATGAATAATTTCTAAAAAAATGAATATAAATTATATGAGGTGATACTATGAGAATTGTAATTATAGGCGGTGGAATCGCTGCGGCATATTTGGCTAACCGTATTAGAAAACTTGCACCCGAAATGGAAGTACTGATCCTATCAGAAGAGCCTTTTTCTCCTTATGACAGGATACACCTTTGTGACCTTGTCAATCAAAGTGCTACACTGGATGAGATTACACTGCCTATCGACCCTTTAGTTACCGTCACTTTGAATGAAAAAATTACCTCAATTGATAAAAAATCAAAAAGAGTATTTTCAAAACATTCTGTTTTTAGCTATGACAAACTGATCATTGCCACAGGTTCTCTACCACAAACACTTTTTGATATCTCCGCCCTTAAAAATGCCGCTGTATTTCGAAATGCCAATGATTGTCATAAGATTTCAGAAGGTATACAAAACAAAGAGGTGGTCATCGTGGGTTCAGGCCCCATAGGCTTGGAACTCCTTGAAACGTTAAATAAAATGCCACAAGTGAAGCATATTACCCTTATTGTTCGCAGTCATTCACTGTATGAAAAAAACCTCTCACCTCAAGCAAGACATGCAATGGAGTCCTCCTATCTTAAAGAGGGGAAAATAACCATCTCATATGAAGATGAAATTGTTGAAAAAAAGATTGAAAATCATGAAATCATCTATTTAAAAACAAAAAAACTGGAAATACGCAACCCATTTTTAATTTTTGGTATAGGTATCAAACCCAATATCAATTTTATAAGAGATACACTTGTATGTGACAAAGGTATTCTTACAGACAATCACATGCAAACAGAGGATAAAGATATCTATGCCGTAGGTGAATGCGCACAGATAAAAAGCAGTCATTTTATTGCCGGGCATGTGAAAGAGTGTACACTTCAGGCAGATGTAGCTATTGCCTCTTTATTGGAATTGGAAAAGAGAGAATTCCACCTTGAAGTGATGATAGATATGCTTAAAGTAGATGAGTATGAACTCCTAGAGGTCAGATCTCCCGACTATTCAAATAATTTTGAAAAAATATTAATCACCTCTGATAAAGATCACAGAATAGATGAATATTTTATAGAAAATAACAAACTCACACGTTTTATCGGAATCAATTCAAATATAGACATTGGCTATATAGAGTCCCTCATGTTAGAATCTCAAAATATCGATCCTTCTTATCTGTATCAAAATAGACTAATAGGCACAAGAGGAAGACTGATCTGCTCTTGTGAACATCTCTATTATCAAGATATTGTAGAGACTGTGGTCACTTATGGTGTAGAGAATCTATTGGCGTATGGAGAATTTTCTCAGGCAGGTCGTGTATGCGGTAAATGTAAAAAAATGGTTTCCGATGTCATCAAAAGTTCACAGCATCTCATTGATCCAAATCTGCCTAAAAAAAGTGTTGAAGATATAAAAAGGGAAAAAGAGATCGCTTTAGCGCAGAAACGTATCGATAAATATAACAGACTTCATCCCCAAAATCAACTTGACAAAGAACAACTCTCCGCCTCTTATGATGCATTTGACGTCACGAAAAAAGAGCTCAATAGCTGGATATCTTTGGTCACTGCTACCATGCAGCTTCATCCAGAATTTGAAGGTGTGGTCAAAGATGGTATAGAGAATTTAAACAAAGTTCCCATTATCTGGCTGGAGTTGGCTGACTGTTCAGGAAACTCTGAAGCCTTTATAAAATCATCACATCCTGGCATTGAAGATCTGATCTTTGACTATATTTCGCTGGACTATCATGAACTTTTGATGTCTGCAAGCGGGGATCAGAGTGAAAGTGTGCTGGAAAACATCATTAAAACCCAAAAAGGTGCGTATGTCCTCATCGTTGAGGGAGCCATCCCAATGGCAATGGAGGGGAAATACCTTCGCATCGGTCCCAAAGGTGAAACAGGTTTGGCACTGCTTCAAAAATGTGCCAAAGAGGCTGCACTCATACTCTCAGTAGGCTCTTGTGCCCTTGATGGCGGAGTCGTTGCTGCTGCTCCAAACCCTACAGGAGCAGTAGGCGTATCCGAAGCATTGCAAAGAGATGATATTATCAACCTTCCGGGATGTCCGGTCAACCCAATCAATATTGTAGGCACACTGCTCTCATATTTGATGTTTGAAGAGTTACCCCCACTCGATCAATTCAATAGACCTCTCTGGGCATATGGGGGCAGGATACATGATAACTGTGAGAGACGAGGACATTATGAACTAGGAGAGTTTGTTCAGGCATGGGGTGATGAAGGTGCACAAAAAGGCTGGTGTCTGTTTGAGATGGGATGCAAAGGCCCTTATGCTTTTGCCAACTGCCCTACGATGAAGTTCAACCAAGGTACATCTTGGCCGATACAAGCAGGTCATGGATGTATGGGCTGTGTAGAAGAAGGGTTTTTTGACAAGTATGCCCATGAAAGAAAAGTTGAGAAAGAGAAGTAGAGGAAGTGAAATGAAGAAGATAGTCATAGACCCTATTACCAGAATTGAAGGCCATTTACGCGCTGAGGTTGAGATAGATGATGAGGGCATTGTACAAGAAGCCTATGTCAGCGGACAACTTTTTCGCGGTATTGAAACCATCTTAAAAAACAGAGACCCACGAGATGCCGGGTTGCTCGCCGGCAGGATATGCGGTGTATGTACCAATTCACATTTTAGAGCAGCGGTCAATGCAGTTGAGGATGCTTACACGCTTGAAGTACCTCAAAATGCTACAATTATTAGAGACCTAATGTCATTGGCACTTTTTATTCAAGATCACGTGGTACATTTTTACCACCTTCATTTGTTAGATTTTGTAGATGTGACCAAGGCATTAGAGGCAGATCCAAAACGTACGAGTAAAACAGGTCACCTTTACACCTCTAAACCTTATGCAAATTCTCATGCACACTACATTGCCGTCAAAGAAAAATTGGCAAAATTTGTCAAGTCGGGGAGATTGGGGCCTTTTTCAAATGGATATTGGGGGCATAGCGACTATAAACTCACCCCTGAAGAGAATTTACTGCTCCTCTCGCATTATCTCGAAGCATTGAAATTTCAATCGAATATTTCAAAAGCCATTGCCATATTTGGTGCAAAAACGCCCCACCCTCAAACCATAGTAGTTGGAGGCATTACCTCTGTGGCAGATATGTTAAACCCTCAAAGGCTCAATGATTTTATCTTTATCATGAAAGAGGCAAAAGATTTTATAGACCGTGCATATATGCCTGATATGAAACTTTTAGCCACAGCATACAAAGAGGAAATTAAAGCAGAATCAGGAAGAAGTATAGGAAATTTTCTCTGCGTGGGAGGCTATGCTTTTGATAATACAAATAAGCTTTTTGAATCTGGTGTCATCTATACCCATGATTTTGAAAACGTCCATCTTTTTGATAAAAATAAGATTACTGAAGAGGTTGAAAGAGCATGGTATAAAGATGGAGAGCCGTACTACACGGATTTAAATAAAGACGGCTCACTCAAAACTTCTAAACCTCAGGATAAATACTCTTGGATCAAAGCGCCAAGATATGAGGGGAAGACAATGGAGTGCGGGCCTCTTGCACGGGTATTCATCTCTTATAAAAGAGGAAATAGATTCATAAAACCCTTTGTAGAGGAGTTTTTGGATTTTTGTGATCTTGAACTTTTAGATCTCTCTTCGACTGTAGGGAGAAATGCTGCTAGGGCCATAGAGAGTGCATATATCTCTGAATATATCTTCAAATTTATCAACCGACTCGTTGAGAACATTAAATATTACGATACCAAAACATGGAGACAATACACATTTGAAACACTCCCTAAAAAAGCAGAAGGGAGTACATTCATAGAAGTACCACGAGGTGTTTTGTCACACTTTATCAACATTGAAGAGGGGAAAATCAAAAACTATCAGGTCATTGCACCCACCACATGGAACGCCTCTCCCAAAGACAGCAAAGCACAAAGAGGGCCTTACGAAGAAGCCCTCATAGGCATTAAACTCCATGACCCCGCCAAGCCGCTTGAAGTGTTAAAGGTATTACACTCCTTTGACCCTTGTCTTGCCTGTGCAGTACATATTATTGATGTTAAAGGGAATAATCTTGGTGAGTATAGGATGAATGCGAGTTGTTAAGGTGTCTACTCCTATATCCAAACAAAAAAGAGATTGAAAACGCAAAAAAAATGAGTGTTTCTCCCGGTGGTTTTATTATGGCTCACGGACAAGAAGATATGATATAATACAAAAATAACAATTTTAAAAGGGCTTTTTATGAAGACTGTAACATTAAAAATTGATGATAAAATCAGTGAAAAGTTTTTTTGGCTCTTAAACCATTTTTCTAAATTAGAAGTAACAATTTTGGATCAAACAGAATTTAAAAATGATGACGAATATTTGCGCAGTATAAAAGGAATGGAAAAAAGTATTATAGAAGCTTCTAACGAACCTAATGAAAACTTTGTAACAATAGATAAACTAGACTGGTAACTATATACCAACTACTTTTCTCTCCTCAAGCTAAAAAAGATGCTAAAAAACATCAATCAAGTGGCTTGAAACCAAAAGTTATGGAGCTTTTACAAATCATAGAAAAAGACCCTCTACAATATCCTCCAGAATTTGAATATCTATCACAGAACTTAAAAGGTAAAATATCAAGAAGAAGAAAAAGTGATAAAAGTTTTAAGGATGTGAACACACTACGACTAAAAAGCTAACAGAAAAATTCACAAATTTGGAAATAAGCCTGCTTTAATATGACAATTTGACAGATTATTATAGTTTGAAATAGTTTTTAGATAAAATTGTGTTAATTCAATTTGGAAAGAAGAATATGTCTAATATCATTAAAGCATTTATTAATATTCTTAATAACCCTCAGTTAGAGCTGATTGATTTCTATAGTGGAAGAAATAGAATGAACAATTCTGGTCAGGCATTAGAAAGATATGTACAAGATGCTTTTGCTGGTACAATAAATGAACAAGATGAAGCTAGAAGGCTTGACATATTATCAGAAGTATATTCCTATGAGGGTAATCAAAATAATCCACCTGACTTAATGTTAAGAGGAAGTGATGCTATAGAGGTTAAAAAATTACAATCTAAAAACTCAGCGATTGCGTTAAATGGTTCATACCCTAAGTCAAAACTCTTTTCAAATAGTCCGATGCTTACAACAGCCTGTAGAGAGTGTGAAGATTGGAGGGAGAAAGATATTATCTATGCAGTCGGTTATACAAGCAATAGTAGGCTGAAGTCATTGTTGGTTTGTGTATGGGGATTGTTTTTGTGCAGATATGGAGGCTTATGAGAGAATTAAAAATACTATTTCAAGTGGTATCAGTACAATTCCAGATGTAGAATTTACAGAGACAAAAGAGCTTGGTAAAGTAAAAAAGGTTGACCCACTTGGTATAACAGATTTACGTATTCGCGGTATGTGGCATATTGATAACCCAAATAAAATATTTAATTATATTTATGAGTATGATGAGACAAAAGAGTTTCAACTGATAACATTGATGAAAAAAGAAAAATATGATCTTTTGCCAGAAGAAGATCGAGATGCGGTAGAGACTATGAATAGTGAACGGATAGAGGTAAAAGATGTGAGGATAAAAAACCCAAATAATCCTGTGCAACTTGTAGATGCAAAACTTTTGGTTTTTAAGGTGTAGATGATGAATATTATTTCTCTGTTTTCTGGTGCTGGTGGTTTGGACTTGGGATTTGAAAAAGCTGGCTTTAATACGATATGGGCAAATGAATATGACAAAGATATATGGGAGACATATGAAAAAAATTTTCCTCATACTGAATTAGATAGGAGAAGTATTACTAAAATACCTTCTATAGATGTTCCTGAAGCCTTAGGTATTATTGGTGGTCCACCGTGTCAAAGTTGGAGTGAAGCAGGTGCATTACGAGGTATTGATGACAAAAGAGGACAGCTTTTTTTTGATTTTATTAGATTATTAAAAGATAAAAAACCTTTGTTCTTTTTGGCTGAAAATGTATCGGGAATGCTCGCTAGTCGTCATAGTGATGCACTAGAAAATATTAAAAAACTTTTTAAAGAGAGTGGATATAGACTCTCTTTTAAATTACTTAATGCTCATGACTATAAAGTACCACAAGATAGAAAAAGGGTTTTTTTTATAGGATATCGTGAGGATTTGGGGATAGAGTTTGAATTTCCAGAAGCTTTCAGTCATAAAAGATATCTTAAAGATGTAATTTGGGATATAAAGGATGTAGCTGTACCTGCAAAAGAGAAAAATCATACGAATGCAGTAATGTGTAAAATAGATAATCACGAATATGCTATTGGAACATTTTCATCTATGTATATGTCACGTAATCGTGTTCGTAGTTGGGAAGAACCATCATTTACGATTCAAGCTGGCGGTAGGCATGCTCCAATACATCCACAAGCTCCAAAAATGGAGTTTGTAGAACAAAATAAACGTATATTTGTAGAGAGAAAAGAACATCTTTATAGACGTCTGAGTGTAAGAGAGTGTGCAAGAATAGAGTCATTTCCTGATGAACATAAATTTTATTATAAAAATGTAATGGCAGGGTATAAAATGGTAGGAAATGCAGTACCTCCATATCTTGGATATTATTTGGCTAAGAAAATATATGAAGACTTAAAAAGTATAGGTATTGAAATAGAGGCTTCATAATCGGAGAAGAGACTACTATTTAGCCATTGCATCAAACTGCTTTTGAGTTACGGGAATCACGAGTAGGCTATCCATTACGAGAAATGTATTTTCCAAATGATTGGTATGCATAATCTCTTGAACATCCGCTTGATATAAACTTGCGATGCTCTCCAATGTTTCTCCTAAAGCCACATAATGTGAAATCATATGTGATTTTTCCCTCGTGGTACTCTTTTTGGCTGGAGGTAAAGCGTAACGCATATAAAAGGCATATACTTTCTCTATGGGAATAGTCATTTTATAGATTTTCTTCTCTTTGGGTACAACACCGTTTTTGAAGCTTGTGTTGAGTTTCAAAAGTGCTTTTTCTTCCATTTTTATTGATGTTGCAATATCTTTTAATAGAGTCCCGCCTGATACATCCACAGAGATAAGTTTCTCTCTCAATACCATATCTGCATCATCACTATCATCCAATATTGCACTCTCTCCAATCATCGCTACGAGAAGAATTTTTTTTATATATGCCCTCGTTTCGGCAGGAAGGTATTTTGCATTTTCATCAATGAGGATACTTAGTTCATCACTCCTAGCACGTTTTATGGCACGTGATACACACCCCTCTCCACAATTATATGCTAAAGCGGCAAGATACCATTTCCCAAATTGTTTATGGAGTTTGTTAAGATAGCGGATTGCTGCAGTGGTTGAAAAAACAGTATCACAGCGTTCATCATAACTGCTGCATACCTCTAAATTATACTGTTTGGCCGTTGCAGGCATAAACTGCCATAACCCTACTGCTTTTTTAGGTGAAACTGCGTTGGATGATAATCCCGATTCTACCATAGAGAGATAGATAAAAAGGTCACTGATGCCCTCATCTACAAGTAAACCTTGCAACGTAGGCAACAGATCCTTACCACGCACTAAAGAGTTCTGATAAAAGCGTTTGAGTTTTACTTCATGCTTAAGAATAAATGAGATAAACCCCTCATCATACATATAACTCTCATCAACATCAAACTCATTGAACACATAACTGTAGCTTGGGTATTTATGCTCCAAAGATATCGCATACGCCGTGGTATGCAAGAGTAATAAAAAAACCAAAAAACGCTTTGTATACTTCATAAAACAAGTCATTAAAAATGAAACAGTCTTTTTGCATTTTCTGTACTGAGTGTTGCTATCTCTTCTTTCGTATGGGTAGATATTTCACTCATTTTCTCTGCAACAAACGTGGTGAAACTGGGTTCATTGCGTTTTCCTCTATGCGGGTGTGGTGTCAGATAAGGTGCATCTGTTTCAATAAGTAACCTATCTTCAGGGATTTTAGGATAGACATTAATCAATTTTCTGGCATTTTTAAATGTTAATACCCCTCCAATACCGTAATAAAAGTTTTTCTTCGCAAGTTTAAGTAAAGATTCATCTGCATTGTAACAATGTAACACACCTCCCTCCTCTCCTGCATAGGTATCGAGTATTTCAAGAGAATCTTCGGATGACTCTCTAATATGTACTATGAGTGGTTTTTTTAACGCTTTTGCCCACAAAATATGATCAATAAAAACCTTTTTTTGTAGCGCTTTTTCTTCTTCTATCTCTTCTTGGGTTTCAGGCAGCCTGAAATAGTCCAATCCACACTCACCGATAGCTACACATTTTGGATGATGAACAAACTGCTCCATCTTAGATCTATCATAGTTTTGTGCATCATAAGGATGTACACCTACGGCAAAGTAAACCTCTTTATAGCGTTCAGATAATGCTACAGCACGCTCTAGTGTATGAAGCTCTGCCCCAGGAATGATAAATTTTTTCACCCCCTCTTTCTTGGCATTTTTTAAAACCTGATCTAAATCTTCATTATATCTTTCATCATCTAAATGGCAGTGTGTATCTATAATCATTTTATACTCCATTTTTACCTAATTATAACAAAATCTTCTTTTTGGTATAGTGATACACCTAAATCTAATCTTATGTAAGCTATAGTTCACCATAAGCTATCATCTAGAAGGGGGTTTTATGCTTGCGTATATCATATTAGGTATCTTTGCACTGATTATTATTCTTATTGTTGTTATAGAGTATAGAAATGAAAAAAAATATCAGGCAGACAGACAATCACATTCTCATAAGAAGAAAACACCGCGAAAAAAACTGAAAGTAAAAAAAGTATCAAAAAAGCCTGAACCAAAGCCTGAACCAAAACCTGAACCAAAACCTGAACCAAAACCTGAACCACAAAAAGAGTTACCCAAAGCGAACTATCCTGTTTTTACCCATGTACGTCTGATTGAAATGGGACTCTCTGATGATGAAGCAAAAGAGTTTGTAGCAGAGCTTATTCCCCAACTTGAGATACAAATCCCACTCATAGAAGAGGCGATGAATATCCCTGATTTTAATCAAATGGAACGGTTAACCCATAGTATTAAAGGTTCAGCGAGCAACATTGGAACAGGTGGTGTTTCAGACCTCTTAGTTGATCTCAATACCTACTTAAAAACAGGCTCAGACATTGACATTGCAAAAGCATATTTTAAGCATTTGGTACATTATACGGCTATATTAAAAGAACAATACAGTTAAGCCCTTAACTTTTTAGCAAAATCCACTGCCTCGACAGTAGGATTTTCTCCTGCTATGATTCTTGCTATCTCCGATATACGTCCCTGGTCATTTAAGACTTCTACCTTGCTTTTCTCTCCCGTTTTTGTCACCACGATATGTTGCTCTGCCTTGGCAGAGAGATGAGGCTGATGAGAAATGGCAAATATCTGATAAACCCTAGAGAGTTTCTGTATCATTTGTGCTATGGCAATCGACTCATCACCACTTACATTTGCATCTATCTCATCTAATATGAGAACCCCTTGTTTCATATTATCCGAAGGCATTGTAATTGCCATCAATGCTAAACGTAAACGATTAAACTCTCCGCCACTTAATGTAGCTGTTTTAGATTGACCAAGCATCATTTCAACACTCTCAATCCCTTTGAGACTTAGAGGCATAGGCGAAAATATAAAAGTCAGTGCAGGTAATTTGAGTAGTGTCAAATACTTCTCTAACTTTTTTTCCAATTGTTTTGCTTCTTTCAGACGTATCTGAGAAATTTTTGCAGCAATAATCTGCAATTCTGAAAACTCTAGTGCTAAAAAAGACTCTAACATACTTTTATCCTGCTCAATGTTCTCAAAACCTGCAAGTTCTTCTTCTTTAGCTACTCTATAGGCTATCGCTTCTTCTACACTTCCATAGCGATTTTTAAGTATCGAAAGATCACCCAAACGGTCTAAGACCTCTTCAATATTCACTTCTTCTAGTTGATCGGCAAGATTTTCAGCCTCTTCAAAATCTGCACGCAGTTGATTCATCACATCGGTAAAGAGAGAAACATCTTTATCTAAAAGTCTATAGACCTCTTCAACACTTGACTCCATATTGAATATCTCAACTGCTCCGGATAGAGCATCTTTAATTTTATCCATACGTGAGAGTTGCTGTTTTACCTTATATAACGCTTCTTCTTCTCCGATTTGAGGATTGATTGAAGCAATTTTTTCTACTTCATAGCGAGCATACTCTATTAACTCTGTAAGTTTTGCTTCATCTTCTTTTATTTTTGAAAGTTGATCTGCTTTTAGTTTATAATTTTGATAGCGTTTAGAATACTCTTTAAATAATTTTTTAAATATTTTATCTTTCGCTAAAAGTTGACTATCTAACATATCGATCAATGTTTCAGATTCAAACCCGCCTTTATCACGTACAGAGAGATATTTGACGTATGGTGTGAACATTTCAGCCAACACTTTTTTTGAAATGTTTTGTCCATCGATGAGATACCGTAATTTACCTTTTTTCATCGTTTTTACAGTGATATCACTTTCAAGTTCATAAACATCACTTCGCATATCATCAGGTTTTCCCAAATTCAATTCACACAGTACCGCGGCACCTTGAGTACTGTACCCAAAACTAGAAAGTATCGCTGACATCAGTACAGACTTCCCTGCACCGCTAGGTCCGGTCAAAACAACCAACCCTTTGGAAAACTCCAGTTCCACTTCATCAAAAGTGACGAGTTCACGTAAATATAAACGCTCAATCAATGTTCCGCACCCCAGGAGAGTTTTTCACGTAATACGGAAAAATAGTTACGCTCTTTTCTATGCAACAGTTTTGCACCATGTTTTGCACCCATAATCACCAGTATATCTTCAGGCACCATCTCATAATGATCTTGACCGTCTATCACCGCAATGGTACGTTCCTCAGGAGAAGAGAGTTCAATCGTAAAATCCGAAGGTACTACCAAAGGCCGTTGCGTTAAAGAGTGTGCCATAATCGGTGTCATAATCAAAGCTTGGGTAAGAGGATACATCACAGGACCGCCCGATGCAAGATTGTAAGCAGTAGAACCCGTAGGTGTCGCAATAATAAGTCCATCTCCTTTATAACTGTTGAACCTTACACCGTCAATAGAGGCATAGATGGTTGCCATTTTTGAGACTGCCGGGCGCGTCATTACAACATCGTTAAAAGCAAAAAACGGCTCTTTTTTACCATCTTTCCTTCGTAAATACCCCTCTATCATCATACGTTCATCTATACGATACTCACCTGAGATGAGCTGCTCTAAGAAGAGTTCCACCTCATCTATGGTCACATCTGCCAAAAAACCTAAATTTCCCGCATTAATACCCACAACAGGTTTATTGTAACCATGTGAACGACGTACAAGAGAGAGCAGCGTGCCATCTCCTCCCAATGAGACTAAAAAGTCTGATTGTTCACACATCTCTTCAAAATCCATACCTTCAAGACCAATCATTTGGGCTGATCTTTGGGCTAAAATAACAAAAATGCCTTTACTTTCAAACTGTAGTTTAATCCTCTCATAGAGTGTTTTAATCTCCGGATCATTGGGTTTTAAAATAAACCCTGCAATTTTCATTTGTGCCAATGTTTGCTTACTCATCTTTTTCCTACTCTATATTATTAACTGTTAGCCTAACATAAATGTACTGTTTTTATTTGAAAATATGCTATTTTGTCATCTTTTTAAGCTTGAATTGAACCCTAAACTACTTTTTGATATAATCGCGTCATTATAATTTGATTAGGATAGCTATGAGAACACATTATTGTGCAGAAGTAAATGAAGAACATATCGGACAGAAGATAACCGTTGCGGGGTGGGTCTCCAGCCGTAGAGATCACGGTGGACTTATATTCATCGACCTTAGAGATAAAGATGAAGTGATACAACTTGTCTGTGACCCTGCAGATAATGCAAAGGCACATAGGATTGCCGAAGATGTGAGAGATCAATTCGTACTTGTGGCTACAGGTACGATGCGCGCGCGTGGGGAAGGTTTGGAGAACCCTAAACTTAAAACAGGTAAAGTCGAAATGGTGGTGGACACGCTGATCATAGAGAACCGTTCCAAACCTATGCCCTTTGAGCTGAATGATGACAAGGTAAATGAAGAGATCAAACTCAAACACCGTTACCTAGAACTTCGTACACAAAAATCATATGATATTTTTAAACTCCGTTCAAAAGCCACTATTGCTGCACGTAACGCACTTGATGAGCTGGACTTTCTTGAAGTTGAAACACCTATCATTACCAAATCAACGCCTGAAGGAGCGAGAGATTATCTCGTGCCGTCACGTGTACATAGCGGTGAATTTTATGCACTTCCGCAATCTCCGCAGCTTTTCAAACAACTTTTGATGGTAGGTGGTTTTGACCGTTACTTCCAGATAGCAAAATGTTTTAGAGATGAAGATTTAAGGGCCGACAGACAACCTGAATTTACACAAATAGATGTAGAGATGTCTTTTTGTGATCAAGAAGAGGTCATCAAGGTAGCAGAGAAACTGATCAACAACGTCTTTTCTGCCTGTGGTTTTGACATCCCTGCAACCTTTAAACGTATGCTTTACTCTGAAGCCATGGAAAACTACGGTTCGGATAAACCCGATATGCGTTATGACCTAGCCATGGTAGATGTGATAGATATTTTTGAAAGATGTGACAATGAGATCTTCTCTAAAATAGCAGCTACACCTAAAAAAAACCGTATCAAAGCGCTTAAAGTCCCAAAAGGTGATGAGATATTTTCAAAACGTCAAATGAAAGGATTTGAAGAGTATGTACGGAAGTTTGGAGCGTCTGGTCTAGGCTATTTCCAAATGAAAGAGGATGGTCTTAAAGGGCCTCTTGCTAAATTCTTTACGGATGATGATTTACAAGCAATTATTGAAAGATGTGAACTTGAACTGGGTGATGCAGTCTTCTTTGGTGCCGGTGAGAAAAAACTTGTTTGGGATTATATGGGTCGTTTCCGTATCTATCTTGCTGAAATAATGGAAATCATCCCTAAAGATACCTTTGAATTCTTATGGGTCATGGATTTCCCTATGTTTGAAGTAGAAGATGGACGCGTGAAAGCACTGCACCATCCATTTACACAACCGAAATCTTTAGACTATGAAGATATTGAAGAGATAGAATCTATCGCTTATGACATTGTACTTAACGGAACAGAGCTTGGTGGTGGGTCAATCCGTATTCATAAAGAAGAGATGCAAGCAGAGATCTTTAAACTTCTTGGTATCGGTGAAGAAGAGGCGCAAGAGAAGTTTGGTTTCTTACTCGATGCCCTCAAGTTTGGTGCCCCACCACACGGTGGTTTTGCACTGGGTCTAGACAGACTCATTATGCTTATGACGGGAGCAAGTTCTATCCGTGAAGTAATTGCTTTTCCTAAAACACAAAAAGCACAATGCCTTCTTACGCAAGCACCTAGCCCGGTAGATCAAGAACAGTTAAAAGAGTTAAGTCTTAGAATACGTCAACAAACACCCGTACAATAATATAAAGGACACACAACATGAAAAAACTATTTCTAATCATTGGGGCTCCAGGTTCTGGTAAAACTACTGACGCAAGTATCATTGCCCAAAATAATGAGAACATCGTTCACTACTCTACAGGTGATATGCTAAGAGAAGAAGTTGCAAGTGGGTCAGAACTTGGTCAAACCATTGAAGATTTCATTTCAAAAGGTGCATTGGTACCACTGGAAATTATTGTCAATACCATTGTCTCTGCTATCAACAATGCACCAGTCAATAACGTTCTCATCGATGGATATCCAAGAAGTACAGAACAGATGACTGCTTTTGATGCACTTGTAGAAAAAGAAGACAATATTGAACTAGCCTCTGTCATTGAAGTAAGAGTTTCTGAACAGGTAGCTAAAGATAGAATCCTCGGTCGCGCAGCAGATGCTAAACCGGGTGAAGAGCGTTCTGATGACTCTGTTGAAGTCTTCTTTGACAGGATGAAAATTTATACAGATCCATTGGCAGAGATTCAAGCATTTTACACAGAGAAAAAGCTTTTAAAAGTCATCTCCGGAGAGAGAACCCTTGAAGAAGTTGTTGCAGATATGGAGACATTTGTAAAAAGTAAAATCTAAAACTATCTACCCACTATTTAGTGGGTTATCTGCACTCTTAATAACTAAATATTATCTTTATCATACTTTAAAATTATTAAAAAAACAAATACCCTTTAATTAATAAAAAACATAATCAAGAATTATTAAATATGCTTTAATATTAAATATAATTTAGATATTATAGTAGTGCATTTTACAATTAAGGACAAGAAATGAACGTAAAAACAACTCGAACAATTGCTAAGGTAATCACCCTATCTTTGATTACTTCAACAATGATACACGCAACAAATGGAGATAATCTCATCGCTGTCGGTGCAAAAGCAAGAGGTATGGGGGGCGTTGGTATTGCTATGAGTCATGGTGCAGAATCTACTTTAACTAACCCTGCACTTATCACTAATGTGAAAAATCACGAGGTCTCTTTTGGTGGTACAATCTTTATGCCTGATATCCAAGCACAATTAAATCCAGTGGTAGGAGCACTTCCTCCACAAGATAAAATGACATCTGATGCAGATATGAATATGATTCCTGAAGTTGCAATTGCAATGAAAGTCAATGAAGAATTTTATGTAGGAATCGGTATGTTTGGTACAGCTGGTATGGGTACAGACTATAGTAACGGTGTAGGTATTCACAACATTGGAACTACTGGCCAGTTTTCAAACTTTGATATGGTAACCAACTTACAACTTATGCAATTTGCTGTACCTTTGGCTTACAAAACAAATAGTTTAAGTCTTGCGATTGCACCAATTGTACAATACGGTAACCTTGATATCAATTATGCAATGCCAAATCCAGCTCATGGGGGTGCCATCGATACAGTCGGTGCAGGATTAGCTCAAGACTTTGGTTTTGGATACAGTTTAGGTGCTACATATGATTTCTCAAATGGTTTAATGTTAGGTGCTGTCTATAAATCTAAAATAGATATGGAATACAAAAATCAACTTAGTACTGCGACACAACCATTTGGTATAGTATTACCCGATGGTGATCATTTAGAACAACCTGCAGAAATAGGTGTAGGGTTTGCATATAGTATGGCCCAACACACTTTTGCATTTGACTACAGAAAAATACAATGGTCAGATGCTAAAGGCTATGAAGCATTTGCTTGGGATGATTCTGATGTTTATGCATTTGGTTATGAGTATAGACAAGACAATTGGGCATTAAGAGCAGGGTATAACTATGCATCTAGTGCCGTAGTTGAGCAAAGCGGTGCAACAACACCACAAGGTGCAGGTCTTAATGCGGCACTAAATATGTTCAATCTTCTTGGATTCCCTGCTACGGCAGAAAAACACTACACTTTTGGTGGAACGTATGCATTTAGTAACCAATTCTCACTTGATTTAGCCTATGTTTATGCTGCGGAGAATACTGAGACATTTGATGTCAGTCCACTACAGGGAGCTGGAATTCCACTTGAATCGGTAACAACTGATCATAGTGAGAACAGTCTTTCTTTCCAACTTAACTATATATTTTAATCTTTCTTCTCCCTCTACTCTTGAGGGAGAAACCATCATTAACATTTCAAATACTACTTCTTATCTTTTTTCTTCTTATCTTTCTTCTTCTCTTTTTTCTTTGATGCTTTAAGTTCAGACTTTTTCTCTTCCTCTTCTTCTCTTTTTACTCTTTGGTTATATGCCACTTTGGCTTCATCACAATCTTCTTTTTTCTTATAAGGGAAGTAAGATTTAATATTGTCTGTCAATACGCACCATTTCATTTTAGTGTCAATATTGATATGCTCACGCTTTCTCTCTTCACACCCAGGCATCAGTGCCTTAGTGTTATCCATAAGTACCGGTATAAAAAAGAGCGATACCAGAGTAGCAGCCATACTTCCAAAGATCAGTGCTACACCAAGACCTCCAAAGATAGGGTCTGTCGCCAAGAGCAGAGATCCCAATATAATTGCCACAGATGTCAGCATAATAGGCTTCGCACGCGTCGCCGTAGCAATTGCAATTGCTCTTTTTTTCTCCATAGAAGCATGCTCCATCAATAACGATCTTGAAAAGTCAATCAATAGCAAGGAGCTCCGTGCAGAGATACCCATAAGAGAGATAAAGCCTATCAATGATGTTGCGGTGAGAAAAAAATGTGTATCTGTTGCATAAAGTTGTATTTTATCTGTAACCCAGTGCCCCACAATGACCCCGATAATAGAGAGGAAACTTCCTACAAGAACAATACCACTGAGTGCAAATGATTTATAGTATAAGACCATCAAAAGAAACATCAATACCAATGCAGCGATAAATGCGCCGCCTAAGTCACGAAATGTATCAAGAGAGACTTTCATCTCACCATCCCAGCGTACCAACATCTTCTCGCCACTCTCTTTATCCACAATGTCCAGATCAAACATATACGTAGATATCCCAGATACTTTTGTAACATGGTACGCTTCTAAAAACTCTTCCATCATTTTGGCTCTTGCCTCAAGCAGTGGATAGACTTGACTCACCATATCACACTCCGCTGTGATTGTTACCATATTTTTAAGATTTTTTCGAAATATCATAGGACTAGACTCAATCGCTCTAAGCTCTACGACTTCACTTATGGGCACCATCATCCCTTTATCATTCATCAAATTAAGTGACACAAGTTTATCAAGAAATGCGGATTGAGAACTCCCTTTCACCATCCGTGTTTTATCATCCAATCTTAAAAATATAGGAATTTGATCTTGCTGATCACGTGTATTTTTATAAGCAATAGAGATACCTTTAAATGCAAGAAATACAATCTGGTTGACCTGTTCAACATTCAACCCACTGCGTATAATCTTCTCTTTATCGGGTACTAAATCATATTTTATAAAAAGATCATCTTGCATAATGTCCACATCAACAAGTCCTTCTGTCTCTTTCAATATATCTGCGATTTTTTGAGATGTTTTACGTAAAACACTCTGATTCTTTCCATAAAGTTCTACCACAATAGTTGCTAAAGTAGGTGGTCCTGCAGGCATCTCAGTAAATCGAATACTACTATTTTCTACCACACTGCCGCACGCTTTATTTAGTATAGGTCTTAAACGGTTGACCATCACATAAGAGGGCTCATCACGATGATGCTTGTCTGTAAGATTAATCACGATCTCAGCCTGATTTTTTAATCCTTTTAGTGCACTACCTTTCACCAATCCGGCATAATCTAAAGGTGCGCCCTGCCCTAAAAAGACTTCCATATCTGTAATCTCTTTCTCCATCTTCAATGCATTCACAATACAGGTAGTCACCGATTTAGTCTCCTTAATGGAAGCATTGGTCATCGTATCTACATAAACAGTAAATGTATTGGCACTTTTACCAGGAAGCATCCGAGCAAGAATCAGTTTACTTGGAATCATATAGACAGCACCGATCATAGATAAAATGACAAGAAGAATCACGATCAATTTATTGATTTTGCTCTTCAAAATACTATAGACTATCTTCTCCATCACTGCTCCTGAGCTTTTTCATCAGACTTTGTTTCAAACTTAATAAATTTCCGTGCAAGGTAGGGTGCAAAAACATATGCGACGAACAACGAAATACCTAATGCAATAGGTACATTTAGCGGTATAGGTTTCATAAACTGTCCCATCATACCACCCACAAATGCCATAGGAAATATCGTAAGCATAATGGCTATGGTTGCAATATTGGTTGCTGGTCCAATCTCATCTGTTGCCTGAATGAGAATATCATCAAACTCCTGATCCTTTGAAGATTCCAAATGTAAACGCCTATGAATATTCTCAATGACTACAATGGCATCATCCACAATTAATCCAAGACTCAATAAAAAAGCAAACAAGGTAATACGGTTGATGGTCTGATCGGTCATTAAAGCGATAAAAAGTGTGGATGCCAGTATCATCGGCACGGCAATGGTCACAACCATAGATTCTCTCCAACCTAAAAACGGTATTAATATCAATGCAATGATAAAAATAGTAATAAGCAGATGATGTACCAGTTCATTCACTGCTTCATTTGCCCTATCGCCATAGTTACGTGTAACAATAAAGCCCATACCCTGCTCATTGAGTGATGCTTTTACTTTTTGTAACTCAGCTATGGCACTTTGGGCAATATGTACAGCATTGGTCCCTTTCAGTTTGGAGACCGTCATCGTAATTTGATCACCCGCATCATGAAACTCTAGCTCTGAAGTATTATTTTCTTGGCTCATATCTCCCTCTAACTGGTAGGTTAGAGAAGCTGATTTATAGTTTTGTATATCATAACTATACTCAACCTTAGCAATATTTTTCAAATAGATAGGAGAGCCCATATATTGTGCAATAATCAGTTCATTCAAGTCATCCACATCATCAATGGCATTTTTAACGCCAAAAACAATTAATTTTCCTGTAGAGGTTATATTGTCTATCTCCGGAGCATTACTCGATATCGATTTTACCGCAGCGGCTACCTGACCTAATGATATGTGGTATGCAGAGAGTTTATGCAAGTCAACAAGCACATTAAATTGAGGCCGCTTCACACCCTTTAATGTTGTTTTTGAGACATTATCAAGCGCATTAATATTCTGTTGTATTTCACGTATCGTCTTGTAAAATTTCGTTGTATCATTTTGAAGTGCTTCACGCTTATAAAAAGCAACGGTTAAAATGGGGATATCTATATCTATATCAAAAGGTTTTACCATAGGCATCATTGTGCCGGCTGGAAGCTGATCCATATTTTGCATTACTTTATCATAGAGTTTAAGATTTGAAGATTCTCTATCTTCGCCTATATAGTACTGAACATTAATCATACCGATATTGTTCATTGCACTTGCATAAACATTTTCAATCCCCTTAATCTCACGTATTTTACGCTCTAGAGGTTTGATGACGACATTTTCTATCTCTTGTGGGGTAGCACCGGGAATTGCAACAATAATAGATCCACCACTCACTTCAATTTGAGGATCTTCCTCTCTAGGCATCACCTCTAAAGAGAAATACCCCAGAACTAAAAGTGCTACTGCTATGACAGGTGTAAGAGGATTATTTAAGAACCCTTTAGCAAGATGACCAGCTATATTTTTTATTTTATAAAGTCCCATAATTCATTATATCTATTTTATCCATAAGAATAAATATAAATAATTTTATGTAATTAATACAATCATAAATATAACTATGTGATAATAAAATATGTTCAATTACAATTTAAATTGAACAATTCACAACATAAAGGATCGAAACATGTTAAATATGTTTTCAAAATTTTCTGCGACAATGGTACTTTTTCTCTTTGCCGCAGTCTCTCTTCAAGCTGCAGATATCTCTGCTTATTATGATGCTCCGTACGCCGATGAAAAAACCGTAAAGTCGAAACTTGGTAAAGAAGGTTTCAAAGTACTTACAAGCTATTCTCCTGCAGGTAAAGAGAATCTTAAAGTGATGGTCATAACAAATAATGCACTCACTTCAATGGCAAGTAAAAACCTTCGTGGTTTTGCAGCAATACAAAGAGTGATGGTTGATTCGACTGCTAAAACGGTTCGTGTTACAAACCCGGGCTATTGGATTCCTGCATTTATGCAAAAAGATTACAAAGCCGGAAGTGACTCAGCCATCACAGCATCGCTTAAAAAAGCCCTTGGTACATTAAGCCCGACAAAAGACGTATTGAAAAAATCCGATCTCGCGAACTATCACTTTATGGTTGCAATGCCGTACTATGAAGATATGCTTGAACTTAGAGAAGGTGATGCACTTTCAGTGAAGAAAAAGAAAAAATTATTTGAAATCAAATTGGCAAACGGAAGTACTTTAGTTGGTGTAAAGATGTCAAAAGGATCAGAAAACTTTATCGATAAAATCGGTACGGAAAATGCACTTTTATTACCCTATACTGTTTTGATTGAAAATGGAAAAGCCTATGCACTTCATGCAAAATACTATCTTGCAATCTCATACCCTCTACTTAGTATGGGTCAATTTATGAAGATATCAAGTATCCCTGACACCATTGAAAGATCTTTAAAAAAATCTGTTAAATAATACTTTAACTTTGAGATAGAAAATATATTTTTTCTATCTCTTCATATTTTTAAGTGCTAAAATTTCAGCTTTGAGTTTTCGAATTTCAACTTTAAGTCTCTCATTCTCTTTTCTAAGACTTAATGGCTCTTTATGCTTCTCTTTGACTATTGTCTCACTCACCTTCTCTTCAACCGCATCATCTATAAGTATATAGATTGATTCTTTACCATTTTCATCTACAGTTTCACTGGGTATTTGACCAGACTTTACCATTTTTACAACATTAAAGAGACTCAATTTATGTTTTACTGCATAAGCTTTAAGCGTTACTTTTTTCATATTATTCCTTCATAAATAATTATAAGATATAATATGAAAAATTCTTATTAGGAATCTCAATGTACACTAAAAAAATAAATCTTATGCTTCTCTTCCTACTTATTGCTCTTCTCTTTAGCCAACATACCATGGCACAATCGGCACAATCCGCTGCCAATGAGCTTGATGCAAAAGTGAATCTTGCCATTGATAAATTTAAAGCACAAGTTGAAGGGGGTGCAAACTTTCTTCCTAAGGTAAAAGGCTATCTTGTTTTTCCCTCAGTCATTAAAGCAGGTTTAGTCATAGGCGGAAAGTATGGAAAAGGTGCGCTGCGTGTCAATGGTGTCACAAAATATTACTATAGCCTCACTTCCGCATCTATTGGATGGCAAGCCGGAGCACAGGAGCATGCCATGCTTATTGCTTTTCTTTCAGAGACATCTTTGCAGAATTTCATAAACAGTAATGGATGGGAAGCCGGGGTTGACGGTTCTATTGCCGTATCGGACTGGGGTGAGAGTAAAGACATTGGTTCAATCAGTTTTGAAAAACCCATCATAGCGTTTATCTATGATGAAAAAGGTCTTATGGCAAGTGTCAGTATTGCAGGTACAAAATTTCAAAAAATCATACCTTAAGGAGAGATCTACTCACCTATTAGATTACATTAACTCAGAGAATCATTTTTATATTTCTGCTATAATACATAAATTTAAACTCAAGGATACCCAATGAAACAATTCAAACTACTCCCACTCCTCTTACTCTTTTTACTCTTTAGTACACTCTCCATCGCTTCATCCAAAAAAAGTATAGACAATGATGCCAATGAAGCACTTGCTAAATTTTACTCTGAAGTGAGTGGATCTAAAAACTATCTCAATAAAGTCAAGGCCTATTTGGTCTTTCCTGATATAAAAGAGGCCGGCATGTTCATCGGCGGTAAATACGGTGAAGGTGTATTGCGTATAGGTAACACATCAAAAGCATATTATAGTATCACTTCTGCTTCAGTGGGTATGCAAATGGGTGCACAAATGTACCATATGGTCATTGCTATTACTTCTGATGCCGCACTCAATAAATTTCTTCTCTCTGATGATGAGTGGGAAACAGATGTAGATGGTAAAATTGCTATAGCGGAGTGGAATTCAAAAGAGGAGCTTGATGACTATGAATTTGATGATGACATGGTTGCATTTGTTTTTGATTCCAAAGGTATGATGGGTAGCTTCACGATGGAAGGGACAAAGTTTAAAAGAATTAAAAAGTAATTCTTTTTTATGATATAATTATTTTAAAGTATAGAAAAGGATAAGAATGAAAACAATTAAATTTGTATCAAAACTGCTTATAGTGCTTTTAGCATTTAACACCATCGCTACGGCAAGCATCAAAGATAAAAGTGCCTCAGAAATCGAAAGTGATGCCAACCAAGCCCTTTCCAAGTTTTACTCTGAAGTAGCTGGAAGTAAAGCCTATTTACAAAAAGTAAAAGGGTATGTTGTATTTCCCGATGTAGTAGAGGGTGGATTTTTCATTGGTGGAAAATATGGTGAAGGTGTTTTACGTACAGGTGACAAATCTCTAGGGTATTACAGTATTACATCTGCCTCAGCAGGTTTTCTTGCAGGAGGTGCTAAATACTCTTTAATCATTGCTCTCACAACCGATGCTGCACTTAAGACCTTTATGTATGATGATGACTGGGAGAGTGAAATAGATGTCAATATGGCGATGGCAGAATGGAACTCTGAAGAAGAACTTGATGATATTGATTTTGGTACAGATATGATCGGTTTTGTCTTTGACTCTAAAGGTTTAATGGGCAACTTTACACTTGAAGGTACACGATTTGAAAAAATTACACCTTAATGAGAATTAAACCTATCTTTATATGAACACTTCTGGCAAAGCTCTTCTGTAGCTTTGCCCACTTTAAATCCCTCTAACATCATACGTGCGCGATCAGACTTTAAAATGCTCTCTAAACTTTCTTTATGTAAATCCCCAAGCGCTATAATACCATCACAGTCTAAACAACAAGGCACAACCTTACCACTTGCTAAAATAGCTATATGTGATTGTAAGCCTTGACAGGTACCATCACCATAGATTGGGTTGTTAAGAGAAGGCCACTCAAAGTAATTATCGAAATGCACAAGTACTTTTGAAGCCAAACGTATGGACTTTGGTCTTTTTTTATATAGTTCCTCCACACACAATGCCACATCAAACGTTGAGGAGAGTTTTTCGAACAACACACTATTAAAAGATTTCTCGCTCATCATCTCATCAAGATTCCATACCCGTAAATTAATAAACAACGCCTCTTCTCTTTCTAATTTCGCCTGACACAATGCCAGTATCGGTTGGATGTATTGGTCAAAAGTAAGTGAAGTATCATTCTTATTAAAACTGTTAAGTGATATATTGATCTGCTTCACACAAGGATGGAAAAGTGTCTCATAGCTCTGTTTTTTTAAGAAATAACCACTGGTCGTTAACATGGCTTTCAGACCATGTTTATGAATGACCTCTAGGTATTGATGTAAATTTGACTGTGTAAGCGGGTCACCTACCACATGACAGGCAATTTCATTGGTATAGGCTTTAGCCTGTAGTATGATTGACTCAAAAAAAGACAATTCCATCTCACGTGAAGGCAACTCCTTTGTGGGACAGAAGCTACAGGAGAGTCCACATACATTGGTAACCTCCATGTAAATACGGTAAAACTTCATTACATCTTTATTTCATACATGCAGAGAGATCATACATGTTCTTTGCACGCTTCACGCATGCTATACGTGATTCAAGGTCAATAATATCTTCTTCTACCTTATCAAGTAAAGTATTTTTTCGTTTTTCATCCCAAAGAATAATATAGTCATTACCACTCTTTCCAACTTTTGATTGCATACTTTTGAAGTTTTCAACACATTGATTTGCCTCAAATGGATTTTCAACTGTTTGTAAACATGCTCTCATTTGTTTCATGCTGTAAAGCATTTGAGGCAATATCTCCTGTTGTTGTTCAAAGATTTCCCTAGAGATGCGATTAATGAATTTTTTTCGTTTTGGGTCTCCTAAACCACCTACTCTGTCACTTTGATTGTTTTCTGTTTTATCTACGTTCACATCATGAATAAGTTTATAAAAGTCTTCAGATTTAGAGATGTTTTTTGTTTTAATATTTCCTCTAAAGAGTCCAAACTCCTGAAGCGGATAATCCGGTACTTCAAACTCTTCAGATTGGTTTTTATCAAAAACCACTTTGGTTGCTACTTTTTCATAAGTGACATTATACACATGAGATTCCAGTTTCAAGACTATACCTTTATAAATACATTTCTTAATACTATCTCCCTCCCAGACATCACAAAGAAAACCAGCTATCTTTTGCGTACCTTTTTTCTCTAAATCCTTGGTTTGAATACGTTGAAGATCTTTTTTTATTGAACTTTTTTTACGCTCTAAAAGTTGTTCGTTCTCAAAATCTACGGTAATAATCGTATCTTTTGTCTCTTTTTCAAATCTTTTCACCGATTCTTGATGTTGTATGGCACCCTTGGTGACAACTATACTATTTACCTCTTCTACTGTCACTTCACCCCACGCTTTAAAGTGAAGATTCTCACTCCCTTTTACACTTAAATTTGTCTCAGGGGTAAGTTGTCCGCCACCTCTAATATCATAAAGAATCATCCCTGATTCTATTCCAAAAGGTGGTAGTTTTATTTCTGCCCAAAGAAAATTCAAACTTCCCGCATAGATCAACAATACTATTCGCCTCAAATGCCTTGAAAGAGTCATAAACATCCTTGTTTGTGTTATTAATCCAGCATTGTAGCATATTATACCCCTAATATTCAGTCAATGATAATAAGTGCACCTCTCATAATAGGTGCACTTAAGATTAAAAATGATATGAAATATCTGCAAATACCATATCATTCTCTTTTATCGCATCAAAAGCCAGGGAACCACCTATATAATCAACCACACCTATATTGGTATTGACCCCCTCAGCTAATTCATACTCTATCCAAGCCCTTTGGAAACCACCTTCATCAAGTTTTTCACCGTACAAAGAGAGAAGATAATTTGCCGTAAGCGTATCATTCATAAAGTTTGAATTTATTCGAAGTGCATGTTGATAATTTTGTTTATGCAAAGGGTTGAGTTCTGTGAGTAGTCTATTATCATAGTCATCAATATATCTGCCAACAACATCATAAGAGATAACAGTATCGATAATGCCATTATATTCAAAACCTAACAGCAGATCTCTTCTTTTAAATGTTTGATTTGGTACAGAAGTATATTTTAAACCGTCAAAATAAGCAAACTCCGTTTTAAAGAGCCATGAACCACTAAGTAGATTGATTGCAGTACCAACCATCGTCACTTTTTCATGCACAATCTTTGGTCTAGGTGTAAAAACAATATGTCCGTTATCGTCACGTATCCGTGCAGCATATAAGTTAATATCCCATCGCGTAAACTCACCACCTACAGAAAGTGCATAACTAACATCCGAATACTTTTCATCATCAGGAGCACTCACGGGAAGTGGATAAAAAGCTGAAGCAAAAGGGGGATTTTTAGAGAAACGCTGTTCAAGTATTGCTACAGGGGTAATACGCCACTCTTCTATAAAATAATCAAATTTAGCCATTGTAACAGGCAATCGCAAATTTTCTATATCGACCATACCGGGACGACGATTATCCAAGGGGTTAAGCACATCCGTCACTCTAATCGTATCACTTCTCCCCCAGACCAATACTTGACGCCCTAACTTTATATCAAAATTATCCGTGAGGCTTCCCTCTATATAGGCATCAAAAAGCTCTACTTCACTCTCAAGTTCATTTAACTCATCCTCTGAAAAATCACTTCGGCCTTTCATCTTATAGATAGCATCATAATAGGCTCTGCTGTTTACTTTCACTCTCAATCCATTTTCAAACTTATGCTCATAGTCCAATAAGAGTGAAGACTTAAATGATGTAAAGTTATTATGCGGTCTATTACCGCTGTATGAGTAGGCAAGCTGTTGCGTCAATTTTCCTGTCAAGCCATCTATGATAGTATCACCTTCTCTTGCGCTACTCACAGAAGTTGAATTTTCAAAATGATCCGATACCTCTTCTTCCTCATCAAAACCGCTTAAATCTACCTCTTGAGCATGTGAAAATAAGGTGAAGAGAAGAGAAGCGGTGACAATGGATAATTGTACTTTATGCACCCTAAATTCCTTTTTCAAGTCTACGTGTCGTGAACATAGAATCCTTAATGGGTTGATTAAGCTTCATACGACTAAACTTTAAAAGCGTTTTATGTACGGTAGATTTGCCTTTTTTTGTTGTCATTGTCATCTCATCTACAAGCCAAATACCATTTTTCTTATGCATCTTTTTGACATCAAGATATTTTTTCCTACCATTTTTCATATAATTTATTGCCCGTACCACGACATAGTTGTCTTGCCTTACCAATGCAATACTCTTTGTATATCCTGACTCTTTCAGCACTTTTTTACTTCTTGGAATAGACTCTATCATCCATACTTTCTTCCCTCGTACCTCACTCTCTTTAAGCAATTTAAAATCATACGCTTCCAAATCTCTGTCTGTCATATCAAAATAGGAGAAATCTGAACCCATAAAACTTGAACTTTTATCTGCACTTGGTATACGTTTCACTTTTTTCAATGCAGGAAGATAAAGCCATTGATCATCATCTTTACTGCTTTTATCATAATCATACGTTAAAAATGCCGTATTCTTTACATCTGCAGGAGATTTAAAAAACATAATTTGATGTTCATCAACACCAAAATCTTTTGAATAAGATTTCATATCTCTCGTTCGTTTTTTTCCATTTTTGTCTATCAGAACCATCAGCATATCTTGTTGCAGTGTGGTACCGTCATCTCTGGCATCTACCTTTTCCATAATAGCCCTTGCTTTTGCATCATCCCCAAATGCAAAGGTGCTTAAAGCAGCGAGTCCCAAAGTCAATCCAATCAATACGTTTTTTATTTTCATATGTTCTACCTTTATAATTTATTTTATCCAGCCACGTTTGGCAACAACGATCATAAGTGCGGGTGCAAGTAAGAGGTCCGATAATAGTGCCAACACTATTACTGAACCGGTCAAAAGTCCAAAGTTTTGTACAGAGATCATATTTGCCATCATATAGGCATAAAACCCAAGTGATAGTACAATGGTAGTGATAAGCATAGCCTTACCCGTGGTGAAGAAAGTCTCTTCTATTGCTTTTGAGGCATCACCACTCTCAAGATAATATCTCCTAAAATTATGCATAAAGTGTATGGTGTCATCAACGGCAAGCCCTATGGCAATTGATCCAATGAGCAATGTAAACATATCTAACGGTATATCTGCAACATACATGATAAGAAGTCCGCTAATAATAGGGGCTAAATTGGGAATCATACTTAGTAACCCTATTCGTACAGAACCCAAAATCAGTATCATCATGAACGATATTGCAATCGCTGCTATAAAATAACTTGTCACAGATGAACTGACTGCTTGCGCAAAAGTATTGATCAGTAGAGGTATCATACCCGTTGTAGTGACCTTCTCATTTGGGAAAACCTTTGTAGCCTCTTCTTGCACATACCCCAACACTTCCACTGCTTTAACGGCGTCAGTCCAAGGTAACTTCACAGTAATACGTGCTTTAGAAAACTGAGAATCCACCACATCTTCCAAATCATCAGAACCTGAATTTTCAAACAAAAGCAACTCTTGCGAAACAAGATTGGCATTATCTGGTATGCTGTAATAGGCTTCTTTATTC
The DNA here is from genome assembly GCA_034660455.1 of Campylobacterota bacterium. Classification (GTDB taxonomy): domain Bacteria; phylum Campylobacterota; class Campylobacteria; order Campylobacterales; family Sulfurovaceae; genus Sulfurovum. Next base: position 1,873 of record JAYEJF010000039.1, on the reverse strand, counting down.
TCATGTAAAGCCCTATTGGTCTCTTTGACTATAGTCGCAAGAGAAATAACTTTACCTATATGTGTATATCTGTCAATATACACTTCCAACTCAGCCGATAATCTATTGAGCTTATTGAGCCTTTCAGGGTCATTCCATCCATTCTCCATTTTTGTGTCAATCATCAACTCTATCGTCACAGAGCCATTCATCTGTTCATCGATTACTTCTGTAGAGATACGGTCATAACTCTCTGGTTGGAACCATTGAAGCGGATTATGTGAAAGCTCTATTTTTGTAGCAGCGATCAAAGCCATGATCACCAATAGTGAACTCCAAACAATAATACCTTTATAGTATCGAATGGGAATTACAGAGAGTTTTTTCATCACTCTATCAAGTTTTCCAGCCTCAGTCTTTACTTTTTGTTTTAACTTTGTAATACTCAAAAGTGCGGGAAGTAAGGTAAGTGTAAGTACAAGTGATACCATGACCCCTAATGAAGCAAAAACTCCAAGGTCAGATATTGGTGCGACCTCTGAACCGGAAAATGAACCTACACCAATTGCTGTGGTCACGGATGTCATTGCTATTGCCAAACCTGAATGCCCCAATGTATACTTTAATGAGGCTTTTTTATCACCCGTGGTATTCAGCTTATCAAAAAAGATCGACAAAATATGTACAGTAGCCCCAATACTCACCGCCATTAAAAGAGAAGGCACAATCTGTGTAGGCAATTTAAATGCCACCCCACTCCACGCCATCGTACCTACAGTTGCCAATAATGACAAGATAATTACGATAAGAGGGTAGACAACTGCTGAAACACGTCTAAACATCACAAATAAAAATACAATGATAATGAGAAAAGTAAGTCTCATAAATTTTTGCATATCTGCTTGCATTTGAGATTTTAATGCATGGTTGACAGAAGGAGAACCTGCAACATATATTTCAATACCATCTTCTTTATACTTTTCTACAATCGTTAAAACGGTATTCACAACTTGGGCATTCTCTTTATCTGTGAGAAAAGGTTTCTCTTTACCTTGGATTGTCTCTTCATCAGCAAATGCTTCATCAAAAGCATCCAAATCTGAGACTTCTTTTTGACCTTCACTGGAATAGGCATCTGTTTCAATGACAATTGCAGTCATTTTTCCATCTCTACTGATAAAAAGATCCTTATAGAAATGTGACTGCATCGCCTGTTGTTTGATGAAGTCTATATCCGCTTGTGTCCTAGGAAAGATTTCCAAGAGATCATCCGTAATGAGTTGATCCCCCTCACCTCTAGTGTTTCTCACATTATAAAGTGATGTAATATCATCTAAAAAAGGTACATTACTTTCAAGTTCCTCATGAAGCTCTTTGAGTGTATTGAGAAACTTCAGGGTAAAGATATCATCACTTTTCAATGCCACCATCACACGTTCATCGCGTCCAAACTGCGCTCTAAATGCATTGTATTCTAACAAGACGGGGTCATCGTCATGCATGAACCCTTCCGTGGAAGTATCCATTTTTATCTGTGGAACATGGGAGAGAGGAAATACAAGTAGTGCCAAAACGACTACAATTACCTTGAAAGGGTTATCAAAGATAAACCCTCCTAATCTCCCCATCATATTTTCTAATTTAGTGTGCATTTTTTTCCTTTTATTTACTATAAGTATTTTTTTAAATCCGTCACGGAAGGTCTCATTGATATAATGCTCCCTTTTTTCTAGACCAGTAAAACAACTTTCTTTATTCCACCCTCTTACGATACCGATTGTAACAGTTTACCTCCTTGAAAGTCTAGATTATTGATATAGTCATAATAAACTTCATTAGGCGTTTTATAGTCAATAGCCGAGTGTAATCTTTTTGAGTTGTAGGAGTTCATATA
>JAYEJF010000038.1:18429-47377 GCA_034660455.1 Campylobacterota bacterium | reverse complement strand
GGTACATAGGTGGTATTTAATATTTTTACAAAAGAGTAAAAACACTCTCAAAGTACGTTGTGTTGGTAGCTAGATTAGATTGGATAAAATTAGTGGCCGGGAGAGGGGGATTCGAACCCCCGGAGGTGTTACCCTCACCGGTTTTCAAGACCGGCACATTCGACCACTCTGACATCTCCCGGTATTTTGTAGAGTAGAATTTTATCTAAAAAAGATAAAAGACACTTTAATTAATGGAGGAGCCACCCGGATTTGAACCGGGGATAGCAGCTTTGCAGGCTGCGGCCTTACCGCTTGGCGATGGCTCCGAATAATCTTTTAAATGAAAAAGGCGAAACATTAAAAAAAATACTTAAACAAGTATCATATTTAATGTTTCGCCTTCATGGTGCCCGAGGCCGGACTTGAACCGGCACGGTCGCAATGACCGGGGGATTTTAAGTCCCCTGTGTCTACCAATTCCACCACTCGGGCATATTGGCACCATTTTAATTTTATGGAGCGGGCGAACGGGTTCGAACCGTCGACCCCAACCTTGGCAAGGTTATGCTCTACCGCTGAGCTACGCCCGCAAATTCCATACCATATTTTAAGGGTTTACTTAAAATTGGAGTGCGATTATAGCTAAAAAATCTTTTAATGTAAAGAGAAAACAGAGGTTTTTTGTTATAATCGTTTAAATAATTAAATATAAAGGCTTTCTTATGAGAAGTAATGAGATAAAAGAGGGTTTCTCCAGAGCCCCGCACAGAAGTTTGCTACGTGCAACAGGTGTGCAAGATGAGGATTTTGAAAAACCGTTTATTGGTGTGGCAAATTCATTTATAGAGATAATACCAGGGCATTTTTTTCTTAACAAAGTTGCTGAAGTGATAAAGGATGAGATACGTGCAAATGGTTGTGTACCTTTTGAATTTAATACCATCGGCGTGGATGACGGTATAGCAATGGGGCATGATGGAATGCTCTATTCGCTCCCTTCACGTGAGATTATTGCAAATTCTGTAGAAACGGTGATGAATGCTCATAAATTAGATGCGATGATTGCCATTCCCAACTGTGATAAGATTGTCCCTGGGATGCTTATGGGTGCGTTACGGGTGAATGTACCAACAGTTTTTGTGAGTGGTGGTCCGATGGAGAAAGGGTATACAAAAGATGGAACACCTATTGATCTTGCTACAGCATTTGAAGCAGTAGGTAAACATGAAACAGGTGAAATTAGTGATGAAGAGTTACACGATATTGAATGTAATGCTTGTCCTAGCGGGGGAAGCTGTTCGGGGATGTTTACTGCAAACTCTATGAATACCCTTATGGAAGCGATGGGTATTGCCTTACCGGGAAATGGAACAATTTTAGCACTTACTCCTGAACGAACAGAACTCTATAAAAAAGCTGCAAGACGTATTTGTGAAATTGCCAAATTAGAAGCTTCTGAAAGTGACAAATATCGTATGAGAAATATTTTAAATGAAAATGCTGTACGAAATGCATTTGCTGTTGATATGGCTATGGGTGGGAGCTCAAATACCGTATTGCATATGCTAGCTATAGCAAAAGAGGCTGAAGTAGACTTCAATCTTGGTGATATTAATGCTATTTCTAAACGGGTCTCTCATATTGCCAAGATTTCTCCATCACTTTCAACTGTACATATGGAAGATATTAACAAAGCAGGCGGAGTGAATGCTGTGATGCATGAAATGATGAAACGTGGCGATGATATTTTAATTGATAACTTAGGAATTACAGGTGAGACTCTGTATGAAAAAGTGAAAGATTCCAAGATTCTGGATACAAATATTATTCATACAATAGACAATGCCTATTCTGAAGTAGGTGGGTTAGCTATACTCTATGGTAACTTAGCTGAACAAGGTGCCGTGATAAAAACTGCGGGTATTACAGGTGATAGAGTCTTTACCGGTTCTGCCGTATGTTTTAACTCTCAAGATGAAGCGATTGAAGGAATTCTTGGGGGTAAAGTGAGTGCTGGTAATGTAGTGGTAATACGTTATGAAGGACCGCGTGGTGGTCCTGGTATGCAAGAGATGCTCACTCCTACCTCTTTAATAATGGGTATGGGACTTGGGGATAAAGTAGCACTTATTACAGATGGTAGATTTTCTGGTGCAACCAGAGGAGCAAGTATTGGACATGTAAGTCCAGAAGCAGCTGAGGGAGGATTGATTGGTTTACTTGAAGATGGTGATGAGATACACATTGATGTCGATCAATATATTCTACAAGCAAACCTTAGTGATGAAGTGATAGCACAAAGAAAAGAGAACTTTACTCCACTGCTAAAACCACTTACAAGTAAATGGTTAAAACAGTATAGAGCATTGGTGACCAATGCTAGTTCCGGAGCTGTATTATACGCTGAATAATAGGTGGCGTGTGTATAGTTATGGAATAAGATTTTCGTCTATAAAATTTATACAATATTAAAAGTAGGAAACCCTTTGGTTCTTTCAGACTGTGTGTGAAAGAAGCCTTGGGCTATACTTTCATACATTGAACGAAAATTGGTTGTATAGACAAGGTCTTTGTTTTCATCGAGTTGTTTTAAGTGGTTCAACTTATGGGGTTCATTATAGTTCAATAAGATAAGCATAAAAAAACTTTCTTCATGTTTCATCCAAATTTTTTTTAAATTATATCTTAATTCATAAAGCCTATTAAGTGTACAATAATCGATAAACATAAAAAGAGAGGAATTAATGATAAGCAAAGAACGGCTAACGCATTTAAAACAGCTCGAAGCAGAGTCTATTCATATTTTACGTGAAGTTGCAGCAGAATTTACGAATCCTGTGATGATGTATTCTGTAGGTAAAGATTCATCTGTGATGTTGCATTTGGCAATGAAGGCATTTGCGCCAAGTAAATTACCATTTCCACTACTCCATGTAGATACCACATGGAAATTTAAAGAGATGATAGAGTTTCGTGATCAGCGTGCAAAAGATTTAGGTTTTGATCTTATTGTGCATTCTAATCCTGAAGGGTTAGCGATGAATATGGGACCGTTTGAATATGGCTCTAAAGTGCATACGGACGTAATGAAGACCCAAGGACTTAAGCAAGCACTGAATGCAGGTGGCTATGATGCAATTATTGGTGGAGCACGTCGTGATGAAGAGAAGTCACGTGCTAAAGAGCGTATTTTCTCTTTTCGTGATAAACATCATAGGTGGGATCCTAAAAGCCAAAGACCTGAACTTTGGAATGTTTACAATACGGCGATTCAAAAAGGTGAGTCTGTACGTGTTTTTCCTATTTCAAACTGGACAGAGTTGGATGTTTGGCAGTATATATATCTTGAGAGTATCCCTATTCCCTCTCTTTACTTTTCTAAAGAACAGGATGTCGTAGAGTATGAAGGTACAAAAATCATGGTTGATGATGATAGAATGCCTGAAGCACTGAGAAAAACAGCCAAAAAAGAGATGGTACGGTTTAGAACTCTTGGATGTTACCCTTTAACCGGTGCTATAAACTCAACTGCAACTACTTTGCCTGAAATTATCAAAGAGATGCTTCTTTCAACAAGTTCAGAACGTGAGGGTCGTGTCATTGACAAAGATCAGGAAGGCGCTATGGAATTGAAAAAAATAGAGGGGTATTTTTAGGATGTCAGAAGAAAACAACAAAATAGCATTGGATATAGAAGGATACCTCAAAGAGCATGAAAACAAAGATATGCTTCGTTTTTTAACATGTGGATCTGTGGATGATGGTAAAAGTACGCTCATCGGACGTATGCTATATGATTCAAAAATGATTTTTGATGATCAGCTTTCTGCGGCAGAAGGAGAGAGTAAAAAGTATGGAACTACAGGTGAAACCATCGACATGGCACTACTTGTTGACGGTTTGCAAAGTGAAAGAGAGCAGGGGATTACTATTGATGTCGCCTATCGGTTTTTTGCTACAGAGAACAGAAAGTTTATCATAGCAGACACACCGGGGCATGAACAATATACGCGTAATATGGTAACAGGTGCCTCAACTGCGGATGTGGCTATTATTTTGATAGATGCACGTAAAGGTATTTTGACACAAACGAGACGTCATAGTTTTATCGTAAGTTTGCTTGGTATTGAACATGTCATTGTTGCTGTAAATAAGATGGACTTGGTTGACTTTAGTGAGGATGTCTTTAATGAGATTTCCAAAGCGTATGGAGAGCTTGCAACAGAATTAGGCATTAAAAATACCTATTATATTCCTGTTTCAGCACTTAACGGTGATAATGTTGTCGATAAGAGTGAGCATACACCATGGTTTGAAGGCCAACCTATGCTTGGATTGCTTGATAGTATGGATATCAGTAAAGAGATAAAAGAGGAGGACTTTAGGTTTCCTGTACAATATGTCAATCGTCCTAACCTTGATTTTAGAGGTTTTTGTGGGACAATTGCAGCGGGTGAAGTCTCTGTAGGGGATGAGATTACAGTATTGCCTTCTGGGAAAACTACGAAAGTGAAAAGTATTATTGACGCTGGAGATATTACAGAAGAAAACCGTACAGCAACCACGGAAATGGCTTATGTGCCAATGGCCGTTACGATTACCACAGAAGATGAAGTGGATATCTCTCGTGGAGATATGATTGTACATACAAAGAGTCTTCCTAGAGTATCCAATTCGTTGAAAGTCATGTTGGTATGGATGGATGAAAAACCAATGGAGCTTGATAAAACATATGATATCAAGCGTGCAACTTCTGTAGTCCCAGGATTCTTTGAGCATATTAATTATAGAGTAGATGTTAATACCTATGAGAGAGGACAAGTACATAAACTTGAACTCAACGATATCGCTTCATGTAAAATGGTACTCACTCAGCCAATTGCAGCAGATGCATATGAGATGAACCGATTAACAGGATCGTTTATTGTCGTTGATCGTATTACAAATAATACAGTGGGTGCTGGTATGATTGTAGGTGTGAGTAGACGTGAACAAGATGTGACCAAGCTAACAGATAAAGCCTATACAGATGCGGAAAAAGCACTCAATCAATATATAAGAGAAAATTTTCCTGAGTGGGAATGTAAAGTGATATAAAAAGATGTATCAGGAGAGTAATCAACGCTCTATCGTAAAGGGTATAAGTTGGCGCATTGTTGCAACAAGTACAACAATACTTATTGTATACTTTTTCTTTGATCGTTTAGATCTTGCTATTGCAGCCGGACTCATTGAAACTGTTTTAAAAGTGGGTCTCTACTGGGCCCATGAACGTGCTTGGTTTAAAATACGTTGGGGCAAAAAGAAGATAGAGCCATTCAATCTTTGGTTTACAGGACTACCACTCTCTGGAAAAACAACAATTGCAGATATGGTGTATAGTGAACTTGAAAAATTACAAATTCCTATAGAACGACTTGACTCTAAAGATATTCGAGACTTGATACCTAATATAGGGTACAACAGAGAAGATAGAAATAAACATATGCACCGTATAGGTTTTTTGATTCAAAAACTTCAGAAAAATGCTGTTTCTACTGTGGCATCCTTTGTCTCTCCGTATCGAGAATCACGCAAAGCGATACGGGAAATGGTGACAAATAATATTGTGGTGTATGTTCAAGCTGAGATTGAAACCTGTAAGGCACGGGATTATAAGGGTGTCTATCAAAAGGCTATGGATGGAGAGTTACAGAACTTTTCAGGGGTGAATGATATCTATGAAGAGCCCAAACATGCTGAAATTGTTATTAACACCGATCAAATAAGTGCTGAAGAAGCAGCCCAGATAATTGTAAAGTATGTAAAGAAAAATTATGTTAAATGATAATATTGTATGGCATGAGCATCATGTATCAAAAGAAGAAAGAGCATCACTTAAAGGGCAAAAGCCTTGTCTCTTATGGTTTACAGGTTTAAGCGGTTCAGGTAAATCGACTGTGGCCAATGCCGTGGAGAGTCAATTACTGCAATTGGAAAAACATACCTACCTTTTGGATGGTGATAATGTTCGTATGGGGCTCAATAAAGGATTGACATTTTCTGATGAGGACAGGGTAGAAAATATTCGACGTATCGGTGAAGTATCAAAACTTTTTGTAGATGCGGGAACGATTGTATTGAGTGCATTTATCTCTCCTTTCCAAAAAGAGAGAGATGCTGTACGCAGCATACTGCAAGAAGAGGAGTTTATTGAGGTATTCATAGATACACCTTTGGAAGTGTGTGAATCACGAGATCCTAAAGGGCTCTATGAAAAAGCGAGAAAAGGAGAGATAGCAAATTTTACAGGTATCTCATCTGCGTATGAAGCACCTAAAGCAGTTGAAATACATGTGAAAACTGAAAATCAGAGTATAGAGGAATCTGCCCATCAGATTATCTCTTATTTAAAAGAAAAAGGGTATTTGGATGTTAGATAAGATTGAATTAAAAGATATTGAAGCGATAGCTTTATCTGCGGGTAATACCATTATGGAAATTTATAACAGAGATTTTTCCATTGAGTATAAAGATGATAAATCCCCATTGACAGAAGCAGATTTGGCTTCTAATGATGTTATCGTGCAGGGGCTTCAAAAGTATGGTATTCCTATACTGTCTGAAGAGGGTAAGTCCATAGATTATGATGATAGAAAAGCGTGGGAATACTATTGGTGTATTGATCCGATTGATGGTACAAAAGAGTTTATTAAGAAAAATGGTGAATTTACTGTCAATATTGCACTCATACATCATAATGCACCTATACTTGGTGTTGTATATGCTCCAGCGCTTCATGATATGTATGTAGGGAAAAAAGGTTTTGGGGCGTATAAAAATGGAGAGAAACTACCTTTAAGGGTAAATACTGAGCTCTCTGAAAAAATGTCTGTTGTTGCATCTAAATCACATCTATCAGAGGAAACACAAGCTTTTATTGATGCTTTAGAGACAAAAGAGATTGAACAGGTGTCGAAAGGCTCTTCACTCAAACTTTGTATGGTGGCAGAAGGGGAAGCAGATATTTATCCGAGATTGGCACCTACAATGGAGTGGGATACGGCTGCAGCAGATGCGATTGTGCGCGAGAGTGGAAAGATGACGTATCAGTTTGAAAATGATCAGCCGGTTATCTATAATAAAATGGATCTTCTAAATCCATGGTTTGTTGTTAAATAAATTAAAAGGGGAAGCGTATGAAAGGTATAATTTTAGCAGGAGGATCGGGCACACGTCTTTATCCAATCACAAAAGGGGTAAGTAAACAATTGGTGCCTATTTATGATAAACCAATGATCTACTATCCACTTGCAGTATTAATGTTGGCAGGAATTACGGAAGTACTCATTATCTCTACACCACATGATCTCCCTAGATTTAAGGACTTATTGGGTGATGGTACCAATATTGGTATGAAGTTTTCGTATGTTGAACAGCCATCTCCGGATGGCTTGGCTCAGGCATTTATATTGGGTGATTCATTTATTGGTGATGATGATGTCTGTTTGGTATTGGGTGATAACATATTTTATGGTCATGGTTTGACTGACTTGTTAAGTAAGTCGGTTAAGAGTGCTAAAAAAGAGAATAAGGCAACCGTATTTGGTTATTACGTGAAAGACCCTGAGCGTTATGGTGTGGCAGAGTTTGATGAAGAGATGAATGTTGTCTCTATTGAGGAGAAGCCTGAAATTCCGAAGAGTCATTATGCTGTTGTCGGTATTTATTTTTACCCAAATGATGTAGTGAAAAAAGCGAAAAAGGTGAAGCCATCCCCACGTGGTGAGTTAGAAATTACCAGTTTAAATCAAGAATATCTTACAGAAAACCGTTTAGGGGTAAAGTTGATGGGAAGAGGTTTTGCTTGGCTTGATACGGGAACGCATGAATCACTTCTTGAAGCGTCAAATTTTATTCAGACCATTGAAAACCGTCAAGGATTGAAAGTAGCATGTATAGAAGAGATTGCGTATGAAATGGGTTATATTACAAAGCAAGAGTTGGAAGCGTTAGCACAACATCTAAAAAAGAATCAGTATGGACAATATTTGTTGCAAAGAGTAAAAGAGGGTGTGGTACAACGATGAATTTCATAAGAACCGCTATTGAAGATGTGGTAGTATGTGAACCTACAATTCACGGTGATGAGAGAGGTTATTTCGTTGAAACATTCAGAGCGGATAAACTAGAAGATTTTTTGGGATATAAAATAGATTTTTGCCAAGATAATGAGTCGAAAAGCTCACGTGGTGTCTTGAGAGGATTACATTATCAGTTAGCACCTTTTGCACAAACCAAACTTGTACGTGTGATTCAAGGACGTGTACTTGATGTTGCAGTGGATATACGCAAAGGATCTCCTACATTTGGTAAACATGTTGCAGTGGAACTCTCTTCTGAAAATAAAAGACAACTTCTTGTGCCTCGTGGATTTGCACACGCCTTTGTTGTGCTTGAAGATGAGACTGTTTTTTCCTATAAGGTTGATAACTACTACGCTCCCCAATGTGATAGAGGGATATCTTTTGCAGATAAAAACCTGGGAATAGAATGGGGTATACCTATGGAAGAACTTAATCTTTCAGAGAAAGATAAGAAACAGCCGTTACTACATGAGACTAATGATGTGTTTGAGTATGGTGTGAACTATTATGCCTAATATTTTAGTCACAGGAAGTAATGGACAACTAGGCTCGGAATTGAGAGAACTTGTCGAGGAAGGTACATTTTTTTTTACAAGTCGCGATACACTTGACATTTGTGACAAAGAAGCTTTGGAGGAGTTTTGTAAAAGTAATGCAATTGATACGATTGTCAATTGTGCAGCATATACTGCGGTAGATAAAGCAGAAGAAGATTTTGAAAATGCCGATAGGGTTAATCATGTTGCCGTGAAATATTTAGCAGAGATTGCAAAAGAGAGAAAAATTAAATTGATACATGTTTCTACCGATTATGTATTTGACGGTAAGAATTTTAGACCATATATAGAAAGTGATACTACAAATCCACAGAGCGTTTATGGGGCTACAAAACTGGCAGGTGAAGAGGCCATTAAAATGATTAACCCTCAAGAGACTATTATTATCAGAACTTCATGGGTCTATAGCACTTTTGGAAATAATTTTGTTAAAACGATGTTGCGTTTAGGTAAAGAGAGGGAGTCGCTAGGCGTCATCTTTGATCAGGTGGGAACACCTACCTATGCAAGAGATTTGGCACAGGCGATACTTGACATTTTGCCAAAAATAAAAAATGACACTGTAGAGATTTATCACTACTCCAATGAAGGTGTATTGAGTTGGTATGATTTTGCTAAAGAGATTATGAAGATGGCAAAATTGCCATGTAAGATTAATCCAATTGAAACTAAGTCCTATCCTACCCCTGCTAAACGGCCACACTACTCTTTATTAAACAAGGGAAAGATTAAAGAGACTTTTGGTTTAGAGATTCCATACTGGAAAGATGGTTTAGATGATTGTTTAAGAAAAACGGGAGAGAGAAGATAATGAATAAAAGTATTTTATTGACAGGAACGGCAGGTTTTATCGGTGGGAATTTTGCACCCTATTTTTTGGAAAAATATCCTGAATATGACTTGATTAACCTTGACTTGTTGACCTATGCGGGAGATATGAAAAACCTTAAAGAGTGTGAGGGGAATCCTAGATATAAATTCATTAAAGGTGATATTTGTAATCGTGAGTTGATTGAGTTTATCTTTAATGAATATGATATCCAAGGTGTAATTCACTTCGCAGCTGAATCCCATGTAGATAACTCTATTAAAAATCCGGGTGTTTTTGTAGAGACGAATGTAAACGGTACATTTACACTGCTTGATGTAGCGCAAAAGTATTGGATGGATAAACCCTTTACCTATAAAAAAGCCTATGAGGGATGTCGTTTTCATCATATCTCAACGGATGAAGTGTACGGTACACTGAATGAGACAGATCTTTTTACAGAGGAGACGCCCTATGCACCAAACTCACCCTACTCAGCTTCTAAAGCCTCATCAGATATGATTGTCCGTTCTTATCAGGAGACGTATGGGCTTAATACTGTTATTACAAACTGTTCAAATAATTACGGTCCAAAGCAACATGATGAAAAACTAATCCCTACGATTATTAGAAAAGCTTTGGCAGGGGAAAGTATTCCTATTTATGGTGATGGAAAAAATATACGTGACTGGTTGTATGTTCTGGATCACTGTAAAGGGATTGATCTTGTATACCATACCGGTGTAGAAGGGAATGTTTATAATGTCGGTGGACGGAATGAGAGAACCAATCTACAGATTGTAGACAGAATTTGTACTATACTAGATGAAAAAGTTCCAGTTGAAAAAAGTTACAAAGAGTTGATTACTTTTGTAGAAGATCGGGCAGGACATGATAGACGTTATGCTATAGATGCTACAAAGTTGGAAACGGATTTAGGCTGGAAGGCAGATGAGAATTTTGATTCGGGTATTATTAAAACCATAGATTGGTATTTAGAGAAGTATAATCTATCTTAATTGATAGCGTTATTTAAAGGGGTACTATGCCAAAAGTTGCTGCTGTGGTACTCCTCTATTATCCTACAAAAGAGATACTTCTAAATCTAGATACCTATAAACATCATGTAAATCATCTATATATTATCGATAATAGCGAAAAGGTTCAATCTATCTTGCCTCAGAATGATACTTTAGTGTACTCAAATCATATAACACTTTTACATGATAAAGAGAACATTGGCGTTTCAAAAGCATTGAATTGTGCGCTTATAGAAGCCAAAAAAACAGGTTTTGAGTGGCTGTTGACCATGGATCAGGACTCTTTTTTTGAAGAGAATCATATGAATGAGTATTTAGATCATTTTAAAAAATGCGATCGAACAAATGCGGGTATTATTTCACCCCTGCATAACCCAAAATTTGTAAAGAGTAATATTCAAAACTTTTATAGTGAAGAGGAGGTTGTAATGACTTCGGGCAATTTGGTAAATATTACGCATGCATTAGAAGTCGGTGGCTATAATGAGGACCTATTCATAGATGAAGTGGACCATGAATTTTGCTTTAAGTTACACAAATATGGATATAGGGTACTGCAAGATCAGACTGTTTCCATGAATCATAGTCTTGGCAGACCGCATAAGGACTTTAGTCATATTAACCTATATCCTCCACAACGACTCTACTATATGTTACGAAACTATTTTTATCTGAAAAAAGAGTATAGCAAAGAACATCCGTACTTTTTTAGACAAAGAGACTTTTATCTATTAAAATTTTTTATTAAACAACTGATTTTTTCAAATGACCGTATAGCATCTATAAAAATGATGTATCGTGGATATTTGGATTATAAAAATAATATTGTAGGAAAATATCATGCATGATAAAAGCGAAGTTTTAATTTCTGTAGTGATGGCAACGTGCAATGGTGAAAAGTATCTTTGTGAACAAATTGATTCTATCTTAGGACAGACGCATAAAAATATCGAGTTAATTATTTGTGATGATGCGTCCGATGACGGAAGTGTTGAGATTGTAGAACGCTATATGAAGGAACATACTTCTATCAAGCTCTATGAATATAAGCACAGAGTGGGGTTTGTCAAAAACTTTGAAAGGGGTCTTGCTTTATGTAGTGCAAAATATATTGCACTCTCTGACCAGGATGATATATGGGTTGAAGATAAACTTGCTATTCTTAGAGATGAAATGCTTCACAAAGAGAAGATTGCACCCTCTATCCCTCTCATGGTACATAGTGATTTGAGTGTTATTCATGAAGAGGGAAAGCTGCTGTATCACTCTTACTTTAAACGCAAACATTATGCACTTCAAGGGAGTAAAGATCTTGGACATATTGTGGGAACGGGTGGTGTAATGGGCAATACGATACTGATAAATAAGCACTTAAAAGAGATTGTGTTGCCTTTTCCTGACTGTATTGAATTTCATGATCAATGGATTGCTTTAAATAATGAACTGTTTGGAGAAAGGGTGACACTCTTTCAGCAGTTAGTCAAATATAGAGTCCATGAAAGTAACAGCAGTAACAATTCAGAAAAAATGGATTTTTCATTTATCTCTGAGATACAGGATTTTTTGAGAGGTGAAATTAAACCAATCTATTTAGATACATCACGTGCGTGTATGATTGAAAAGATAATAGAGAAACAAGCACTATTGGCAGAGGATGAAAAAATATTGAGAGCTTTTTTAGTCTATCTGACTCAAAAAGGCAATAAGTTTAGACAACTCTTTATCTTATGGAGATATGACCTTCTTAAGAGAAATCTATGGTATAGAATAAAATTTACCTTTAATTATCTGTTGCATAAAAAGAGAGAAGAGAAAAAGAAAATGGCTTATTTCTTTGGGTTTTCATTATGGAAAAGAGGATTTATACCTGCTTTTTTTTCCACTGATATGACGATTTTATTTTGTGCAACATTGGATGAAGCACAGACAAAAGGGCTTGATGAAAATGCTGAGATCTATATGTGGGGTAAAAGATCTTTTCCGCTAGTTGAAGCGTATGCTAAGGAGATAAAAATACCGATATATCATGTAGAAGATGGGTTTATACGTTCTGTGTCCCTTGGTTCTGATCTGACAAAAGCATACTCTTTAGTTGTTGATCGTCGTGGGATTTATTTTGATCCTACGGTGGTGAGTGATTTAGAACATATTTTAAACACTTATCATTTTGAATCTGAACTATTAGAGCGTGCGAGGGATATTCAACGCTATTTGAAAGAGCATCGTATATCAAAATATAATACGGGTCAAGAGAAGTCTATAACCTTGGAAGGCCTTCAAAAAGATCAACGAATTGTATTGATTCCCGGTCAGGTTGAAGATGATGCTTCGATTATATATGGAGCAGAGGGTATGTCTAATCTTGAACTAATGCAAAGGACAAGAGAGCGTGTGCCTCATGCTTATATTATCTATAAACCGCATCCCGATGTTGTTGCGGGCAATCGTAAGGGTAGGGTATCAAAAGAAGATGTAGAGAAATATTCTGATTGTTCACTCACTGATGTCGGTTTGGATTCGGTACTAGATATGGTAGATGAAGTACATACGATGACTTCTCTAGTTGGTTTTGAAGCATTGATACGAAAAAAGAGAGTGGTTACGTATGGATTGCCTTTTTATGCAGGATGGGGGTTGACCACAGATACCAGAGGCTTGGCAAGACGAACTGCAAGACGTACTTTAGATGAACTTGTAGCTGCGACACTCATACTCTATCCACGCTATATTGATCCTCAAACCGATGAAGCGTGTGAGATTGAAGTTCTCCTTGAACATATCAATAAAGAGAAAATAAGATATAATTCAAGTGTTTTCTATAGAGCATATAAAGAGACTCGGAATATCTGTTCTAGAAAATTACAACGTTTAATAAAGGGTTGATTGATGAATAGTTTTGGATCTTTGAAAGGGAGAAAAATACTTTTTTTACAAGGACCAATGGGTCTTTTTTTTAAACGACTTGATACAAATTTCAGGAAAAAAGGGGCACTTACTTATAGAATCGGTTTAAATATGGGCGATCAGTTTTTTTCACATAAAGATAATTATACGCCTTTTAGAGGGAGAGCAGAAGAGTGGAGTGTTTTTATCAAAGATTTTTTAGAGTTAAATAAGATTGATTCTGTGTTTCTGTTTGGAGATTGTAGATTTTATCAGAGTATCTTAGTTGAGATTGCTAAAACATTAAATATTGAGGTATTTGTTTTTGAAGAGGGATACTTGAGACCTCATTATATTACGCTTGAGCAGTATGGGGTAAATGGGTTTAGTCAAATAAGCCGAGACCCTGAATTCTACCTTTCTCTGCCCGGTCAGTTTATTTGTGAACCTGAGCATGCAAGGAATAGTAAAGTAAAAATGGTTATTTCTGCTACACTCTATTATGCACTTTCTAATCTTTTTTCTTATAAATATCCCCACTATATGCATCATCGCGATTTTTCTGCCATTAAAGAAGCTTTTTACGGTATTAGAGGATTGTTGCGTAAGTTTTTGTATGCTTGGAGGGAAAAGGGGTATTTAGCAGAGGTGACAGGCAGGCTCTCTAAACAATACTATTTTGTACCGCTTCAGACACATAATGATTTTCAAATACTGCAACACTCTACGTATCACTCCATTGAAAAATTTATTATAGAAGTATTGGAATCGTTTGAAAGTCATGCCCCTAAGGGTACCTATCTCATTTTCAAGCATCATCCGGTAGATAGAGGAAGAAAAAATTATCGCTCTTTTATTCATGAACAAGCAGAAATATTGGGGATAGAAGAGCGTATTATTATTTTATATGATGTTTTTTTACCTGAACTTTTGAAGCATGCTCGGGCAACTGTGACGATTAACAGTACGGTGGGACTCACTTCTATCTCTTACGGAATTCCTACATTGACACTGGGAGAGGCAATTTATGATATGGAGGGGCTAAGCAATAAAGATAAAAGTTTAAATCTGTTTTGGAATGCCTATCAAGAGCCAAATCCCGACCTCTATCAAAAATTTAAACAGTTTTTGATACATAACACACAACTTAACGGTAGCTTTTACGGAAGGATACCTAAAGAGTTATAAGCGTAAATATGATGTTATTTATCACTATTTTAGTATTTTTTAAGTAAAATATACATTAACTAGGTATTAAAGGTACTGAAAAAAAGGAGCGTTCATTTGACATCAAGAAAGCCGCTGAAAATTTTTTTAGCAGTTGAAAAAGCACTCTTTTTAAGAGAACTTAATATGCAGATGAGCGTAGGGAAGGCGGGTCTTTTTTGGACCTTTTTTGAGCCTTTTATGCAAGTGGCTATGTTTATGCTAATTAGGGTTGCAATAATGGGAAGATCTAGTTCAAACTATGATGTTGCTGTGTTTATGGCATCTGGGTTTATTGCATTTAATATGTTTAGAACGGTATTGAATAGTGCAACGGGTGCCTTTACGGCCAATCGTGAACTCTTTAATTATAAACAGGTAAAGCCTATCGATACTATTATTGGAAGGATGCTTGTTTCCATGTTTATCACTTCCATGATTGTTTTGATGTTTCTCTTTCTTGCATTTTTTGTTCAATATGAAAATTTTTTACCTGAAAATTTTTTGCTGGTTTTTTTTGGGTACCTTTGGCTTGCACTTTTTACCTTTGGTGTGAGTTTGGTGGTCGCTATCGGTAATGCTTTTTTTGTAAGTATCGGTAAAGTGGTAGGTATTTTGACTTTTGGATTGCTGATTTTCTCGGCAGTGTTTTTCCCTGTGATTAGTGTTCCTCCCGAATATCAGGAGGTACTGCTCTATAATCCACTGGTACATTTTATGGAGTTGATTCATGGGGCTTATATGTATGAGCTGGATGATCGGTTTGTAGATTATCGATATATGGCATTATGGACTATTGTTCCCCTGTTTATGGGTACTTGGCTCTATTCCAAGCTTGAACAACGGATTATTGCATCATGATAGAGTTGAACCATGTATCTAAATACTTTCGTGTGGGAGAAGAGAAAAAATATATTTTAAAAGATGTCTCTCTTACGCTTCCTGATGTGAATATAGGGATATTGGGACGTAATGGGGCTGGCAAATCTACGCTTATGAGAATGTTAGGTAAGATCGATTTTCCCAATGAAGGAACTATCTATTCAAAAAAGAGTTTTTCTTGGCCTTTGGGATTGGGTGGTGGCTCTGTTCCGACCATGACAGGACGTGCTAATATTAAATTTGTGTGTAACCTATATAATAAAAGTTATCAAGAGACCAAAGAGATTATTAACTATGTCAAAGATTTTTCAGAACTTGGAGAGTATTTTGATATGCCAATCAAAACATATTCATCAGGTATGAAAGGAAGACTTGGTTTTGGGCTTAGTTTGGCATTTGATTTTGATTATCTATTGATTGATGAAACGCTTTCTACGGGTGATGCGAGTTTTAAGCATAAAGCCAAAGAGGCGTTAAAAGCAAAAATTGACCGTTGTCATATTTTATTGGTAGGTCACCAAATGGCTACTTTAAGAGAGATGTGTCAGTCAGGACTACTCTTACATCAAGGTGAGTTGCATTATTTTGAAGATATTGATGATGGAATAAAACACTATGAAGAGATAAATAAAGAGGGTAAAGCATGAAACTATTTTTAAGACTTTTTTTTACCGCAATATTTGCTAGTATTGTATGGTATATTGTCTATATTGAGACAGAGCGATATGAGTCTAGCAGTATCATTTTACTGAAAGATCTCTCTGAAAGACAGCAGATGGATTTAGATTCCATCTTGTTGGGTGAAACATCTAATACCATGCAAGACTCAAAAGTGATTGAGCTCTATATGCGTTCGAGTGAAATGTATAATTTTATTGATAATAGACACCATCTCTCAGAACATTATATTAGTGAAAAACTAGATCCATTACAAAGATTGTATGAAGATACTCAAATACAATATTTTTACGCCAGTAAAAAGAATTTGGTAGAAAAATATAATGATGATCTCTCTGTAATCTATGATGAACCATCAGGTACACTCTCTTTAGCCTTTATCCATACAGACCCAAGTATCGCACAGAAAATA
This sequence comes from Campylobacterota bacterium, assembly GCA_034660455.1. GTDB lineage: Bacteria > Campylobacterota > Campylobacteria > Campylobacterales > Sulfurovaceae > Sulfurovum. Next base: position 30,803 of record JAYEJF010000038.1, on the reverse strand, counting down.
CTCGAAGATATCATACAACATTCAGACGAAATTATTAACAGTTTTTCACAGGAAAATGCTGAAGTGGGTCTTAACTTTATTGTGAAGCAACGTGAAGAGAATAAAGGTCTATTTATTAAAGCGATTAAGGAGCTAATAAAGTATCAAAATGAACATATAACGATTGATCCAAATTTAGATGTTGAAAGAAAAAGTATGATACTCGCAACACTTGAGACAAACCTTGTAACAAATGAAGTAGATTACAATAGTAAATTAAAGACGTGGAACCCTAACGGTAAAGAGATGCTCATGCTTAAAGAGACCATTGTAAACCTTAAAAAATCGATTAAAAGAGTAAAAGGTGAGTTGGCGGGAGAGAGTCTTAACACCAATGTCTTTGACTTTGAACTTTTAAAGAGTGAAATGGAATTTTCTAAAGAGGTATACAGGCAAACTTTAATTAATCAAGAGCAGCTTAAAACCGAAGTTCAGCAAAATGCAAAACATTTAGTGGTTGTTTCCAAACCAAAAGTATCGGGTACTTATACGTATCCGGATGTGATTTGGGATATTTTTACCTGGATGGTAATTTTATTTTTTCTTTATAGTATTATTAATGTTATTCTTATGATTATTAAAAGTCATAAGGATTAAATGAGAATGTGGAAAAAAATATTGTATATACTGTGGTATAATCGTAAGACTTCTCCTTTAAGCATAATAAAAAAATCTTATATGCGTTACCAAGAAAATGGTATGAAGGAGGTTCGGTCTCAGTTGAACAGGGAGTATTATTCCCTTGTACCTCATGCAAGCAACAATAAAAAAACAAAAGCAAGTTATAAAAAATGGATTAAAAAAAATGAACAAAACAAATTCAAAGTAAAGGTTCTATCTTTTAATCCATTGATTTCTATTATCACACCAACTTATAATACAGACAAAATGTATTTAACTCAGATGATAGAATCTGTTCTTGCTCAAAAATATGCTAATTGGGAGTTATGTATCGCAGACGATGCATCGACTTCACTAGAAACTTTAGCTGTTTTAAAAAAATATGAATTATATGATTCACGTATTAAAATTATATACAGAGAAAAAAATGGGCATATTTCGGAAGCATCAAACTCTGCTATGTCTTTGGCTATAGGAGAATATGTTGTTTTTCTGGGTCATGATGATTTACTTTCTAAAAATGCACTCTATAGTATGGTAAAAAGGTTAAATAAAAAGCCATATCTTAAATTGATTTATTCTGATGAAGATAAGATTGATAAAGATAATAATCGCTATGATCCTCATTTCAAATCAGGTTGGAATCCGGATATGTTCTTTTCTCAAAACTATATAGCACATTTAACTTTGATTAAAAAATATATTGTAGATCAGGTGGGTGGATTTAGAGTTGGATATGAAGGTAGTCAGGATTATGATCTTTTTTTAAGGTGCTATCAGATAATAGACGATAGTGAAATAGGACATATAGAGCAAATTTTATACCACTGGCGTGCTATACAAGGCTCTACTGCATTGAGTGCAAATGAAAAAAGATATACTACGAGTGCAGGAGTGAGGGCTTTACAAGATTATTTTAAACATATGAATAAAAAAGTGACAGTCGGTAGAGGAAAATTGGAGAATACCTATAAGGTTAAATATCATTTAGAAAAAGAACCCCCTTTGGTTTCAATTATTATACCGACTCGAGACAGATATCAACTACTTTCTAAATGTATTGATAGTATTTTCGAAAAAACAACGTATAAAAATTATGAGATACTTATTTTGGATAATGAGAGCTCAGATGTAGACATATTGGAGTATTTTGAGGTATTGAAACAGTATAAGAATATACGTATTATCTCTTATCCGTACCCTTTTAACTTTTCTGCAATCAACAATTTTGGAGTCTCGCTAGCAAAAGGAGAGGTTGTCACGCTTCTAAATAACGATATTGAGGTTATAAGTAGGCATTGGTTAACGGAGATGGTACAGCATGCTTTACGCCTGGAAATAGGCGCAGTTGGAGCAATGCTTTATTATAGGGATAATACAATTCAGCATGGGGGTGTTGTGATAGGGTTAGGGGGTGTTGCAGGGCATTCTCATAAATATTTTCCCAAAAATGCTTCTGGGTATTTTTCTAGGTTAAAAGTCATTCAAAATTATGCTGCTGTGACAGGTGCTTGTTTGGTTGTTAGAAAATCACTTTATGAAGAAGTTGGAGGTCTGAATGAAAAAAACCTGACAATTGCATTTAATGATGTTGATTTTTGTCTAAAGTTACAAGAGAAAGGGTATAGGAATTTATGGACACCTTATGCTGAACTCTATCATCATGAGTCAAAAAGTAGGGGAGAAGAAGATACTAAAGAGAAGCAGAAGCGTTTTGGGGATGAGATTAAATATATGAAAAATCACTGGAAAACAGATAGTCGTCAGGATAAATATTATAATAGACATTTGACACGAGCATTTGAAGATTTTCGCTTAGGGATTGAAAAATAAAAAAGCATAATGAAAAAAGTTAAAAATGTTAATATATTAGATTTAAAAGAGTTAAAAAAGACTAAATTGAATTTTTTTCAAAGTGTTATTCATCCATTGAACTCTGTAGATATCTATTTTAAAATAAGGAGGATTCCATTTAGGTTTCTTGAAGTTTTTAATCAAGAAAGTTATCTTCATGCTAATTCAGATGTACTTGATGCCATATTACATAAAGAGTTTCAAAGTGCCTTAGAACATTTTATTTTGTATGGCTATGATGAAGTTAAGAACGGTAAGAGACGTATTGGGAATGAATTTCCTTTTATGAGGGAAGATGAATATCTGAATCTCAACACAGATGTAAAACTAGCTGTAAATAATCACTCTTTCTCTTCTGGATTTGAACATTTTTTAGAATTTGGATATCAAGAATTTCACTTAGGAAATAGAGAATTATCTGGGTCTTATCCTTTTGTATTTTCAAAATATTTAGTTCAACTACTTGAAAAAGATTTTGATACTAAAAATTATTTGGAAACCAATAAAGATGTTGAAAAACTTATTCAAACTAAAAAATTTAGTAGTGCGTGGGATCATTTTAAAAATGAAGGATATGAAGCTGTTCGACTGGGGAAACAACAGCTCTATTCACAGATACCTAAGCACTCTGAAGTTGAGTACGTGTGTGCAAATAGAGATGTGTTTCAAGCCTTACAAAAAGGAAAACTATTTTCTCCTTATGAACATTTTTTGCTACAGGGGGCAAAAGAGATATTGTTAGGTTCAAGAAAAATGAAAAACCTCTATTGCTATACAGCTCCCCATATTACTGAAAATATAAAAAAAGAGATAGAAGGATTGAGAGTAAAACCGCTTATTTCTGTTATTGTGCCTGTATATAATGTAGACGCTAAATGGCTCTCGCTAGCCATAACATCACTCAGAAATCAATGGTACCCTCACTGGGAGATTTGTGTAATAGATGACAACAGTACAAAAATTGAAACTATAGAGTATTTAAAAAATGTTGATGATTATAAAATAAAGGTTGTTTTTTTAAATAAAAATGTCAATATATCAAAGGCATCAAATGAAGCATTAAAGCTAGTAAATGGTGAATATATTGCACTAATGGATCATGATGATGAACTCACACCCGATGCACTCTATGAAGTAGTTAAGGTGATTAATGAACAAGGTGGAGAGTTTATTTATAGTGATGAGGATAAGCTTGAGATAGATGGAAAGTATACGAATCCACATTTTAAGGCAGACTATGCTCCTGATATGTTTTTGAGTCAAAATTATATCAGCCATTTGGGAGTCATTAAAAAATCTCTTGTTGATAAAGTCCAAGGCTGGACAGTGGGACTTGAAGGGGCTCAAGATTATGACTTGTATTTAAAAGTGTTGGAACATACCAATAAAATTGTGCATATTCAAAAGGTATTGTATCATTGGAGAAAAATACCTGGTTCAACAGCTGCGGTGTTTTCAGATAAATCATATGCGCAAAAAGCAGGTCTCAAGGCTTTAACTTCTACCATAAAACGACGAGGGATAGATGCAAAAGTTGAAAATGGTAAATATCCTGGTACCTATAGAGTAAAATATGCGATAAAAGGTGAACCACTTGTAAGTATTATTCTCACATTTAAAGATGAGCCCCAATCTCTAAAGCTGTGCTTGACTTCAATACTGGAAAAATCTACGTATAAAAATTATGAAGTGATAGGTATGAGTAACAACAGTATGGAAGATGAAACATTTCAAATAATGAAATATTTTAGCCACAAGGATGAGCGGATTAAGTTTTATGAGTATCATCATCCTTTGAATACTTCTACACTTAATAATGAAGCCGTTAAAAAACATGTCAAAGGTGAACATTTGATTTTATTAAACAATCATATAGAGATTATTTCCCCTGAATGGATTGAATCAATGCTAGAGTTTTCGCAACAAGAAGAGGTAGGAGCAGTCGGTGGAAAACTCTATTATCCTAATGATACGATTCAACATGCTGGAGTTTCAATTGGGACTTCGACTCTTGTAGAATATAATTTTCGAAATTTACCTAGAGATAATTCTGGATATATGGGAAGAGAATCAGTGATTCAAAATATTTCAGCTGTTACAGGTTCCTGTCTAATGGTTAAAAGCTTCTTATATAGACAGCTAAATGGGTTTAATGAAAAAGATTTAGCGATTGCTTTTAATGATATAGATTTTTGTTTGCGTATGAGAGAAAAAGGCTACTTAAATATCTATACTCCTTATTGTGAAGCGTATCATTATGAGTTTAGTTCTGCTGAAGTAGAGAAAGCAAATATTCAACGATTTAACCGTGAGGTAGCATATATAAAGATACGACATAAAGATAGAGTAAATCAGGGGGACTCCTATTGTAAATGGATTTTGGATTAATCAAAATTTGGAATCGTACAGAGAGTTGAGAGGAATATATTGAAGAATCTATATTTACATATTGGAACTAGAAAAACAGCCACATCTTCTATCCAAAAAACGATATATAATAATAGAAATATTTTTGAAAAAAATGGATTATATTATCCTAAGAAATGGAGAGAAGCCCATAATTTAGAAATCTACTGTATGTTCGCTGATAAGCCTGAAAACTATGCATTTAATGTTTTTAATAAATATACGAAAGCAGAAGTTGAAAAAAATAATAGACTTAACAAACAAAATATTATACAGGAGATTAAAAAAACAAAATGTAATAATATACTTTTTTCTGCAGAAGATGCATCGTCATTAACGAAAAAAAATATACAAAACTTGAAAGAATTTATTAATCTTGAATTAAATATTAGTAATATAAAAATTATAGTAGGTGTTAGAGATATACTTTCTTATGCAACTTCAGACATGCAACAACTTATAAAAGATGGAATGGGGAAAATTAATATTCATCATTATAAAAATTTTTACAGAGAAAAACTGGAAAAGTTTTTTCAAGTTTTTGGGAAAGAAAATATTATTATTTATAAATTTGAAGATTCTATTAAGCATGAGTTAGGTCCAGTTGGATACTTTTGTGACATCATTCATTTGCCTAAAGATATATTATCGACTATGAGAATAGAGAAAACAAATGAGGGAATCTCAAATCGAGCAATTGATTTAATCTCGTATATAAATTTAAAAATTCCATTACTTCATGGACTAAACCTTACTCATGGTAGGTATAGAGGGGATACCCAACTACTCAATCATCTTTCTGGAGAGAAGTATATTCCAAAAAAAGAGTTTCAAGCAGAGGTTATTGATATCAATAGCGATAATTTGGAGTGGTTGAAAGAGACTTGCAATATTGACTATACAAAGATAAAATTAAAAGAAATAAACGATATAGGATTTGATAGTCTATATGTTCATCAACTATTAAAAGTATATGGACAATTAACTCCTCTAATCCAAAAGTTAGTGTATGATTATCTTTTAGAGAAAAAGGAGAAAGCTTTTGGTGATTCTAAGATGAATCTTAAAAGCCTCATTGCTGAGATTCAAGATACTTTTCCTAAAGTTTTACATTTTGAATTGGATTCAATTTTGGCTAGTGTCAACATAGTTGAACAGGCTAATGTTTTAAGAGAAGCAATGATTGATAAAATTCGGAACTTAGCAGTTGAAGTTGCTGTTATAGATTTGAAATTAGCCAAAAAGTTAATGCTTATAGCATATGAAGAGAGACCACAAGGCTTATTTATTAAAGATAGATTAGATGAATATACTACAAAACTTGAGGCTTCTATATCTGCTTTGGGTATCAAGAATATGCTTCAACGAGAGATTCTTATTAATAAAATTAGGAATTTAGCAATTGAATCCGAGCAAATAAGTATAGAGTTAGCCAAAAAGTTAATGCTCATTGCCCATGAAGGGAGACCCAAGGGGTTAGTGATTAAAGATAAATTAGATGAATATATAAAAAAAATAGAACAACATAAAAAAGTACCTATTATCACGCAAAAAGGAATAGTATCACTATGGAGAAAATGGTTCTATAAAAGCAATTAAAGATAGTTATATTTAGAATTTTTTTAGAAGTCAATATTACCATAAGTTTGAGGAAATTATATTAAAAAGTTTTTACGTTTTCTTCAAGTTCCACAAGGATATTGGTATTTGAAATTTTGACTTCTATTTTGTCTTTTACTTTAAAGGTTTCCTCATTAAAAATAGCACTAAAACCACATTTGTCTGTCAAGTGTCCTGTTATTTTTTGTACTACAGGTCTTGGTCTAGAGGCTATAGTTGTGTGTATTAATATATCATTTTTATATATTTTTATTTCAAGGGGTTTGGCTTCATCTTTTTTCAATACCCATCCCTCTATTGAAGTAGCGTTAATATTTTTTACACTCCCTACATAATCTTGATGATTGGCGGTAGTCCATTTTTTTTCTATGATGTCTCTAAGAGGTTTAAACTGGCTATTTCTTATGAGCGTCCACAATTCTTTAGATTTTTCATAGAGCTCTATATCTTTTCCGATAAATAATTTTTTCAGTTCTATATTTTTTAGTTGAGATATAGAAAAAGATAAATTATCCATTTTTAAGTCACTCTTGATAACGATATTTGAATCAATATTGTTTAAAAATGTATTGTACTCTTCATAGGGTACTACATAATCAAAATCTTCAAGGTTTCTAATAGCTTGGTTTATTTTCTTTTTCATGTCAAGTTGAAAGGTTTGAGGGTTAATAAGTGGAATATAATTCAATGTTTCAAACCATGTAAAAAACTTTTCATTATCTAATTTTTTTATAGACCTAGATACTTCTTTAGCAAGTTTAGGACTCATATGCTCTTTGATACACAATTGAAGATAGTTATCAAAGTAATCATAAGGGTTTCGTATAAATATTACACTAAACTCCTCCTCTGAACTCATCGTAGATTTACAAACGGTATTCATGCTAATTTTACTATTTTCTATATGAAGATTTTGAAAGTTAAAAATGTGATATGTATTCATAGTGTTGGTCAACCTTTATCTTAATAATAAGTTATGTGTTGTAAAATATATTATTATATCAAATATTTTATTTTGTATAGAGTGTTGCTAAAAAATTGATGATTGGTTTAATTAGAATATATTTTAAAAAAGTAAGAATAATAAGAAAGGGAAATACCTTGTTTGGCTTCAAAAAGAGAAAAGGCATTAATACATTTGACTCTGCTTCTTATTTGGAAGCAAATGAAGATGTTAAAAATGCTATTGAGATAAAAAAACTCAAAAGTGTAGATCAACATTTGAAAAGTGGTGGACTTGATGAAATCCGAGAAGGAAAACGTAAATTCCATCAAGCTTTTGATGTATTTGATGAAGCCCTATATGTAAAAAAGTTTTCTGATATACGTTATGCAGTGAAAGAGGGAAGAGTATCAGATGCTTTTAGTCATTTTTGCTCTTATGGCTATGCTGAAATTCTAAGAGGTGAAAGGGACTGGGGTACAACCTCACAGGAATGTTTTACACATGCAACAATCAAAGATAGTGCTAAAGAGTTAGTTTCGGTACATAATAGCCTTGATCTAAAGTTTTATGCATGTTTTTATGATGATAGAAAAGCATTAAGATCAGAAAAAGAGATTAAAGAACATTGGGATATTTATGGTCGGCTAGAAAATCGTTATATGAATATCGAACAGTTATATGATGATATTGGATTATTACCTGCATTGCAAAAATTAAATTTTGAAACTATTCTTAAGATTAATCCTTCATTGTCAACGCTGAACTATTATGAGGTTTTTATTAAAATATTACAGATTAAAGATATTAGCTTTATACGTATTAGTGATAATCAAGATGAAGATGCAAACTTTTATTTACAGTTAGGTGAGGCGTATTTGATTTGTGGGGATAGAGATAAGGCGTATGCTATTTTATTATATTCTATCTCTATTAAGGCATTAAGCAGATGCAGTGAACTTCTTGGAAATTATTTCCTAGATAAGAATGAAAACAAAAAAGCATTGGTATTTTATCTCAAAGCATTAAGTTCTGAAGAAAAACTTCACTCTATGTGGTTATTTATTAACATCAATCGTATATATAGAGAGAGACATGAGTTTGAAAAAGCTATAAATATTATAGTTGAAGGGTTGAAAACATTTAAACTACATAATCACTTATTGGGATTATTGGATGAAACGATAGATGAAGCATGGAAGTTTGAACAGGATACATTAAATAGTTTAGCGATGACTAATGATAGAGATGCCTTAATTTTTAGAGTTGATGAAATTACTTCATTGTTCTCAACATCTTATTTCAAAGTATTCAAGCATGAGAAAGAAGATTTTTTTTCTAGCTTAAATCATAAACGTGTATTGATTATTGGAGACTTTCATCTCTCGCAATGCATACGATACAGGATTGATCAGAAAATTGAACAATTAGTCTTTTCAGGGTATGAGGTAACACAAGTCTCATGGACTGAGATTCAAGATCGCTATGAAGAAATATTTTTTAATGATATAATTATTTATTATAGAGTTCCTGCAATGCCATTTATTATTAAGAGTGTTGAGAAGGCAAAGTCTCTAGGTAAGGTTACATTTTATGAAATAGATGATCTTATTTTTGATAAAGTATATCCTCCTGCATATGAAACCTATGGAGGGAATATTTCTATTGAAGAGTATATGGGGCTCACTTACGGTATGCCTTTATTTCAATCTATGGCAAGATTATGTGATTATGCTATTGGTTCTACGCGACCCTTAGTAGAGCTTCTTAAGCCATTTGTTAGAACGCATAAATCTTATCTTCATCGTAATGGATTAGATTCACTCAATATTTTTATGGAGAAAAAAGAAAAAGAGTATATTAATATTTTTTATGGAAGTGGAACACTTGCACATAACTCAGATTTTATTGTTTTAGTTCTTGAAGCACTGGCACGTATCCTTGAAGAAAACAAAAATGTTAAGTTAACTATTGTAGGACATTTGAAATTACCTGAAATATTTATAGAAAAGTTTAGAAAACAACTAAACCTCTTTGAAAAAACATCAACCATTGAGCAATATTGGTCACATTTACGGAATGCAGATATTAATCTTGCTGTATTGGAAAGTGATATTATCAATAATAGCAAGAGTGAACTCAAATGGTTTGAGGCTGCTTGTTTTAAGATTCCCTCAATAGTAAGTAATACACAAAATTATCTTGATGTTATCGATAATGGTAAAGATGGTTTGATAGCAGGAACAAAAGAGGAGTGGTATCGTATGTTAAATACGTTAGTGAATGATAAAGCATTACGTGATGAAATTGGGATAACAGCGTATGAAAAAGTTATGGAACATTATTCTGTAGAGGCATTATCTCAAAATTTAGATTTAATTATTCAAACTGCATTGAACGAGAAGGAGATGCTATGTCTAAAATAAAGATTGCTGTAGTAAATGTTTTTTTCCCTCCTCAATCAATAGGAGGAGCAACAAGAGTTGTTGTAGATAATGTCGATTTCTTACTAGAAAAATATGGGAATGAATTTGAACTGGTTATTTTTACATCAGATTTTGAAATGCACAACAGACCACATGCAATTGATTGTTATATGTATAAAGGTATACGTGTTTATAGGTGTTCTGTCTTATTTAGAGAAGAGATGGATTGGTATGCTCAGGATGTAGAGATGATGCCACTTTTTAAAAAATTTTTAGATTTTGAGAAACCTGATAAAGTTCACTTTCATTGCGTTCAACGACTTTCTGCAAGTGTTGTGGATGCAACATTGGCAAAAGGTATCCCTTATTTTATAACTTTACATGATGCATGGTGGATATCTGATTTTCAATTCCTTGTTGATAGTGACGGTAAGGTATATCCTAATGGTCATATAGATTCTAGTGAAAGTATCAAACTACCTAAAGGCGTTACTCGAAAGGCTTCTGCTCAAAGAAAACTTTATTTAGCTAAAATGATGCAAGGCGCAGAAAAACTTTTTACAGTATCTGAAAGCTTTAAACAGTTATATAACAAAAATGGTGTCTCAAACATTATAGTGACTAAAAATGGAATTTCAAATAAAACCAATTGGCTCCCCAAAGAGACATCTTATACTTCTAAAGTAGTATGTGGGCATATAGGTGGAATGAGCAGTCATAAAGGGTTTGATATACTCAAGGATGCCGTACTTGAGGTGCAACCTCAAAATGTAGAGTTTTTAATTGTTGACCATGCGAAAGAGGAAGGATACATTTCTAAGAAGAAATGGGGTAAAATAGATATTACATTTATTGGTAGACAAAATCAAGAAAATATTGTTTCGCTATATGGTAAAATAGATGTACTTTTTGCTCCTTCTATTTGGCCAGAAAGTTTTGGTTTGGTTACAAGAGAAGCTTCAGCTTGTGGTTGTTGGGTAGTTGCTAGTAATATGGGTGGAATAGGTGAAGATATCCTTGATGGCAAAAATGGTTTTGTGATTGACCCTACACAAGAAGCGCTTGAAAAGACTTTGCAAAAAATAGATAGCAATTACAAAAAATACAAAACAGTAGCAGAAAAGGGGAATATATCTTTGGTGGAAGAGCAAGTAAAACAGTTAAGAAGGTATTTAAATGGATAACAACATCAAACCAATTCTAAAATCAAAACTTAAACTTTTTATAGAAAAATTTGGTGAAAATAAATATTTAAGTGAATTAAGAGAATATATAAATAATAATCAAAATGATACTTCTGCTAAAATTGACTTACTTCAATTTTTACTAAAAATTCGTGAGTATGAAGAGTTTGAAAATTTGTATCATTACTTAAGAAAAAAGAATATTAATAATAGTTTAATATATAGAACTTTTGCTAGATATTTATTGTTTGTAAAAAAAGATTTTATTCGAGCAAAAAATGTTTTACAAAAAGCTATTAGTTTAAATGTTAATGAACCAGCATGGGTCTATTATTTTACTGGCAAAGAGTATGTTTATTATGAAAAAATTTATGATAAACTTTTTTATACAGCAATCCCAAAAAATGCTTCTACATCTTTAAAAACATTTGTTTTAAAAGAATTTTTAAATCAAGAAAATGTGAATCCACATTCGGTATTTGGAAATCCTTTTTTTAAATCAACGCATTATGCTGATGATGAATTGAAAAATGGAATAAAAACTGTTGTATTGAGAAAACCTGAAGATAGATTTCTTTCTTACTTTAGTAAAAATATTCTAGAAGAAGATAGTCTTGCATTTGAATATGGATTAAGTTCAAAAAATGTATCAGAATTATTTGGGCTAAAACTACAGCCTACACTAGAAGAGTTTATAGAAAATTTTGAGCTTTATTGTGTTACATTTAACGATGTTCTCCATCATACTTTACCTCAAGCAGCGTATATTGGTAATTTAGAAAAATATGATTTGGTATGTGATATTAAAGAAGTTGATAATTTAGTTACATATGTAGCAGAAGCATACAATAAAACCCATCTAAAAAAAGCACCAAATAAAATGGTTACATCAAACAAAAAAGAAGATATATTAAAACCCGAAATTCAGGATTTTTTGAGAAGTATATACGCACATGACTATGAAATCTTATCATTTGCAGCAAAAAAAATAAATTTATCTGAAGAAATTTTAAAATATACACCAAGGTCAAATATCTATACTTTTTTAAAGGTTGATAAATCATGAAACAAATTCAGGTTTTTGGAGATTCTCATGCTAGATATTTCGAAATAAATGATAAGCTGACTTTTCACGCTCCTTGGATAAAAAATATAGAAGTGGACGTATATAAAATACCTGCATCAACAATTATTGGTTTAGGGAAAAAAAGGTCAAAACTGGATGTTAAAACATTAATTAATGAAAAAATTGATAAGAATAAAATCAATATCTTTGCTTTT
>JAYEJF010000038.1:0-18419 GCA_034660455.1 Campylobacterota bacterium | reverse complement strand
AGTAGATTTGGAATTGGGATATTATTATCGTAAGGTAATAAAAAATGAAGAAATAAACTATGGAATATTTGTTGACTATTTAGTAGAAAAGTATGTGGATTTTTTGAAACTTACAAATTTAGATAAATCATCTATGGTAGTGAAAGGACTCAATCTCACGGTTTTAAAATATGGTGATTTTGCTACTAGTTACATACAAAGAATTATTACAGAAAATATAGAAAACAAGAATGAAGTTTTACAAGCAAAAAAAAAGTTAAATACTGTTATGGAAAGTTATAGTGCTAGAAATAATGCTACATTAAATTTTAACATTAAACTTCAACAAGTTTGTCTGAATGAAGGATGGAAATACTTTGATGTGAATGAGTATTTGTCTGATTTTACAGTTGGAAAAGGTATTTTAGATCGATTTATTCCTTCTGGTTTTGATCATCATTTATGCGATAGTGTAGAAGTTAGAAAAATGCATTTATCAGAATTAAACAAGATTCAGAGGGAAATGAAATGACTATAGAATCTTTTTGCTCATTAATATATAGTGTCGATGCTATTGATCAAAAACTCGTAGATATTTAATACAATAAGTTCTGTCTGGGGGGGAAGGTGAATGTATCGTATTGGCTATATCTTTTTCGATAGTTGATTGTGTGATATTTACTACTTGGTCATGTATCTTTAACTGGTTTTGAAATGGATTTTTAATAATTGATACCTTTTGGAGATTTTTTATAAAATAGCTTTACACAAAAACTAGTTATAATATATATACTTCAACTCTAATTTGCAAATAAAGGAATAATTAAAATGAGTAAAATGATACTAGGCATAGGCTCTCAATCTGCAGGAACACTGTTACTTTATAATATATTAGATCAGTGTACAGAGATTGCTATGCATCCTACCACAGAATTACATTATTTTGATGCACTATATGGTGCAAGAGACAAACTATCCTTACAAAAGTTTAGCCAAAAGCAATTTAATGTATGAAAATAATAAATTTTTAAATGAATATAATCAAACCTTTTTTAATCTTAGACATGAAACACTTCTTAAGGCAAGCAAAGCCCCTTTATTAATGATTTATTTTTGGAATTGGAACTATGATAAAGTGTTGTCAGAGAGTATGATTTAATAATTAAAAAATATGAAAGAGGAAAAAATATGAATACAATCAAAAATAATCTTATTTTGGGAATAGGTTCACAAAGTGCAGGGACATTACTTTTGCATCATATCTTGGATGAATGTACAGATATTGCCATGCACCCTATTGTGGAATTACACTACTTTGATACATTATATAATGTACGGGATAAAAAGTTACTCAAAGATTTTTCTAAAACTCAATTTGAGTACGAGAATAATAAGTTCCTAAATGAATACAATGAAACATTTTTTAATACCAAGCATGAAGCTCTACTTAAGATTAGTGAGACTTTAGCTACAACAGAAGTTGAAAATATTGATTATATTGAGCTTTTTGCATCCTTTGCCAATGAAGCAGAAAAATTTGGTGAAATTACACCAGAGTATATGCTTCTTAAAGAAGAAGATATTCAAAAAATGAGTGAAATAGTAGGAGAAGAAAGTAAAATTATACTTTTAGTACGTCATCCTGTAGAACGTTTTTTAAGTGCCTTAAAGATGCTCTTACCTCAGGAAATGTTACATAAAAATAGACGTGATTTTGAAAAAGAATTACTAGAGATGATGATGGAACATCCTGTATGGCTTGATGTTCAAGATCAGTTTAATCAGTATGAAGAGACGTATCTTCGATATAAAAAGTATTTTAAAAATGTTTTAAAGATTTCGTATGAGGGCTTAAAAGAGACCCCCAAAGAGAGTATTGATGAGATACAAAAGTTTTTAGAACTGCCTTTTGATAACGAAAAAGCCATTAAGTTATCAAAGAGGTATTTTAAAAATGAAGATGATGCATTAAAAGTATCTGTATCTATTAAAAATATTTTAGAAGTGCGATATGCACAATCACTTAAAGAATTAACGCACTCTTTTCCTGCATTATATAAAGTCACAAAAAAACATGAAAAAAAAGATATTCAGCAATTTGAAAAGATGATTTTGAAAAAAGAGACACCACTTAGTGCAAAAATTGAGAATTTTGATATAGAAAACTTTTTAAAAATAAATAAAGATTTAGAATCTTTATTGCTTGACTCTAGCGATGAGATTTTGGAAGCTTATTTTATAGATAGTGGTTTGGATGAAATTCAAAAAGGAATAAGGGCTTTTGATAAAGAGTATATTCCTTTTGATGAAAAACTGTATCAAAAAATGTTTCAAGAGATAAAAACAATGATGAGAGATCCTAATTCACCTATAGAATCAGGGTTTGATCACTTTTGTTTGTATGGTTATAAAGAAATTATAGATAAGAAGAGAAAGTGGTGTCTTGTTGAAGAGGAAGTTGAGGAAAACAGTGATGATACTATTCTTTCTATTCATCGTTCACATCGTTGGTTAAAGTATAGTACGTTACATCAAGATCCTTTTTATGTCTCTCTCTTTCTTGCTAATCTTGATGATACAAAATATTTATTATCTAATAATGATGTTAAAAATGCGATTAATGAAGGTGTTTTTGAAGATGCAGAAGAGCATCTTATCTATCATGGTATTCATGATATTGAAGCAGGTCAAAGACATCCCTATCGGGGGGGGAGTTTACCCGAAATAGTGAGAGGATCGCTTGATAATATGTATCAAATTAATAAACAGGCAATCTTTTTAAGTGGTTGGTTATTTGTAGGAGAAGAGAGAAAGATTCAATCTATTTATTTGAGTAATGGTACTTATGGTCAAAATATGACAGAAAATATTTCTTGGTTCTCTCGTCCAGACCTTGATGCAATGATGGGGTCAAAACATAAAACAGCAGGGTTTTATCTTTATGTTGATACGTCATTAATTGATATGGATTCGGATGAATCATATGGTTTTATTGTGGTAACAGATGATGGCTTGAGTCGTCGTTTTGCAATTGATGTGAAAGAAGAAAAAAATCGTAGTGAATTTTCCAAACACATTCTTTCTCCATTGCAGGTAGATACGGATTTATATAGTAATTTAGATAAAAATATAGGTCCAGCACTACAGGGATTTATGCTAAATAACCCTTTAGTAATCGATAAAGATCAGGTTATATTTGAAAGATTTGGAGAAGTGCTTGATGAAGCAAAAGTTTCTATTATTGTTCCTCTTTATGGACGGATTGATTTTGTAGAGTATCAATTGGGACTTTTTGTTAATGATAGTTATTTCCAAAAAAATGTTGAACTTATTTATGTATTGGATGATCCCTCTTTAAAAGAGGAGTTTATACGTTTGGTGCAAGGACTCTATAAAATATTTGAAATTCCTTTTAGTATTGTTATCTATGAAGAAAATTACGGTTATGCGATTGCGAATAACATTGGTGTAGGTTATGCAAGTACCTCTAAAGTCTTGCTACTTAATTCAGATGTAATGCCTTTAGGGAAAGGATGGTTGGAAGAGATGATAACTGTCTATGATAGTACAGAAGAGATAGGTGCTTTAGGTGTGAAGTTACTATTTGAAGATGGGGCAGTACAACATGCGGGAATGGCTTTTGAGAAAAGTGAAACATTTGGTATGTGGTTAAATGAACACCCAGGAAAAGGATTGCCAGATATGAATAGAGAAATAAGTTTAAAAGAAGTTCCAGCAGTGACTGCGGCTTGTTTACTTATAGATAAAAACCTTTATGATGATGTTGGTGGTCTATCGGAAAATTATCTTCTTGGTGATTTTGAAGATAGTGACTTATGTTTAAAACTTATAGAAAAAGGGAAGAAAAACTATTATCTTCCAACAGTTTCCTTGTGTCATTTAGAAAGACAATCACAAAATCTTTTTACTGATACTTCATGGAAAACCAAAGTAACACTTTTTAATGGTTGGCAACATGATAAGCGTTGGGACACCCTAATTAGTACATTCATGGGAGGTAAATAATGAAAGATAAAAAGATTCTTATTATAAGTCATGCACATCCAAAGTTTTCTAAAGGTGGAGGAGAGATTGCCGCTTATAATATGTATAAAGAGCTCAATAATCAAGGATATGATGCCTATTTTTTGGCAGCACATTTTAATGAAAAAGCACATCATGGGTATACCCCTTTTTCTATAGTGAATGAAAAAGAAATACTCTTTTACGCTTCACCGATGGATTATTTTCTCAACACAACATATGATAAAAGAAGTACATGGAAACATTTTCGTGAAGTATTGGATTTGATTGCTCCAGATGTCATTCATTTTCATCACTATATGCACTTAGGACTAGAGAAAATTCGTGAAGCGCATAAATATAAACAGGTACAAACAAGTAAAGATGTTCGGGTCATTATGACCCTTCATGAATATATTGCTATTTGTGTAAATAATGGACAAATGGTTAAAAAAGATACGAATGCTCTGTGTTATGAGTCTGATTATGTAGATTGTTCTAAATGTTTTCCAGAGAGAAATCCTACAGATTTCTTCTTAAGAAAACAGCATATACTCTCTTATTTTGAATTGGTAGATCATTTTGTTTCACCTAGTCATTTTCTTATTGAGCGTTATGTCAATTGGGGTATTCCTTCTCAAAAGATAAGTATGTTAGAGAATGGACAAGTTTTTTTAGATACATACAATAGAGACAAACGTACGCTTAAAGAAGATGAAAAACGTGCAACTTTTGGATATTTTGGTCAAATTAATCCTTTTAAGGGGATGGATGTACTCATGGATGCTTTAGATTATCTTGACAAAGAGACTTTAAAAGATTTAAAGATTCATATACATGGGACAGGTATGGAGATGTGGTCAGAAGAGTTTCAAGAGAAGGTGAAAAAACAGTTTAAGAAATACAAAAAAAATGTTACCTATTTTGGTCGCTATGAAGCAGAAGAGTTACCAAATTTGATGGCAGAAGTAGACTGGGTGATTATCCCCTCCTCATGGTGGGAGAACTCTCCATTGGTTATTCAAGAATCTTTCAAATTTGGTCGTCCTATGATAGCTAGTAATATTGGCGGTATGGCAGAGAAGATTACTGATGGAAAAGATGGTTTACATTTTAAGGTACGTAACCCACGCTCTTTAGCAAACAAAATTACTCAGGCAATAGAAGATACAGAACTTTATGATATACTGTATGATGGTATTACGAAACCTTTGTCGATTAAAGCATCTATTAGGGAGCATTTGGAAGTATATGAGGGGAAAATAAACAACGAGGAAGTTAAATGAAATTGATATTTCATATTGGAGCAGGGAAAACGGGTTCAACATCCATCCAGCGAACACTAAGAGAAAATGATGCTCTTTTAAAAGAGAGAGGTGTATGGTATCTTGGGCTAATGTTGGAAAGAGTTGATACAAAATTATATGAGTGGCAAAAAACATCTTCTGTTGTTCCTGAATTTCATCGGTTGAGTGATGAGGAAGCCCAAAAACAAATACTTGATGTTTTAAGACCAATCATTGAAGAGGCAAAAGCAAAAAAGATAGATACACTCATTTGGAGTAATGAATCTTTTCTTGGAGGAAAGCATAATTTTACTGGAGCACTACAACAACTTCAAAAAGAGAGCGTAGAAGTAGAAATACTTATCTATGTCCGTGAGTATGGTTCTTGGGCACGTTCAGCGTATGTGCAATGGGGTATTAAACATAAAACATACAAAGGTAAGTTACAAACATTTAAAGAGTGGAGTAAAAGACATACGCCTTCTTTTAATAAAGAAATAAAAAATCTGTTAGGAATAATGCCAGAAACAGTGAATGTTCGTAATATGAGTGCAGTAAAAGATGTTGTTTTTGATTTCTTTGATTTTGCCAAGATAAACTCTGATAGTATAAAGATATTTCGTGACAATGACTCTCCTAAAAATGAAGAGTTGCTTTTTCGTGCATTGTTTAATTCTAAGTATAATGAAGAGGTTTTACCAGTACGATTTGAAAATATTATTGGCCGAAATATTTCTTTTTCTACTACACCACAAATGTATTTGGAGAGTTTGCTTCCTTCACAGACTGACTTGGAAGAGGTTGTAATAAACACTTTTGATGATCAAAATGCTATCAATAAGCTATTGGAAATCGAAGGACAAGATCAACTTAAAGGTATAAGGGCATCTATTAAATCAAATGAAATTAATAATGATAAAATGCTTTTAGCATTAGCAGATATTGTGATGCAACAGTCAAGACGTATTGATAAACTTGAAAGACTTCTACAGAACATTGAGTTGAAAGGATAAAAATATAATGTTAAAAAATATTGCATTTATTGGAGCAAATCCAAATTCATTTTCTTATAATGTCAATACTCCAGAAGCTTTTGCAACTGCAGGTAATAATACTGGGAATTATGCTTTTTGGAATGCGGTAGATACACATATTGGTGGAGAAAAAGTATATTTGGGTTGGAACTTTAATCCTAAAGAGATAAAAGAGAAATATGATGTAATAGTATTACCATCTTCAAATTTCCTTCATCCAGAAAGAGATATGGAGGTGTTATCAAATAAGATAGAAAAAACAATGCTACCGGTAGTTGTAGTTGGGTTAGGAGCTCAGGCTCCTAGTGAAAATGAAAAGATACAATTAAAACGAGGTACCATTAGATTTGCTCATCTTATTGGAGAGCGTGCTAAGACAATTGGTGTTAGAGGTGAATATACAGCTGAAGTATTATCATCATTAGGTGTTAAAAATGTAGAAGTTATTGGTTGTCCATCTAACTTGACAAATTTAGATAAAGATTTGGGTCAAAAAATCGAACTAAGAATTGATGCGTTAAAGTCTGATTCTTCCAAAGTCAAAAGTATTTTAATTAATGTTGATGCTCATCGTGGAAAATTTAAGAAACATTTTCAACTACTTCATGAAAAGATTAAGGATCACCACTATGATATAGTTTGTCAAAATCCTTTGGAACTAATTAGTCTTGCAAGAGGCGAAGAATTTGATATAAAAAATCTTCATGTTAAACGCCAGTGGGAAACTTGGTGTCCAGGAATGACAGAAGATGAGTTTGCATTTTTTGTAAGAGAAAAATTTGTTACTTTTTTTAATGTAAATGCATGGTTAGAACATGCAAGAAGATTTGACATATCCGTAGGGACACGTTTTCATGGAAATATGTTAGCATTTCAAAGTTGTGTTCCCTCTTTTTTCATTACTCATGATGCACGAACAAGTGAGTTGGTTCATGAGATGAAACTACCTACTACGTCTTGGGAAAATATAGAAAATGGAAAGATTGAGGACTTAGTTAGAGATTCTAATTTTGATGGGCATAGCTATAATCAAAATAGAATTTTAAAAGGGAATATTTATAAAAAAATACTACAGTCTCATAATTTACCTATCAATGAAAAACTGTTCGATTTTTTGAAGTGATAAAATATAAATATATAAAGGTTTCTAAAAATGGTTGATGCTGTTATTCATATAGGTTTAGGAAAGTCTGGAAGTTCTGCATTACAGTATGCACTATCACAAAGGCCTATAATAAAAGCTTTAAAAAATAAAAAATATAAACAAGTTCGATATGTGAGTATTGATAAAACTGGATACCTATATGAAGGTAAACAGTTAGCAAACTATGCTAAGTATGTGCCTTCAGGGTATAGCAGGTCTTGCAATCCTAAATTTATGAAAACTTTTTCAGATGAAATGTTTAGTTTATTAAATAGTAAGCTGCATGAATTATCAAATAATGGTGAAAGTCTTATTGTTTTATCTTCAGAAGGATGGTCGATTCAGGCAAATCAATTTAAAAATAATGATATTTTTAAAAAGCTTGGAATTAATGCTTATGTTATATGCTATGTTAGAAACCCGGTTGAATGGATTAACTCAGCATGGTGGCAGTGGGGTGCTTGGTCAGGAATGAGTTTAGATGATTATGTTATGTGGGCTATCAAAGAAGAAGTTTCTAAATGGCCAAACATACTTAAAAAATGGCAAAACTATCTTGGGAAAGAGCAAGTTACGGTGAAAGTTTTACCAAAAGATATTATTAGAGATTTTTATGAGTTTATTGGAGTATCAACTGACTCTATTAGTACATTTAGGAGCAATAGCACCCTATCAGCAGAATTCTTAAGATTTTATCAACAACATAGAGAATTGCGACCCTCTCCTCATGAATCTGCGATGGATTTTATTTTATCTGATGTAATGCCAATAGATAATTCGTTTGAAAAAACACCTTGGGTATTGAATGAAAAACATATAAAAAGTATTTTGGAAGAAACTTACGATAGTAATCAAAGTCTAATCAAATTGTTTGAAAATAATTCAAAGGAAGTATGTATAAATGACAATAAGTGGTGGGAATTGAGTGCTTTTATTAATAAGCGAGTATCAACAGAGTTTTGTTATGAAGATTATTTGCCAATTGAAAAACTTGATGCAATGTTGTTTTTATCATTAAAAAGTATAAAAAAGTTGTATTTAGAAAATTTAAAACTTAAAAAAATGTTAGATCCCAAGTAAAAACTCGCATAAATTATTTAACTATAAATTGGTGTTACGTTCCTTATACTATAGGTTAATTTAAAATGTATAATTCGTTATATGGTATTTCTCAATCTAAAGCTTTCTTTCTAAGAAATTTCAATTAAAAATTTAGAATCAGTTCATTACCAAAGGTTGGAAAAAGTGGCACTATTAAAATAGTCGCTATGCTTACAGCAGCTGATAAATTACTCAGACGATAATGCCCTGAAAAATCCAAACAAATATAATCCCATATTTATTTCCTAAAATAGCTATAATAAGCAAAGAATATTAGGAGAAAAGTATGGCACGAAAAAACAAGAGGTGGAAATAAATTTGGACTGAAAGTTGTTTAGGATTTTCAGGGCATTATCCTTTTCTAGAAGTCTATGATTTTAACAAAATCTTATGCTTTTTTTAGAAAAGTAATTTATTCTCCGTTCCATGAGGAACAGAGTTGTATATTTTTATTTAATTACGAATCGTGTCCAACCTATTGCTGAGCCGTCATAGCTTCCTGCTGCAGCAGAAACAGTATCTCCCGTTGATTTAGCAGTCAGTGCTGCAGCATACATAGACTTAATAGCATCAGCAGTACCAACTAGTGGCTTAAAAGATGTACCAACTGTTATATATATAGCACCACTCGCATCAACTCTAACTTGTGTTACTGCTCCCTCAACTGCAAATGCATGTGCACTTACAACTACCATCGTAATAAATCCTACTAGTAATTTTTTCATTCTCTATCCTTTTTAAAATAAAATCAAGGGGGGAAAATCCCCCCACCTCTTCTTATTTACCATTTCATATTCTACTCAAAAAAAGTTTCATCAGGGTTTTATGGCCTAAAATTGGTGTATCACTCCCCTGGGTTCATAGTTTATACGAGAAAGTTGTTAAAAAATATGTAAATTTTACTTAAACCTGAGTTGTCATTTTTTTAAATTTGAAAATTCTTAAATAAGTGGCTGGGGATGGTATTGTTAGAGGTTCCTTATAATAAGCAAGTGGTATGTAATATTATACTAAGTATAATTTCTACAAACGGCATAGGGGAGCGTATTGCATTGATTAATGGTTTTGATGAACTTGCATATTTGAAGGGAAATCCAGATATCGCAGAAGCAATAAATGATGGGGATATCGAGGATATCCAGCTTCATTTTGAAGAGATAGGATTAGCGGATATAAGAGAGGGGTTACGAAAATATCATTATAGGTTTGAACCATTTAATGAATCTTTATATCTTGAAATGTTCCCAGATATAAAAGAGGCGATTGAGAAAGGTCTTTTTTCTAAAGCGTTTCAACATTTTTATGCCAATGGATATAAAGAAATTATAGAAGGCAGTAGACCTTGGACAGAGATTAATATGGAACAGATATCTAAGAATGAAAAAGAAGCGATTGATATTGATACTGGAATTGAACAATTAGAAAATCCCAATAATTTTATTAATGGTTTTGATGAAGATGCATATTTGAAAGGAAATCCAGATATCGAGGATATCCAGCTTCATTTTGAAGAGATAGGATTAGCGGATATAAGAGAGGGGTTACGAAAATTTCATTATAGGTTTGAACCATTTAATGAATCTTTATATCTTGAAATGTTTCCAGATATTAAAGAGGCGATTGAGAAAGGTCTTTTTCCCAAAGCGTTTCAACACTTTTATGCAAATGGATATAAAGAAATTATAGAAGGCAGTAGACCTTGGCCAGAGGTTTATGGCGAGAATAGTGAAGTTGACGAGATTATAAACAAAGCTGTCGAACCCACACCTGAAAAAGTGATTGTTGTACTAGGGGTGCCTAGAAGTGGATTGACGATGATGACATCTTTACTTGGAGGTAATAGTGATGCAACTGCATGGTTTTTGCCTTATTCTACAAGGTCTCAGGAGAATAAAGAACCTTTTAAGGACTTTGCTTCGTTAAAAAAAGCATACTCTGACACTTTTCCAAATGAAGAGCCCATGAAAAATACGGTTATTATCTCTGCTACTACTGCTGATTTGAATCATATTGAGCTTCTTCTGAAAAGCTTGTATAATCTAGAGGAAAAAGGTGTACAGATATCTATCATATGGATGGTACGAGATATTCATCATACCTATATATCGCAAATGGAGACGGCTTTTAAATATTGGGGTGGTACAGAACCTGTGTATAACAAAGAAACTTACACTGCTTATGTTAACTTTGTAAAGAACAGTTATTTAAAACTTGTTGAGTTTGTGTATGATTTTGATACTGCTTTGGTAGAATATGAAGGTTTCTTAAAAAGCCCTGAAGAAAATCTGAAGTCGATTTATGATTGGATTGGTATAGATTGTACTATTTTTGATGATGATTTAAGGTTTGAATCAAAACATATCGCAGGAGATCCATCGTTTCAATGTGATTTAATTTTAAAAGAACAAGCACTACTTAGAGAAGAAAAATGGTCTAAGATTACTAGTTTAGAGGGTGCTATTGATCCATTATTACAAAATTTTATTGATTTTCAACAAGAGAGAAAAGAGATATTATTCAATAATCCTGTACCTTACAGTTTTGATTGGTTCCAACGTAGACTTTTTGAAAAGCATTTTGATAAAGAATACTATTTTGAGACTTATGAAGATATTCAAAAAAGTGGCATGGATCCAATAGAGCACTATTTGACACATGGGTGGAGAGAAAATCGTAACCCAAATGCTGAATTTGAAACAAAATGGTATAGAGAAAATGTCTTTGATGATGATGAAACACCATCTTTTTTGCACTATCTTCTTGTGGGGCGTTTTAAGGTTGAACTTGAGCATGAACATGTGGGGATCATGGAAAATCTTAAGATAATAGATCCTGAAACATACGAAATAACAGATGACCTTATACTTGAAGCTCCTAAATTTAAAAGTCCTAAAGTTTCTATTATTGTGCCTGCATATAATGAAGAGCAGTATACCATGGCGTGTATTGAGTCTATTATTGAGAATACGGAAGAAGGTGTAAGTTATGAAATTATTGTGATGGATGACAAATCTCCTGATGAATCAGCCCGTCTCATAGAAAGAAATCTTAAGAATGTGAAGTTTATTACGAATGGAATTAATTATGGTTTTTTAATGAACTGCAATAAAGGTGCAACCTTTGCTATTGGAGAGTATCTTCTTTTTCTTAATAATGATACGAATGTGCAGCCCGGATGGCTCTCTTCTTTGGTAGAGCTCATAGAATCTGCAGATGATATTGGTATGGTGGGATCACGATTGGTCTATCCAACAGGACAACAGCAGGAAGCTGGAGGTATCATATGGGATGATGCTTCCGGATGGAATTTTGGTAGACTGGGGGACCCAAGTAAACCAGAATTTAATTATGTGAAAGAGGCAGACTATCTTACAGGGGCTGCGATGATGATACGTACCTCTCTTTGGGAAGAGATTGGTGGATTTGATACCCGTTATATACCTGCTTATTATGAAGATACAGATTTAGCCTTTGAAGCTCGAAGACATGGTTATCGAACCTTGTATCAACCAAAATCTGTAGTAATTCATTTTGAAGGTATTTCACATGGTACTGATCTTGGAAGTGGTATTAAAAAGTATCAGGTTGTCAATAAAGAAAACTTTTTTAATAAATGGAAAGAGGTTCTGCAAGGGGAACAGTTTCCTAATGCACAGGAAGTTTTTTTGGCAAGAGATCGTTCAGCTAAAAAACGACATTTACTTTATGTAGACTATTATCTCCCTCATTATGATCAGGATGCAGGCTCAAAAGCGACTTTTCAGTACTTAAAGATTTTAGCCGAAAATAACATACAAGTACATTTTGTAGGGGATAACTTTTATGACTACCCGGATACTCCTTATTTGGATGCACTACAGCAAATGGGGATAGAAGTGCTTCATGGTAATTGGTATGCCAAGCATTTTAAAAAGTGGTATGCTAAACATGGTAAGTATTTTGATTATGCAGTATTGTCTAGACCACATATTGCAGTAAAGTATGTTGATATTATACGAGATTATAGTGATGCAAAGATTATTTATATGGGTCATGATTTACACTTTTTGAGAGAGCAGCGTGAATACAAAATCAAAGGTGATCATAAGTACCTGGAAAGTAGCCAAAGATGGCAGGAATCAGAGATGGATCTTATTCATCGTTGTGATGTAGCCTACTTCTTCTCAGGTGTCGAGAAAGAAGAGATCCTTAAAATTGATACACAAGCTACAGTAGATGTCGTCCCCTTATATATTTATGACCATTTTAAAGAGATTACGGTATCTTCTTCTAATCGTCAGGATATTATGTTTGTCGGCGGGTTTGGTCACTCGCCAAATGTTGATGCCATGTTATGGTTTGTGAGTGAAATATGGCCTATTATTTTAAAAAATATGCCAGAAGTTAAACTCTACATTATCGGCTCCAAAGTACCAGAAGAGATAGTGTCATTAGCATCGCAATCAGTTATCGTTACGGGATATGTAGATGATGATACGCTAGATGCATTTTATGCTAAGTGTAAAGTTGTGGTTGCACCCTTACGTTATGGTGCGGGAATTAAAGGTAAGATAGTCGACGCACTTTATAATGGTATGCCAATTGTAACAACGTCGATTGGAGCAGAAGGATTAGTAGACTCTAGTGAAATAATGGTCATTGCAGATAAGAGTGAGAAATTTGCCCAAGATGTGTTAACGCTTTATAACGATGATGCGTTGGCTGATACCTATGCACAAAATGCGCTTACATACTGTAAAGAGTACTTTTCTGTTAAAATGGCAAAAGATAAAATGTCGAATATCTTTCAAGAATTTAAAGAGAAAGGTAAATAATGATAAATATCATTTTATGTGGGGGAAGCGGTACAAGGTTATGGCCTATCAGTAGGACACTCATGCCAAAACAGTTTGTAAGATTTTTTGATAACAAATCGTTGTTCCAACTCACTGTAGAGCGTAATGCCAAAGTGTGTGAAAAACAGTTTGTTGTATCGAGTGCGAAGCAGTACTTTTTAGCATTAGATCAGCTTGAAGAGTTAGGTAAAAGTAATAATCAATATCTACTTGAACCAGTAGGGCGCAATACGGCACCTGCTATTGCTTTAGCATGTATGGCATGTAAAAAAGATGAGTTGGTTTTTGTAACACCTTCTGACCATTTAGTTAAAGATGAAAAGGCTTATGCCGATGTTCTTGAAAATGCGAAAAAGTTGGCACTGGAAGGAAACTTGGTCACATTTGGGATCACACCGTCATTTGCGGAAACAGGGTTTGGTTATATTGAAGCGGAAGGGTTTGATGTAACGGCTTTTCATGAAAAACCAGATCTTAAAACAGCAAAATCATATTTGGCTGCTGGAAACTACTATTGGAATTCTGGGATGTTTATGTTTAAAGCAGGTGTATTTTTAGAGGAGTTAAAGAGACACGCCCCTGATATTTATGAGTTATCCTTTAAGGCTATAAATAATAGTAAGAGTGGTAAAGATACGATGATTCGTATTCAACATGAAGATATGATAGCGATTCCCGAAGATAGTATTGACTATGCAGTCATGGAAAAATCATCGATTGTGAAGGTGGTTCCCTCTGATATTAATTGGTCGGATGTAGGTTCATTTGATGCTTTGTTTGAAGAGTTACCTAAAGATGAGTTCAACAATACGTATAATAAAAATCATATTGGCATTGATTCAAAAAACAATCTTATTTATGGACAAAGTCGCAAAATTGCAACAGTTGACATCGAAGATTTAATTATTGTAGATACGGCGGATGCACTACTTATCAGCAAGAAAGGTTCCTCTCAAAAGGTTAAAACTGTAGTGAAAGAAGTGCGTCAAAATACACAGCTTCACAATATTCATCTAACGGCACACAGACCATGGGGAACCTATACTGTACTTGAAGGTACACCCGGTTATAAAATAAAGCGAATTGTAGTTAAACCCGGAAAAAGACTCAGTCTTCAAAAACATTATCATCGTAATGAGCATTGGATTGTGGTGAGCGGTACTGCAACAGTCACTGTGGGGGAAGAGACAAAGTTAGTAAGGCCTAATGAATCAACGTATATTAAGATGGG
This sequence comes from Campylobacterota bacterium, assembly GCA_034660455.1. Lineage (GTDB taxonomy): Bacteria > Campylobacterota > Campylobacteria > Campylobacterales > Sulfurovaceae > Sulfurovum. The sequence goes on along the minus strand of JAYEJF010000038.1, from coordinate 3,786 downwards.
TGAAGTGCATCGTTTGGGTAATGATGGCAAAATTCCTGTAGTGATTATTGAGGCGCAAGTGGGGGAATATACGGGAGAAGATGATATAGTTAGGCTTGAAGATGATTTTAAGAGAGCGGATTAAATGAAAATATTTTTACAGATTTGAGCAGCATAAAACAAAGAAATCAAAAAATTAAAGAAGTAGTTCTTGATGGCTATAAACAGAGTGAAATAGCAGCGTTTTTAAAAGTGTCGCGAACAACTATCTCTATCTCTCTGAAATAAATTCTCTATTACGAAGGTCGTCTAGCACCTTTGTAACGTCGAGAATAAAAGTTTTTATCTAAACTTGTAATCACAACTTTTTTCTTGGCTGAAGAAGCATGAATAAATTTATTATCGCCAAGATAGATTCCTACGTGATTTACGTATCCTTTGCGTCTCTTAGAAGTATCAAAGAAGATTAAATCACCTTTTTTCAAATCTTTTCTTTTTACATATTTACCATGTTTTGATTGATTAATAGATGTTCTTGGAATGGATATGCCATTTTTTCTATATACATATTTGGTAAAACTTGAACAGTCATAGGTATTTTTAGTACCGCTTGCTCCCCATACATATCTTTTACCCAACTTCTTTTTAGCAACGGTTTCAATTTTTTTTGATTTTGCTAAGTTTGATGTTTTTTTCGTATTAAAAATATCAGATAGTGTTGGTTTATGGGAGCGTTTGGTTGATTTTAGGCTAACAGTATCTAAGTTTGAGAGAGAAGCAACCAGTTTTTTACCTGAAGGTTTTTTCTTCTTTGCCAATCTATATGTTGTTTTAGGAACTTTTATCGTATGCCCTAATTTTAGTATATCACTTCTTTTCATACTATTTATTGTTGTGAGCTTTTCAATTGTCGTATGGTGTCTTTTTGCTATGCTTGAAAGGTTGTCTCCTTTCTTGATACGATATTTTGATAGTTTTGGAGAACTTTTTTTGTTTGTAGGTACTTTTAACACTTTCCCTACTTTAAGAATGTCCCCTTTTTTCATACGATTAACCTGTCTTAGTTTTGTAACGGTGGTATGGTTCTCTTTTGCTATAGAATAGAGAGAATCCCCACTTTTAGCCTTATACTTGATAGTTGTAGTTGCAGCATTCATTGTTGCAGTAGTAAAAGATAGTACAAGTAGTAATTTAGAAAGTTTTTTCAATGGTGTCTCCTAAAAATATATATATATTTATAATTAGAATAGATAATAATCCATACTAAAAAATATATATGATTTTAACAGGATATAATTAATCAAAAATAAACATATTTTTAAATTAAACTAAAATAATCTATATATTAAGTCATTTTGAGAATTTTAGTGATATGGTCTGCTACTCTGAGTGCATTGGCATAAATGGTCCATGTGTATGCCACAGAACCACCGGTTGGCATAAAACTTGCGTCTGCAACATAAAGATTTTTAAGATCGTGTGCTCTGCAGTATTTATTGAGTACAGATGTTTTTGGATCATTGCCAAAGCGACATCCTCCTGCAATGAGGTTTTGTGCAGGAGCAGAGGAGATGGAGGCGTAAATATTATGAGCTCCCATCTCTTTAAGGATTTTTTTGCACTTTTGAGCAATATATTCTCCCACTTTTACATCTTGTGGATGCCCCTCTACACGTAGTTTACCTACAGGCATGCCGTATTTGTCTGTATGTGTTGGGTCGAGTGAGATAAAACAGTTATCATTGGGTAACCAGTCATTGAAGATTTCAAAGCGAATACTTTTTTGTTCGGATAAACGTTTGACTACTCTATCGCCCAAGGCAGTTCCCCAAATGAGTTTACCGTTTTCATAGTTGTTTTTCCGTGCACGTGAAATGATATTTTGATGTTCAAACATAAACTCAACGGATCCGCCTTTAAATTGACCATCCCACCAGTGGTCAATAAAATACCAATCTAAAACAGACCGATTGACAAACAATCCTGTTGTCATCAAATCTTTAAATTTAATCTCTTTGAGAGTCTCTTGATGTAATTCTCCTTGTCCTGAACCTCCTCCGGAGAAGAGAAGATTCTTACCTAGCTCTCCAGAACTGTTTCCAAGACCATTAGGATGATCTGCATTGGCTGAATTAAGGAGAAGCCTTGCACTTTCATGTGCTTGCGCTGCTATGACAAATATACGACCTTTTATCTTTTTTTCCTCTCCTGTAAGTGTATTCACTACAAGGGCATGATTTACCAACTCTTTTGAAGTAGTATGCAAAGATTTTACATGGGTATTGCTCATAAGAGTAAGATTACCTGTGGCAAGTGCAGGTTTTAAGAGTGCTTCACGGGAACTGCCTTTTGCACCGGAACTACATCCATAACTTCCACAAAAGTTTGAATAGTAACAGGCATCCCGTCCGGGTTTATCTTTAGACAGGACAGCTCTTGGTGTGACAAGTGGTCTGATATCAAGGGCTTTACAACTTTTATCAAAAAGCTTGACTACTTCATTTTCTTTAGTAGGTGGCTGTGTGAAGTTGGGTGTACTGCGTGGAGGTTCAAAAGGATGTTTTTCATAATATCCCGAGATGCCTACTAACTCTTCTGCCAATGTATAATACGGTTCCAAGTCATTATAGGAAATAGGCCAGTCAACCACATTTGCACCTTTAATCTCCCCATATTTACTTTTAAGTCTAAAATCATCAGGATGTAAACGGTGTAACATCCCGGACATAAAGTTTGATGATCCTCCAATAACGTTACCGTTCCAAAAACTCCAACCTGATTCGTAGGTTGGGGTAGCAATCCATTGACCGTTTATGTTCTCTTCGATGGTATGATATTCGTCAAACAAAGAGGGCGTGACAAGATCTCGTCTACAAAAAGCCAGTTCATCTTTAGAAAACTCTTCACGCTTCATAAAACGCCCTTTCTCAAGAACAGCAACTTTGTATCCGGCTTGACATAAGGTATAGGCTACAGCTCCACCACTTGCTCCTGATCCGATAATTACAACATCATACATCGTCATAGTCCCAAATATTTGGTATGAGGTCGGGGAAATCCACCATAAGATTCTAATGCTTGCCACCCTGCCTCTTTATTATTAGCACCATATATAGGATCGGAGAATAGTCCTTCCATTGTTAATGTTAAAATACGGTTTAACCAGTTACTTCCATAATTGCTTTGTTCATAGGCACGTAAGGCATTTTCTCTCTCATTGTGCGACATTGAAATAAGTTTACCCTTTTCTCGTTTGTGTAGTTCTTTGGCACCTTCTAACACAAATACTTTTATATCCCGATCATAACTTTTATGAGTAATGGTGTCAAAGACAAACTGAGTCAAGTTCATTGAATCAGCAGAGGGAAGTTTACTGTCCTTAGGAAACATATGCGCCTGTACGGCAAAAAGTGTTCTTTCAATCGTTTTAAATTCTTCTTCAAATGTGCTTAACTTTTCTGCTTGAATATAAGGCGAAAGTCCAAGTATTGAGCTAAATAGTAAAAAGTTTCTTCGTTTCATGTGCTGTAATGTTCCGGAAGTATAAATTCCGGATACTTCCTAGTAAATTTTATAATGATTGTATTCTATTGTTGCTTTGTGTAATTTAAGTGCAAGATAGGATAACGAGATATATTCAGATAAAAAGGGGGATAATCAAAAGAGGAGGGAGTTAAATTATACATATATAATGTAAGTAAAAAGCCCAACCAAAAAGAATTTGAAAGAATTTTCAAATATTTAGCAAAAACCCTTGACAAGTAGTTCATTGACTGCTATAATACGCGTCCAACAACACATGGATGG
>JAYEJF010000037.1:0-16887 GCA_034660455.1 Campylobacterota bacterium | reverse complement strand
TTAGTATACTTTTCAAGATAGACATTTTTCTCTCCTCCCTTTTCTTTATATCTTAGCATAAATTGCTCTTTTGGGAGGGTTTGGCGTTGATTTTTTATTTTGGAAAGAGGGTGAGTTAGAATTGCTGTTATAATTTAGAAGAACCCTTTAGTATTGTTTATGTACAATAGTGTATGGATATACATAATTTTTTTCTCATTTTATTTTTGATTTTGGTATCGGCTAGAATATTGGGTGAACTTTTTGCACGATTTGGAATTCCCTCGGTGCTGGGTGAATTGAGTGCAGGGATTTTACTGGGTGTTTCAGGCTTAGGGCTCATTGAAGTGAATGATGTCTTAAAAGTCCTCGCCGAGATTGGTATTTTACTGTTACTCTTTGAAATAGGTCTAGATACAGATATAAAACGTTTAAAAGATGCGGGGGCAAAATCTATTATCGTTGCACTTTTTGGTGCAGTGGCACCCTTTACCATAGCAGCTTTGGTTGCCTATTATATTTTTGATCTCACCTTGGTTGTCTCCCTTTTCATAGGAGGTACATTGACGGCAACAAGTATCGGTATTACAATGAGGGTTTTAAAAGATCTTCAAAAAGAACATTCAGACATTGCTCAGATCGTCATCGGAGCAGCTGTCATAGATGATATTATGGGTGTAATCATTCTTGTATTTATTTATGATTATGCGATTACACAAGAGTTAAGTCTTACCAATACGCTACATACAACCGTATTTATTTTACTTTTTCTTATATTTGCCCCTATTTTTGCAAATTTCATCTCAGCTTTCATGAAAAAATTTGATGATTATAAAAGAGTTCCCGGGCTTATACCTACACTTCTTATATCTCTCATTTCATTTTTTGCATACCTTTCACATCTTTTTGGAGCACCTGAAATATTAGGCTCTTTTGCCGCAGGTATTGCTCTTTCGCGGCGCTTTATTTTACCCTTCGGTATGGGGTTGAGAAATGATGAAGTATTCTTGGAAAAAGTTAAAAGTGCTATCACCCCTATATCACAAATGTTTACACCTATATTTTTTGTGATGGTGGGTCTCTCCATGAATTTAAGGGTCATAGACTTCTCTTCCATGAAGTTTTGGTCTTTGGCACTAGTTTTTCTTCTTATTGCTATTTTGGGAAAGTATCTGGGTGCTTTTCTACTGCGAAAAACCAGTGCTGTAAAAAAAGCATTAATAGGAATTTCAATGGTTCCAAGAGGAGAAGTAGGGTTGATATTTGCAGAAGTAGGACGGGTCAACGGTATATTGGATAATGAGATATATGCAGTATTAATCTTTGTAATCATCATTACAACGCTAGGCCCGCCATTTTTACTTAAATGGCTTTTTAAGTATGAAAAAGCGTAGGTGTATTACTCTAAAAAAGAGAGATTATATATTCTATCTGAATTTAACCTATGAATTTTCCACTGTTTGCTCTTTGTGCATCCATGATTTCAATCTCTCGTGCACCTGAGATGACAATGTCGGGATCGAGTGAATAGTCAAGGTTGGTATCTCTATCTTGATAGTTAATCGAATTGATAATGACCTTTAATGCTTCGAGTCTTGCTTCTTGTTTGTCATTGGATCGTATGATGGTCCATGGAGCATTATGGGAGTGTGTCTGTTTGATCATGTTGTATTTTGTTTCCGTAAAATCATCCCATCTGTCTTGTGCTTGGACATCAATTTCACTGAGTTTCCATTGTCTAAGCGGATCGGTTTTTCTTCGTTCAAACCTTCTGGCTTGTTCATCTTTTGTTACAGAAAAATAAAGTTTAATTAAAATGGTTCCTTGTCTAGTCAAGTCCTTTTCAAAGCCTTTGACACCTTTCATAAAGTCGTCATACTCTTTTTGAGTACAAAAACCAAAAACAGACTCTACCATGGCTCTATTGTACCAACTTCTGTCAAAAAGGACTATCTCTCCGCCTCTAGGAAAGTGTGCAATATACTTTTGGTAGTACCACTGTGTTTTTTGCTCTTCCGTTGGTTTACCAAGGGCTACAACACGGTAGTGTTTTTCATTCATATACCGTGTTACCCTACGTATAGTCCCACCTTTACCCGCAGCATCACGACCTTCAAAAAGTATAATCATCTTCTGATTTGTCTCTTCAATATGACGTTGAAGTTTAATGAGTTCTGCCTGATAAGGTTTTAGTGCCTGTTCATTTTTTCTTTTTTGCTCTGCTTTGCTCAGTACTGTTTTTTCTGCTTTTGATTCTAAGAATGTTTTGACAAGTTCATCAATTGAGATGGACTCACCCTCTATCTCTATGTTATTATTTTCAATCATTATGTACCTTTTATATGGGCTATATTTATTTAATTATAGCGATTAAGAATAAAATTCTTAGTTATAAAAATAGAACTATATGATAGTTGATTGATTTTAAGGTATTTTGTATCATTTACGCTATGTACATTTTTTTATGTTATACTATTACATAATCTTTGAGATTAAATAGATTATAAAAGGATGGTCATGGAATTTGTTTATGTAGGTATCGGTATTGTAATCGGAGTGGTGGGTACACTTTTTCTTGATGTAGATATGTTTTCAAAAAAAGTTGCAGATGAAGAAGAAAAAGTTGATGATCATAAAGAGTGAAACTAAATAACGCTGCATCTCTTGTTCTTAAAATCTCTAGGGTATCTCTATTTTGAATGAGAAGTAGATGAGATAATAGTGTGAGTCACGTTTTCACAAAAAACATCAAAATCTGGTAAATGGATACTACTTTCTCTCTGTTTTGTACCCCACATAGGTTCAGGATAGAAACTGTCATTCTCAAAGCGAGCCATAATATGCCAGTGGACTTGCGGTAGATAGTTTCCAAAAGAGGCTATATTTATTTTTGTAGGTTGATAGTAGCTTATCATCTCTTTTTCTATAGTATCAAGTATTGCGTAAATCTCAAATTTAGTTTCTTTAGGGACTTGGGACATCTCTTGGTAGGGGGCTTTTGTGAAAATTTTAAGCCAGGGGATTTCGCTCTCATGTGTTTCTATGCGTATCGTATCATTTTCATACAGTATTGACATTATCGTATCCTTTTTATTGATGCTTTTCCAAGTTTATAGATGGTTGAGGCTTGATGGTTCTGTTGTAAAGGTGCCACAACGATATCGGACATTTTTTTAACAAACGTATCATCATATGCTTGACCACTTTGATTGGCAGAGGTTGTATATGCCCATTGCAGACGATTTAAGAGTAAGAGATGATGTGCATCATATATCATGCGGTAAGAGTCTCCATTGGGCATAATGAATGTGGTTTTTTTTGCCCTTCGAACACTGTTTTTATGCTTTTTGGGTACCCGTGTAAATTTTTTGAGTGTATTGAGTGAATTTACTGCTTTAATGTAGTGTTTATGCGGGGGACGTTGTTTAATTTGCGTAAGCCTCTTAGCACTTTGTGAGACAAATCCGATAGTCGTATCGGTTTGTGTCAAAAAAACTTTTTCTTTTAGCTGCTCATTGTGTATCACGCGTTTAACTCAGATAATCTTGTAATGCTTTAGGAGAAAGTTCACCATTAATAGCTTTAAGTTCTTTGATTGCCATTGCAGTTGCTTTAGCTGCTGCTACAGTGGTAAAGTATGCCACATGATTAGCTAGTACAGATTGTCTAATCATCTTGGCATCGGTTTTACTTGCAATATTGTCACTTGTATTAATTGCCAATGCGATCTCTTCATTTCTAATCATATCATCAATATTTGGACGGCCTTCAGATATTTTAAGTACTTTGGTAGAGGCTACACCTGCAGCTTGCAGTGCAGCATGTGTCCCTGCTGTAGCAACAATCTCAAATCCGAGATTAATGAACATTTTACCTAACTCTCCGGCATGTTCTTTGTCATTTTGGGTGAGTGAAATAAAGAGTTTACCCCCAAGTGGAATATCATTTTTAGAAGCAAACTGACTTTTGGCAAAAGACATACCGAAGTTATCGGAGATACCCATGACCTCACCTGTAGATTTCATTTCCGGACCCAATATGAGGTCTGAACCAGGGAGTTTATTAAATGGGAATACAGCCTCTTTTACTGCTATATGACCTTTAAGATTTGGCTCCATAATCTTCTTGTCAAAGTTTACTACATTAAATGTATCATAGAATTTAAGTGCTTCTTTCAAGTCACCTTGTATCATGACCCGTGTAGCGACTTTTGCAAGAGGTACACCAGTGGCTTTTGAGACAAAGGGCACGGTTCTTGAAGCCCTTGGATTTACTTCAATGAGATAAATTTCATTTTTATGAATGGCATATTGAATGTTCATAAGCCCCACGACACCTAAACCGATGGCAATCTCAGCGGTTTGCGTTTTCACTTCCTCTTGTAACTCTTTTGAGATGGAAATAGGAGGCAAAGAACAGGCAGAATCTCCGGAGTGGATACCTGCCTCTTCAATATGCTGCATCACAGAACCGATATAAACCTCTTTCCCGTCACAAATAGCATCTACATCAAGTTCAATGGCATTATCAAGGAACTTATCAATGAGTACAGGTGCATCGTTAGAGACACTGACGGCTTCATCCATATATTCATTCAGGTCATCATCATTATAAACGGTCTTCATCCCACGACCACCGAGTACAAAAGAGGGACGTACGAGTACAGGATAACCGATACGATTGGCAACAACCAATGCTTTATCTTTAGAAAAAACTGTACCGTTATCGGGCTGTTTTAGTCCAAGATTGTTTATAAATGCAGAGAAGAGTTCTCTATCCTCGGCAAGGTCAATGACCTTTGCTGTTGTTCCTGAGATCTTTGCACCGATAGCTGTTAGATTTTTAGCCAGTTTTAGTGGTGTTTGTCCTCCAAAATGAACAATGACCCCATCGGGTTTTTCCACATCAATCACGTTCCTCACATGTTCAAAATCAATAGGTTCAAAGTATAAAATATCAGAAGTATCATAGTCTGTAGAAACAGTTTCAGGATTGCAGTTGTACATAATTGACCTTACACCCATGTCTTCCAAGGCATAGGCTGCATGTACACAGCAGTAGTCAAACTCTATTCCCTGTCCAATTCGGTTAGGCCCACCACCGATGACAAGAACTTTTTTCTCATCTGTTTCCGTTTTTTCTTTTTGCGGTAATTGTGTGATATTGGTTGTTGAGTAGAGGTATGGTGTCAATGCTTTAAATTCAGCAGCACAGGTATCTACTTCATTGTATTCAAGTTGTATTGACATCTTGTCTCTGGCATTGTAGATATCATTTTCTGTGAGGCTAAGACCCTCTTTTTCATTGATGATTGCTGCAATCATTGCATCAGAGAAACCTTCTGTTTTTACTTCACGTAATCTTGTGGCATCCGAGAGTAGGGCGATGTCCATCTCTTTTTCACGATTTACAAGTTCTTCAAGTTGATACAGGTACCATCTGTCGATATTACAAAGATCAAAAATAGTATCTACGCCCATACCGCGTCTAAGTCCCTCAAAGAGATAAAGCATACGATTTTCATTAGGACGCCGTATCTCTCTTATAAGTTCTTCTTCATTACATTGAATCAGGTCAAAACCAATAAGCCCGGTTTCAAGTGAACAGAGTGCTTTTTGAAAAGACTCTTTAAAGGTACGACCAATGCTCATTACTTCACCTACAGATTTCATTGCCGTAGTTAAAGTAGAGTCTGCAAGTGGAAATTTTTCAAAGGTAAATCTTGGAAGTTTTGTGACGATATAGTCAATGACAGGTTCAAAGGATGCGGGTGTTCCCGTGATATCGTTACTAATCTCATCAAGGGTGAATCCAACTGCAAGCAGTGTCGCTACTTTCGCAATGGGGTAACCGGTTGCTTTAGATGCCAGTGCAGATGAACGGCTCACCCGTGGGTTCATCTCTATTACAATCATACGCCCAGTATTGGGGTTGATGGAAAATTGTACATTGGATCCACCTGTATCTACCCCCACTTCACGTAGAATTTTGAAGGAGGCATCTCTCATGTTTTGATACTCTTTATCTGTCAGTGTCAGGGCAGGGGCAATGGTGATGGAGTCGCCTGTATGTACACCCATCGGGTCGAAGTTTTCAATAGAACAGATAATGATACAGTTATCTTCTCTGTCACGTATCACCTCCATCTCATACTCTTTCCAACCTAGAAGGGACTCTTCGATTAAGATTTCCGAGATAGGTGAAGCTTCAAGTCCGCCTTTTACAATATCTTGATACTCATCCATATTATAGGCGACACCCGAACCTGCACCTGCCATTGTAAACGATGCACGTATAATCAGTGGGAATCCAATCTTTTTTGCCACATCAAGTGCTTCATCCATATTATAGGCATATTGGGAGATAGGAAGATCCATACCAATTTTAATCATTGCTTCTTTAAACTCTTGTCTATCTTCACCTTTTTTAATGGCTGCAGGTGTTGCACCTAAGAAGGTGATACCTTCAAGCATCCCTGCATCATGCATATCCATTGCTACATTGAGTGCAGTTTGTCCGCCCATGGTCGGTAAGATAGCATCAACCTGCTCTTGTATGATTATCTTATGAATCACTTCAGGTGTGATAGGTTCAATATAGGTGCGGTCAGCAAATTCAGGATCCGTCATAATCGTTGCAGGGTTTGAATTGATAAGAACCACCCTGTAGCCCAGTTCTTTAAGTGTTTTGGCAGCTTGTGTGCCCGAATAGTCAAATTCACAAGCTTGACCAATGACAATTGGACCAGAGCCTATAAGTAAAATGGTTTTGATGTCTGTGCGTTTTGGCATGGAGGAATACCCTTGATTTTTAGTATAAAATTATAACCACCATAGATACAAAATCCCCTTAAATAGTGCGAGTATAATAAGGATACTTAAAGGAATTAAAAGAGATCTAAAGTACCACTCTGGGGCTTATATCTATTGACTTTTTGTATCTTTTTTCTTTTTACGGGTTTTACTTCGACCGGCTGTTCTTCAACAATGGGCTCTTCCTCTTCTATCAGCTCTACGACATCATCTTGTGTTTGATCAATGCGACTTGGAATACTAGAAATAGTTGGGGTAGTGATATTTGCCTCTTTCACCGTTAAATCAGTCTGATTTTGTTCGGTATGGATATCGGGTATACTGTATTGCTGTACACGCTTTGTTTTATTACTGTCAAACCCTTCAGTAAGGCGTGCTCTTGCGTCATTGATGAGGAAGAATGTTTTGGGATGAAAGATATCACTATAGGTTTGAATATGTGCAACTGTATAAGAACTTTGTACTTCTACTTTCGTGACAATACCTACAGGTATATCGGCAAAAAAGATTGCATCTAGGCCGGAGGTGACGACTTTGTCACCTACTTCAACTTTATGCCATTTTGGTATAAATTTTATGATCATACTGTTTTTTTCTACACCAATAGCGATACCAGGTGCCTTTGCCTCTCCGATAAAAACAGAGAAACGGCATTTTTTATCTGAGGTAAGGTAGCCATAGAGTTGATTGTTCTGTATTCTAGCAATGCCTGCAACCACATCACTTTGAATGAGTCCATAGAGCTGATTCTCTTTTAACGCTTTAGGTTTGGTCAATATGACTTGCGAAAAACTGTTCAGTTTTACATAAGAGATTGTTTCAGTGATTGAGACGTTATGGACAGGTAGACGATTAAGGTCAGGCAGTACTTCATAAATATTTTTTACCTCTTCTATGTAGTGTACCTGTTCAAGAAGACGTTTACGTAAAATACGATTTTCATAACTTAGTTTTTCGATGGACTCTTTTTGAAAAATATAACTATGGCTTTTATCTTCTATACTTTGTGTGAAGTTTTTGTAGCTTTGTTTAATAGGGTTAATAATTCCCAGAAGTGTATCTGAAATATGTTCATCATTGCGTGATAACAATACTGTCAATATAAGTAACAGTATCGCTATAATTACAAGTCTAGTCTTCATATGCCATTTGTTGAAGGATATCTATTTCATCTAATGCAATACCCGTTCCTTTTGCAACAGCCAGAAGCGGCTCTTCTGCAATATAGACGGGAAGCTTTACAATATCGGATAGGTATTTATCTAAGCCCCGTATCAATGCACCGCCTCCTGTAAGTACAATACCGTTTTCTACAATATCACCTGCAAGTTCAGGCGGTGTCTGCTCCAAAACACGTCTAAGTGCTTCGGCAATCTCTTCAATCGAATCTTTCATCGCTGATCTGATATGATCGGAGGTGATTTCGATTGAAGTGAGGCTTCCCTCTACCTGGTCTCTACCGCGCACAGTGGTGCTTAGCTCTTCTTTTAACGGGATTGCCGTACCGATTGAAATTTTGAGCTCTTCGGCGATACGGTCGCCAATGAGAAGGTTAAAGTTCTTTTTAATATAGTCAACAATCGCCTGATCAATATTGTCACCGGCAATACGGATCGATTTGGAGATGACTAGACCACCTAAAGAGGTGACACCGATTTCAGTTGTTCCCCCACCTATATCAACTACCAGGTTACCATTTGGGTCTTTGACTGGTATGCCCGCACCGATTGCTGCTGCCATAGGCTCTTCTATTAAATAGACATACCGTGCCCCTGCATTTTCGGCAGAATCTTTTACAGCACGTCTCTCAACTTGTGTCAAACCGTAAGGAACACAGATAATAATACGAGGAGAGAAAAACCCTTTTCTTTTATGCGCTTTTTCTATAAAGTAACGGATCATCATCTCGGTGACTTCAAAGTCTGCGATAACACCATCTTTCATAGGACGGATTGCTTTGATGTTGCCGGGTGTTTTACCGACCATATCTTTTGCCTCTTGTCCAACAGCCAAAATACGCTGTTGTCCGTGTTTGTCATATTGCATAGCAACAACAGAGGGTTCATTGATACTGATACCTTGACCCTTTACAAGTACAAGTGTATTGGCTGTACCGAGGTCAATTGCTAAATCATTGGAAAACATTCCTAATAATTTTTTAAACATCTATATTATCCTTTATTTGTACCAATGCTTTATGCTGTTTTTTTATCTTTAATATACAAAGGTTTTGTACCTGATTGGACTACCTCTTGCGTGATCACTACTTCATAGCCTTCCAATTCAGGCAGTTCATACATAATATCTAGAAGTATCTCTTCAAGGATTGAACGCAATCCTCTAGCACCGGTTTTTCTCTCTAATGCCCTTTGCGCAATGACGGAGAGTGCCTCTTTTTCAAATGTCAGTGTAACATTGTCAATATCAAAAAGTTTCTGATACTGTTTGACTAAAGAGTTCTTGGGTTCCACAAGGATACGTACCATATCTTCTTTTGAAATCTCACCGAGTGTTGCATGAATATGTAACCTGCCTATAAGTTCGGGAATGAGTCCAAATGAAACGAGGTCTTCTGATTCTACAAGATGCAGTAAGTTCTCTTCCTCCTTTTTAGAACGTTTTTCCTGACCAAAACCTAGCATATTAGAGCCTAGTCTTCTTTTAAGAATGTCATTAAGACCATCAAAAGCACCACCGCAAATAAAGAGTATATTTGATGTGTCTATCTGAATAAAGTCCTGATTAGGGTGTTTACGTCCGCCTTTTGGCGGAATATTAACCACTGAACCTTCAATCAGTTTAAGTAAGGCTTGTTGTACACCTTCTCCGGAGACATCACGTGTAATGGAACGGTTTTCACCCATTCTCGCGATCTTGTCTACTTCATCTATAAACACGATGCCTTGTTCTGCACGTTCAGGATCTCCATCCGCTGCCATGAGCAGTTTGGTAAGGATGTTCTCAACATCTTCTCCTACATAACCGGCTTCCGTCAGATTTGTTGCATCCGCAATGGCTATAGGTACATTTAAGAACTTTGCAATGGTTTGTGCCAAGAGTGTTTTACCCGATCCCGTAGGACCAATAAGAAGTACATTGGACTTTGCAATCTGTGTATCATCTTCCACTTCATCTTTAAAAATACGTTTATAGTGATTATATACGGCAACCGATAGGGTTTTTTTCGCATTTTCCTGACCGATGATATATTCATCTAGTAGTGTGTTTATCTCTTTTGGTGTATAGAGAGTATGGGCATCCAAGTCTGAGAAATGCTCTTCTTGATCCTCTTCTCCAAAAAGAATTTTATACGCAGAAACCACACAGTTTGAACAGATATATGCACTCTCTCCCGCAATAAGAGGATTCTCTTCACTCTCTGTAGCAGCACAAAAGCTACATTTTTTATTTGACATATATGATCCTTATATTAGTTTGCTTCATAGTGTTATCTCCTTGTAAAAGGAATGCCTCTTTTTGAGGTCTTTATAAATTGACAAAGTTGTTTTACCCTATCAGATGTTGTAGTTTGTAAAATGTTATCTGCTACCTCTTGCAGTGGATTACCCGCTTCAAAGAGCTCTTTATAGGCGGTTTTAAGTGCATTTATCTCTTCTCGTTCCATATGCCTTCTCATACCTGTGAGATTTAAGCCGCGCAAAACAGCACGGTTTCCCTCTGCCAAACAAAAAGGAGGGATATCTTGTGAGAGTGCAGATGCACCGCCTATCATGGCATAATCCCCAATATGTACAAATTGATGTACTGGGGTGAGTCCGCCAATAACAACATGGTCTCCAAGTTCAACGTGACCTGCAAGTGTTGCACCATTCGCTAGAATACAATGATTACCAAGAATGACATCATGTCCTAAATGTACATATCCCATGAGCAGATTCCCATCTCCTATTTTCGTGACAGAGCCACCGCCTTTTGTACCCGGATTAAGTAGGGTGAACTCTCTAATGGTATTGTTGTCACCTATGATCAACTCTACATCTTCTCCGTTAAATTTCAAATCCTGAGGAATTGTTCCCACTGCCGAGTGAGAAAAAATACGATTATTTTTTCCTATAGTTGTTTTGCCCTCAATGACAGCGTGTGATGCAATGGAGGTATTGTCACCTATTTTTACTTCTGACCCGATATAGGCAAATGGTCCTACTGAGACGTTTGTACCAAGGATAGCACCATCTTCTATAACTGCTGTAGTGTGGATGAGTGACATCAGAGAACCTATTTATCTACAATCATAGCTTTAAGCTCTGCTTGGGCTACCACTTTGTCATCTACATAGGCTTTAGCATCAAGCTGCCATACGGAACCTTTGTTTTTAATAACATTGATTTTGTAGATGAGCTGATCACCTGGGGTAACAGGTGATCGGAATTTTGCTTTGTCAATACTCATAAAATAGACAACTTTATTCTGAATCTCTTCCTGAGAGATATTGTCCATACTCTTAAATGCAAGTACACCGCCAGCCTGTGCCATACCTTCAATGATCATTACACCGGGATAGATAGGATGATCGGGAAAATGCCCTTGAAAGACGGGTTCGGAGATAGAAACATTTTTAAAACCTTCGATGTATTCACCTACGTTAAGTTGCGTGATTCTGTCTACAAGTAAGAATGGATATCTGTGAGGTAGAATATTTTGAATGTCTACGACGTTATAAAGCATATATAAAAACCTTTGAATAAAAATTCTCTTATTTTACCTCAATATTGGTAAGAGGTCGTTTAGAGTGAAACAAGCACCTCTTTGACGTCACTATAGGTCTTACTTTGACAAAGAATTTCAATTTTGTTTGTCGGTATCTTCTCCACAACCAGTATGATGGAGAGGTCATAAGGTGTAACCCCTAGTTTTGTGCGTAGTTCAACCTCTTTGTTAAAAGCAGGTGGAGCATAGATAAGCTCCGTAACGGTATCATATTTTGTATCTAAGCAGTGATTATAGTGAGCCAATGTGATAAAACGTACCTCGTCACGATTCATATGATGTACTTCACCGATTTGGTACTCTATCTTGCCTCTTGTGTATTCATTTTTGAGTGTAGAGTAGGGTAAGAAGTGTGCAGCTACGACCTTTTTACGTACACGTAAAAGCCCCATTTGTAAACGCCAGTTTAAAAAACGCTGTTTAATGATCTTATGGGGTATATGCTTCTCTTCCATCTTCCAGCGTTTTTCATACATCTCTATACGCTCTTCAATGGATTCGGGCTGTATTTGTCCTGAGAGTGGCACAAAGAGTTCATCAGCCAATCTGTCTTGTTGGTCTCTTTGTATATTGAGTGCAAAGAGACATCCGCAGTAGTCTTGACGGTAGAGTGCATCTTCTTTTGCTAAGATATTCTGTTCTTGTGTCCCTGAAGCTTTTCTGTAGTCTGGTGCTACAAAGTCAATCCCTTTTTGCCGGGCTAGGGCATCACCTGAAATTTTAAGCTGAGTGAGTGACTTTTTGGGGCTGGTGAGCAGTGTAGAGGTAAAACTTTTTTCACCAATATCCGATGCTTTTTGTGCGGAGACTTCAAAACGTCGGTCAAAACAGATCCCGCAGCGAGAACCTTTTTCAGGTTCATGTTCCAGTCCACGTACCGCTTCAAGCCAAGCTTCGACATCATAGTCACCTTCAATAAGCTCAATACCAAGCATCTTGCAACTGCGTTTTACATCCAAAAGCCTCAGATAATATTCACTGTAAGGGTGAATGTTGGGGTCATAAAAAAACCCTGTGAGTTTCTCTTGAGGATACTCTTTTTGGAGTTTTTGTAAAAAGTAATGGCTGTCTACCGAACAGCAGATATGTACAAGCATAGATTATCCCATAATGATTTTTGCAACATTCTCAGAACTTCCGTGAGAAAGATAGGCTTTTAACGCTTTGGCTTTTTTGGCAAAGATTTTTCGGTCGGTATTGTAGTACTCTTTTAACAAATTGTCAACTGTGACATTGTCTTGAAGCAGTTCATGATGTAAGGTGGTACCGTCATAGTTGCTTAGCAAGATATTTGCCAAACCTACCTGTGAGATTCCCAGTAGTTTTGTCCCAATGAAAAAATCTATTTTTTTAGCGATGTAAGCAAGTGTAAAGGGTGTACCAATCAGAGCAGCTTCAAGTGTAGCCGTACCCGAACAGATAAAAGCAAACTCCGAGCGTCTGAGCGCTTCATGTGTATTGCGTACAATTTCAAACTCTCTGTTACCATGGTAGAGTTTGGCTATTTTTTGTCTGCTAAATGAGGGAGGAATGACAAGCAGTGGTCTAATGTCATTACCGAGTTTACGTCTGACCTCAAGGAAGAGAGGCATTAAACGGGAGATCTCGGATTTACGTGAACCCGGCATAAAAGCGATGACATTTTTAGTGTTTTCTTCTATCCTGTGGACATTGATCTCATCAAGGAGAGGGTGTCCGATATAGGTTGCCTTACCTTGTGGATAGTAGTCAACTTCAAAGGGGAGGATACCCAGAAGTCTGTCACAGTACGCTTCGAGTTTTTTGGCACGTTTGGGACGTGAAGCCCAAATTTGAGGCAGAATGTAGTAGATGATCTCTTTGTCGGGATAAGCAGTTTTAAGTTTTTTAGCCAAAGGAAGGTTAAAGGCAGAGGAGTCCATGAGAAGTATTTTATCTGCGTCTTTGGCAAGTGCTACCAACTCATCCATTGCCTTGTACGCCCAGTGTATCTTTTGAAGTGCATCTATGAGACCCATGACTGCCATTTGAGCGATGTCATAGAGAGGTTTACCCAATGATGCATCAAAGATACCAAGCAGCTCGATATTATTCGTATGTTTCAGCACTTCTTTTAGGTGCAAGTTTGATGAAGGTTCGAGTGCGCAGACCAATACTTTCATTTGTCCACCTTTTTTTTGAGTAAATGTGACCCTGAAGATTTTGATGACACTATTTCCATGTGAGCTGTTGAACTTAACGCTTGAAGGCGTTCTCTTTGGGCTCTCTTGCTTCTAATGTAGTATCCACCCATCGCTCCACCAGTCGCTGCAAGTGCCAGCAATCCGGCAGTAACCATTTGGGCAAAGACAAACAGTGCACCCACACCCAATGCCCCCGCAAATGCAGCACCCACTTTAAAGTTCGCTTTGGCATTGGTTTTGGCACTCTGAACTGTAATGTTCCTCTGTGCTTCTTTGATGACCCTCTCTTTGTCTTTTTCTGCCTCTTTGCGTATCTTCTCTTTTTCTGAGGCAAAACGGTCTTTGCCGTGTTGTGTAGAGATGGAAGAGAACCAAAAGGCAATGACAAGGGCAATAAAAAAGAGGGGAACAACCATACGTAATATGCCTGTCCAGTCTAGACTAGTAGGTGACAGTACTATAAGGGCATAAGTAGCTACTTGGGCTAATATGATACCTAAGAGAAATTTCAATGGTTTAATCATCTTATTTACGTTCCTTTATTTTTTGTATTTTAGCATAATATGTTCTTTATTTTTCGATGCAAGAATCTCTTTTATTTTAATGTCTCTTTATATCGTTACCCATCCACTAATCAAAAACCCTAAAGAAGCCAATCCCGCTCCCATCAACGCATAAGGCAACTGTGTGCGTACATGGCTGATGTGGTCACAGTCTGCTGCCATGGAGGAGATGATGGTGGTATCTGAGATAGGGGAGGCGTGGTCTCCGAAGATTCCTCCGCTTATCACCGCTGCGATGACTAGGGGGATGTCTAGTCCTAGTGTGGCTGCCAGGGCTAAACCTATAGGCATCATGATTGAGAATGTTCCCCAACTGGTTCCCGTAGAAAATGCTGTGATGCTCGCTACCCAAAAGATGAGTAGAGGCACAATGATAGGTGAAATCGTGCCATCGAGTAGATTTGCCAGGTATTTTGCCGTACCAAGTTCCCCTATAACGTTACCTATGAGTAGGGCAAAGACCAGGATGCTTGTCACCGGTAACATATGTGCCATACCCTCATAGAGCCCTTTAAAAAAGCTTTTGTGTGTGAGTGATTTTGTAGGTATAAAGTAAGCGTAGATAAAAAAGAGTGTTACGATAACAGCATAATAGACTGAGGTAGAGCCAGACCCTTTAAAAATGTCTCCATCCCCTGTTAGGTATAAGCCTAGAGGTACTGTAAATATCATCACCAATAAGGGGAGAAGCATTTTGTAGGGCGTAGCTTTTGCATCGTTTTGTTTTTCATGTAGATCACTATGCGCGGCTTTGGCATACCTCATAGGCCCTATATCCCAATTCCAGAGGATAACAGCTAAGAGGATGAGCAGTGTAAAGATGGAGTAGAAGTTGTAAGGGATAGAGGAGATGAGTAAAGAGACCCCGTCACCTGAGATGACCTGTGCATCAATGGCAGTCACAATGAGTCCCAAGAGCAGTGCACCCCAGGCATTGAGTGGGATGAGTGTACAGATGGGTGAGGAGCTTGAGTCACAAATATAGGCTAGTTTTTCTCTGCTTATCCCATGTTTATCAAAGAGTGGTTTGGCTACCGTACCGGCAACAAGTGCTGTGATACTAGACTCTATAAAGATCAGTATACCTATAATGTAAGCCAAAAGCATCGCACCTTTAGGTGAGTCAATGCCTTTGGCTTTTTGACTGAGATATGCTACAAAGCTCTGCACTGCTCCGGAGACAGAGAGAAGGTTGATAATTGCACCTATGAGTAGCATAAAGAGAAGGGTCTTGACGATCCACCCCTCAGCAAACAAGACAATGACCCCGTCAAACAAAGCTACAAATGCTGTAGCAGGGTTGTAGCCATTGAGGACTAAAAAACCTGCAAATATACCACCGAGCAGTGAGACTATGACATCTTTTGTTATAATGGCTAAAATAATTGTGAGTATGGGGATGATGATAGAGAGTATTCCGTATTCCATAAGAGACCTAGTGATTTTAAAAGGATTATAACACAATGAAAAAAAGTTTACTATTAGCACTCATTTTAACAGTGAGTAGTTTTTCCAATATGTTAGATACAAAACAACTGATTGTAGTCACGACTCAAAATTGGTCTACACCTAATGGTGTACTACAACGGTATAAGAGAATAGATAACAGATGGAAAAAAGTAGGAGAGCAAATCAATATCAAACTTGGACGTAATGGCATAGGCTGGGGTGTAGGCTTACACACCATACCTAAAGATGCAAAGATCATTAAAAAAGAGGGAGACGGTAAAGCACCCGCAGGTATTTTTTCTCTTAAACAGGCTTTTGGGTATGCACCGTTTTCAGTCAAGTACCCTTACAAAGTCTATAGAGAAACCGACCATTGTGTTGATGATGTACATTCAAAACTCTATAATAAAATTGTAGATAGTACAAAAGTACAAAAAGAGTACAAGAGTAAAGAGCATATGAAGTTTCCTAAAGACTATTACAAGTACGGCATTGTAGTCAATCATAATCATATGGATGAAGAGGGTGCCAAAAAAGGTGCAGGCTCTTGTATTTTTATACATATAAAAAAAGTTCCCACTGCAGGATGTACGGTAATGGATGAGCGTGAATTAAAAGGGATTATTGCTTGGTTGGATCCTAATGATCAGCCTCTTTTACTTCAAGGTACGGAAAGTGTGGTCAAGCTTTTATGGAAAAAACTGAAGTAAATATGTTATAGATGCTCTTTAGTTATCTATTCATTAATGGTTTATTTTCCAACCATTTATACACCTGTTCTATAATACTTTTAGAAAGAGATATCTTTCGTAACGATGTTAAGAGTTTGTTTTACTCCTTGTCTGAAATTGTAAACTTCTTTGTTTTCTCTTGGCACCGTATAGATATAGAAGCGAGTTTCCCTTTTCCTTATTTATCGCTTCTATTTTTACTTAGTGTGATCATAGTAATCCTATCCAAAAATAATTTGCAACCGTAACAATCAATACGCAGAAATTCTAATTATTCTAATCACTGATGGTGTCACAACACAATACATCTATGATGATAACCAGCAATTCTAACTCCCCCCTTTCCAAAATAAAAAATCAACGCCAAACCCTCCCAAAAGAGCAATTTATGCTAAGATATAAAGAAAAGGGAGGAGAGAAAAATGTCTATCTTGAAAAGTATACTAAATACAATAAGAGGAGA
>JAYEJF010000036.1:0-17197 GCA_034660455.1 Campylobacterota bacterium | reverse complement strand
TTTAGATAAAGATGAAATAGGCCTAGGCAGATACCAAACAAAGAAAAAAAGAAAAATAAAACAGGCGTATGTGTACAATTTAGGTTCTTCGGAAATTTCAAACTTGTGTAAAAGGTTATTTATTTTAGAGAATGGGAGTTATTATTTAAAGAATATCTGTCATGATAGTAGCAAAATGATCCCCCAGTCATTTTTTAATGAGAAAAAAGCCTTTATACAAAGTCAAAACGCTGAAATCATACTCTACCCCTATGATAAACAAAAAGATATTTGGCCGGCTTTTTACAATGAAAACCCCGATCCGCTCCCAGAATATAAAGTGAGTGGATTCCCAATTTCGGTACAATTTAATCCTCTAACAACAAATAGAGTCATTTTAAAATCTTTTCGTTTGTATGATGAAGAGGGGAAAGAGATTAAAAAAATGAGAATTCTACAACAAAGCAGTGATAAGAATCATCTTTTTAGTCCATTTGAATTTGCCTTAATGCCTCTACAGAGACTTAATTTCAACAAGAAGTATCGTGTCGTATTTGAAGCAGAAGCTGATGGAAAAAAGGTAAAAAAGCAGTGGACATTCAAGACAAAAAAGTTTAAAAACAGATGCTACACTATTACGAAAAAAAAGACCACACTAAGTGTAAAAGCTGGCACGACTGTCATACTGTATGTAGTACCTGAATCACGAAAAGATATTATTTACCGTCATATTTCAAGAGGTGGTTCCAAAGTAATCTATTTAGATCAAAATACTTTACGTGTAACACTCCCCAAGAGAAAATCTTCGGGGAGAGTAGGTTTGGATTTTGGAAAGAAGCGTGTAGACTTCAATATAATATAGAAGATTTTAAACCGTAAAAATAACTCTGCACCTGTAAGATACTTTTTGTACCAAGCTGCTCCATAAAACTTTCGAGTTTGTCTTTCTCTTTCCATACAGGCTTTTTGACGTTTGCAAGTTTTTCTACTTGGGCTTTTGCTTGAGATTTGACACCTACGGTGTCAATAAGTCCAGCATTTTTTGCTCTGGATGCTGAAAAGATATGGGCATCCGCATAGTTTTTAGACGCATTGACATCAAGACCTCTTGCCTTGGCAACATCATGCACAAAAAGCTCATAGGTGTCTTTGGTGAGTGTTTCAAGTTCTGCTCTCTCTTGGGGTGTCCACTCTCTGGTTGGTGTACCTGCTTCTTTAAAGGTTCCTTGTTTAACGATTTGTGTTTTTACACCGATGGTTTGCATCAACTCTTCAATGTTGGCACTCTCCATAATCACTCCGATTGACCCCACAATAGAACCGGGATTTGCAATAATCTCATTGGCATAAATAGAAGCATAATAACTCCCACTTGCCATAATCCCCGATGCATAGGCAACCACAGGTTTATGTTTTTTGAGTTCTTTAATGGCATACGCAATCTCTATAGAGGGCGGTACGGAACCGCCCGGAGAATTGACGTTAAGGAGTATGCCTTTAATGGCAGCATCTTTTTGTGCGCTTTCTATCTCTTTAAGAATGTTCTCGGCATCCATGATAGGCCCTACGAGTTTAATCTCCTGAAGATTGGCGGGGATGAGCTGTGTGGTGGATGTCGGCATCAGAATCATAAAGGCAATGAGTAAAAAGAGCATCCCTAAAAAGTGTTGGCCTATCCATTTGATTGTTTTTCCTATGGCACTAAACATGATATGAGGGCTTTTTGTATGAAGGTAAGGTATTGTATAGATAGGTCATGGGTATATTCCTTTTACTTTTTATGGGCATTATAGCACAACTGTGATAGTATATTGTTATCCTATTTTTATGTAAAAAAGAGTAGATATGCGTTGTTTTTCCTGTTCAAAATTGAGTATTCCTATTATATGTAAAACCTGTAAAGATCAACTTTTTATACCCAATGTGAGTACTCGTACCATAGGTACACTTGATGTCATCAGCTTTTTTAAATATGCCAATATAGAATCTTTATTACATACGAAGCATAAGCCTGAGGGGTATCGTATCTATAAAGCACTTGCAGGGTTGACCTTTAAGCCATTTATAGAAGAGTTTGTTGAAAATGATGACAGAGCGGTCTATATTGTTGGGATAGATGAGACTGTTAAGGGTGGGTATGCCCATGTAGCACTTTTTACACGGGCGATGAAAACAAAATATTCAATACCGCAGCATAGTACTTTGATGGCAAGAAACAGGGTGAAGTATTCGGGTAAAAGTTTACAATTTCGTCTCAATCACCCCCGAGATTTTGTCTATACTGGCAAACCTAATGTGGATGTCATACTCGTAGATGACATCATTACTACGGGTCTAACGCTGCAAGAGGCACAAAATGTACTGCTCAGTCATGGGGTGAATGTACTTTTTGCTTTGACTTTGGCAGATGTAAGAGAATAAAAAATTTGTTCACTTTGTTCACTAAGTAATCAATTTATTATAAAAATTATGTATGATTTGAGGTATAATAGTGTTATTTCAAAAAAGGAGGTACAATGCTTAGTATTAAACAGAATGGACAAAAAGTTTGGGTTACTTTTACTTATACGCCGGTATCAGAGGTTGAACATGTTGCTATTTTAGGTGAATGGAGCGAATGGAAAGAGGAGCCTATGAAGCAAAAGAAAAGTGGTGATTATTATATTACAAAAATTTTCAAAGCGGGTGATAGTTATCAGTTTGGGTATAGAGTCAATCAGAGTGATTGGATCATTGATGAGACATGTACAAGCGTACTTTCCCCTTATGAGACTCAAAATTCGTTAGTCAGTTTATAAATAAATTTAATCACAGGAGTATAAATGAAAGCTGTTGTTATGGCAGGTGGATTTGGAACGAGAATCCAACCACTTACTAATTCACGCCCAAAACCGATGTTACCTATTATCAATAAACCGATGATGGAACATACAATGATGACCTTAAAAGATTTAGGTATTGAGGAATTTATTGTTTTGCTCTACTTTAAACCTGAAATCATAAAAGAGTATTTTGGAGACGGAAGTGATTTTGGTATTAAAATCACTTATGTGGTTCCCGATGATGATTACGGTACGGCAGGTGCCGTAAAGCTCGCTCAGGAGCATATTGGTGATGATAACTTTATTATCATCAGCGGTGATTTGGTGACAGACTTTGATTTTCAGAAAATCTTTGATTATCATGCAGAAAAAAAATCTAAATTGTCCATTACGCTGACTTCGGTAGATAACCCATTGGAGTTTGGCGTGGTGATTGCCAATGAAGAGGGGAGAATAGAAAAATTCCTCGAAAAACCAAGTTGGGGTGAAGTATTCAGCGATACGATCAATACGGGTATTTATGTCATAGAACCTGAGATTTTGGAGTATATTCCCAAAAATGAAGCCTTTGATTTTGCAAAAGATCTTTTCCCTCTTTTGATGCATGAAGGAATAGAGTTGACGGCAGGCTATGCAGAGGGGTACTGGAGAGATGTCGGGAATCCTGAGAGTTATCGTGACGTCTATGATGATATTTTGACAGGGAAAGTGGCACTTAAGGCACGCGGAGAGACGCATCATTTTCCCGATGCGATCGTGCAGAGTGAAGAAAACTATGATTTTGACCCAAGTGTAGAGTTTGTGGGCAGAGTGATATTGGGTAAAAATGTGAAACTGGGCAGAGGTGTAAAGCTCAATAATGTGGTCATTGGAGATAATGTTACCATAGAAGCAGACGGTAAAATCCGTAACACCGTCATATGGAACGATACGCATATAGATCGTAATGTAATCATGGATGCTTGTATCATTTGTAACAATAATGAGATAAAGAAAAATGTTACAGCAAAAGCAGGGCTCATTTTGGCAGAAGGCTGTGAAGTGGGTGAATTGGTGAAAGTGGAACAAGATGTGACCATTTGGCCCGATAAAGTGATTGAAGATGCTTCTATTGTCAGCCATAGTCTCATTCTTGGGAGTAAATACAAAAACTCTATTTTTGAAAACGGTATGGTTGTCGGACAGTCAAATGTAGAACTCTCTTGTGAAATGGCAACTAAACTCGCTGAATCTTTCGGTGCACAGCTCCCTGTAGGTTCTACCGTCTTGGTCTCGAGAGATTACCATAAAAATTCACGTATGCTTAAAAGAGCATTTTTGGGAGGGCTTCTCTCTGCAGGGATCAATGTGATTGATTATAGTGATATTTCTTCATCTGTTTTACGCTGTAGTCTTGCTTCACATGACGATTATACTGCAGGTGTTCATTTTCGTCAGAAACTTGATGACCCCACTAGTACGGTGTTGACCTTCTATAATGATGAAGCACTGCGTCTGAACAACGATGTCTCCAAAAAAATAGAAAAGGCATTTTTTAAAGAGACATTCCGTCGTGTGGATTACTCTAAAATCGGTGAGATTTATGAATCTGACCATGAGAAAGAGTATCAGGTATATAAAGAAGGCATGGAAAAATTACTCAAAGAGCATACCTATAAATGTACCGATTGCCGTGTGGCTGTAGATATGATGCATGGTATGGCATCCGATGTTTTCCCTGAAATATTGAATGATCTTGGTGTAGATAATATTATGTTTAATGCGCATCCTGATGTACATCGTTTGGCAAATATCAATACTTTGGTAAAACAGTCAAGAGAAGATATGAGCGCCGTGATTCAAGCCTTGAATTTGGATGCAGGATTTATCCTGTACCCTTACGGACAACGATTGGATATGGTATGTGATAAAGGAACGCTACTTGGCAAACAAAGCTCTTTGTATGTTGTTCTTACACTTTTGGATATGGAAGCAAAAGTATCAGGCATGCCTAAAAGAGTCTTTTTACCAACCTGGGCTGCTGATATTGTCTATTTTGAAAACATCGAAATTGAACGTGGTCACTATGCAAATTTTAAAGCACCAAAGCTCAAAGAGTATGATTTGGTTGCCACGGGAGAAGGTAATTTTACCTTTACTGAATTTTCAACGCATCGTGACTCGATGTATGCAACGATGAAAATTCTTGAGATGCTTTTGGAACATAATGTGACACTTTCGTCTATTATCGACTCTTTTCCAAAGTTTTATTATGAGACGACAAAAGTAGCATGTTCACAAGCGCTTAAAGGCAAGATGATGCGTATGTTCCTTGAAGATGCAAAAGGTAAAGAGTCATCTACCTTGGATGGTGTGAAAATATGGTTGGATACCGATGATTGGATATTGATGATTCCTGATCAATATAGTGATCACCTTAATTTATATATTCAGGCTAGAACGCATGAGAAGGGTGAGGAGATTTTAGCGACTTATAGTGCTAAAATTGAAGCGTGGTCTAAACTCTAATGTCAAAGCCATCACTGAAGCTCTCTTTTTTTTGGCATATGCATCAGCCTGATTATAGAAACAGTGATGGTGTGATGAGTATGCCATGGGTTTTTCTGCATGCGATTAAAGATTATTATGAAATGCCATGGCTTCTTACCCAATATAAAGGACTCAAAGCCACTTTTAATATTACGGCACCTTTAATAGAACAGCTAAATCTCTATCAAGCGCCTTTAAAAAACGATTATTTTTTATCATTATGGGAACAGCACCCCTCCAAATTAAGTGAGGAGGAGAGAAGTTGGCTTATTAAGACGTGTAAGTCAACACAGTATGAAACGATGATCAAGCCCCTGGAGTATTTGAGCCTGTTGTATCATAAAAAAGAGATGAGTGATGAAGAGATCATTGATTTTGAGATCCTTTTTATGTTGGCATGGTGTGGGAATTATTTACGTCAAAAAAACAGTATGGTTCAAGCACTTTTTAAAAAAGGTGAGGGCTTTACCCAATTAGACAAGCAGCAGTTGCTGCAGGTATTGTGTGATTTTATCGCGACAATTTTACCCTTTTATGCTTCATTGCAAAAAGAGGGTGTGATTTCACTCTCTACAACACCCTATAATCACCCTATATTACCTTTGCTTCTTGATATGAACAATGCAAAACGTGCCAATAAACATACGACCATTGTAAGTAATCCAATATCTATGAGAGAAGATGCGATTGAACAGGTTGAACGTTCTATTGCTCTCTATGAAGAGACTTTTGGGCAAAGACCAACAGGATTTTGGCCTGCAGAAGGTGCTGTAGATGAAGAGAGTGTTGAGATTTATAAAGAGAGGGGAATTTCTTGGATTGCAACGGATGAAGCGATACTGTTTCGTTCACTTGAAGATGAACACCGTGCCAATCTCTATAAAGCGTATGATCATAATGGTATGTGTATAGGGTTTCGAGACCATGGGCTCAGTGATTTGATAGGGTTTAATTATCGCTTTAAATCAGGAGAGGATGCAAGTGATCATTTTATGCAAGTCTTAGAGCCTATTGCGCTTCAAGATGATGCCACACTCTTTGTCATTCTTGATGGTGAGAATGCTTGGGAGTTCTTTGAAAACAATGCTTATGATTTTTTTACAGCACTTTATGAACGATTTTCGACTACATCATGGTGTAAGACAGTTACAATGGATGAGGTTTCAGCAGATCCTACTAAGGGAGTACTTGAAACACTGGCTCCGGGAAGTTGGATACACGGAAATTTTGATACATGGTCAGGACATAGTGAAAAGAACCGTGCATGGGAGCTTATCTATCAGACACGAAGAGATGTTGATAACTATCATTCAGATATCTCCGATGAAATTGCTAAAAAAATAAAGTTTCACTTTTTGGCATCAGAGTGTAGTGACTGGTTTTGGTGGTATGGAGATGATCATGTAACAGAGTTTGGTTTGGAGTTTGACAAGCTTTTTCGTGGACATCTTATTGCTATTTACCAGTTACTTCGTATGCATCCGCCTGCAGATCTATTTGTACCGATCATTTCGCATAAAAGTACCGGTTCATTTTTGCTGAAGCCCCAAAGTGCTATCTCACCTACGATTGATGGAAACAGAAGTGCATTTTTTGAATGGTTAGGTGCGGGATGTATAGATGAGAGTAAGCTCTATTCTACTATGGATAGGGTACGTGGACCCATTGAAAAAATCTATTACGGACATGACAGTCACAACATATTTTTAGCATTTGAGGGTGATATGGTCTCCATTCAAAATTCTCATTTGAATCTTGAAGTGATTATAGAAGAGACGGGTGAACATTTGAATTACTCTCTAAATATGCTTACGTCCCATAAGGATAATGAAACACGATTGGCTATGGGGGAGCGTTTGGAACTTGGACTTACAAATGAAGATTTTAAAACATATAGAACACTGCACCTTCGCTTTGAGATTGTAGAGGGAAAGGATATTATCCAAACAATGCCCGGATATGGTGCACTTTACATTGATCTTGATGAAACATATGCCGAGAATTGGTTTGTATAATTGATTCTTTCATTGAGATAAGAAAATACTATGGAGACGGGAGAAAACATGGCAAAAACAACTAAATTACTTTTTGGTATTCATATGCATCAACCTGTCGATAATTTTGATTGGGTGATAGAACATGGGGTAGAAGTGTGTTACGGCCCTTTTTTTGAAGTGATGAGCAAGTATCCTGAATTTAAGTTTTCCGTACACTGCAGTGGCTGGCTACTCGAGCAGATAGAAACACTGCATCCCAAACTCTATGCGCAGATGATGACATTGGCAACCAATGGAAGCATAGAACTTTTTTCGGCAGGATACTATGAACCCATTTTGAGTGTCATTCCCTCTGAAGACAGAGTGAAACAGATTGATATGCTCAATAAGAGGATTCAATCTGATTTTAAGCAGACAGCAAAAGGACTTTGGCTGACTGAGCGTGTTTGGGAATCTTCTTTAGTACCTGATCTGCATCGTGCGGGTATAGGATATACTGTCATGGATGATTACCATTTCCAATGTGCAGGCTTTGATGAAGATATATTAGATGGGTATTATATGAGTGAAGAGGGGGGTAAAGAGATTGGACTTTTTCCTATCAGTAAAAAATTGCGGTATGCCATTCCCTTTTTAAATGTATCTAGTGCGATTAAAGCCATTAAATCTTATGATAGGGAAGAGAACGCTGCAGCGATCATTTTTGATGATGCAGAGAAGTTCGGTATGTGGCCGGGAACGCATGAATGGGT
The DNA here is from genome assembly GCA_034660455.1 of Campylobacterota bacterium. GTDB lineage: Bacteria > Campylobacterota > Campylobacteria > Campylobacterales > Sulfurovaceae > Sulfurovum. The sequence continues at coordinate 9,118 of JAYEJF010000036.1, read as the reverse complement.
CTATGAAAAAGGTTGGTTAGAAGAGTTTGTGCAAGCGGTATTGGCAGATGAAGCCATAGAGACGATGCATTACAAAACCTATTTTGAACAAGAGCGTACCCGTGGTATTGCCTATTTACCCAATGTCTCCTATTATGAGATGGGTGAGTGGAGTCTTAGAGCAGATGATGCACTTAAGCTTGAAGCGTTGAAGCATGAAATGGGGCAGGAACGTTATGAAAATGAAGGGGTGAAGTTTTTAAAAGGGGGGATTTGGAAAAATTTCTTTGTAAAATATGAAGAGAGTAATCGTATTCATAAGCGTACTTTAGAACTTTCAAAAGTACGTAAAAGTGTGAACAAAGTTCAGTTTAATGCAGCCCTTTATAAGGCACAAACCAATGATGCACTCTGGCATGGTGTTTTTGGCGGTCTCTATCTGCCTAATTTAAGAGACAATGCTTATAGATATATTATAGAAGCGGAAAATGTGCGGTATGGTAAAAAAAGTGTTTTAGTGTGTGATCAAAATGAACTTGATGGTTATGATAAGGTCAAAGCCGTCTCATCCAATCATATTTTTCGCTTTGACGCGGCACATGGCGGTCAATTGGTAGAGTTTGACAACAAAAAAGCCTGTTTTAACTGGCAAAATACCCTTACGCGCCGAAAAGAGGCGTATCACCAACGTATCTTAAGCGATGAAAAAGTAGAAGAGGTAAGGTTTGAAGAAGATGGTATTGATACCATTCATCATGCTGCAGTAGAAGTGGACGATACCTTACGTGAAGCTATTATTTATGACTGGTATTTGAAAAACTCTTTCATTGACCATATCAGTGATGAACATTTTAACGGTGGGAATTTTCGTTATTGTAATTTTAGGGAGTATGGAGATTTTGCAAACCAACCTTTTGATTTGGATCTAGGTAAAAAAAGTGTAACATTTTCTCGTGACGGTGGTCTCTATCTTCCTGAAAAAATGCAGACGAAGTTGGTGAAAACCTATGAGCCCCATAAAAATGGATTTGATTTTGAGATAAGTCTGACAACAAAATCCCAGAAGAATTTTAAGTATGTACTTGAACATAACTTTCATTTTAGTGAGTATGAAACACTGCTTGTCAATGATGCACCGTTACTTGAAAATGGTATGATCCAAGAGACAAAAGTACTCAAAATTTATGATTATCATTTAAAACAAAATATTAGTATTACACTGGACCAACCTTGTGATATTTATTACTATCAGCTTAAAACACTTTCTCAAAGTGAACATGGCTTTGATTTGAGTGTCCAAGGCGTCAGTTTTGCTATGGTCGTCCCTTTTAGTCAGGTCTTAAAGATTCAAGGTTCACTGGAGGTTAAGAGTGTCTAATATAAGATATGATAGGCTCCATGATACCCATGTCATTATAGCTCCGGAACGTTTACATCGTCCACATTGTTTCTCTTCACCCGAAAAAATAAAAGTATCTGATGAAAATTGTCCTTTTTGTGAAGGACATGAATCAATGACGCCACCCGAAATTTTTGCTATCAGAGCGCCGGGATCCTTTGTCAATGAAGCGGGGTGGCAGACACGCGTGGTTCCCAATCTCTATAAAGCAGTACAGATTGAAGCACCGCATAAGCACCATTATGGCTTGTTTGAATATTGGGAGGGTTTTGGTGCACATGAAATCATCATAGATACACCTCAACACTATACTTCTATGACGCAGTGGCGTGTCAATGATGTGGTATCATGGTTAAAGACACTGCGTGCAAGAGTAGAGGATTTAAGACGAGATCATCGTATTGCTTCTATCACACTCTTTAAAAATGAGGGGGAAGAGGCAGGTGCAACACAGCCCCATTCACATACGCAACTGATTGCTTTGCCTTTTATCTCCAAAGTGGAGAGAACACTCTATCAGAGAAGTTTTGAGCACTACAAACAGAGTGGAAATGCGCTTCTAGAGACCATTGTTCGTCATGAAGAAGAGGATGGAGCACGTATCGTCGGCATAGAGGGTGACTTTACTGCATATTGTCCTTATGCAAGTGCCTATCCATTTGAAGTAATGATTGCTTCTAAAAAAGCTTTGGGGCAGATAGATACCCTAAGCAATAGCACTATTGAGAGTGTTGCGCCATTGCTTTTAGAAACACTCAAAAAGTTAAAAGTACACTTGGGTTGTTTTCCCTTTAATCTTACGCTCATGATGCCGCCACTACAAGCAAATAGTATAGGAGAGGCACAGCATGCACATGTAGATGATATATGTCGCTTCGGCATTCGAATTATGCCGCGACTCTACACACATGGCGGTTTTGAGCTTAGTACGGATATGATGATTAATCCAATTTTACCTGAGCAGGCAGCGAAGTTGTTAAGAGAGGGGTTGAATGCCTAAACAACGCGTATTATTTACTGCAAGTGAAGTTTTTCCTTTTGCCAAAAGCGGAGGTTTGGCAGATGTAGCCTATAGTTTGCCTAGAGCACTCAGTAGTATCTATGATGTGCATGTTATGCTGCCTTTATACCAATGGATTGACCGTGAACAATTTGGCATTAAAGCACTTGGAGAACCATTTACTGTAGTGATGGGTGGGGTGAAGTATCTTGTAGAGATATTTGGCTGCACCTACAGAGGATTGGAATATCGTTTTGTTTACACATCACTTCTGTGTGATCGCGCATTTCTCTATGGCACAGCAGAAAGTGCCTATGATGATAATGCTCTACGATTTGCTCTCTTTAATAGGGCAATAGTCTCTTATGTAAGGCAAGAGAGATATGACATTATCCATCTGAATGATTGGCAGAGTGCATTAATAGCTTTATGGATCTATGAAGATAAGACGATAGAGACAAAAACCCTTTATACAATACATAATTTGGCATATCAAGGCATATTTGACGCCAGTGTGCTTCAAAAAATTGGCATAGATGACCGTTACTTTACAATGGATGGTTTAGAATTTTACGGAGAGGTGAATTTTATGAAAGCGGGGATTGCATATGCAGATTGCATTACAACGGTGAGTCCCACTTATGCTAAAGAAATTTTAACACCAGCTTTTGGATGTGGATTAGAGGGGTTCTTAAGGTATCATCATCATAAACTTGTGGGCATTGTCAATGGTATAGATACCGAACATTTTTCACCCTTAACGGATAAAGCATTGATTGCTCCCTATCAAGATACCACAGGTAAATTGACGAATAAAGAAGCCTATCTTAAAGAGATTGGGTTGGAGGGGAAAGAGAAAGCACTTTTTATCTTTATCGCACGATTTACATGGCAAAAAGGCATGGATATTCTGATAGACGCACTGCCCAAATTAGCCTCCTCTGAGTGTAATATCGCCATATTGGGTGAGGGTGAAATGAAATATCATGAACCACTCAAAAGACTCGTAGCCGGATATAAAAATATGCATTTAACGTTTGGTTATGATGAATCACTCTCGCACCGTATGTATGCAGCCGCTGACTTTCTTTTCATGCCATCACTGTTTGAACCTTGCGGGCTCAATCAGATGATAGCGATGCAGTATGGTACCATCCCTTTGGTACATCATACAGGGGGGCTTGCAGATACAGTAAAGGATGTAAACTTTTTTGATGAAACGTCAGAGGATGGGTATGGTATTGTTTTTTCAGAGCCTAGCAGGGATGCATTTATACGTGCATTTGTGCGTGCTTTAGCCCTTTATCAAGACAAAACGACGTATAATGAAGTGATACAACATAATATGCAGTGTGATTTTTCATGGAAAGAGAGCGCAAATGCATATCATAAACTCTATCAGACAATGATATAAAGGTGAATGGATGAGTAGATTAAAAATTTTGATGGCAGCATCTGAGGTAGTTCCTTTTGCAAAAAGTGGTGGCTTGGCAGATGTATCTGGAGCACTGCCTAAAGCATTACATGCATTAGGACATGATGTACGCGTGGTAATGCCACGTTATTACATTGTAGATAAGCAGAAATATGGATTAAAAGCGTTAGAGGGTGCTTTGGGTGTACCTATGGGACCTTTAGGTGAGTTATGGGCCTCTGTGTATGAAGGTATCCTCCCCGGAAGTGATGTTCCGGTCTATTTCATCGAGTATGATCAGTTTTTTGGACGTAAAGGTCTTTATGATGAAAACGGGAAAGGGTATAAAGACAATGACAATCGTTTTATTTTTTTCTCAAAAGCTGTGATGCAGTTGGCAAAAAAATTACGCTTTAAACCCGATGTCATTCATGCTAATGACTGGCATACTGCATCTATACCGATGTTATTGAATACCACATATCAATTAGATCCTAATTTTGAAAATACGGGTACACTTTTAACCATTCATAATTTACAGCATCAAGGCAAGTTTTATAAGGGTGCAATGGATGTTTTAAACATAGGGTGGGAACATTTTAATGCGGATGAACTTGAAGCGTATGACGCGATCAATTTACTTAAAGGGGGCATTGTACATGCAGATGCTATCAATGCTGTAAGTGAGAAATATGCACAAGAGATATGTACACCAGAATTTGGCTGGGGACTTGATCGTTTACTTCATACAAAGTCATACAAACTCTATGGTATTTTAAACGGGGTTGATTATGATGAGTGGAGTCCTGCAGTAGATACGTTGATATCCGACAACTTTGACAGTGACACTTTGGATGGAAAGGCGAGATGTAAAGCTGCCTTGCAACAACAGTTTCATCTACCGCAATGCAGTGACCTGCCAGTGATTGGATTGGTAGGGCGTCTTGCTGAGCAAAAAGGGATCACCCTGATCTCTGCTGCAATGGAGCGCTTAATGCAATTGGATATTCAGATGGTTTTACTGGGTACAGGTGAGAAATGGGCAGAAGCATTTTTTTGGGATATGGCAAGAAAGTATCCCGAAAAATTTGCCTGTTATATAGGGTACCGTAATGATCTGGCGCATCAGATAGAGGCAGGGAGTGATATGTTCTTGATGCCATCACTGTTTGAGCCTTGCGGACTCAATCAGATCTATAGTTTACGCTATGGTACGGTTCCTATTGTACGTGCTACAGGTGGATTGGATGATACGATAGAGAACTATGACAGGCATGCCCAAAGCGGGACAGGGTTTAAATTTTACGATGCAACACCTGAAGCACTAAGAGGTACGGTGGCGTGGGCAGTACTGACCTGGTACCAAGATAGGCCTGGATTTGATATGCTTCGTCATAACGGTATGCAAAAACGTTTTGATTGGAGTGAAGCGGCAAAAGGATATGAAGAGCTTTATTTTCATATTGTAAAGGGTCGTCTCAGTGATAATGACGTATAGGAGTTCACATGACATATAAGATGCACTATGATGTTTCAACCTTGAGTGAAATGGATATCTATCTGTTTAAACAGGGGAGTCACTCAAAGCTTTATGAGAAATTTGGTTCCCATAAAATGACCTATAAAGGGATAGAAGGTATCCATTTTACACTCTGGGCACCCAATGCAAAATCGGTCAGTGTACGTGGTGATTTTAATGACTATGACCCCCAGACCCATCTTTTAAAAATGCGTGAGGATGATTCGGGTATTTGGGAAGGGTTCATTGAAGGGGTAGCGCAGGGTGTGACCTATAAATATCATATTGTGTCTCAACATCATGATATTGTGCATGATAAAAGCGATCCTTTTGCGTTTTACAGTGAAAAGCCATCCAAGTCTGCTTCCCGTGTGTGGAGTCTTGAGGGGTATACTTGGGAAGATGAAAAGTGGATGTTGGAACGCCATAAACATAATGCACATGATGCACCTGTTAGCGTCTATGAAATGCATTTAGGTTCATGGAGAAGAAAAGTTGAAGAGGATGATCGTTATTTAACCTATAGAGAGTTAGCAGTAGAGTTGCTGGCTTACTTGAAGCAGATGCACTATACCCATGTGGAGTTTATGCCTTTAACCGAATATCCCTTTTTTGGTTCATGGGGATATCAGGTGGTGGGTTATTTTTCAGCCACAGCCCGCTTTGGTGAACCAGAAGATTTGATGTATCTGATCGATGTATTGCATAAAAACGGTTTTGGTGTCATTATGGATTGGGTGCCGTCACATTTTGCAGTGGATATGCATGGACTTGTCAATTTTGACGGAACTGCACTTTATGAACATCAAGATCCACAAAAGGGTTTTCACCCTGAGTGGGGCAGTTTTATCTTTAATTATGGACGTAATGAAGTAAAATCTTTTCTCATCTCTTCTGCAATGTTCTGGTTGGACAAATATCATATTGACGGTATTCGTGTAGATGCAGTAGCCTCTATGCTTCACCTTGATTATGCCCGTGAAGAGGGGGAGTGGATACCCAATGAATATGGTGGAAATGAAAATCTCGAAGCAGTTGCTTTTTTACGGAAACTTAATGAAAGTACCTATGCTGCTTATCCTGATATTATGATGATTGCTGAAGAGTCAACGGCTTGGCCGATGGTGACAAGACCGACAAATATCGGTGGTCTTGGTTTTGGCTTTAAGTGGAATATGGGATGGATGCATGATACCCTGAAATATATGGGTTATGATCCTGTCTACCGTCAGCACCATCACAATCAATTGACCTTTAGTCTCTGGTATGCGTTTAATGAGCACTTTATGTTACCGCTTAGTCATGATGAAGTGGTACATATGAAAGGTTCTCTTATCAATAAAATGCCTGGAGACAGCAATCAGAAGTTTGCAAATTTACGTGCCATGTATGCCTATATGATGGCCCATCCGGGTAAAAAGTTACTCTTTATGGGGGGTGAAATTGCCCAGTATGCAGAGTGGAATTTTGAAAAAAGTCTCGATTGGCATCTTTTGGAAGATCCGGTGCATCGTGGATTGCAGAAGATGTTAAGTGATTTAAATCTGCTCTATAGAGATGAACCTGCTCTATACAAATATGATGAACAACAGATCGGTTTTGAGTGGATAGATGACGGAGACTATCAGCATAACTCTATTAGCTTTATGCGAAAATGTGATGATCCCGATGAGACAGTATATGTTATTTGTAACTTTGCAGATGCAACACCTGAGAATTATAAGATAGGTGTACCCTATGAGGGGGAATATAGAGAGCTATTCAATTCACAATCAAGTGAGTATGAAGGGTGGAATATCGGTAATTCAGAGCGACTCACTACAGATAAAGAGCCTATGCATGGAAGAGCCTATTCGTTGAGTCTTACCTTACCCCCTTTAGGTGTTATCTATTTGAAGAGAATATGTAAATAGGGTCATAGTAGTTTTATGAAATACTTTGGAAATACAAGAAAATATAATAAATAAAACCTTATAAAATGATATGTTTTATAAGGTTTGGGAATGTTATTTACATTAAGTTTTCACACTCTGCACCTTGACACATAAATACACCCTGAAGTGGTGTACCTCCAGTCTCAACAGTACGGCTTACTTCTAATGTTTCTAAATTAAGTTCATAAAAGATACCGTTGTCTGTAGCAAATGCATAGAAAAAGTCCATATTCGGATGAACAAAACTTGAGTGCGATTGTAAAATCTCTCCGTTAATTGGCGCACCACTTACTTCCACATTGACCTTTTGTGTATGTGTTGTGGTATCAATGATAGTTACAAATGTATCTTTATGATTGGTAATAACCGCTAGATTCCTCTCAGGTACAAATGTTGTATGTCCTGCACCTAAACCGGCTTTAACTGTTTTAACTACTTCCATTGTTTTCATATTAATGACATAGATATTACCTTCTGTTGAGCCAACATACATATGTTCTCCATCAGGATGCACATCTGCGTGATGGGTTCCCATCTCTGAGATGATTGAATCACCTATTTCGGCAAGACTGACTTCTCCAATAAGGTTTAGTTTATTTTGTTTAAGTGTATACTTGAGTACAGAAGGTGCAATACCGGCATCGGGAGAACCTTCGGACAATGCATAGTAACTCACTCTTTCCATACCACGCAGTGTAGAAGTATCTCTTTTCACAAGATGGTGTACGGCAGTAGGTGTTGGAACGGTATCGAGTAGACTTACCCTCCAACCGCCTCTTTTCCCTTTACGCTTAGAAACCTGATACATATTAATGGTTCTATTTCCTCGATCGATGAGTGCAAACTTATTATCTGTAAACCAATATGGGTGCCCTGTTGCATTCGACCCACCGTAATCAATAGGATAAACAAGTGAACTGTCTCCGACACTAGCAACCACTTTATCTGTTTGAACATCAATGAGACTGGCCATTGGCTTATCGACACCTGTTACCAATTGTAATCCCAATACTGCATTATATGCTTCTGATGATCTAGGGAAATGTTCTAATTCAATAATACCCATCGGCGCTAGTGTAGAGGCATTAATAACGTCTATCGAGTTACTACCACGTGTAATGGCATATACTTTATCCAATGTACCAGCTTGATCTACCGGATAGGGGTCAATACCTACAGTCCCAACGGTATCGGTGAGTGTCATCTCTTCGACATTTAAAACAACAACCCGATCAAGTAATTTATCACCATAAAAGGCTCTAATTCCATACTCGTCTGCATGAGAGGTTTGTGACAATAATGATAGTGTTGCTAAGCCAGTTAATAATATTTTAGAAAGTTTTTTCATCGTAATCCTTCTTTTTGTTGATTACATATAGTAATATAGAAGTGTGAAGTGAAAATGAAATATTACATAAGGTTTTCTTCACACTTCTTTCACACTTATCTTTTATACTTCTACATCTTTAAAAAAAAAGGATTCATTATGAATAAAACGTTATTAACATTGAGTACTATTGTGCTACTGGCTTCTCCTTTAGTGTTTGCTGCTGAAGATAGTCTTCAAGAACACCTTAAAATGGAACAAAAACTTAAACAGCAAGAACAAAAAAGATTAAAAGAGGGGCAAAGTAAAAAAAACCAGCATAAATATCAATATACGAATCAGCATCAATATAAGGGAAGCAACCCAAACAGATCTAATACAGGTTCAATGGGCGGACAAAAAAGCGGTGGTGGCGGTCGTGGGAGTGTAATAAATTCTGTGTCAACACCTCTAAACCTGTAAGATTATACCAAATTTAAAGCATCCTTCAATCTCTCCTTGAAATGAATGTTGAGTTGGGAGATTGTAAGGCTCCAATTTCTGATA
>JAYEJF010000035.1:0-91535 GCA_034660455.1 Campylobacterota bacterium | reverse complement strand
TTTTAGAGAAAATGAGTTAAAAATGGAGTAAAATGATGGAAAGTTAACCTAGACTATTTTTTTATACTGAAATTTTAGTCTAGTCAGAGGTTTGCTACTTGGAAATTGTTGAATTTGCAAGTGGCTCTAGAAAATAGGTTTAGTAGTTAACTGTCAGTGGAATTGTCAGTAAGTAACACCTATTAGCTACTGAAATTTGATTTTAATATATTCAATAAACTCAGTCAGAGCGTAATCCCATATTTAAGATCTGCAGTTCAAGTCCGGTCACTCCTACCATCAGTCAAATACTTTGTATACTGCAGGTATATAGAATTTGATTGAGATTCCAATTTTCTCTTTTTTTGTTCCAAGCATAATTCTAAGATGCAATACGCACTTAATTTGATAAAATACAATCCTAAAGTTTAAAAATAAAAAGGTTTAATGATCATGAGCGAGAGTAAAGATTTTTTACGTACCATAGTTGAAGAGGATTTAAAATCAGGCAAATACACAGAGGTTACAACACGCTTTCCTCCGGAGCCTAATGGATTCCCGCATATTGGACACGCTAAATCTATCTGTATTAATTTTGGTATTGCTGAGGACTACCATGGTCATTGTAACCTGAGAATGGATGATACCAATCCAACGACGGAAGACACGCAATATGTTGAGGCGCTTAAAGATGCTGTAGAGTGGCTTGGATTTAATTGGGATGGCAATGTACGATATACATCCGATTATTTCCCAAAACTCTATGATTATGCCGTAGCGCTCATTAAAATGGGTAAAGCATATGTGGATAGCTTGAATGAGGAAGAGATACGCGAATATAGAGGCACTGTTACCCAACCGGGGAAACGCAGTAAATATGCCGAGCGTACTGTTGAAGAAAACCTGGATCTTTTTGAGAGAATGAAAAAGGGTGAGTTTAAAGAGGGTGAACATGTTCTTCGGGCGAAGATAGATATGGCTGCCGCCAATATGAAAATGCGCGATCCTCTTCTGTATCGTATTAGACATGCGCATCATTATAGGTCAGGAGATGCATGGCATGTTTACCCAATGTATGATTTTGCACATTGTCTCTCTGACTCTATAGAGGGGATTTCACACTCTATCTGTACCTTGGAGTTTGAAAACAACCGTGACATTTATGATTGGGTACTTGATACGCTTGGGTTAACTTCGTCACGGCCGTACCAGCATGAATTTGCAAGACTTGGCATTAACTATACGGTGATGAGTAAAAGAAAGCTTTTAGAATTGGTTGAAGGCGGACAAGTGAGTGGTTGGGATGATCCTCGTATGCCGACTATTGCCGGATATAAAAGAAGAGGATATACACCGGAATCTATCTTAAATTTTTGTGATGGCATCGGGATTGCAAAGGCAAACTCCATGGTCGATGTAGCACAGCTTGAATTTTCTATAAGAGATGATCTCAATACAAAAGTACCACGTGTACTATGTGTACTCGACCCTCTAAAAGTAACGATTGAAAATTATGAAGGTTATGAGGAGATCGATGCGCCATATTACCCGCATGATGTACCTAAAGAGGGTTCTAGAAAGTTACCTTTTTCAAAAGAGATCTATATTGATAGGGCTGATTTTACGCAGAATCCTCCAAAGGGATATTACCGTCTTACCCCTGATCAGCCAGTGAGACTTAGACATGCCTATATTATCTCCTGCAAAGAAGTGATCAAAGATGTAAATGGAAATATTACAGAGATCATAGCAGCGTACAGTCCTGATTCGAAAAGCGGTTCAGATACGAGTGGTATCAAAGTGAAGAGTGCCATTCAATGGGTCAGTGCAAAAGAGGCTAAAGAGGTTGAGATACGACTTTATGACAGACTGTTTAAAGATGAATCGCCCCAAGGTGTAGAAGATATCAACCCAGATTCACTTAAAGTGATTAAAGGTGCACTGATTGAGCCTGCTGTCATCTTAGAGAAACCCGATGAGAGATTTCAGTTTGAAAGAGAGGGATATTTCTATGCAGACCCTATTGATTATACAGATGAAAAGCCCGTATTCAATAAAATTGTCGGATTGAAAGACTCTTGGGCAAAAAAAGCGAAGTTGGATGAAAAGAAGAAGGTTACTGAGCCTCTCTCTCCGTCTCATACTAAAAAAGCGCAAATAGATGGTGAAGTGGCACCTATGAGTGAGTCTGAACAACTGTTGTTTGATCAATATATTGAGTTTGGACTCAATAGCGAAGTAGCCAATACGCTAGCACGTGATGAGAAACTCTCCGATTTTTACAAAGAGGCTCTCTCTACGCTCAATAGTCCCATAGCACTAGCCAACATTGTGGCAAATGATGTTGCTAGAGAACTTAAAGAGAAACAAATAAGTGAGCTTGCATTTAATGCAAAACAAGTAGGAGAATTGGTTCAACTGGTAGAGGATGAAACTATCTCAAGTAAAATTGCAAAACAGGTATTTGAAGAGATGGTCAAGTCTGGAGAAAACCCAACACACATCGTTGAAGCTAAAGGACTGATACAGATCTCTGATCCCTCACAAATTTCACCTATTATAGATGAAGTCATTGCAAAACATCCAGAGAATGTTGCTAAGTTTAAAGCAGGGAATAGCAAACTTTTAGGCTTCTTTGTCGGACAGGTCCTTAAGGCTACGGGAGGCAAAGCAAACCCAAAAGTGGTGAATGAACTGGTGGCTGAGAAGTTAAATGTATAAATGAATATAAAAGTCACCTATTACTTAGACTATATTTCCAAATATTCAGGGGTTTTTGCTGCATTTTTGGTAGTTCTCCTCTCTCTTCTGGTCGCTTACGATGCAGGCATGCGTTACTTGTTTTCAGCAGGTTCTATTGCTTTACAGGAACTGGAGTGGCATCTGTTTGATGTCGTGTTTTTACTAGGGCTTACGTATGCACTGAAACATGACAAACATGTAAGGGTTGATGTGTTTTTTGAACGTTATACACAGCAGACACGTGCCATTGTGCAGATACTCTCAATGATATTACTGCTGATGCCGTTTTCTCTTCTTTTTTTGAGTGATGCTTTAGAGATGACTTATCAGAGTTACCTGCAGCATGAAGTCTCTTCTGATCCCGGAGGTTTAACACAGCGCTGGATCGTTAAGGCGGTACTGGCATTGGGCTTTGTGTTACTGCTTCTTCAGGCACTCAGTGAGATACTTAAAGCGTATCATCGTGTAGACGATAAGAGGGTATTGCTAAAAGTGTTTTTAGTTGTGATACTTTTAGGGATGCTTGTCTATATGGCATGGTTTAACTCTATGGCATTTTGGATCGATCCTGTTTTCTTGATGTTTGCTATGGCACTTGTATTATTGATGGCAGGGTTTCAAGTGGCATTTGTCTTTGCCGGTGTTGCACTCTTTTTTGCTCTTATCGCTGATGAGGTAGGGCTTCATGCCTTAGAAATGCTTCCTTACAGAACCTATGGTATTATGGGCAATGTCACCTTGATGGCGGTGCCTCTTTTTATCTTTATGGGGCTCATACTTGAAAAATCGAAGATGGCAGAAGGGTTGTTGCTCTCTATGGGCAAACTCTTTGGAGAGGTGAGGGGTGGTTTGGCCATCTCTGTAGTGCTTGTAGGTGCGATACTTGCTGCGAGTACAGGTATTGTGGGAGCATCGGTGGTGATGATGTCTCTTATTGCACTTCCCATTATGCTCAAACATGGCTATTCTCCTTCCTTATCGAGTGGGAGTATTGCTGCGTCAGGCACACTAGGGCAGCTCATTCCACCATCTATTGTACTTATCATACTTGGGGATCAAATGCATCTGAGTGTCGGTGATCTGTTTCGTGCAGCGGTGGTTCCGGGAATCTTACTGATAGCTTTATATATTCTCTATATCCTGCTCATTGCATATTTTAACAAAGCGCTTGCACCTGCAATTGGTTCAAATGAACCTTACAGTCAAATTCTCAAGGAGGCAGGAAAAGAGATACTCCCTCCTTTATTGCTCATAGGTGTGGTGTTGGGGTCTATCTTTGCAGGTATTGCAAGTCCCAGTGAGTCTGCTGCCATTGGTGTTTTAGGGGCGGTAGTGCTTGCTATCAGTAAAAAGACCTTCTCTTTTGAGATGGTACGCTACGCTGCCATAGAAACCGTCAAACTCACTGCGATGATCTTTATGATTCTCATCGGGGCTACGGCATTTTCACTGGTGTTTAACGAACTTGGTGGAGGAGAGATGGCAATGGCGTTCTTTTCAGGAGATATGGGAGATAAATGGATGTTTATATTTATAGCCATGCTGGTTATCTTTATCTTGGGATTTTTTATTGATTTTATTGAGATAGCCTTTGTTGTTGTGCCTATCTTGGTACCTATCGTTGCGTTACTGGGCATAGACCCCGTCTGGTTTGCCATACTGATTGCCATGAATCTGCAAGCCTCCTTTTTGACACCGCCTTTTGGCTTTGCACTGTTCTACCTTAAAGGGGCTGCAGGAGACAAAGTGCGTACAGGAGCAATCTACAAGGGCGTGATACCGTTTATCGTGTTGCAAATGTTGGCGTTGGGGATTATTGTTTTATTTCCTGATTTGATTTATCTGTTTGGGAAGTAGTGGACCCACTAAATCCTATTGTTGGGGGTTCTGATTGTAGGTGTTTTCTCATTTGATTATCGATCATTATCACCTGGTTCCTTTACTCTTTTACTCTTATTCTATTTTTGTTGATCTCTTTTGCTTAGGTACTTATTAATAACTAAAACGTAAACCAGTGGTTAGACCCCATCCTTGATACTCTCCTTCGTCATTAGCTTTATCATTCATGTCAGTGTATTGAATACCCGTTTGCCACTTTAGCTTATGTCCATAGAAGAATATGTTGAGTCCAGCATAGATCTCGTTATATTTATCCCCTCTTCCTTCCACGATATATTTCTCATAGCGATTTAATTTCACTCCATTCTCACCACTACTGAGGTATGTATAACGGCCGATCACTTGTACCATTTCTGATACATCATAAAACGGCATCAAGACAACACCCCAGAGGTTTTTCTGATTATAGTAGCCATGTCCCGCGGCCAGATCAGTGTACAAATAGAAGGAATCCATCTGCCAACGTGTAGAGAGAGAAGCAACATGAGACAAGTCAGGAGTATTTGCATTGACATCCTTATCATTATATACATAGTCCAGGTGGATTGTTGCTTCATCAAATTTCGGTCCCATATTTAATGTGTGCTCAACAGAAGCAAGTAAGAAGTAACTTGCGTCATTTATCTCAATTTCAGTGCTGTCATCAGAGGCGAAGAGACCGACCTTATAGAAGCACTGAGTATTAAAATCCCTTTTTACTGTTATCCCGGTAAAATACTCTTTAGTAAACCAGAGATTATTTGTCAAGTTGTTACGCTCTAATGTATACAGCTTTTTAGAAGAGGTGTAACCATCTAAGGTAAAACCTGCAGATTGCTTAAGAAATTTAACTGTTGTCAATTTATCTGGCTTCCAAGAAATATAAGCATCCGTGAGACGTTCGTACCCCTGTCCTAAACCCTCATTGCGATCGAAATCCCCTTCCACATGAAGACCCCAGTCCTCTACAAATTCGCTTTTAAAGCCAAAACGCCATCTCCGCCAGCGAGAGCCATCTAGATTCCCCTGATTAGCGTCATACGTTCCAATGTCATATTGTGCTCGTCCGGTAAGAGCGAATTTTTTTAAAAAACCGCTCTCTTTATTCTCGTAGAGAGTAGCATAGCCCCAAATCCGATCATAAGTTGATTCCTCAGCAGCTTCTGCAATCATCGTTGAAGAAAATACCCATATCAATTGCATTATTTTTTGAACTTTTTTCAAAATCTATCCTAAAATTTTACCTTCTTCTCTTAACTGTTTTTCCATTATTTCAATCTCCACAGCACCTGAGTGGACAATTTCTCCTGTTCTTTCTCAAGATGCACTTGAAGTTTGATAAGCCCTTCCTGATAAGGTTTTAAAGAGCATTCTGTATTAAATATCATAAAAGAGATAGAAGCAAGAACAAAAACGAGTAAATGGTTATGATTGGTATAATCAACGCCCCAAAATACAAAGTAAGCGGTAATCATTGCAAGCGATAATCCAAAAAAAAGATTGAGTTTGTTGTCACTGACACGCGTAGAAGTTTGAGGCATTGTCTATTCTCCAATATATTTTTTTAATCCAAATTAATAGTATAACATAGGCTGAAAACATTATGATGACATTTTATCCTCTTCCTCTAGTCTTCTGCTGGAATTAAAGCAGCTAAAGTTGAAGCTACCCCTTTACAGAAGCCATATGTAAAGGGAGAATATGCATATGATTATCCTATAGCAGAACTTGCATTAGAGTATAATTTTTTAATTGAGGCTGTCCAAAGATGGGGTTAAAGGGGCTATTAAGGCATTATGCCTCATAATTAAAAATCTATATATATCCTCTAAGTGGATTAAATAGAATTTGATATACTAATACCAAAAATAAAGGGTTTCTATGAAAAAAATACTACTTTCAACACTTGCACTCTATACACTATTTAGCACATATAGTGGAGCAGATGAGATTACGGAACAACTTAACATTGCTATAAAAGCCTATCAAGAGAAGGATTATAAAGGTGCTATGGATGAGCTTAGGTTTGTTACTGCACAACTTCAAAAACTCGACGCAGCAGAAAATCAAAAACTTTTGCCTGCCCCATTAGATGGGTGGAATATAGAAAATAAAAGTGATACTCAAGCAGTCATGTCTATGCTAGGTGGAGCAGGAACTAGTATGGAAGCTGTTTATACCAAAGATACTCAGCGTGTCAATATTCAAATTGTAGCCAATTCACCTATGATTGCTATGATGAGTATGGCTATTTCAAATCCTGCATTGATGGCTGCAGACCCTAGTACAAAGCCATTTCGTTATAAAAAGAATAAAGGTATGAAGAGAAAAGAGGGTTCAAGTAGTGAAATTACCCTACTCATTGCAGGACAAATTTTACTTAAGTTAGAAGGTTCTGACCTTTTGGATGATACTGTATTGGTTCAATACCTTGACGCTATCGATATTAAAAAGTTAAAAACTGAACTGCTTTAAAAGCTCAACTTATGTTATAAGCACTTAGCAGTTTTGTGACTCTATTAAATCGAAACTATTTAAAAAACGGATTAACTTTAATTTGGGTCTCCAAAGATAGAATATTTTAGATTCACATCATAAGCGGAAAGTAAACAAAATTATCATTAAAGTCTAACTATTCATCTTTCCCACCGCACAGGATACAAAACTCTTCGCCGTTGTACTAAAGCCTTCAATGGTAGATAAATCTTCATCGCTCATAGGGTAGCCGAGACCTTTTAGCTTTGTGCGTAGGGAGGGGAGTGCACTCTCTGCAATGTCAAGTGTGATTTGTCTTGGTTCAACCTCTAAGTTTACCGTGACTTCTCCAAATTCACTGAAGAGTTTGGTTTTGAGGGTATTGGCACAGCCTCCGCATTTTACGTTGAGGACTTCAAATGTCTGTTTCATAGTGGATCCTTTGTACTATTTTATAATGAAGTATAGCATTCTATCTGTGTAGTTATTTGTAAGTTCTATGAGTGAATTGTATCAAAAATTGGCTACAATCATTTTATGAAAGATAATATACAGATAGAATTTAAACAATCAACCGTAGAAAATTTGCAACTCTTCTCACAGATGCTCAATAAAGATGTCAATACAATGTTGGAAGAAGCGCTTGAGCAGTATTTCGATGCAGAACAGAAAAGGCTCATGGAAAAGAGTATCAATGATGAAAATGCCATGACAAATTTAGACTATGATGAGTTTTGGGATGGCGTGGAGTTGGATTAGTCAATGTACAATTAAATCAAAAAGTTGAAAAGGACTTTGAAAGCACTATTGAAAGAGATAGCCATTTTTGGTCTACTTGTTTTGATTGTCAGTAATGTAGTGAGTTATATGCGTAAACCTACCCTTGAATCGACACAACTACCCAATATAGAGGTGCGATTATTGGATGGGAGTCTGTTTCATGTGGTAGAGGGGCAACCCTTAATTGTGCATTTTTGGGCACTGTGGTGTCCCACATGTAAATTCGAAGCGTCAAATATAGAAGCAGTCTCAAAAGAGCATAATGTGATTACTATTGCGGTAAACTCGGGAAGTGATGAGAAACTACAAACTTATATGAAAGAGCGTGGATTTAGTTTTAAAGTGCTTAACGATGAAAAAGGGAAATGGACCAAGCAGTTCAATGTCGAAGCATTTCCAACGACTTTCATCTATGATGCGAAAGGGGTCTTACGCTTTACGGAAGTAGGCTATACCACCACAGCAGGACTTCTGGCACGCTTGCAGTGGATTCAATAAACCGTATCGTTATCGTTATATCTTAAGTTATATAAGGATAGAATATATCTTATATAACCTAAAGGGATGGTGTGGAGATTACTTCAAAACTTACTTTAGAAATGTTAGGTCAACCTTTCTTGCTTGAGAAGCGTATAGAGCTTTTGCATGCGATTGACGAACATGGTTCTATCTCCAAGGCTGCAAAGGCAGTACCCATGAGTTACAAAAGTGCATGGGAAGCTGTAGATATGATGAATTCTCTCTCCCCTGAACCCATAGTATGTCGTGAGACAGGTGGAAAACATGGTGGGGGAACAACCATCACACTCTACGGATTGAGACTTTTAGAGAATTATGCTGTACTTAAAGCGGAACATCAACGTTTTTTAGAGCGATTATCGAAAGTGACCGATATTCAAAATGGTACATTTAAAACAATGGGCAGACTTGCCATAGAGATCTCGGCACGTAATCAGCTGCAAGCAGAGATTCTCTCCATAGATGTAGAAAATGTAAATGCCAAAATAGTACTGAAGTTAAAAAGTGGAAAGAGAGTTACATCTGTGATTACACGTGAAGCAGTTGAAGATTTGCAGATGAAAAATGCTCAGACCGTAACGGCGATATTTAAATCCAATACCGTGTTTTTAGCGTTGAGGGAAGATGAAAAGTGTGATGAGAACAGTGTAGAAGGCATTGTGAGGAGTATAGCGTTTGATGATGAGAGTGCTAAAGTTGTGGTAAATATAGGAAATCATGATACGATTGTCTCTGTGTTACCTCTGGAGGTTGTAAAAAAATTGGAACTTGTTATTGGAAGTTCAGTGATAGCAATGATCAATGCTAAAGATATTATGTTAGGAAAGTAGAGAGTGAGAAAGATGAGATTAATATGGCTTATGGTAATGTTAACAGGCATGGTATATGGAATGGAGGATGAACAAAAACATAGTTTGAAATGTAATATGATCCATCTTTATGATGAGGAACCTACCTCGGTAGATACATTTGGAGAGATGTTTAGCGAGGGAATCTATTATGGGCGATTGCGTTTTAACAGTTTTGGATATAAATGGAATGAAGAGTTACAAATCGATGGTGTCAAGATAAGAGAAAACCATGCAATTGCAGCATTAGGCGGAAGTCTAATCTACCGAAGTGCCTATTTAAACGGATTTGGCGTGGGTGCAGGGTTCTATGTTAGCAGTGCTGCAGGTACGCTGGATGATTCGGAAGCCTATTTGTATAAAGCAGGTAAAGGTGCTTTTAGCAGATATGACTATCGTACGGATGCTACAGATAGTCTCTACACGTTTGCACAGGCATATCTTGAGTATCGGTATGAAGAGAGTTCTTTAAAGCTGGGACGACAAATATTTGAGAGTTTTTTAACCAAAAGCAATGATACAAAAATGATACCCAATACATTTGAAGGCGTTACTTTACAGAGCAAAAGTCTTCCTAAAACATCACTCAAGATGGCATATATGACACGGCAAAAGCTCAGAGACCATTCTGATTTTCATCACCTTTTGGCAGTGGGAGATGATGAAAACGACCCGTATACAAGATATACTGAAAATGATGACTCTGCAATGCATTTTGGTTTAAAACTCTCCGAGTTGGAAGCCAGAGGCATAGAAGACAGGTTAATCATTGCAGAAGTAAAAAATGAGACAATTGAGAATTTGACACTGCATGTGAACTACACGGCGGTGCCCGATTTAATTGCTTCAGGAATGATGCAGGCAGATTACAGGTTGTCTGTTTGGGATTGGTCGGTCATACCGGCAGTCAGAGTGATGTATCAGTTTGATGATGGTGCAGGTGCCATAGGGGGTGCTAACCTTAAAACAGTTACAGAGGGCTACAGTAATCCAAGCAGTTTAGATGCAGCCCTATATGGTGCAAGGGTTGATGTTGTGCAGGATGCCCTCAAATTAAGATTCGGATATACGAAAGTTGCAGATAAAGGTGATATTATTGCACCATGGAGAGGTTTTCCTACGGGTGGTTTTACACGTGCAATGGCACAGTATAACTGGTATGCCAATACCGAAAGCTATATGATGCAGCTTGATTACGAATTTGAAGATATTGAGGAGTTTAAAGTGATATCACGTTTTTCCATACAGGATTTTGATGACAGTAAAGTGGGTGTACAAGCAGACTCAAAAGTCTTTACCGTGGATCTTTTTAAGGGTCTTGGAGAATCCTCTTACTATCTAAAAACACGCTTTGCACATGTTGTGGGAGATGATGATACTGTGACTGGGAGCGGGTTTACAAAGCTAGACCCCTCTTATAATGAGATTCGTTTTGAGGTAAATTATCTCTTTTAACGCTGAATAGAATCTTGAGGTTAAATTATAAATGAATCAAGGATATACAATGGCATGTGATTTATGCGGAAATGAAGAGGGTTTAAGTACCTATACGGTAGCCCCAAAAGATAATACGATAAGTATTTGTTCTCTCTGTGCATCGAGTATAGAGGATCCGACAAGAGATGAAAAACACTGGAATTGTCTGCATGACGCGATGTGGAGTGAAAAGCCGGCGGTACAGGTGATGGCATTTAGACTCTTCACACAGCTTGGTGTGCAAGATCAGCTTGATATGATGTATCTTGAAGAGGATCTCAAAGCCTGGGCAATGGAAGGTTTGGCAGAAGAGAAGCAGGAGGCGACACGTGATGCGAATGGGACTATTTTGGCAGAGGGTGATGCCGTGAGTATCGTTAAAGATCTTGTCGTAAAAGGTGCAGGATTTACAGCTAAGCAGGGGACAACGGTGAAGAATATACGTATGGTACCCGGTGATCCAAGCCATATTCAAGGACGTGTGAACGGAACGATGATATTTATCCTCTCTGCTTTTTTAAAGAAATTGTAAAATTATATGGATGGGTTTAAAATCCTTTCATCACCACTTCATAGAGATAATCCACTTCATGATCTTCGAGAAATACCGTTTTTTTAGTTTCAAAGAAATCCAATACTTTTTTCGTGGGTAGGGAAGGGGCGTAAATGCAGTTTGGATGTGTCGGTTTGAAGGTTTGCATTAATGCAATATCCTCTTCTATGCGCTGTTCACAGATAAAACAATGTTCATCGGGGTAGAGCCTCCCCTCATACTCAAGCAGTGTAATATAACTTTCACAGACAATACGTTTTGGATTTTGCCTGTCCCATTTTTTTGCTGCTTCTAACAGTAACAGATAGTAAAAAGCATCCAACTCTTGGGCATCACGAAGATGTAGTTCAAATTTTTTGATGAAATTATGCCACATCAGAAGTTTGTTTTTATCAAAGAGCCAGGGAAAACCCAGGTGTGAGAGAGAACGGAGTCTGGGCATAAAAGGTCTATCTTCTCCTTCAACTTCAAAATCTATAAGGTTCCCCAGTTGAAGTATGGAGTGACGCGCCCCAAAAAAACGGTAATAGGTTTTTACTTCCATATCTGTCAAAACCCTTGCAATAGAATCTTCATTCTTTGCTTTTTTAACAGAGAGTATGAATCCTTTGATGGAAACTCCTTTTTTAATTTAGAGGTTCTCATTATAGACAAAAGGATGTTAAGGGTAGAAGCACCTTAAGTTTGTTACAAAAAGAAACAATTTTATGCTTAAACACCACTTAAACACCCTTTGGCTATAATCCTTAGCATTGACAGAAGCACGACAAAAGTAATAGTTAAGTTGCTTCAAAACTATCATTTTAAGGTTTAACATGCAAGATTTATTTACTTCATTTAAGGATAACTGTGGATTTGGACTTTTAGCTTCCATTGATAATACTCCTTCACATAAAAATTTAGAAGATGCGATTACATCACTCTCTCGTATGATGCATAGAGGGGCCATTGCAGCAGATGGTAAAACAGGAGATGGAGCTGGACTTCTTTTATCTATGCCCAAATCATTTTTTGAGAAAGAGGCATCCGATAATGGTGTCTATTTACCTAAAAATTATGCCGTTGCGATGGTCTTTTCCAATAATCCTACCGACTTTGATGTGATTGCTGAAATTTGTGATAACAATGACTTAAAAATTGTCTATACACGTACAGTACCGGTAGATACTACTGCACTAGGCAGACAAGCATTGGCTACGCTTCCTACGATGAAACAAGTTTTTGTAGCACCAAACTCACCCATAGCGATTAACCGTTTTGAAGCCTTGGTGTATCTTTCGCGTAAAGAGATAGAAGCGGCACTGATAGAAGACAAAACTTTTTATATCCCCTCATTTTCAACCTCTGTGATATCGTATAAAGGGCTTGTAATGCCTACGCATATTAAAGCGTTCTATAAAGATTTAGCAGATCCTAATTTTGAAATCTCATTTTGTCTTTTTCACCAGCGTTTTTCAACCAATACCTTGCCACAGTGGAAATTGGCTCAGCCATTTAGAATGATAGCCCACAATGGAGAGATTAATTCTGTAACTGCCAACATGTTTAACGTAAAAGCCAAGATGGCAGCGGCTAAATCGGATATTTATACGGATGAAGAGATGGATAGCTTGAGAAATGTATTGCAAGATGATATGTCAGACTCTGCAAGTTTAGATAACTTTATGGAGTTTTTACGTGTCAACGGTGTAGATTTCTTTAAAGCAGCACGTTCACTTATACCCGCCCCATGGCACAATAACCCACAAATGGATACGGAGCTTAGAGCATTTTATGAGTATGCGAGTGCGACGTTTGAGCCATGGGACGGTCCGGCTGCAGTGAGTATGACCGATGGACGTTATATTGGTTGTGTTCTTGACAGAAATGGACTGAGACCTTCTAAATATATTAGAACCAAAGACAATAGACTCTTAATTTCATCTGAGTATGGTGTCTTGAAGCTTCCTGAAGAAGAGATTGCTGAGCGTGGAAGATTACAGTCTGGTGAAATGATGGGAATTGACCTTAAACACGGAAAGGTATTAAAAAACGATGATATTAATTCGTATCTTAAGGCAGGTAACGCATATGATAAATGGTTAACCTCAAAACTCTCTTATTTGCAAGAGCATGTGCCAGGTACGGATGCAACACGCTGTGAAACCAGTTATGGTGATATGGCAGCGAAACAACGTTATTTTAATTTTACCTCTGAGGTGATTCGTGAAGTAATCCGACCGATGCTTGCAGAAGGTAAAGAGACAACAGGTTCTATGGGAGACGATACACCTCTAGCAGCTTTTTCAACTGAGCAACGTAATTTTACCGACTTCTTTAAACAAAAGTTTGCGCAGGTTACCAATCCTCCCATAGACCCAATTCGTGAAAAGACGGTGATGAGTCTCAATACGGGGTTTGGGGAGAAGCATAACATCTTAAGTGACAGTCCAGAACATGCAAAGCGTTTGAAAACCACATTACCGATTATGTCCGTAGAGAAGTTTTGTCTGCTCAAAGAGTTTGGTACAAAAGGCAATGAAAAGTATGACCCAAGTTATAAGGCAGAGCAGTATGACACTACGTATAAAGGTGACTTAAAAGCAAGTCTTAATGCACTCACTAGACGCATTATTGAAGATGTAAAAAGAAATGATATTCGGACTATTATTTTTGATGACAGAAACTTGAATGCAGAAAATAAAGTCATTCCGATGCTTATGGTCGTCGGGCGCTTAAATCAAGAGCTTTTAAAAGCAAATATCCGACACCTTACAAGCATTGTAGCCGTTACGGGTGAAGTGTTTGACCCTCACTCGGCTGCATGTCTGCTAAGTTTTGGAACAGCAGCGATATTCCCTTATTTACTCTACCATACAGTTGAAGAGCTCGAAGAGGGTAATGAAGCGATTAAACCTATTTTAAAACGTTTTAGAAGAGCAATGGGTGCAGGGTTGATGAAAATTATGTCTAAAATGGGGATTTCAACGCTTGCATCGTATAGAAATTCAAGACTTTTTGATGTGATAGGGTTGAGCAGTGAAGTGGTTGAAGAGTGTTTTGAAGGAGCAACAGGGTTACTTCCTGGACTTGGTTATGAAGATATCGATGCACGTCTTAATACAAATCATCAACGTGCCTATACCTCTGAATTTGATGGTAAGAAAAATCTATTGTACAAAGGCGGGTTCTATAAATATAAAAAAGGTGAAGAGTTCCACGATTTTTCACGTCCTACAATTTCTGCAATGCAAAAAGCGTCTCAAAGCGCAAAAGCAGAAGATTATGAAGTGGTGAAGAAGTTGGTCAATGAACGTGACAAAAAGTTCATTCGTGACTTTTACACCCTTAAGAGTGACAGGAAACCCATTGCTATAGATGAGGTAGAACCGCTGAGTGAGATTTTTAAACGTTTTTCAACAGCAGCGATGTCTATGGGGTCCATTTCACAAGAGGCACATGAAACACTTGCTACTGCTATGAATAAAATTGGCGGTAAATCCAACTCCGGTGAGGGTGGAGAGTCTCCATTACGCTATGGTACGCAGAGAAATTCAAGTATTAAACAAGTGGCATCCGGACGTTTTGGTGTGACGCCAGAGTATTTAAGATCTGCAACAGAGCTTCAAATCAAAGTAGCGCAAGGTGCAAAACCGGGTGAAGGCGGACAGCTTCCCGGTAGTAAGGTAAGTCCTTTAATTGCAGAACTTAGATTTACGAAGCCGGGGGTGACACTGATCTCACCTCCTCCCCATCACGATATCTACTCTATTGAGGATTTAGCACAGCTTATCTTTGACCTCAAACAGATCAATCCAAATGCAAAAGTTGCTGTCAAACTCGTTTCAACTGCAGGTGTAGGTACCATTGCTGCAGGTGTGGCGAAGTGTTATGCAGATAAGATTATTATCTCTGGTTCAGATGGTGGTACAGGTGCTGCTCCTATCGGTTCTATCAGGTTTGCAGGAAATGCTTGGGAACTAGGACTTATAGAAGCACACAATGCACTCAAAGCAAATCATCTTAGAGGACAAGTCACTGTTGAAACGGATGGTGGATTAAAGACCGGTTTAGATGTGGTCAAAGCAGCCATTTTAGGTGCGGAAGAGTATGCTTTTGGAACAGGAGCGTTGGTACTTGTAGGGTGTATTATGCTAAGAGTATGTCACACCAATACCTGTGGTGTGGGGGTGGCAACACAAGATGCACATTTACGTGAGAAATTTACAGGAAATGTAGATAAAGTCGTCAATTACTTTACCTTTGTCGCTACGGAGATTAGAGAGATACTTGCAGAGCTTGGCTACAAATCACTTGAAGAGATTGTAGGTAAAAATGAGCTGCTTGAAGTGATTGATGATGAATTTGCAAAGAAGTTTAATTTTGATGAATTACTTTATGATATTGAGGGTGACAATACCTGTCAAGTGCCATTTAATGAACCTTATGATCAAAATGAGTATGAAAAAGAGATTTTAGAGGCGCTTGCAGCTACCATTGAAAACCCTTCTACACCAATCGTACTCAATAAAGAGATTTCAAATCTAAACAGAAGTTTTGCAACACGAATATCTGGTGAAATAGCAGCTAAATACGGTAATGCAGGACTTCCCGACGGTACAATCACTTTAAATATGAAAGGTACATCAGGTCAATCTTTAGGTGCATTTATGGCAAAAGGTATCAACATCAATATTGACGGGGCCGGAAATGACTACATCGGTAAAGGGATGAACGGTGGTCAGATTGTGATAACCTCTAAGAATGCCGGTCATATGTTTGCTTTGGGCGGAAACACCTGTCTCTATGGGGCAACGGGCGGAACACTCTATATCCATGGTAAAGTGGGTGAGCGTTTTGCTGTTCGTAATTCAGGTGCAGTGACTGTGGTAGAGGGTACGGGGGATCATCCATGTGAATATATGACGGGTGGTGTTGCCGTTATTTTAGGTGAGACCGGTGTGAACTTCGGTGCAGGTATGACAGGCGGAAAAGCATTTGTTTATGACATGGAAGGACGATTCTATGAAAAAGTGAATCCTGAACTTGTTGAACCTTTGCGTATTGACACAGATGAGTGGGATTCTGAAATGTTTGAGCTGAAAGCACTGCTGAAAGATTATATGAAAAAGACCGGTAGTGTGAGAGCAAGTTATATTTTGGAAAACTTTAGAAGTGAGATTCGTAAGTTTTGGATGGTCGCGCCACGTGGTATTAAACCAACCATTATTACAGGTGCCAAAGGCGAGTAAAAAATTTATGACACCATTTATTGAAGCCTCTATTAGAGCCAATGAGGAGATAGCAAAAGCGATTAAAGATGGCTTTGATAGTGCTTGGTTTGAAAAAATGGATGTAGGTGCAGGGGGTGATGTCTCTTCAGGATTGGATCTTTTTGCAGAAGCAATTTTTGTGAAACATTTAGGTTCTTTTGGACAGATTGAGTCTGAAGAGAGTGGTCTGTTGGGTGAGGGTAAAGAGAAAATTATTATTGATCCTATCGACGGTTCTTCCAATGCCCTTTCTCTTTTTCCTTTTTATGGTTCTTCTGTAGCCAAAGTGAATGAAGCGGGAATTTTGGATACTGCTATTGTATGTAATCTTGCCAATGGTGATATCTTTTTGAAGTCAGAGGGAAAAGAGGTACAGCAAGGTAAACTCTTCTCAACACATTTTTTTACCCCACATCGTTCCCAAATTTCAGAGGTGGGATTGTTTGAAAAAGCCTATGCAAATCCTGATTTGGTTGCCGCTCTGGATGCAAAAAAGTTAAAATTCAGGACCCCTGGTGCCATAGCCCTTTCTCTTGCTTATGCACATACAGTTACCTATGTACTCTATGTAGGTACGTTTCGTATTTATGATTTTGCAGCAGGTTTGGCACTTTGTGAAGGATTAGAAGTGATTGTTGAAGAGGATTATGTTATAGTATCAAAAGAAAAAACGATTGCAGATAAGATTGAATCATTAATTAAAGCATCAGTATAGAAGGCAGAAGTAAAAATGTTTGGAAACTTTTTTAAAAAAGAAGAGACTGTAGAAGAGACACCAAACCAGTGGATTAAATGTCCAAAATGTACCTCTTTAATGTATTACAAAGAGGTAGAAGCTAAGTTGAATGTTTGTCCAAAATGTAACCACCATTTTCGTATATCGGCACAGAAGCGTATCTCGTCTATTGTAGATGAAGGCTCTTTTATTGAACAAGATAGTACATTGGCTCCTGTAGATCCCCTCAAGTTTACAGATAAAAAATCCTATAAAAAACGTATTGATGAGGCTAAAGCAAAAACCGGAAAAACATCATCTGTGATGAGTGGTTCATGTATGATTGGCGGTAACGAGGTTGAAATAGCTGTTTTTGACTTCTCTTTTATGGGTGGAAGTTTGGGTTCTGTGGAAGGTGAGAAGATCGTTCGTGGTATCAATAGGGCATTGGAAAAAGAGTGTGGCTTTATTATCGTCTCAGCTTCAGGTGGAGCAAGGATGCAAGAGAGTACCTACTCTTTACTGCAAATGTCAAAGACTTCCGCAGCACTCAATAGACTTCACCATAAAGGCTTACCTTTCATTTCGATTTTAACCGATCCTACGATGGGTGGGGTATCGGCTTCTTTTGCCATGTTAGGTGATATTATTATGGCGGAACCTGATGCGCTGATAGGGTTTGCAGGTCAAAGGGTGATTAAGCAAACTGTCGGTGTGGATCTTCCTGAAGGTTTTCAGCGTTCAGAGTTTTTACTTGAACATGGATTAATTGATATGATCGTAGATCGTGGAGATATGCATCAGACACTTGCCGACCTCTTTACACTTTTTAAAAAAGAACACAATGAAGAAGTAGTGGACGAAGAAGTAGAAGTAACAGAAGAGGTGCTAGAAGATTTACTAGAAAATGAGAGTGTTAAAGAGGGTGTTGAAAAGGGTGTTGAAGATTTTTTTGCAGCAAAACTTGAAGAAGAGAGCGAAGAGAAGCATCAGCAAAAATCGGAAGTTTAAACGTTGATTTATGCCCTTGTAGATAAAAAAACACTTTTAGATAAAGGTGTCTCTCTTGAGGCACATCTAAAACATCTTTCCACCTTTTTCAATATACCGATACTGCAATACCGCAATAAATTCGCTTCCTTAAAAGAGAAAAGAGAAGATTTGCTGTTGATTCGCCGATATTATGAGGGTATTCTTATCATCAATGACAGCATAGAACTTATAGATGATGCAGATGGTTTGCATATAGGACAAGATGATATTCGTCAGTATAGTGATAATCTCAAAGAGGCAGTCTCTTTGATACGACAAAAGATAGGAACAAAGTTTTTAGGTCTCTCTACGCATAACAAAGAGGAGATACTCGAAGCCAACACGCTTAACCTTGACTATATCGGTTTAGGCGCTTACAGGGCTACAGATACAAAATCTGAAGCAAATGTAGGAGGGAATAGACTGCTTGAAGCCTCTAAGTATTCACAACATCCTGTAGGCATCATTGGAGGTGTACGTATGGATGATCTGTTTGATGCACCCATTGTCTATAAAGTGATAGGTTCAGGTTTATTGTAAACGTTCATATTCAGGATGTTTTTCAACATAATTTACGATGTATGAACAAGCAGGTTTCATTTTTTGACCGTTTTTCTCAATTTGTGCAAATACATCTTTCACTAATGCCCCGGCAATACCTCTACCGCCTAACTCTTTGGGTACAAATGTATTTGTAAGGTGTAAAACACCATCTTCTTCTTTATAGACCAAACGTGCCAAATGTCCTTCAATGTGGTATTCATACTGAGATTCTGCCTCATTGTGAATGAGTTCGTAGTTGTGTTCCATAGATAATCCTTTATTTATTGAGGTAAGCATTATAACACTTTAAGAGAAAAATTATACTTGGCATTATCAACAAGTTGGAGAGAGATTTAGCTATAAATCAATATGGTTATTTAAAGTTTACAGCTGTTTGTGAAGGTATTGAAGAGATAATTGAAGTTATTTCAAAGTATGATAACAGATACACAATAAAATAGCTGGGTATAAAGTAGGTGAGAGTTTGAGGCAATATAAACGTTTTATAGTTTTGGGGAGTATTGTTCTGGTTCTTTTATCCATTCCTGTGGTCTATAATTTATTTCCGATCAATCATCTTCCAAAAACATTTTATATCGCCTCTTCAAATATCGATGATGTGACAAAAACACTCAAAGAGAATGGTTATACCGTAACATGGATAGAGCGTTGGATGATGCAGCGAATAGATGTACCGGCTCAGGGTTGGTACCATGTGGACACTGAGGGGTATGGGAGGTTTGATTTCTTTTCAACCTTATATCAAAAAAAAGCCAAGACCATGAGTGTGGTTATTTATGCGGGAGAGACCGCAGTAGAACTCACTTCACGTTTAGCCAATGATATGAAATTAGATCAAAAAAAACTGCTTGCGTATTATCATAAACATACTCTATTTAATGAAGCAGATATCTTTGCAGGCAGGTATGCTATTGCCAGGCGTGCAGATGAAAACAGAACAATGTCTTATCTTTTTGATGTCTCCAAGCGGCACCTTGCGGAGTATGTTGTTGAACACTTTAAAGAAGTACCAGAGATTTTGGAGTTAAAAATACTCTTTACAATGGCTTCAATTATTCAAAAAGAGAGTAATGATGTCAAAGAGATGCCTTTGATCTCTTCGGTGATCTACAACCGTCTTGAAAAGGATATGAAATTACAGATGGACAGTACACTCAACTACGGTAAGTTTTCCCATACCATTGTAACGCCTGAACGCATTAGAACAGATAAGAGTTACTATAATACCTATAAACACAAAGGCTTACCACTTCAACCGCTCGGATCGGTCACAATGGATGCTTTTAATGCAGCAATGTATCCTCTCTCTAGTGAGTATCTTTTTTTTATGCTCTCCCCAATGGGAGGGCATCGGTTTTCTGCCACCTATGCAGAACACCTTGAAAACGTGAGAGCGTTTAGGGTTTATCAAAAGAAGAGAGAGCAGGATCGAGAAGAAGAGAGAACACTAGCTAGAAAGAAGGCTCCATGACGGCAGAAAAAACCCTACTTAAAGAGATACTTTTTAACCCCATAAAAATTAAAAAGATTGCAACAGAGATAAAGTCGGTGTATCCCGAATTTCAAGAGAAATACTTTGAAGAAGAGAGTTGTGATATGCTTCATGAACTTGAACTTAAAGCCCGTATCTATCATATACGAGATATGTTGGGTAAGTATTTGCCAATAGGGTTTGAATCTGCGGTAAAGATATTATTAGACTCCCTACCTCAAGCACTTGACCCTTCAAAGCAGGATAATGATTTTGGAGATTTTATTTATGCCCCATATAGTGAGTTTGTTACCTTGCATGGTTGCAGGAGAGAGAAGATAGATATTTCACTTCAAGCACTCAGGGAAATAACAAAACGTTTTTCCGTGGAGTTTGCCATTCGAGACTTTATTAATGCATACCCTGAAGAGACATTGGCAATGCTCGATGCCTGTGCCTTGTCAGAGAATTATCATGAAAGAAGATTGGTGTCTGAGTCTTTGAGGCCAAAGTTGCCATGGGCGAAGCGTTTGAAGCTGGACTACCGTATTCCATTGAGCCGTCTCGATAAACTCTTTTCAGATAAGACCCGTTATGTGACACGCTCTGTAGCCAATCATCTCAATGACATCGCCAAAATAGATGCCTTTTTGGTCATAGAGACACTTAAAAAATGGAAAGCTTCAGGGAAACAAAATCCCAAAGAGATGGCGTATATCATCAATCATGCATTGCGTACGCTGGTAAAAGAGGGGCATGAAGAGGCGTTAGCACTCCTTGGGTATGCTAGAACACCCAATATCAGCGTTAAGCATTTCACGGTAGAGACCAAAGAGGTTCAAATTGGGGAAGCTTTGATATTTGAACTTATGATTGAAGCCAAAGAAGATACAAAAGTGATGTTGGATTATATTGTACACTTTAGAACAAAAGCAGGTCACTATAGCCCCAAAGTCTATAAGCTCAAAAAAATAGCGCTGCAAAAAGATCAATCCCTCTTGTTGAAAAAGAGGCACCTTTTTAAAGCCAATATGTCTACACGAAAACTCTATGAAGGTGAGCATAAAATAGAAGTTCAGATGAATGGGGTGAACTATGAAGAGCGTCTGTTTATGTTGAAAAAGAGTGATAGAAGTTGATGGTATCATTGTCAAAGTCAAATCTGTTTTCGCTATAATTATTTTGATAAAAAAAGAAGGAATATGATTGAGTCAGAGTGATAATTATTTTGAAAATGTCTATAAAAATGCAGACAAGGATAATCTTGTTTCCATCCCATGGGCAAATTTGGCTGCCAATAGTCATTTGGTCGACTATCTTAATGTCAAGGATGATATGACATATGGACGTGCCTTGGTGATCGGGTGTGGACTTGGAGATGATGCGGATGCATTGGCAAAAATGGGGTATGAAGTAGATGCAATCGATATTTCACACACAGCCATAGAGATAGCAAAAGAGCGTTTCTTTGACACAGAGATAGACTTTAGAGTTGAAGACATTTTTCAATTGCCCCAATGGATGTTTGGTATGTATGATTTTGTTTTTGAAAGCCGTACCATACAGTCGCTAGCACCAAAACTTAGAGATGAACTCATAAAAATTATAGCAAATTTAGTGAGTAGTGGGGGAGAACTGCTTTTACATACGAATTTGCAAGATAACAATACAAACTATGGTGGACCGCCTTGGCCACTTTATAAAGATGAGTTATTGGTTTTTGAATCACACGGGTTAGTCTTAAAGCATCAAAGTATCAAAAAAATATATAGACCCATCGCAGCATATGATGCAGTGCTGCATTACAAAAAATAATTTTTCTAACTAGGCGTGGAGAGGATAGCATTAAAATTTTAAAGAGGTATGAACTTGATAAGAGAAAAACAACTCACTAACGGCTTTCAATATGTGGAAATTGAAAACAGCTATGCTTACGCGAAGATTGCCTTACAAGGTGCACATCTTTTTCACTATCAAGTGAAAGAGAAAACGCCTCTACTGTGGCTTAGCCAAGCAGCCTATTTTGAAGAGGGCAAAGCGATTAGAGGTGGTGTACCTATCTGTTTTCCATGGTTTGGGAAGAAGAGAGAAGATCCAACGCTCCCTCAACACGGTTTTGCGCGTACAAGTCTCTGGAGGGTCATTTTAGAAGAGGAGTTGGATGACGAGAGTAGTCATGTAAGATTGGAACTTGTCTCTTCAAAGGAGACTTTGAAACTTTGGAACTACACCTTTAAAGTGACACTGGACATTCTCGTTTCAAACCAACTGACAATGGCTTTAACGACAACCAATACAGATACAAAACCCTTTGAACTGAGTTGTGCACTCCATACCTATTTTGCTATCTCTCATATAGAGCATGTATCGATAGAAGGGTTGGAAGGGAAGCAATATTATAATAATCTGGATGGAAAATCGTATAGACAAGAGGGAAAAATTGTTTTGAAAGAAGAGGTGGATCGCGTCTATTTTGAACCCTCAAAAAGCGTGACACTGTCAGATTCTCAAAAAAAAGTAACCTTGCGGCATGAGGGGTCAAACTCAGTGGTTGTGTGGAACCCTTGGCTGGAAAAGTCACAAAAAATGGTAGATATGTTGGATGGGGGATATGAGACAATGGTTTGTATAGAGAGTGCAAATGCAGGTGAAGATGCTCGGATGTTAAAGCCTGGTGAAAGACATACGCTTAAAGCGATGATTGTTTAAAATGTATAGATGAAAACCTGAAATAAAATTGACTTATCATTAGACTTCCCCTAAAGATTTGTTATCATAAAAATAGTATAATCCCAAAAAATCATATGGATGATATGAATAAAAGGAGATCATGATGGAAATGATACAAAAATTGGTAGAGCATCATAAGTTTCAAAATTTTATTATGGGGCTTATTATACTCAATGGTATAACAATGGGACTAGAGACATCTAAGGCTTTACATCTAGAATACGGTTCTTTATTTACGCTTTTTAATACCTTTGTTGTGACTGTGTTTACGATAGAGATCGTGTTAAGAATTTCTGTCTATAAAGCTTCTTTTTTTAAAGACCCTTGGTCTATTTTTGATTTTGTGATTGTGGCTATTTCACTGGTACCTTCAAGTGCAGGGTTTGAGATATTTAGGGTTTTACGTGTACTTAGACTCTTTAGACTCATTACGGTAGTACCGCAGATGAGAAAGATCGTCGTGGCACTGCTTAAGGTGATACCGGGTATTGGTTCAATTGCTGCACTTTTGACACTCTTCTTTTACATTTTTGCAATTATGTCTACACAGCTTTTTGGTGAAAAGTTCCCTCAATGGTTTGGTTCTTTGGGTGAGTCATTTTATACACTCTTTCAAGTGATGACATTAGAGTCATGGTCTATGGGTATAGTCAGGCCTGTGATGGAGACCTATCCTTTAGCATGGGTATTTTTTGTACCGTTTATCTTTTTGTCTACTTTTATCATTGTCAATCTTATTATTGCCATTGTCGTCGATGCTATGAATGATATGAATGCAAGTGATGAAGCTGAACAGGTGCAGGTGAGAGAAAATCATACTCAGGAGTTACATGAAGAGGTGATGGGGCTACGTCGGGAGATACAGGAGCTTAAAACAGTGCTAAGAGAGAAGTAAGAGGGTAGAGGGTGTCCATTCAAAGAGCTGTTGTTCTATTGTTATTGGTTCTGTTTGGCGTTATCTTTATTACCCCAAAAAACCTCTATGAAACGGTACTGGTCTATGAACGTTACAGTGCAGGTTTGGAAAAAAAGTCTCTTATGCTGGATTTTGGAGAGATCGTATATCTTGAAAATGGCGTCAAGAGTAATGAAACACTGGTATTTATACATGGGTTTGGTATGACGAAAGAGAGTTGGTACAGGGTGGTGGATGGATTAGAAGATAAATATCATGTTATTGTACTTGATCTTCCCGGACACGGAGAGAGTGTTTCAACCAAGAGTTTAGATTATAGCCTTGCACAACAAGCCAAAAGAGTCAGCCTATTTTTAAAATCTAAAAATATCAATGAGGTTTATCTGCTTGGTCACTCCATGGGTGGTGCGATTGCATTGCGGTATGCACAAGCGCATGCAGACAATTTAAGTGCGCTGATACTCATTGCCTCTTTTGGGATGACAGCGACAAAGAGTGACGGGGTGAAACTGCTTGAAGTGTCTGATACCAATCAACTCTATGCTGTTTGTACGAAAGAGCAGTTTGAGACCCTTTTTAGTTATATTATGCATAAAAAACCCTATGTTCCAGAGGCGATACAAGAGCTACTTCTTGCCCAAAAGTGCGCAAGGCGTGAATTGGAAAAGGTGATTTATGAAGCGATGATGCAAGATGTAAATTTAAGTGATGTTGTAAAAAATATTCAGATACCAACACTGATTCTCTGGGGAGATAAAGACAGGCTGACCCATGTAGACAACGCCACACTCTTTCATCATACCATTGCGGGGAGTCAACTGCGACTGTTAAAAGATACAGGTCATATGCCACCGCTAGAAAAACCGAAAAAAACAGCAGAGCTTATTGATAGGTTTATTGGACAAAATATCAATCAATGACAATCTGTTTTAGGTTAGAATACTCTCTTAATATATGAGAATAAAGGAGATGCATGCCAAACATAAAAAAAGTAAATATCACAACTAAAACTATTTATGGATTGCAAACACGAACTAAAAATTCCGATGAGATGAATCCTGCTACAGGGAAGATAGCACCGTTATGGAATCGTCTTTATTCAGAAATTCTACCGACTTTAGCAGAGGGTACTCCATTGTATGGTGTCTATAGCAATTATGAGTCGGATGCCTTTGGTGCGTTTGATGTATTGGTAGGCAGTGAAGTGTGTGATGAAACATTAGATTCTGTAACACTACAGGAGGGGAGATATCTTAAATTTCCTGTCAAAGGTGAGATGCCTGCTGCCATTATAGATACTTGGAAGCAGGTTTGGGCCTATTTTGAAGATCCGAGCATTGATGAGCGTCGGGCCTATGAGACGGATTTTGAACGCTATACTTCTATGGATGAAGCGGAGATTTATATAGGGGTGCATTACTTTTAATCTGAACTTGTAGCATCTTTTTGATTATTCATCCATTTTTGGCATAACCGGCGGAAATGCCCTAATGGCAGCTTTGATGTGAGCAGGCGTCTTTTCAGTCTCTTTGTATCCTGCTTTTTTCAAGTCATAATAGGCAAATGGCATATAGTGTTCTCTTGTGATGACGACTTTTGTTTTGTCTTTTTTTGCCCAGTTGAACATACTCTGGGCACCTTTATGTCCTACATGGATACACCCATGAGACATGGCATCATCATTCCCCATATGGATAGCATGTCCTCTATGTGTAAACCATAATGAAAAATCCATGTTGTTAATACCTTTTGGATCGGGGTGTGCTTTTGACATATAAAAACGCTCTTTTCTAAAAATAGTGAAGATACCAGAAGGCGTTTCATGCCCTTTGGCTCCTGAAGATATGATAGCTGCCCACCATATGACACCGTCTCGGTCTATAGCATAGGCCGCACCGTCTGCACCTTTTTCTCTTACAGAAACCACGATGTAACTTTGCCCTGCAAGATCAACAATACTCTCTTCACCATTTTTATCTAACACGGCAAACTTTGATTTACTTAAGGGGAATACTTTACTTTTTGTATCTTCCGCAGATAGAAATTGTGTACAGAACAGTAGCAGCAATCCAATCGACAATAGTTTTTTCATGATGTTTTCCTTCACTATGTTTATATTAAAATTTTGTGTTTAATTATAGTGTTTTTATTGGAATTTATCATTAACCAATAGAGAGTTTGATATACTTTTTTAGTATAAATCATAAAAGGAAAGAGCAATGAAAATTCTAAATGTAGTATTGATGACAGTGGTACTTCTTTTACTCAATGCATGTACAAGTTCAACCGCTACACCGGTAGTGAAGAGTCCGAGTTTTGAACGGGGTGAAAAAGATGGCTGTACGACAGCTTCAGGAGCATATACGAAAGATAGCGATGCTTTTAATGCAGATAGTGAATATAAAAACGGTTGGTTTTCAGGAAGAAAAAATTGTAATCCGGCTCAAGTAAAATAGCTTGGACGATTATCTAGCAAAGGATACAGAAATGAACAAATACAGATGGCTTTCAGAGATATCGATTGTATCGCTTTCGTTACTTTTAATAGGGTGTACTGGCGTCAATACTCCTACGCCCCCCAAAGAAACACTCTCTCTGCCTGCAATTACCAAGAGTGCTACAGATAAACACTATTCAGGCAAATTTGTCTGGCATGATCTTTTGACGGATGATATTACTAAAGCCAAAGCATTTTATGGAGGCCTTTTAGGCTGGAGATTTGAAGACATGAATCACTATTCCACTATTTATAATGATGGAAAGTTGATTGGTGGGATGATGGAAGTGGCAGCTAAAACGGGAAGCGCATCTGAGGCAGTTTGGCTCCCTTCGATGTCTGTGAAGGGTATTGAGAATGCCGTAAAATATGTAGAGCGTAAGGGTGGTAAAGTACTTAAAGGCCCTTTAGATATGCAAGAGAGAGGGAAAGGGGTACTCATCAGTGATCCGCATGGTGCACACATTGTCTTGCTTCAAGCAAAAGGCGGAGACCCGCTAGATGCCACACCTAGGATAGGAGATTGGCTATGGAATGAGCTTTGGTCAAAGTATCCTAAAGAGAGTGATGCATTTTATCGTAAGTTAGGGCACTATGATAGCTCCATTAGCAGAGAAGATTATCTAATCTTAATACACAAAGGAGAGTGGCGTGCGGGGATTAGGCATGTTGTGAGGGATGATATAGATGAGCACTGGGTTCCTGTTATCCGTGTGGATAATCCCCAAAAACTTCTCTCGAAGGTTGAAAAACTCGGAGGTAAAGTCTTAATGAAGCCTGATCAATCATTGATGAATGGTGATGTAGCAGTGATAGCAG
Source organism: Campylobacterota bacterium (assembly GCA_034660455.1). Lineage (GTDB taxonomy): Bacteria > Campylobacterota > Campylobacteria > Campylobacterales > Sulfurovaceae > Sulfurovum. The sequence goes on along the minus strand of JAYEJF010000035.1, from coordinate 64,289 downwards.
ATAATTCGGGTGCACACCTCATTTTACAACGATGGTCGGAAGGGAAGAAGTGATGAAGGGCAAAATTAAATTGGCAGCAACAATGTCTATGGCGGCATTGGCCTTATCTCTATCAGGCTGTACGGGCACAACATCGGTGGGCTATTCTGTATATGGCGGATACGGTTACCCTCATTATGGTTATGGCGGAGGGTATTACGGCGGGGTGTATAGACCGCCCTACTATAGACCTCCCCACAGACCAGATAGACCAAACAAACCTGATCGTCCCATAGAGAGACCCGATAGACCGACAACATTACCTGCACATACAAGACCTTCTGTAGGAAGACCCTCTGTAGGAAGACCGTCAACAATGCCTTCACGACCTATGAGTAGACCTTCGGGTATGTCAATGCGACGTAGGTAATCCAGATAGTGAAACCGTGATGCACTGCTTGCATTTACTGAAAGAAGTAAGGGTAGGATATTACGGTATGGTTAATTGAAGTAGGTTTGTAGATTATAGACAACCAACACTTTGTATGAAAATGTTGGCAGTTTCGATTAAAGATTTGCCTGTAGTTTTCCACAGTTGGCAATGACAGCTTCTTTATGCATTTTTAATGCATCCGGATTTTTCGCACTATGTGCCTTTTCAATTGAAGCGACACAACGCTCTTTTAAATCTTCTTTAGAGTTGTCAACCACATTAAAAAGACAGTTTGCAGACTCTTTTTTTGCTACAAGTGTACCACAGTGATCAATGATATTTACTTTGTGTGCATGTGTTAAAAAAGGAGACATCTCTTCAGTCTCTACATACGTTTGTGCCATCTTGATAGACAATTTACAATTTTTTGCAGTGGCTCTATCACTTTTCATAAGTTGTGTAGCAAAAAAGTCTTTGCTATATGGCATACTTGATGCAATATTTCCACAATTGTTTACTACTTCATCTTTATAGAATGCAAACGTTGCTTGAGAAATATGATCCTCTTTCATTGTCGATTGATATGCTTTTGCTTTGTTGATAAATGCTTTACATAGCTCTATGTCCGTTTTTGTTTCCGCTTGTACATTGACCATTGCCAATAGTGAGATGATTGATAGAATTAGTATTTTTTTCATTTGTTTTCCTTATTATATTTATTTGTGACGATAATAGTATATAGTAATATCCTTAAAACTATATTAATTACTTATATATACGATAACTATATGTTATATAAAAAGAGGATGGCGTTTAAAAAGAGCTATTTACTTCCTGCGGTAATCATGTATAATACGCCCATGAAACAAAACAGAGCATTGAACATACTGAAATCAGGGAAAAATGTATTTATCACAGGTTCAGCGGGAACGGGGAAGACTTACCTTCTCAACCGTTATACGCAGTATTTAAAAGAACGCAGAATTTACCCGACCATTGTTGCCCCTACAGGCATAGCAGCATCGCATTTAGGCGGGCAGACGATACACGCCTTTTTTGCTTTGGGCATACGAGAGAGCATGGATGAGGGGTATGTAGATTTTTTACTTGATAAAAAATATTTGCAGACACGGTTTAAGAAGCTTAAAGTGCTCATAATCGATGAAGTCTCTATGATTTCCCCTGAGCTTTTCTCTTCAATGGATCTCATCTTGCGTGGCTTTAAAGGAATGGATGCCCCTTTTGGTGGCGTACAGGTTGTGATATCCGGAGATTTTTTTCAGTTACCTCCCGTCTCTAAAGTACCCAAAGAGAAGCGTTTTGCATGGCAGTCTCCCTCATGGAAAGCACTTGAATTACAGACATGTTACCTCCAAGAGAAATTTAGACAAGATGATGAAAGACTCATACAGATACTCGATGATATACGTTTGGGAAGTATCTCAAAATCCTCAGAAGCTTTACTCGCAAGCAGACATGAAAAAGAACTTACTATCGCTACCCCTACAAAACTCTACACACATAATGTAGATGTAGACCGTATAAACTTAGATGAATTAGCGAAACTAGGGGGTGAGTCTAAACACTTTGTGTGTGACCATAAAGGGAGTGAGAAGAACATAGAGAAGATTTTTAAGTCTTCCTTGGTGTTAGAAGCGTTGGCACTGAAAAAGGGTGCAGTGGTCATCTTCATTAAAAACAATCCTGAATCAGGCTATGTCAATGGTACGACAGGTAAGGTAGAGAGTTTTAGTCCTGTAGACAACATGCCAATCATACGTACGAGAGAGGGAAAAAAGATAAAGGTAGAACCCGAAGAGTGGTCACTTGAAAATGAGAGTGGCAAGGTAACGGCTACCGTCTCACAAGTACCTTTGCGTCTGGCATGGGCGATTACCATACACAAGTCGCAAGGGATGACACTTGACGCCGCAGAGATAGATCTCTCTAAGACCTTTGAGCGTGGACAGGGGTATGTGGCACTCTCACGCATTAAGAACATTGAGGGATTAAGGCTGATGGGTTTAAATGAGACGGCACTGCAGGTAGACCCACTCATATTACATGTTGATGCGCGTATTAAGAGTGCATCACAAAAAGCAGCCACTAGCATAGAAGCGTTCTCCAAAGAGCGCCTTGAATCCATTTTTGAAAGCCATATCTCACAGCTTGGCGGTGTGGTGACTAAAGAGAAGATTGAAGAAGAGAGACAAAACATCAAAGAGGGTAAGCCCTCACACTCTGCGTATGTCACACCTACCTACAAGAAGACAGAGAGACTCATAGAGAAGTCTGATACCCTTGTAAAACTAGCGATTCACAGAGGTTTGGGAAAAAGTACCATTATCCATCATCTGGCACAACTAAAAGAGGAGAACCCTCAACTGGATATTGAAAAGTATAAACCTAAAGATGAGATTTTCAACCCTGTAGAAGATGTCGTCTTAAAGCTTAAAACTAAAAAGATGAAAGAGAACTTTTCGCAAGAGGGTCAGTTACGTCTAAAGCCTGTATATGAGGCTTTAGAGGGGAAAGTGAGTTATGATGACCTTCGTGTCTGTATGTTGTTTTTAGATTAAATGACAATTTGACATATTTTCCCCTTAGGGCTATTTTTTCCATTATCATGTTTTTAGTGTATCTAGGAGAGTGTCATGGAAGAGTTAATCATACAAGGTGAGATAAGTAGTCGTATTTTGACTTTACGTGGTAAGCAGGTGATGTTAGATAGGGATTTGGCTGAGCTGTATCATGTGGAAACAAGAAGACTTAATGAGCAGGTAAAAAGAAATATTGACAGATTCCCTGATGATTTTATGTTTCAGTTGAATGAAATTGAGTTAAAAGATTGGAAGTCGCAATTTGCGACATCCAACAAAGAGATCATGGGTATGCGTAAAGCGCCGTACGCTTTTACAGAAGAAGGCATATACATGTTGGCCACTGTTCTCAATAGTAAAGTGGCTGTTCAAACAAACATAGCCATCATAAGAACGTTCAAAAAACTACGTGAGTTCAGTAAACACTACAACGCCTTAGCCAAACAACTTATAGAAGTAGAGAGAAAGAGTGATAAGCAGTACAAAGAACTCAAAAAGGCTTTGGATGAGCTTATCGCTAGTTCCGAAGTGGCAGATGAGAAGGTGATGGGGTTTTTGAAATGACTGCCTTACGAGACTTAAACAAAAACGATAAACCCAGAGAAAAACTTCTTAAAAAAGGTGTGCAAGCACTAAAAAATGATGAACTCTTAGCCATACTCCTAGGCTCTGGGGTACAGGGAAAAGATGTGCGAAAATTGGCGAAAGAGATTGTCACACTTATGGATAGTGACTTCGACAAGCTTAGCCTACAAAACTTATGTGAAATCCATGGATTGGGACAAGCCAAAGCTTCTCAGATACTGGCTTCTATAGAACTGAGTAAACGCTACCTCATACGTGAGAACAAACGCATCACTTCAGCTTCTGATGTCTATGAAGAACTCAAATCTTTTAGTACCAAAAATCAAGAGCATTTTCTAAGCATCACATTAGATGGTGCTTCTCACATCATCAACACGCGTACTGTCTTCATAGGTACACTTAACCAAAGTATGGTACATCCCAGAGAAGTTTTTGCAGATGCCATTGCAGACAGGACCGCAGGTATTATCATCGCGCATAACCATCCCTCGGGTACACTCGAAGCAAGTAGGGCAGATATATCCATAACGCAGAGACTTAAAGAGGTCTCTAAATTGGTAGGAATAGAGTTGTTGGATCATGTGATTTTGAGTAAAAATGGATTTTACTCTTTTTCGGATGAGGGGTTGTTGTGATGGAATATAATGTTAAAACTGTAGGGGAGGATTCTCAAAGGGCAGAAATGGATTCTGCTCCTACGGTGGAATTATGATATAATAAAAGTAATAATTATAAGGACGTATCATGACAGCTAAGATGGATAATAGCTTTATTAATTTTGTTGACTTTATGGATATAACGCTTGAAGCCTACGATACAGCTCCAAAAAAACTCTTTGATAAGATGATGCGTATGATGGTGTCAACCTTTCATACACAAGAGATAGAGCTAGAAAAGCAGATACTCAGCATAGACGAAATGCATGTCATTCCCGTAGATGATCTGGATGTGTTTTATGATACTGTACTTGATACTGTTGATGATGTCAAACTCTTTAAAAAGAAGATAGAACCTTTAAGCTCTAAAGATACACTCTTCTTAGAATTACATACACAACTCGATAAACTCCATACAGCGCTTGTCCAATATATGGATAGCATGGGGCAACTTGAAGTACGCTTACTCCAATCTGCCTAAGTAAACCATGACTACCACAGAAACGGTACAATACTTAAGAACAAAAAAGAAACTCCTCAAAAAGCATTCTGTTTCTGAAAATGATATAGAAACAACGTTAGCGTTATTTAAAAAAAACAAAGATGACTCGTCACTTCACTATAAAAAAATGATTTGTAAAAAAGATAAAGAGAGATACTCCATAAGGGTAGTGAATACACAGTATCGTATTTTGATGACTATTGTAAATGATGAAGCTTTACTCGTCTGTGTTTGCAGTCATGATGACTATGACAGAATCAATAAAAATTGTTAAAGATAATGGAAAATAAAGTATGATCTGTGGTAACACTCCTTGTGTCTGTGAGTAAGACCCTAGGGGCATGATACGCATCAAGCTCTCTAAAAGTAAATTTATAGACCTTGACTCTAATGTAATACTTTATGACGCCAATTTACTTAATATTGAACTTTAAATTCTACTGCTAAACCCCAAAACCCCAGAAAGCAAAACCGAAAACACCGCCACCCCCAAAAACAACCCCTGTATGCCATACATACTCACGATAGGCTCGAAGAGTATAGGGGAGGAGAATTGTCCTAAAAAGAGGCTAGAGGTGAGGACGCCTGCGGCTTTGCCGCGTTTGTGTGCAGGGACGAGTGAGAGGAACCATGCGTTGGTGTTGACCAGTAAAAGTCCAAAGCCCATACCTATGGGTGCAGTGGCGAAGAAGAGTCCTGAGATAGTGGAGACTTGTGAGATGATAAGAAGCCCTAATCCAAAGAGCCCAAAGGTGAGTGAAAATATCTGTTGGTAACTCAGCTTTGCTTTTATCTTGGCGTATTGCATGGCGGTAAGGGCGTTAAAGGTCATGGCTGTGGCGATGACAAAGCCTATGGTTTGTGGCTTACCTCCTAGTTCATTGACGATGAGGTAGGGAAACTGTGTGGGGAGCATATAGAACAGTACCATCACAAAAAATGCAGTGAGGTAGACAGGTAGGAGCTTGGCTTCTACTTCTAGCTCTTCTACGTGTTTATGTTTTTCAGGTTCATAGAGTGACTTAAGCAAAAAAGGCACAAAAAGTATGGGTATAAGGTAGATGGCAAATGGGTAAGACCAGTGCATCTGTGCCAGTAGCCCACCTGCGGTGATGAAGAGTATGCCTCCTAGTGCTACGACAAGCCCTTGTTTAGCCATGAACTTATGACGTAACGCTTCAGAAAAGTAGTCTCCTATGAGTGCAGTACTAGAGGTCATGATGAGCGAGACACCAAGGCCAAGTATGGCACGTCCAACAAGGATGGCATAGAAGTCATGCAAGTAAAACCCCGAACTTCCACCAACTATAAAAAGAAAGATACCAAGATAGAGTGGCTTTAACCGTCCAAACTTATCTACGATGTGCCCTGCAAAAGGTGAAAAAAGTGCGATGATGATGGATGGGATAGTCAGCATAAGTTTGGAGAGAAACTCAATGTTAGGCACCCCAGTAAATGTATGGCTAATGAGTGGTAATGATGAGACGATGGTAATGCCGGACATCACACCTAGTGTGGCGACAAGAAGCAGGGCTATGTGTATGTTTTTAGAGGTGTTGTTTATCATGGGTGTATGATAGCACTATAAGAATTAGAGATATCATGAATTTTCGATTTATCTTATACCGAATTTTTCAAGTAAAAAGATGACACTATAGACGTAAAGAGAAACAGAAGTATATAGAGGGTAAATTGCTAATATATCAAGATATGTTGATATATTAGCAATTTTATGTTATAGTTCAAATATAAAATAAATATTTGGAGTACCCCATGAGTGAAAAAAGAAGACTACATATACATATGTCAGTAGATGACATAGAAAAAAGCATTGCGTTCTATACTGCACAGTTTCAAGCAGAACCTACAAAAGTAAAAGAAGATTATGCACAGTGGTTGGTAGATGATCTCTCTTTGAACTTTGCTATCTCTACGCGTGGGCATGAAAAAGGTGTCAATCATCTGGGTGTACAGTATGAGAGTGACTGTGCATTGGGATCTGCACAAACACTGTTTGAGTCTAAAGGTATCAAAGGGAAAGAGGACAAAGGGGCGGTGTGTTGTTACAAGGAGTCCAATAAGTATTGGGTTGAAGATCCTACGGGAATGGTCTGGGAGAACTATCACTCTATGGAGGATGTAGAAGTGTTTGGGGTAGATAGTACAGATACAGCTGATGGCTGTTGTGTACCTACTTTTGGTAAGTTCACCCAAACACCTTCTTCTTGCAGCCCGACAAAAGATGGCTCAGGGTGCTGTTAAGCACCTATTATTGGAGTGCCCTTAAGCAAGCCCAAAGTGGTTCACAGGGCCATGCCCTTTACCTAGCAGTTTCTCTTTTCCATTCACGATGGCTGTATTGAGATAGTTACACCCTTTACGTGTAGCATCTTCCAATGTTTCACCTAAAGCAATTTGTGTAGCAATGCTTGAAGAGAGGCTACAGCCTGTACCATGGGTGTTGATGGTCTCTACGGATGGATTGTGGATGATGGTCGTCTCTTTACTTTTGACATTATAAAGTATGTCAGTCATGATATCGGTCATCTCCAGATGTCCCCCTTTGAGCAGTACGGAAACTTTATATTTTTCACCTAACTCCTTGGCAGATTCTTTCTGATTCTCAAGATCAATGTTGTGTCCCACAAGAAGTTCTGCTTCAGGAATGTTTGGGGTGATGAGGGTTACGTTGGGTAAAAAGTTTTTAAGGCTTTTTACCGCTTCGTCAGTGATGAGTTTATCTCCTGAGGTGGCTATCATGACTGGATCTAAGACAATATTTGTAATCTTGTATGTTTCCAAGGTATTTTTTACAGCCTCTATGACTTCACTAGAGTGGAGCATACCAATTTTGACTGCATCAAACCTGATGTCATCAAGTACAGCTTCCATTTGTTTAATGATATGTGGTACAGGGATGGCATGTATGTCGGTGACACCTTGGGTATTTTGTGCTGTGGTTGCGGTGATGACAGAAGCAGCATACCCTCCATTGGCAGAGATACTTTTAATGTCTGCTTGGATGCCTGCACATCCGCCTGAGTCTGAACCTGCTATGGTAAGTACGGAGTGGTATGGGGTACTCATATTTTCCATGCCTCTTGCTGGTATGCAGAGTCCCAGAACATATACTCTAACTTGGAAGTTTTGAGAAATGCCTCTTCCATTTTGGCTAGGTTCTCAGGAGAGGCCGTAAGCGCATAGGTGTTTGCAATATCGATGGCCTGTTGTACGGCATCGGCAAATTCATCACTGGCGTAGGTCTCTATCCATGACTGGTAGGGATTTGAACCACGGTTACCTTGCATCTTTACAATGAAGTCACCCACCTCTTTGTAGATAGTAAAACAAGGGAGTACGGCTGCAATACCCACTTCAACAGACTCATGATGCACAACACGTGAAACATATGAGTTATAGAGTTCACAGGTGGGTGAGGGTGTGGGGTTACGGTATTGCTCTTCTAAAAATTGATTGTGTAAAGCATCTTCAACTTGGATGATACCTGTAGCAGATTCATAAAAAAACTGTCTCTCATCGGGACGGTGACATTTTGTACCGACATTCACGAGCGATTTTTTGTATTCAGCGAGGTAGAGTGAATCTTGGTTGACATAAAAACCAAAGATATCTTTGTCTAATGTGGCTTGCATCAGATCTACAACAAAGTCATGTTTAGTAATTGCATGAAAGATGTGGTCTGTTTTTTTTCGGGTTTCTTCGTACCAGTTCTGCATAAAGTACTCTCTTTTATTCAAATTTTCGGTCATCATAGCAAATGATTCTTTATTTTTCATAGAATATAGCATATAAAAGTGCCTTAAAGTATAAAAATAGCACATAGAGGATTGAACACTATTTGTTTATTTTATAAATAAATTATAATTCAAACTTATTTTAGATAAAATAGTTTTAGTCTATTAAAGCGTATCATTTTTAAGGGTGTAATATGTTTCAAAATATCAAAGTTTTTTTCCTATCTTTAGGGATTTCTCTAGGCATAGGGTTAATAAGTTTTTTCCAGTTTCATTTAAGTTTGTGGATATCCATAGGTTTTTTTTCTCTGCTTTTTATCATACTCTTTTTATCGCTTAGTACTTCATCCAAAGAGCAAATCGGAGAAGATGAAGAGATATCCTTGGAAGATGAGAATGATGATGTAAAATATAGGCTGCTTGAAAAGAAATTTAAAGCGATTTCTAAAAAAGCAGAAATGCTTGAACTTGAAAAGAAGACAACAGAGTTTTTCCTTGCGAGTATGTCACATGAAATACGTACACCTTTAAACGGGATTATAGGTCTGACAGATATTTTAGATGATACAGCATTGTCTAAAGAACAAAAAGAGTTTGTTTCGATGATACGGGAGAGTTCAAACAATCTTCGGGTGATTGTCAACGACGTACTAGATGTGTCAAAAATAAATGCAGGTAAGATGGAACTTGAGCGTATCCCTTTTGATCTGTTTAAAAAAATTAAATCTTCCATAGGTGTTTTTGAACCTGCATTGGCTCAAAAAGGGATCGCATTCACATTTTCAACAAATCCTAAAATGCCTCATAATGTGATGGGTGACCCTACACGACTTTCGCAAGTGCTGATTAATCTTGTCAGTAATGCGTTGAAATTTACTCCGACCAAGGGGAGTATTGATGTAGATATAGAGTATTTAGGTCAAGAAAAGGGGAGTGTTACCTTTACTGTATCTGTAAAAGATTCCGGTATCGGTATGACAAAAGAGCAACAAGAGAAAATTTTTGAACCCTATTCTCAAGCAGAGGTCAGTACCACTAGAAAATCTGGAGGAACGGGTCTTGGATTGACCATTTCAACGAAGATAATCAAATCTATGGGTGGAGAGCTTCAAGTCAAAAGTAAAGAGGGTGAGGGGGCAACATTTTTCTTTACTTTGACGCTGGAGTTGCAAAAAGAGGAAAATAAAAACAAATCTTTAGGAGAGATCAAAAAGGGTCAAGCCGTTGAGGATGAAGATAAGCAGTATAGTGAAGAGAAGCAGCGTGTTGAGAGCCTCAATGTACTGGTTGCTGAAGATAATATGATTAATCAAAAACTGATTAAAGTAGTGCTGGAGAATTTAGGCTTAAACGTTACCCTGGTTGCTGATGGGAAAGAAGCATATGAAAGCTATATGGACAATAGATATGATATGATCTTTATGGATATTCAAATGCCTGTGATGGGTGGTGTGGAAGCTACACATGCAATTTTAGCCTATGAAAAAGAGCATAAGCTTCCACATGTTCCTATCATTGCGTTGACAGCCAATGCACTTCCCGGAGATAAAGAGAAGTATATTGCAGAAGGGATGGATGATTATGCTACAAAACCTTTAGAGGTAAATATTCTTGAAACGTTGATCATGAATTATAAGAAGCGCTAAGGAGTTGTAGTGTTTGGCTGATATTTATGCGTTATTGAGTCCATTATAAGTGGGTCTTTCTATTATTTTGTCTAGAATATACAAAAATTTATGTCCAAGGAGACAAATTATGAAAAGCATCATTCTCTTTTTTACACTGATGGGGTTACTCTTTGCAGAGATAAAAGTAGGAGATACCTTCCCAAAATTGAATCTTGTCAATCAATATAATATACCAACCCAGATCAAGACAAAAGGGAGTTCTACACTGATTCTCTCTTTTGAGAAAGATGTATCTTCGGAGGTGAAAAACTATTTAGATACAAAAGAAAAAGGTTTTTTAGAAGCCAATAGTATGATGTATATTTCAGATATCAGTACAATGCCTTCATTGATTACCCGAATGTTCGCTTTGCCCAAAATGAAAAAATTTTCTTTTCAAGTCTCTTTAATCTATGATGAGAACGCGGCTGCATCTATACCCAGACATAAAAACCAAGTGACTGTCATTGAACTTCAGAACAATCAAGTAAAAAAGATTGATTTTTCGAGGGGAGAGGAGTTAGAGAGTCTCTTGAAATAAAGGAGTATACATTTAAACTTCCACATTCAAGATAATTTCAAAACATGCACCCGCATCGCTATTGATTACCTTTAATGTACCTTGATGATGTTCTTCAATGATAACTTTTGACATATACAATCCTAGTCCTGCACCATTTTTTTCATCTTTGGTACTAAAGTAAGGGTCAAAAATTTTATCTAGTATCTCATGAGGTATACCTTCCCCATTATCACAGATACTAATTATAAATGTATCTTCTTCTTTTCTTGTAGTAATAGTTACAGTAGGGGTATTTACATGTTTTTCCAGCAGTGAATCTTCACTGTTTTTTAAAAGGTTGAGTATAACCTGCATGACTTCATTGGAGTAGAGGTCTATTTTTGCATCAACGAGATAATTTTTTACTATTTTGATGCCTTTATGATGCATAGAGGGTGAAACTATTTTTAATGCATTTTTGATAGGGGTGAGCAGTGATATGGTTTCTATACTCTTATGAGGATTAAAGAAGTTTCTGAAATCATCGGTTGTGGTTGCTAGGTAGTGTACATATTCATTGATATTGTGATGTTTTTTTTCTATAAAAAGTAGAAGATTCTCGCGATCATTTTTATCCTCCAGGTTGAATTTACCACTATCCATTTTGACCTTTATCCCCATAATCGCAGAACTGATAGCTCCAAGTGGTTGACGCCATTGGTGGGCTATCATGGAGAGCATTTCACCCATAGCAGCCATTCTGTATTTTTTGAGTAGTAGTTCATCTTTATGGCGTAACTCTTCGACCTTGTTTTGAACCTCTTTTTTTAACTGTATATTATATCGCTTTAAAATCAAATAACTAACCAATAAAATCAATGCCAAGAGTAGAAATGGTGTTAAGATGTACCAAAAAAGCCTGTTGTCAAACCCTTGTTCAAACTTTATAGAAACCCATCGGTTCAAAATCTTCTCTTTTGTCTGTTCGTCTATACTCTTCATAGCCTTGTTTAATATGTTTAAAAGTACAGTATCATCATTGTTCACACCAATACCCAGTACGAGCTTTTCATCAAATTTTCCTGTTATTTTCAGTGCGGTGGGAAAATTTTTCTGTATTTGATATCCTATGGTATTTAAGTTATCAAGATATCCAAATAAAGCACCCTCTATCACCTTGTGAAGTCCCTGTGAGATAGTATCTACTTCTATAAACTTTACCAAGGGATATTTTTCTTTTAGTAGTTCTACCTGTGCATAATTCTTTCCTATACCTATGGACTTACCTTGAAGCTCACGGATGTTAGAAATAAAAAACTTGTCATTGGTGGTTGTGAGAACCATAGGGAGCGTTAAATAGGGGTCTGTAACACTCATAAACTTCATACGTTCATGTGTCTGCATCACAATAGAGAGTATATCACACTGTTTTTCTTTAAAAAATGTGATGGATTCACTCCATGTTTTTGTAGGTACAAGGGTGATAGGGAGACCTGTTTTAGAAGAGACAAGTTTCATATAATCAGCACTTAGACCTATATGTTCCCCATTTTTTATCATTTCTAATGGCATCCAATTTGGATCTATACACATGGTGATTTTATCTTTGTCCTGTAAGTATTCTATTTCATCCTCTGTCCATAGTATATTAGGCTCAAGTATGGTTGCTTTATCTTGCCAAAACCATTTGTTCTTGAGTTTTAAGAGTTGATAATCACCTATATAAGCCAATGATTTGTTGATGATACTGATCGCCTCGGGCCAATCTTTTCTGATGCCAAAGGCTAGATCAAGTGAATCCTCTAACTTTGCTATACGTTTTAAGTAAGGTAATCCCAACTCATTTGCCATATAAAAAGTAGCACCGTTCCCAAACATTGCATCTGCTTTTCCTGTTGCTACAGAGGTGATTACTTCTTCAATAGTGTCAAATCCTATCACTTTTGATTTTGTAAATTTTTGTGTAGCTTTTTCATCTACCAGGTTACTTTTATGAATGGCAATGGTTTTACCCTCAAGGTCATCAAGTGTTTGAATGTTTTTAGGGTTCTCTTTTGATACGATCAGCATTTTTCGCATACTGATATAAATATCTGAAAAATTTAGGTAGGTTTTCCTCTCATCATGAATACCACCTGTACTTAATCCATCAATGTTTTTAGCTTTAGCCTCCTCTTGCATTTTAGCCCACTCTCCTGCTTCAAGAACAAAATTACTTCCGCTGACTTCATTGATGCGTTTCAGTACATCAGCATCATAACCACTGATGGTTCCATCTTTTTTGATTATGACATAAGGTTTCCAGGCTTTTTCTGTTCCGAGTACTATCTTGGGATGATTTTTAATAAATGCTGACTCTTTAGCCGTTAAACTTAATGGATTCTTTATATCGTTATAGATAAATTTTTTTATATTTCTATTGTGAATATGCTTAATAAAACCAGCCTGTATAAAGCTTTCAGCAATCATTTTTACCCTATCTACATCAATACTCCCTATTTTATGTACCTTTGGTAGCATCACATGCTCAATCTGTTTTGCTTCAAATAGAAGAGCATCTTTAGACTTTTGATGTGGGTTGTATTTGTTTAGTATGATGTCAATCATTTCCTCTTGATGTGCTAAGGCATACTCCCACCCTTTGATGGAAGCTTCTCTAAAGCGTTTAACGCGTTCAGGGTGTTTTAGAAACTCTTTTTTAGAGGTGAAAAGGTTGGCATCATAGTACTTCGCCCCATACGCTACAGGATCAAAAATAGTGTAGGGGATACCTCTTTTATCTAATTGATAGAGTTCATTGGTCGTAAAGACACTCATGGCATCTACTTTTTTGTTGATAAAATCATCCACGTTAAAACTTGCAGGAATTTTACGAATGTCATGGAGGTGGATATTGAACTTGTTGAGCATGGTTAAGAGGGTAATACCATGAATACTATCAGAAAGACCCATAATCTTCTTCCCTTTTAAGTCAGCAGGTGTTCTGATGTGAGGTTGTGCGACAAGTACCAAGGGAGATTGTTTAAAAAAGTTTGCCAAAAGTATCAAGGGTTTACCTTGCATATACTCTGCAATGATAGAAGAGTATGTGAGTCCGTACTGGGCATTTCCATTTAACACTTCTTCTGTAATATCTTTGTTTTTATCAAACTCTACAAAAGAGACATCTAGTCCAGCATCCTTGTAAAAACCTTTCTCTTTGGCAGCATAAAATCCTGCAAATTCAAATTGGTGTTTCCATTGCAGTTGCAAGGTGATGTTTTCCATCTCTGTTTTATCAGCATACACAAGTGTATAGGAACAGAGTAAGAGAAAGATGATTGACTTTAAAAGTTGCATGGCTTCTCTTTAATATTTTATTTAGGGATAATATCGTAAAAAGTATAAATTTAAATAACTTTTAAATAATAAGTGATTTGATGACATTTTGAATATTTTCTTATGTTAAAATAGTGGTAAAAAAGTATAAATATGGGCATAAAGATAGATCAAGTTTTAGAGTATAGCAGTAGTCTCACAGTACTATATGTGGAAGATGATAGTGCTATACGTGCAGAGATGAGTGAAATTTTGAAAAGTTTTTTTCAAAATGTGATTGTCGCTAAAAACGGGCAGGAAGGATTAGAACATTTTATCCATTATAAAGATACACACCATAGCTATCCTGATATAGTCATTACTGATATTCGTATGCCGATACTTGACGGTATGAAGATGAGTAAAAAGATATTGGCTCTTCACAGTGAACAGATTATCATTATACATTCTGTACATAATGAACGTGATTATCTTCTTGATATAATCGATATGGGAATTAATCATTTTTTATTGAAGCCTTCACACTCAGAACAGCTTTATCAAACACTCTATAAAGCTTCTAAAAGATACCATTATGAAAAGATGGAATCAACGTATAAAAGTGAGCTTGAAGAAGCCCTTGAGAGCGCTAAGTTTGCTACCAAGGCAAAAGATGAGTTTTTGGCAAATATGTCACATGAGATACGTACACCGATGAATGCTATTATCGGGCTTAGTCATATTTTGTTGGAAACCTCTTTAGATAAAAAGCAGTTTGACTATCTCTCCAAGATCAAAAACTCTGGAGATCTTCTGCTTGGTATCATCAACGATATTTTGGATTTTTCCAAAATTGAGGCAGGCAAACTTGATGTAGAAAATATAGCGTTTAATCTCAATACTACCTTGGAAAATATTTCTAATATGATTTCCGTGAAAGCAGAAGAGAAGGGTCTTGAACTGATATTTGACATAGATAACACTGTACCCTCTATGATCAAAGGAGACCCCCTTCGTCTAGGACAGGTTATTGTTAATTTGATGAATAACGCTGTGAAGTTTACAGAAGAGGGAGAGGTTGTGTTAAAAACAGTCATGTTACCGACCTCTAATGGAAAAACGATGTTACAGTTTGAGGTGAGTGATACAGGTATAGGACTTACAAATGAGCAAATAGGCAGATTGTTTCAATCTTTTTCACAAGCAGATAGTTCAACCAGTCGAAAATATGGAGGTACTGGCTTAGGACTAACCATCTCTAAACAATTGGTAGAGCTCATGGGTGGTACTATTTGGGTGGAGAGTGAATATGGTAAGGGAAGTCATTTTATATTTACTTTAGAGACAGAAGCGTTAGAACGAAGATCTTACCGACTACCTTCACGAAGTTTGATGAAGAAAAAAGTATTGATCGCAGATGTGAATAGCAAATCTTCTTCAGCTTTAACACGTATGCTTGAGTATTTTCAGTATAGAGCATTTCATGCCTCAAGTGCAGAAGAAGTGAATTCTTTGATAGAACATCACTCTTTTGATATTATTTTTATAGATAAACAGATGATAGAGGTATGTCAGAGTGATGTAATAACGAAAGGTTCTCAAGCAAAAATTGTCTTGATGCAACGAGGGTTACAGATTATGAGTGAAAAGGTCTATAAGGGGGTTTTCATTCATGCACATTTGGCAAAACCGTTTAGTCAGCAGATGATATTTTCTGTGATATTGGAGCTTTTTTCTAAAGAGAGCGTCAAACATAGACAAACAATGCCTAAAGTGACAAAACATGATCTTTCTATTTTAAGGGGCAGCTGTATCTTGTTGGCTGAAGATAACATGATTAATCAAACAGTTATACTTGGGCTACTTGAAGATACGGGCATTGAGGTTATTATTGCCAATAATGGAAAAGAAGCCTTAGAGAAATTAATGAAACATAAGTATATAGAGATGGTTTTTATGGATATCAATATGCCTATAATGGATGGCTATGAAGCAACTTTAGAATTACGTCAAAATAGAAAATATGATGATACTCCTGTGATAGCATTGACAGCCAATGCGATGCAAAAAGATATTGACAAGGCAAAAGAAGTAGGCATGGAAGAGCATCTTGGAAAACCTATTGATGTGCAGAGCTTCTATGCTTTGCTTTTAAAATATATCCCAAAGAAGGTCAATGCTTTAGCACTGCAAGAGGAGAAAGAAAAAGATGAAGCATTAAAAACGACGCTTCAAAGCATCTCTAGCATGCAAGAATTGAACTTTAAAGAGGGGTTAGAACGCGTAGGCGGTGATGTGAACCTTTATCAAAATATTTTGTTTGATTTTGCTGATTTTTTTAGAGATTCAGTTGCCGTATTTGAAAGACTTTTGAAAGAGTCTAAGTTAGAAGAAGCTTCCCAACTAGCCCATAATATCAAGGGGACATCTGGAAATATAGGAGCAGAGAGTTTATTTAAAATGATGGAACTCTTTGAGAATGCTTTAGCGCAAAAAGAGAATCAGTTTGACCTTTGGCTTTATCGATATAAAGAGGTATTTGAAACCCTTCTCTCTTCAATACAAACATTGAAAGAGAACAAGACGGAAGTGACAAAAAAGAAAAGTATGATAGAAAAAAAATATTTAGATACATTACTTGATAAAATAGAGATACACGCTAAAAAAAGAAAAGCATTACCCTGTAAAAAACTCTCAAAAGAACTTCAAGATTATGCCTGGCCAATGGAGTATAAAGAGGCGCTTGAACGCGTAGTCTTTTCCTTAAAACGATATAAATTTAAAGAAGCATTACTCGCTATAGAGGAGATAAAGTGAAAACAATATTACTAGTAGATGATAATGATTTAAATATCACTATTTTATTGAATGCTTTAGGCACTGAGTATGATATGCGTGTTGCTCTGAGCGCAAAAGAGGCTTTTGAAGCTATTGAAGAGGAACTCCCCGATCTTATGGTATTGGATATTATAATGGCTGAGATGAGTGGGCTTGAAGTGTGTAAGAAACTAAAGAGTGAGAAAAGAACGCAACATATTCCTGTAGTTTTTATGACAGCTGCACATGATATACTAGAAGATAGTGCTTATGAAGCAGGAGCAGATGATTTTATCGGTAAACCTTTTGAAGCTGCTATCTTACGATCAAAAATAAAAAGATTGATAAAAGATTGATGATACCTCACGCTATTCCTAGTATCTTAATCATTGATGATCATCCTAGTAATATTGATATTTTACTTGGCTTATTGGCAAAATATGATATTTCTGTAGCAGTCGATGGAGAAAGGGCTTTGGATCAAATTGAACAAGAGATACCAGATCTTATTTTATTGGATGTAAGTATGCCCGGTATGAGTGGTTATGAAGTCTGTTCCATTATCAAGTTAAATCCTAAAACAAGAGATATCCCTGTATTGTTTCTTTCTGCTCATACAGATTCAGAAAGTGTTGTGAAAGGGTTTGATGTGGGAGGTGTGGATTATATTGCTAAACCTTACAGACCAAAAGAAGTGTTGGCACGTGTAGAAACCCATCTTAAGCTGAAAAGCGTGATGGATGAACTTGAAAAGCTGGCAAATGAAGATCCTTTGACAGGTATAGCAAATCGACGCCATTTCTTTGAAAATGCAAAGGCGATGTTCGCATCAGCAAAATCAGAGTCTTTACCACTTTATGTATTTGTGATAGATTTTGATAAATTTAAAGTAATTAATGACACTTTCGGTCATGATGTAGGTGATGAGGTGATGAGGGCATTTGTGAAGGTCGTTAAAAGTGAACTTGGAGAAGATGATTGTTTTGCAAGGTTTGGTGGTGATGAATTTGTCATCATGATGGCGCATACCAATAAGCAGAAGGCTTTAGGTGTTGTTAAAAAAATTCAAGATAATATCTCAAAAAGACATCTGCTCTTAGGTGTAGCAGTAGAGTTTTCTGTTAGTATTGGTATGGCAGAAGTGGATGACTATGATGAAGATATAGATACCATCATCAAACGTGCAGACTTAAGTCTCTATAAAGTAAAAAGATCCAAACGAAACGTTTCTCGGGATTGATACTTATTATTAGAGGTGACCTAAAGAATAAAAAACCACTATGAGGTGTAGTATGAATAAAATTTACGACATAGCGATTATCGGTGCAGGACCTGCAGGTATTGCCACTGCGTGTGAGGCAGTTATTTTGGGCATAAAAGATATACTACTTTTTGAAAAAAGTGACAATCACTCTGACACCATTCGAAAATACTTTAAAGATAACAAACCCGTCGATAAAGTCTGGAAAGGCATCGATGTGACCCTTCAGGGACATATAAATTTTGATGGCGGTACGAAAGAGAGTACCTTAGACTTATTTAAAGACTCCCTTGATAAACATTTAATCAATGCAAAATTTCATACAGAAGTATCAGGTATCACCCAAGAGAACAATCTATTTGAAATTATGACCAATACCAATGAAGTCTATCGTGCAAAAAATATTATTGTCGCTATTGGAAAAATGGGAAAACCCAATAAGCCTGAGTATAAGATTCCAAAATCTCTTAATAAAATTATTAATTTTAACATCTTGACATGTCCAGGAGAGGAAGCGGTTTTGGTTGTAGGAGGTGGAGACAGTGCGGTTGAGTTTGCCTACTATATTCATGACAACAACACCCTTACCTTAAACTACAGAAAAGCCCAACTGACACGACCAAATGCTAAAAACATAAACAATCTGATGGAGAAGGTCAATGAGGGAAAAATAGCGTTAAAACTGGGTGTCGATATTGTCTCTGTTGAGGATGTTGAGGGTAAAGCAAAAGTAACATACGATGACGGCAGTATCGCTATGTATGATAGGATTATTTACGGGCTTGGCGGATCTACCCCAAAAGAGTTTCTTCAAAATACCACTCTTGTGCTCAATGAAAAAGGAACGCCAATCGTCAATGAAAGCAATCTAAATTCGCAAGGCGTCTATATTGCAGGTGATATTGCCGGTCATCTAGGAGGGTCTATTGCCTCTGCACTTAACCATGGGTATATCATTATCAATGATATCCTTCAAAATCATTGTAATTTAGATGGTGATGTATGTAAAAAATAATATTTGTTCGTTACAATAGAATTTGTGATATAAGGAAAGAAAATGAAGAAGATTATTTTAATCACGGGCATACTCACCACAACATTATCGCTTGAAGCAGGTAGTTTTGATGATTTCAAAGATAAAGTTGAGCGTAAAATAAAAGATTTTAAAAAGTTTCGACACCCTTCTGATATGAGTGCAAAAGAAGTTGTAGAGACGATGACGATGGGTGCATTGAGTACTGATCTCATTACCAAAGCATTTAAACAGGCGTTAAAAATAGGTGTGAATAAAGCTGTGGACACCTTAGGGAAAAAAGGCGGCTTTATGGATAATGCAGCTGTCAGGATTCCCTTGCCACCACCATTTTCTCAAATGGAGACGATGATACGAGCAGCAGGCGGCGGAGATATGATTGATGAATTTATACTTTCCATGAACAGAGCGGCTGCCCGTGCAGCACCACAAACCGCAGGTATCTTCGTAACCTCAATTGATGATATGACGTTTAACAAGGCTGCAGATATTTTAATGATGGACGGGAGTCCTGCAACCGATTATTTTAAACGGCATACAAGAGAAGAGCTTAAAGAGCTCATAACACCTATTATTATCAAAGAGATGAAAACAAACAAAGTATATAAATACTACGATGCAGTGAAAAAAGTTGCTGACCCAATGATGAAAACTTTTGCCAAAATGACAAACTTTATGGGTATGGCAAAAAAACTAGGGGTCAAAAAGTACATTCCACAAGATGGTGTGAACATAGAAGAGTATGTAACAGAGCATACCATTGATGCTATCTATTTTATGATAGGACAATCAGAGAAAATGATTCGTACAAATCCGGTACACCAAACAACCAAGGAGCTAAGAAAAGTATTTGGGAAGGTCATGCCGTAAGGATACAATGTCTTCTTTGGTAAAGGTGCTGATTTTAGTGAAATTGACTTGTATAAAATTTTGATTTTTTTTCTATATTTTCGGCATTCCAAATATCACTGATGATACTTACCATATCGGGTTTATGCTCCATAATATCTGCAATATAATTTATATTGATACCTCCAATGGCACAGACAGGAATGTGGAGCTGTTTTTTGGCATCACGTATAATCTCAAGTGGTATGATATTGGATGTGGGTTTTGTTGGTGAAGTATAGAAAGATCCAAACGCTACATAGTCTGCACCTCTGTCTTGAAAATCTTTGGCTTTAGGAATATCAGCATAACACGATATCCCAATGATGCCTTTAAACGCTTTTCTAATCTCATCAAACCTCTCATGGTCACTTTTACCAATGTGAAGTCCGTCACATTGTAACTCGATTGCCATATCTACTTTGTCATTTAAAACAAACAGTGCATGGTATTGATGACAAAGTTTTTGTATTTTGATGGCCTTTTCGCGTACTATTTTAATAGGATTGTGTTTGTCTCTTAATTGCACAATTGTAGCACCACCCTTAAGGGCAGCTTCAACCTGTTCAAATAGTGTTGCATCGGGTGTTAAGGTGTCATCCGTAATGACATATAAACCTCTTAAGTTGTTTGACATAACTCACCTCCTGATTTACAACAAACTCCATGGGTATTTTGCATCTTAATTGAGGGTGATGGAATTTCATATGAATTTCCATCAAGATAAAGGGTATTAATAGTTGTATTTGATTGTGTTAAGTTTTTTGTTAAAACTGCTTTCATATTGTTTCCTTTATTTAATGTTGCGTGTAGTTTATAGTTTAATTGGTGGTTTTTGTATGTGATTAATGTCTCTTTATCAAGTTATTGGAAGTTTAGTGCGGTAATAATATAAAAAACCGATAAAAGAGGGTAAATGAATAAAATAAGCAGTGGTTACAAAATCATTTAAGAGGAGAAACAACGATGAAAAAGATAATGATACTAAGTGGTGCAGGGCTCTCAGCAGAGAGTGGCATAAGCACCTTTCGAGACCACGATGGGCTTTGGGAAAACTATGATGTGATGAAAGTCTGCTCTACACAAGGGTGGATAGAAGATAGAAAACTTGTGACAAAGTTCTATAATGATCGACGAAGAGATATAGAAGATAAAAAACCAAATCATGCCCATGAAGTATTCGCTACACTAGAGGAAAAGTACCGTGGGAGGGTGATGCATCTTACACAAAATGTGGATGATTTGTGTGAAAGGGCAGGGAGTAAAGAGGTAATTCATCTGCATGGCACCCTCACACATTTGCGTTGTGAATCGTGTACAGAGATTTTTTATGTAGGGTACGACTCTCAAGAAAAGCATAAAACATGTCCACATTGCGGCAATAAGCGAATACGCCATAATGTGGTGATGTTTGGAGAGGCTGCCCCTGCATATAGCCATATCTATGAGGCGATGAAAGCATGTTCTTTATTTATTGCCATTGGTACAAGTGGGGCTGTGATTGATATCACCGCTATTGCCAAAAACTTTACACACTCCATTTTAATAGACCCCAAACGTCAAGAGACGGTGAGTATGTATGACCCTCATAGTTATGTAGATGACTATTTTGAGCACTTTATCCAAAAGAAAGGAAGCGAGGCGATGGAGGAGATGATGGCATTGATTGATAGCCATATGAATGGATGAAATACTATAGAATGCTTCTCAAAAAGCCCTTACGAGATTTTGTAAGAACAAGGTGTGATAGGGTAATAGACAATCAAAAGGTCTCTTGTGCCAGCATTGCAAACGGTAGTCCTACCATTGTGTTTGAAAGTGGCTTTTGTTTGGGGATCTCATGTATGAAGTATTGGGATAGTGCTTTTTTGACACTCTCTGAAAACTATAGCGTTTTTGCGTATGATAGAGTAGATGAAGGGTTAGAAGGTCAAGAGATAGAGCATATAGAAGCCCATATTAACGACACCCTTCATCATGTACGTATGATGCTTCAAGCCAAGTCTCTCAACCCTCCTTATATCTTGGTAGGACACTCTTTGGGGGGACTCTATAGCCAACACTTCGCACAAAGATACCCCCATGAGGTAGCAGGGGTAGTACTTGTAGATGCTGTCTATCCTGAAAGTATAGAGCAAGAAGATAAGGTAGATAACATCGATGAGAATATCGCCAAAATAGCCCAAGCCCTTTTGTTAAAACCTAAGTTGGATGCTACGCTTCCTATACACCTTCTGAGTGCATTACAAGCGGATAGTCAAGCCAACAGATGCACCACAACTAAGATGATAGAAACCTCCATCGCCCATCAAAAAGCCTATCAAGACTTTTACCCTTTTGCCAAACAAACATGGGTAGAGAGTGGACACTTGATACAGTATGAAAAGCCTCAAGTTATTGTGGAAGCAGTGAAAGAGATATCGTATTACCTATTTAACCAATAGATAAGACTTGGGATATTTTCGATTCCAAAGTAGAGATGATTCGTATCTATATTCTCTTTATAGATAGCAGAAAATCGATCCGTTGTTTTTGGTTTTACTTGCTTAAATTCAGTATTTAAAAAGAGGGTATAAGCAGCCAAGGCATCAGGATTATTATCTAATCCTAATCTTGTTTTAAGTCTGTTCATTAAATCCGTCTTGGAATAAACAGCATATATTTTAAATTTTTTTTGTAATGCACTGGCAAGATGATAAATGGCATCATAGACCCCTACATAATAATCATAAGTACGGAAGTTTATATCTAAAAAGGCTCCAAAATGTTCAAGAAACTTTCCTGTTATAGGGTGGTACCGTATAGATTGATTTGGGTACTATGGAAAAAAGAAAAAAGGGGAGGATGTACGCTATAATATACGAAAAATGAGCCTCATGAAAAATTTTCTTTTAATCCTTATCCTTAGCACTTTACTCATAGCTGGAGAAGCAAAAAATTATGATTTTAATGTAACGACTGCTACAGAATATACTGCTGATGAGGAAAAGCCCCTGACAGATGAAGAACTGCGCCAAAGAGTACTCTATGCAAACCTTATAGGTGCTGCTGTTGTGCTTGGTTGGGGTACAGCAAACTGGGATTATTTTACATCAGATCCTGTTATGGGTGATGAAGGCTGGTTTGGCGATGATACAAAGTATGGTGGTGCAGATAAACTGGGGCATGTCTATTCTACCTACGTATTGTCCCTGGGTTTTGCATCTCTTTACGAGTATTGGGGAATGAAAGAAGAAGACTCAATAATCTACGGTCCGCTTAGCTCCTGGTTCTTTCAAGGAATCATGGAGATTGGAGATTCGTTCAGTGATACACAAGGCTTCTCCTATGAAGATATAATCATGAACACTATTGGTGCAGGGTTTTACTATGTAAGAGAGAAGTACCCGTCTGTTAAGGAAAAACTAGATCTTCGTCTGGAGTATATACCAGAGTTTAGCAAGGAGGATCCTTTCACCCAATATAACAACATGAAATATCTTCTTGCCCTAAAGTTCAGCGGATTTGAGAGTATGGAGTCAAACTTTTTACGTTATGGAGAACTTCATCTGGGGTACTACTCAAGAGGATACCATAACTATTATGATTATGAACAAAAAGAAAGAGTGTTGTATGTAGGTATAGGTATCAATGTATCTGAAGTACTCTCCTCCATGGGATGGATTAAAACGAGTAAAGTGTTCAACTATTATCAATTGCCATATACGTATGTTCCATTTGGATATGATTTTGACAGCAATAGTTATGTAGCTCCATATTCAAGACCATATCGTGGCTATACAAAATAGTTTTATGAAAATGAAATATCAATAGCGGGTAAAGATTATCCACGAACATATAGGGAAATGGCATATAACAACAGCAAAAAACTTTCCTTAAAGCCACCATAACCTTTGATTACATCAGCACTTTTAGGCTGCGCTACTAAGTTGTATTAGATGATAATAAGCAAATCATGTTATGATGCCTATTTACTTAGTGCGGTAATAATAATGCTAAAGGTCTCCTAAAGGAAACAGAGATGTACAGAGTACAAATTGAAAAAGAATGCAGTTGTTTTAAAAAAAGTGAATATGAAAATAATGTAACCTTTGAAACACAAAAAGATGCATACCAGTATGCAAGCACTGTAGCGGAGTTTATGAATGAAGAGTTTTGCAATACTCACATCTTTTCAGCACACAAGGGAGAGGGTGATTACTTTCTTATAACAGTGGTTTTAAACATAGAGGCAGTTACAGGTGTAACGCCTCACATCTCTTGTGATACAGGTTGTACCTCTACAGACAAGTGGTCTCTTGAGGCGGCAGAAAAATCTGAACTAGATGACGGGAAGGCATAATATGGAAAATAATCAACAAATTACTACGCTTGTAGAAACACTGGCAGACCTAGCACCTTTAGCAGACTACTCGCTTATGAACAGACTCAACCCTGACCCAGATGCTTCAGCAGATGGTGTTGACCATGACCCTCGACAAGTCTTCTCAGGGCACTACGTACCAGTGAACCCAACACCCATCGAAAACCCTCAGTATGCAGCACACAGTCAGACCTTTTTTAAAGAGCTTGGCTTTGCAAACAGCTTAGCACAGAGTGAAGATTTTATGCGTATGTTCTCAGGGGATATCTCAGAGGTGTCAGAGCCACTGTCTAAGGTCGGTTGGGCTACGGGGTATGCACTTTCTATCTACGGTACGGAGTACTATCAGCAGTGTCCTTTTCAGACGGGTAATGGATATGGTGATGGTAGAGCAGTTTCGGTACTTGAAGCAGTCATCAACGGTAAGCGCTGGGAGATGCAACTTAAAGGTGGTGGACGTACACCATATTGCCGTGGTGCAGATGGTAGGGCGGTGTTACGTTCTAGTGTACGTGAGTTTTTAGCACAAGAGCACATGCATGCACTAGGCATCCCTACATCACGTTCTTTGAGTCTGTACACTTCAAGCACAGAAAAGGTGCAACGTCCGTGGTACTCTGAGAACTCACACTCCACAGACCCAGACATGATGGTAAGCGAAGCAGTGGCCATCACTACACGTGTGGCGCCGTCTTTTTTAAGGGTAGGGCAGATAGAGCTTTTTGCACGTCGTGCACGTAAAAAAGAACACCCTAAAGCCATGGAAGAGTTAGAGCAGATCGTCTTACACCTTATAGAGCGTGAGTATAGTGATGTCATAGAGAAGAACCTGACATTTTCAGTAAAAGTATTGCGACTTGCAAGTGAGTTCCGTACGCGTATTTGCGCCATGGTAGCGGACTGGATACGTGTAGGGTATTGCCAAGGGAACTTCAACAGTGACAACTGTGCGGCAGGAGGATTTACGCTTGACTATGGGCCGTTTGGGTTTTGTGAAATGTTTGACCCGAAGTATCAGTCTTGGACAGGGGGAGGAGAGCACTTTTCCTTCCTTAATCAACCCCAAGCAGCACAGAAAAACTTTCTTTCATTTTGTAGTGCATTAGAGCCATTGTTAGCAGAAGATGAAAATGCCTTGAGTGCGTTTGAAGAGATCAAAAATGATTTTGCTAAAGTCATGCACATACATATGACAAAGATGTGGTCTGCTAAGCTTGGGCTTGTGGAGTATGACGCAGCGCTCTTTAGAGAGCTGGCTGTACTCATGGTACATACTTCTGTAGACTATACGCTCTTCTTCCGTGAACTCTCAGAGTTACCTGCAGATATGGAGCCTCTTGAAAAAAGTTTCTACCAAGATATAGGCAATGATGCTGCGCTTCAAAAACGTTGGTTGCTGTGGTTACAAACATGGAAAGGGCATATTAGCTATCTCAACAGAGATGAACTATCAAAACATATGAAACGTGTCAATCCTAAATACACGCTAAGAGAGTGGCATCTTGTCGCTGCCTATCAGAGTGCTAAAGCAGGCGACTATACATTGCTAAAAGAGCTGCAAGCGGTGATGACTAAGCCATATGATGAACAGTCTAAAGAGGTTGAGAGTAAATACTATAGCCTCAAGCCATCACGCTTCTTTGAGGTGGGTGGGATATCGCATGTGAGTTGTTCCTCTTAATGAGGAACGGCAGTATAATCTAGTCGTCGTTGTGGAGTTGTCCGCTAAATTCAAATCCAAACTTCATTTTATTGGCGATCTCTTCTTGTACTTCGTCGATGAGCTCTTCTGTTTCATTCTCTATCTGGTCCATAAAAAACTTTTGTTCTCTTTCTCGTCTAAAGCTGTGAATTTTGTAGGGTTTGTCAGAACCATGTTCTTCCACAAACTTTTCAAGGCTCTCTTCCCACACGAAAGTAAGCTCATGTTTGATACTCTTTGACTCTTCTTCATCTGGCAGTGTGTAGTTAAAGGCTACTTCATCTGTATAGGTAATGACTTTATACGGCTTGTTATCTTGTTGGGGTGTTCCTTCATTGTTTGACATGATTTTTTCCTTTAATATTATTTATGTATAAACTGTTATATCAAAGATAGCTTTAAATTGGATAATTTTTGTCTGAATTAGTCCTTAGGGTCAGCCTTAACTTTTTTCATCATCTCAAGCCAGTTGGTATCAAAATTACTGAATATATAATCTTCACCATGAGGAATAGTACATCCTGTACAGTCTTGATGGACTTGATCTCCTCCTCTAATGGAACGTTTTCCCCGTTTTGAGTTAATGGAGCAGATAGAGTGAAACTCCAAATCATCTTGAAGTGGAGGGGACTGATAGAATCTAAAGTGAGGACATCCACACATATAGCAGTTGAGTTCATACATTTCATGGCATTTGGTATTGGTCGCGTAAAGTTCACAAAAATCAGGCTCATTTTTTACCATATTTTCAAATATGAAGTACTGTACGATGTCAAATTCATCGAGTCCTTGGGCTTCAAGTTTTTTCATAATTGCGGCATGCTTTTTTGCATGGGTTTCAAACCACTCATTATATGTCATGTTTCATCCTTTTGAGGTCTCTTTTAGAGATACTTCAACAACACATCATGTACCAAACCATTGCTTGCAACAATGATGTGATCATCTAGATGATAGGCTTCGCCTGTTTGCTTGGAGACTTTTCCACCTGCTTCTTGAAGGATAAGTATGCCCGCAGCTACATCCCAGGGTTTGAGGTTGCATTCGTAAAAGGCATCATATTTTCCACAGGCGATATAACACAGATCAATTGACGCAGCACCCAGTCTTCTAATATCTCTTGTGATGGGGAGCAGTGTTGTCATGCATTGAAGTACCCATTCGTAATCTTTTCCTTTTTCAACTTTGGTGTAGGGAAATCCTGTAGCAAGTAATGATTGTTGAAACTCTCTTTGTTTAGAAACGTTGATTTGCGTTCCGTTTAGAAATGCCCCTTTGCCTCGCTGGGCAGTGAAACACTCATCCAATACAGGATTATAGACGATGGCTGCGAGTGGTTTTCCCTCTTCCCACATGCCTACGGAGATGGCACAAAAAGGAATGCCGTGTACGAAGTTTGTCGTTCCGTCTATAGGGTCAACATAGATCGCTTTTGAGGGATGGCTTATCTGGGTTGTCTGCTCTTCACCGACAATGGTAAATTCGGGAAATGCAACGCTAAGATGCTCAGTAAGATATTTTTCTATGGCAAGGTCATACTCGGTGACAAGATCGACCGTACCTTTAAACTGGATATTTTTGTCCGAATGATACCCTTCTAAAAAGAGATCACGACAGGCTTTGACGATGGTGATGAGTTGTGTTGTTATCATAGCGGTATTGTATCATTGATAGCTTTAAATTGGATAATTTTTGTCTGATTTATAATCGGACATCAACATTAAGAGTTATAAAAATCATTTTGATATATAATAGGCATATTTCTCTATTTTTAGTTAAAAAAGAATTTGGGGGGGGGAATAATTCTAATATAATTTTTGGACTTTAAAAATGACAGTATGGTTAAAATATAGGTATTTTTTTATTTTATTTATCAAAATAATGGTATTTATTATTTTTGCAAAAGCACTTGGTTTCTTTGATACCCTCAATCATTTTATCTATAATAAAACCACTGGCTTATACTTGAAGCTAAATGATATACATGATGAGTTTATTTTAGTGGATGCATCGAATATGAATCAGGCTGACCTCACTTTAATCATCCAACGAATTTTAGATACCAAACCCCATTTAATGGTTGCAGACATTTCTCATCATATCCCTTTCATTACGGAAAAGATTGAGAGGATGGTAGATGAATACGCTCAATTGATTGTTGCTGTTCCGATATTCAAAGAGGAGAGCTATAAAGATCGGTACGCAGATAAACTTCTTTCCTATCCCTTATATGAGGAAGAATGTAGATGGAAAGGTTCTGGGAAAAACAATATCATTAACTATTTTACGGATGATGACCCCTCTTATCTATTTGATGATATAAAATTTGTAAACTATAATCAAATGCTTCCGTTTCCAAAGTTTTTTGCCAAAGATATCGTAGAAGGAAATACGATTTCTGAACTCTTTACAGATAAAATAGTTGTATTGTCCACTTTTGAGAGCGAGTATGCTTATTCTCCTCAGCAGAAGAGACTAGGGCAGCAGTTTTTACACTTAAACACCCTTGGCTTTATGTTGAAAAGTGCTATGGAAGATAGATGGTTAAAGCGCTTATCACTTAATAGTTACTATGTATGTATTCTTTTATTTATCTTTTTTAGCATAATGATAATTTATCTATACGTAAATTATATTCAATATGTAATTTTTACTATGTTGGTGTCGATTACAGCATTATATTGGTTGATGTTATCGTATACAAATATTATGCTTCCATTTTCAGACCTTCTTATTATTTTCTTGATATTGGTACTTTATTTACTTCATTACACCAAATCAGTTGCTATGAAAGAAGAGTCAAGTTTGATTAGAAATCTATCATACAAATTAAGGGAGAAAGTTGTACACACATCATTTTTCAATTCCAATCAATCCTGGCAGGAGATGGCTGCTTTGATCAATAAACTTTTTCCACTTGAAAAAAGCATTTTTTTAGAAAAAGTAAGGAATGACAAATATGTACATGAAGTAGTTTCATTAAATTGTGAATTTGAAGATTTTACTGAAAGAAGGAGAGATGTCACAAGGGAGCCATATCTTTCTGCTGCAAAAGAAAGGAGGTTGACGATTTCTTCAAGGGTGCTTTTTAAGGAGTTAAAAAAAGATAAAAAAGAATTTATCATGCCATTGATTTATTTTAATGAAACTATCGGTTTTTGGATATTTACGATTGATGAGAAATGTTTGACTGAAATAGAGAATATCAAAGAGGATCTTTCACTCTGCAGCCAAGAAGTAAGCAGGTTGTTATATGAACATCGCAGGTTTCAAAAAAATAGATTGAAGCATCAAGAGACCTTCTTTAACAAATTTATCTCTATTTATAAGCTTGAGATCAAAAATCCAAATATAATTGCCATAAAGAACAGTTTTTCAATTTTTATGAAAAGAATGCATTTGACAGAGATCATTATGGACAATATCCATTCCAATATCATTGTATATGATATTTTTGGCAAAGTTGTCAATATCAATAACAATATGAATAGCTTGCTACAAAAAGAGAACATCAAGACCTATACGCTCAATGCAAGAGAAATGTTGGAAGAGCTGACGGATATGGATCGAAAAGATATTGTGAAGCTGATGAAGAACATTGTGTATGACAAATCTAAACATGAAGAGATTATACATTTTAAACATACAAATAAAAGGTATTTGTTGAATATCGTACCTATCACTCAGGAGAAGATAGAAAATAAGTTTACCGGAAACTATTTTATGGGAGTGTATGGCATTATATTCGAATTCATAGATTTTAGTTACATTGATCATATAATAGAGCTAAAAAGCGATGTCCTACACTCTTCTATCAGAAAGAGTCAATCGTACTTGACGGGTCTAGACAGATTACTTGATAAATATTTTGAGCAGTGTCAAAACATACAAAATGATAAAAAAATATTTTTAGAAACTAAAATCAATTCAAACATCTTAGAACTTAAAGCGTTAAACAATGAGCTTAAAGAGTATATTGCGGATGATTATACAAAAACACTGAGTGACATATATCCTATCAATATAATCAAGATGCTGCAAGATATCAGTAAGCGGATGAAAGAGGAGTACGCTGTAAACAATATTGAGATAGATTTGCATACGTCAGAAACAGATATTTATGTCATGGTAAGGTTTGAGAAGGTACGAATATTGATGCGTACACTCTTAAGTTATCTTATAGATGACTGTGATGAGAATGGCATCGTTAGCATACATTTGAACAAACATCATAAGATACTTGAAATAGTCATGCAAAGCTCCGGGGTCGGGATGCCGCAGATACAGCTTGATACTTTTCTTAATGCAGAAGATATATCAGGGTTCTCAAAGGTAAGTAAAGCTTTGATACCGTGTAATGGTACAGTAAAAATAACAAGCAGTATGGGCAGTGGTATTCGGGTTGTTTTGACATGTAGTATTGTCAATAATTTGGAACTATAAAAGGTAAATAGCAGATGTGGGATATTTACCTTCCGATTTTTCCTTCGGGTTATTTGTCGCACTCTGTTGTCACAACGGTTTGGATCGGTATATTTATTATCGCTTTTTTCAATTTAAGATTTGGATGGATATTCAGTGGACTTGTGGTTCCGGGGTATTTAACCCCATTACTGCTTATTAAGCCTTTGTCTGTAGCTGTCATTGTTTCGGAAAGCATTTTGACCTATCTTTTGATCTATTTGATTTCCGAAGTGGCAGGAAGGTATGGTCTATGGACAAACTTTTTTGGACGTGACAGGTTTTTTGCTCTATTGCTAGGCAGTGTATTTGTCAGGCTACTCTGTGACGGTTTTGCACTTCCATGGTTGAATGCATGGTCCATAGAAGAGTTTGGCATACTGCTTGATTATCAGGATAGTCTGCATAGTTTTGGATTGATCATTGTAGCCCTTATAGCCAATCAGCTATGGAAACCAAAACTTTTCAGGGGACTACTCCAACTCACCGTGACAGTCGGAATCACTTACTTGATAGTACGTTATGTCCTTGTGGAATATACAAATTTTTCCTTAAGTAATATCGGTTATCTGTATGAGGATATTGCGGGTTCTATCCTAGCAAGTCCAAAGTCCTATATTATTTTACTTGTTACGGCGTTTATCGCATCAAGAATGAATCTATTTTACGGATGGGAATTTAATGGTATCCTGATACCGTCACTGTTGGCTCTACAGTGGTATCAGCCGTCAAAAATATTTATCTCACTCATTGAAGCTTACGTAATCTTTATTTTGGTAGTTTTGCTCTTGAAAATCCCGTGGTTCAAAAATATAAATGTTGAAGGTGCAAGGAAAGTACTCCTTTTCTTCAATATAGGGTATCTCTATAAAATATTGCTTTCGTTATTGATTGTAAAGTTCTTTCCTGAATATAAGGTCTCTGACTATTTTGGTTTTGGCTACCTTCTTTCAACACTCATTGCTATTAAAATCTATGACAAGATAAGTATACCGATGTTCACACGTATCACCTTGCAGGTCTCTGTTATTTCGGTCATGATTGCAACGATTATTGGGTATTCGTTGACATTGATTTCTTTAGCGCCTTTGTATACGTACACTAAGGATCTAAATGAGACAACACAAAAGGTGATGCATACAAGTGACAAAGGCCTGATCCAATGTGTTGAAGAGAAAAAGATTATGTTCTATTATCAAAGTGAACAGGTATCTCTGAAGCCGACACCCAATGATCTACATCTATTTGAACACTTATTAAGTCTGATAGAGAAAGGCTTTGATAGACATCAAAAAGAGATTTCAGGGTTACTTACAAAACTCGATTATGTAATAAACATTATACAAGACAGGTATTTAGTCATAAGTCCGAGTAATGAAAGTAAATTATGGGGAATGTACATCATTGATATGCAGCAGAAGGGAAATCTTAGCTTAGAGGTTCCATTTCCTTTTGAATCAGGGAATATCATCGAGAGTGCTGTCGCAATCATGTACCTTTTGGAGGCAAAGGTCGTAGCATTTGGTGTGGAGAATAGGGCGAATGGTATAGGACTGAATGCATCTCAGTCCAATGATTATTATAGTTTTTTCCATCTGTTTCACAAGTTTTATGCAAAAAACAGCGTTTTACAGATTAGACCGTTAACCAACACATACAAACGAAAATTTACGGCACTGTTACCTGATAATGAGACATCGATTTTATTTTCTAAGGGCTATCTGCCCAAGGGGCTAAATCTTTCACTGCTTAAAGATAACATTGGGGAGTTTGAAGTAAGTTGGCAGAATGTTACATCGGAGTCCATACAAAAAAAGAGTATGCACAATGGATTTGCAGAACTCTATTTGACAAAAGAGAACAGAATTATACTGGCTTCATCCCGACTGTTATATGATAGGGGATCAGAAATTGAAGTGTTGTCATCAGTGAAGTCTGTGGGGGGATTGTTAGAAGCTTGGCTTTTAGAAAGAAAACTGCATATAGCCGAAAAGGGTTCGAACAGTTATATTGAACCGACTATGAATGAACTTATGTTCATGGATCACAGTATTATTTCACCGATTTTAAATATCTTGGAGCTTTGGAAAGGTAGAAGCAGCGACTATAATCGTATGGAAGAGGCGCTTGTTCCCATAGCTGTTGCAGCAAAATCTATAGGGTTCCAACTTAGCTGGTATCTTGATATAAAAAGTCGTAAACGCTATATCATCTTGTATGATGCGCAGAATAAAATGCGTTATTGGGGTACCTATGTATTTAAGGTGAATGAAAGTAAAAACATCATGATTCAGGTTCCCCGACCATTTTATGAGTCCAATACTTTTGAGTATGGTATTCACCTTTTTAATCAGTTGGATGCCAAAGTGTTATTATTAAGCGGTGCCAATCCTTTGGCAAATGATGATCGAAGTTCGGATATCATGTTGAAACAATATAGAAAAAACATGTTCAACCTTGTAAATCAGGTGATATATCGACAAAGTGGTCATGAGGAGATGAATGCTTTGCAAATACGAGGCAAAGGGGCATTGTACCGTGATGACGAAAGTGCGGTTTTGTCCTTTAATAATGGCACAAGCAGAGAAAAAGGTATCAATGAGATACAAGAAGAGATATTGGATTACTTAAATACGCATATCTCTGTAAAAGTCAATGACGGTAGCATAGAGAGTGCAGGGTATCATGCCCGATCCATACAGTCTGAATATCTTGAGCAGTCTGTAAATAATACCTTTAATACACTTTGGTTGCCATATATGATGCGATATCAGCATCGCCAACTAAAAGAAGATGATATGCTTATCCAACAGTTGAGAAATGTAGGGATAGAAATTGTCACAGGTTCTATTTTAGATCATGCATCCCAATATGAGATGGGAGGGAGATTTTGTACAGACAGAATTTCTGATCAGCTACTTCATTATTTGGAGTTTAGGGATATTGCAGAACTAGCGGAACTGAGTTTGGATGAGCGTATTCGCATAAAGCTCTTTCTAGATGCGAACAAACCTCCTTATATGGTGGTTTTTTCTGAAGATCAAAAGCATATTCTTTTTATTATAAAGTACAATGCCTTACCTCCTTATAGAGTCAAAATGTCAGAGGCAAGTGCATTATCTGCGGATGTACTCAAAGCGTTTCTTTTGGATGACTCAATCATGTTAAAGGCACTTACTCCATGCGAAAGATAATAAGATACCTTTTTTGGTCTGTTTTGATGCTTGGCGTGCTGATATATACAGCAGATGTCAATAATCTTTTCAATGAGGGATTGAAAGAGAAGAAGCGTCACACAAAGCTAAAAAAAGGGATGAAGAAGAGTATAACATATATACTCTCTTCATCAGGTTCCTTAATGTTTTCAATCCCTAACTATACGGACTATGTGAAGTTTCTGTTTACGGCAAACCTTGATCTCCCTACAGATACTTTGGAGAATATCAAAGATATCTTCTATAGTATTGAGTATCAGATTATTGGTAGTGGTAATAAGGTTATCGCATCAAAAGTGCACCATTTTAAAACGTCATATTTACTTTACCTAGATAAAAACGGGAGTGTTGTGAAAAATAGTTTTTATGAAAACTCCCAACTATTGCCAACAAACACCCAGCCTCTCTTGATCGATCTTGATAGGTATCCTGATGCGAAAAAAGTCTCTTTTGAGATATATCAGAAAGATGACCGAGTGATTGATATTGGCATGCGAAGCTATCACCTTGAGAGAATATCTGATGATCAACTTGATATAAAGTGGGAAAGAATGTCAAAAGTCAAGCGAAAAGAGCTTTTTGAAGGGAATATATATAATCTATATTACTTGACACAGACGGAAAAAAATATGCAATTGAGTGCATTATGGAGACCAAATGGACCTTTGGGGGTGCAAGGTGACGATTATCAGATAAGGCGCTTAGTAAGAGAGCAGAACTTTAAGGGGTTGTATTCTGTTACAGGCGTACAGCCTCTGATTTATTCGGACACCCATTTACATGCTTCGCGTTTGCTTAAACAAGGGAACTATCATATCAAAGCAAGCACGATAGAAAATACCCAGACACTGCTAAAGGTTAAATCTTTTTTGGATGAGACCCTTTTAAAAACAGATGAATATCTTCTTAAGGGTTCTCAAAAGATCGGACTTGATCTAAAAGAGGATGCCATGGTGGTGTTAGAGAGTAATAGCAGTGTCAAATATGAAATCAAAGAAAATAATGCCTCTTTGGCACTCTTTTTACCCCCTCTAGTATCAAAAGGGTATTATGTAACGGATGCAAATCACTCTTTGGAATATGCGTTTTTTTCACAGAAAAAACGATTTATACGCATCGAGTGTAGAAAAAAAGAACAGATGCATTCCCAGATTATCGTTCTACTCAAAAATAATGAGGGCAAGACGGTCAATAGATTAAAAAAAGAGATATCCTTTATAGACTCTTTTTATGATTACGGTGAAGGGTTTGACCCTCAAAGCGAAGCACTTTATTTGTACCTAGAGGTGCCTAAGACAATCCGAAAAATGGAGATTATAGCCTCTTCAGCTCTGTTAACAAAAGTCTCAAGCAGAAGTCCAATCTACCCTTATCCTCTTTATGCATCACAAAAAGATTCCAAAGAGCAGCTCAATCGTACCCTTAAATGGTTTGATATGCGTCCCAAAGATTTTTATGGCTCTGCGATGAGAGAGCGCCATTATCAGATATATAAGCAGAAGCATCCATCTGATATCAACTCTTTTATAGAGTCCGGAGAGTATCGTTATGAACAATTATATCCAACAGGTGCATGGAAAGGCTTTGATGTATTGATGAAACGTATCAGAGATGATCAGTTCATTCGATTACAAGGTTGGGGTAGTATTTATAGTAAAATTGATGCAAATACTTTTGAAACATTAGAGCTGCATTCCCAAGAGGGTGTAAAACATATCTGGCCAAAATTGATCTATAATCGCAGGCATGAAAATGAAGCATCACTCTCAATGATAAAAGAAGGGAAAAAAATATTTGAAACTTCACTCTATCAACGTAGGGGCATCCTAGAGTTACCCAAACTCGCATCGAAAAAACCCTACCACATTAAATTAGAAACCCAAAAAGATACAAATCTTTTTATCAGTCATACGGCATTGCCCTCGAGAACGTATATGAAACGCGGTTTTCTCCTGTTGGAACAGCCTATGCGTTTTGTTGTCACCAAATATACGCATCTAAAAGAGACTATAGGGGTTCAACTTGCAGTAGATCACAAAGTTCCACAGGATATTTCTCTTGCTTTATCATTAAATATCTCTCCTGATAGTCCTGTAGCTCTATATCAGGATTTTTCTTTTGAACGCTATCAGTTGCACTTTGATACTACCGCATCTCAGGCACTTTCATTAACACAGTACAATAAGACTTTTAATCTCTCAAAAACGCTATACTTGACACTTGGTGAAAATATGGAGCCCGGTGAGTATGTGATTACCCTTTATCCATCAAAGCAAATGCCTTCTACGTATGTGTACATGAACCATTTGATTCCCTATTATGATGAACGACTTCGTGTAAGTAAGGAGAGAATATGAGGTTTATCATACTCTATTTTATGTTGTTTTCGTATATGTATGGAAGTACAGAGAGTTTAAAGACCCTATATGATAATAGTAGATCTTCCATGTTTGTACCTCTGCCCAAGGAACATCTTTTGATTGCTGAAGCGTGTTTTGAAGCTGCTTTTCGAGAGGGGGGTATGGGCAAAAAGTGTCAAGAGATGCTGGCGCTTCAAGAGGTACATATTGATCGGGATACTTTGGTGATCCAAGAAGTATCACTTCAAGGAAGAGGTTTTTATGTTATAAAGTTCGGGAAGAAAAAAATGAATTTTATTAGTATTCCGCATAGTTATCATGACCGTAAAACAGGTCAGATAGGTTTAAAGATGATTGGTAAAAATAATTTTAGAGCAGCAGCCTTTAATACTGTGCATCGTCATGTGATGGATGCCGCACATACAGAAGGTACTCTCTTTAATGCATTTCATTTGGCTTTTGCTAAAGTATATAAAAGTGAGTCCATTTACCAGTTGCATGGGTTTGGTCAAAAAAATCGTTTGAGTGTTCGTGGTAAAAAAAGTGCGGTGATTGTCAGTAACGGCAAAATACCCAATGTAAAGCGATGCAAATATCTGTGTCAATGTTTTGAGAAGCTAGAGAGTGTATGCAGCATTTTTGGAATTGATGTAGATGAACTTGGAGGGATAAGCAATACCCAGTTTCGTACACTTCAGAAGAGAGGTTACTTTGATTTTTTTCACATAGAATTAAATTTGGAAAATAGAGAACGCCTTAATCGAAAAAGAGAACTCAGAGAGGGTATATCAGAATGTTTATTACAAGTTGGATTATTGTATCAAAAGGGTTTAGATGACTATATCTGAACTCTTTATGCAGAAACGTTCCAAGCTTTCACTCTATGTAGATGAAGCCCATTTTAAAACAATTAGGGAGTCCTTTTATGAGGATTTGCAAAAGAGAAACGAGCGACTTGTAAAAGATAGTGAAAAGAATATGGAACAAATGTTTGTATTTCTTTTGAAGTATCTGCATACCAATATCGATGAGGCTAAAGAACTGACCAGACTTGCAGAGGATATGAAAAAAGAACTTTCATTGATCATTGATACAAAACAAAAAGAGGAGTTGATCCTTGATTATGCTTTTAGATTTGATTCCTCTAAAGCAAGACTTCATCAAGATAAACTTGCTTTTAGCCGCTGGTTTGATGAAGAGGCTCTTACGGAACGCATTGTGACAAAAGTGTCAAGAATTCATAGGTTGACGATAAGTATATTGGACAGACTGGGTGTAACCTATAGTATATTACTTGATATATATCGTGATGATACAGAGATTTGGACGAAGTTTTATTTAAATCAGCACTTTTCATATCTCTTTGAATACAGGAAAGAGACACAACTGACGCATAGCGTTTTGAGAGCATTTTTACATATGATCAAAGGATTTAGTAAAGAGCGGCTTTTAAATACGGTTGATAAAAACCTTATTGCTTTTTTTTATAAGATTCTAAACTCCAAGAGAGAAGATGTTTGGATCCAAAACGATGCGCTGGAGTTTATCTATCAGGTGAGTATTGATGATTTTTTAAACCTGGCAAAACAGTATTATGAGGGAGTTGTCAGCGAAGAGACGATATTTGTACGACATAAAATTGCAAAGCTCTGTATGGAGATTTCAAAAACGGATGAGAGGGCCGTAGCATTCATTAACCAGATGATTATTTCAGATGAAAGTCCATATGTCAGACAGGCACTTGCAAAAAAAATGCTCGCTATCACCCATGGTAATCTTCTCTATATCAGGGAGCAACTTATTTTAAGGGATCCTGATAAAACGGTAAGGGCATTGGCAGTTACACAGGTTTTGGATGCATCTCTTTTGGATGAACAAAAAAAAGTCTTATATGAACTTATAGGTCGGAGCATAGAGAGCGAAAAAGATCCTTTTGTACTTAAGGCAGTTTTATACTCTATTAGGCAGTTGGCACTATTTTCAAGAGAAAAAACGGATGTAGACAAGTACTTTATGCATGACAGCTTTCAGCGGATAGAAGCACTGATCAATACGGATGCAAATATTGCCGTTAAACGTTATGCAGCAATGGCACGTGAAGTGATTTGGCTTAGCTTTGATGATGAACGTCTTATGGTTTATACAAGGCTGCAACGCTTTATTCAAACTATTAAGGTCGGTCATGCAAAATTATTAGCAAAAGAGTTTTATGAAGTCAATGAAGGAGAACTTTTTCGTATGCTTTCAATTGTGGCACAAGATGATTTTTCTTTGGAAATTCGATATACACTGACTCATAGAATGTTAATTCAACGTTCTGAAAAATTTAAACGTAGAGGATGGAGGATATGGTACGAGTTTATGCATCCTTCCTCTGACAAAAGAGAGGCATTCTTGCATACGATTGCCAGGGTTTATGAGGGAACCTACCATTTTCCATCTGCCATTATGGCCGAGCAGGCACCTACAAAAGTACCCGGAGAGCCTTATTATATA
Organism: Campylobacterota bacterium; assembly: GCA_034660455.1. GTDB lineage: Bacteria > Campylobacterota > Campylobacteria > Campylobacterales > Sulfurovaceae > Sulfurovum. The sequence goes on along the minus strand of JAYEJF010000035.1, from coordinate 25,717 downwards.
CCTGAAGAAGAGAGTGCAAGGCCATTTGTACCTCTCCCTGACCATTTTCTTTCATCTTTAAGGCAATCCACTCTCAAAATATACCCATATATCCTTTATACGAGTGATGGTATTACAACAATAGAGCCGCCAAAAGGAGTTTGGAGACGCTTTAAAGCATCATGGAAGCTTACTCTTCATTTTGAAAATATTGCTAGACTGCGTAATTGGAGAACAAATTCCGGTGAAGCACCCTCTTCATATATCAATGCCATGCGTGATCTTGGATTTAAAGTAGCCTATCAGCCTTATGTCAAAGAGGACAAAAGCACAAGGAAGTTTTTTTCTCTTGCACTTCCATTGCCGTTTTTACCGATAGATGTTCAGGAATCAATCGGAAGGTATTTTCTTTCTGCATATGAAAATACCCTAAGTGACCTGATGATATTTATCATTGGTATTTTCAGTATGTTCTTTCTCCGGCATGTGATACTCTCATTTAAGATTAAGCATGCAAGAAAACGCATACCGTTATCTATCGGAGGATGGGGAACCCGTGGAAAATCCGGGACAGAGAGACTCAAAGCAGCCTTGTTTAACGGTTTAGGATACAGGGTGTTCTCTAAGACAACTGGAAATGAAGCAATGTTCCTTCATTCTGAGAGTTTTGAGCCAATGCTGGAGATGTATCTCTTCCGACCGTATGACAAAGCTACGATATGGGAACAGGCCAATACGGTGTTGATGGCAGAGCGATTGGATGTGGATATTTATCTATGGGAGAGTATGGGGCTTACACCTGAGTATGTAAATATATTGCAACAGCGTTGGATGCTTGATGATATCGCCACGATTACCAATACCTACCCTGATCATGAGGATCTTCAGGGACCAGCCGGGATCAATATACCGCAGGTGATGACAAACTTTATACCTCCAAATTCAATTTTGGTTTCTACCGAAGAGATTATGTCTCCTATTTTGAAAGAACATGCTAGGCATGTAGATACGAGTTATCATCAAAAAGGTTGGCTTAAAGCAGGCTTGATAGCACCTGATATCCTCTCCCGCTTTCCTTATGAGGAGCACCCTAGTAATATTGCTTTGGTATTAGGCGTTGCGCAGGAGTTAGAGATTGATGAGGATGAAGCACTTAAAATAATGGCTGATCATATTGTACCCGATTTAGGGGTTCTCAAGGACTATCCTCCTGCACATATTGGGAGTAAAACACTTGGTTTCATCAACGGAATGAGTGCTAATGAGCGTTTTGGAGCACTTGGTAACTGGAAACGTATGGGTTTAGAGAATATCAGTGATGAATCTGAACCGGAAATGATGATTACCGCTGTCATCAATAATAGGGCTGATAGAGTCGCCAGATCCCGTGTATTTGCATCAATGGTCATTGAGGATATCGTTGCGGATAAATATCTATTGATAGGTTCTAACCTATCAGGTTTTCAAAACTATCTTGAGGAGTCCTGGGAAAATTATAAAAGTAAACTTTCCTTGGCAGTGAGCGAGGATGAAAGCAGCACGGATAAATTGCTTCAGTATGCTAAAAAGTACCGTCTTATAAGAAATACCCAACAGCTGAGAGACAATCTTGAAATTATGTTGAAGTCCTCGGGTTTAACATCTGTACTTCAAGATGAGGTTCTGGAAAACTTTGATAATTTGGACGTTTTAGAAGAGTTGCTGCAAACAGAACAAGAGAGTCTATCGTTTTATAAAGAGTTGATTGAACAGTATAGCGATTATAAAAATATAGTATCCAAGATATCTCAAAAGGAGAACGTAGAAAAGCTTAATGTGCATTTGAGGGAGTATATATGGAAATGGATAGATAAAAAGATAGATGTTGTGGAAGAGTATTATGCCAATGGAAATGAGGTAATTGAGGAAATCTATCATATTACACTGCCTGGGAAGCATAACAGAATCATAGGGATGCAAAATATTAAAGGTACAGGACTGGATTTTGCCTATCAATGGGTAGAATGGGAGAAGTGCTTTGAGTTCTGTCATACTATTCTTAGCGGTGATTCCAAAAAAATCCACCAAGCGATTGATTCTCTTGCAGCATTTGATCATCATAACATTTTGACAGAAGAGCTGGTTCAGCAGACGCTTCAATTTTCAAAAGAAGCGATTGTGACACAAAATGAGTACCTGCAAGCCCAGATTCAGTATATTGAAAAGAGACTTGAGAATAAAGAGACCTCCCATGCCAAAAAGGAGAAAAAAATCAAAATAAGCAGATTCACTTGGCTAAAACAGAGATCCATAGAGGTATTAGAAGCTTTTTTGGATGCAGGAGATGCAGTGAAGAGGAGAAAGAAAGCCAACACGATCTATAGAGATTTGGCAAATCATCATATCAGTCATAAAAAAGCTTCTGCTGAACTTAAAAAGATAACGACAAGGCAGAAAGGAGGGTGGTTATTTAACGCTAAGTTAAAGTAGTGAGGATGAGGATATCCAAAAGAGAGAGATGTGTATGAAAAATATGAGATCGTTTGTTATATAATCAAGAAAGGTATGTGTTAAAAGTGAGAGTTTTTATTTATGTTATTTTTTCTATAAGTGTGCTTTATGCAAATGTCAACCCCTTTGTCGTACTGAATACCAAGCAATTGCATGGAGAGCATTTTTCTATTATTCCTCTTCCTGAAAAACAGATCAAATATGCAGTAGAGAATGCTCACGAGAGTTATCGTCTCACTTCAGGCGTTCCCATACGGGTTTTGATCAAGCCTCATGAGACCTTATTTGTCAAAACAGACAATAATAAGGCACACTTCTCAATAGAAAGATCCGTTGACGGACGTCTTTTTCATCAAACAGGGTTTGATTCTTTTGAGGAGGATACCTATAGATATCTCAATAGATTTAATGACATTTGTGCAATAAAGATATTGACAGACCTAGATGCGAATGTGACATTGTTTACCACGTATAACGACTCTCCGCTTAACCGATACAGGAGTGAAGAACTCAACTTGCCGGGTGAAGAAAAGGAAGTGGTCTCATTCCCCTCTTTGACAACAAAACGCTATGATTATTTCGATATGCGGAGTCATTTTAATATTCAGGTCAAGGGACCGGGTACGCTAATCTTGCGTATGAGAGAAACTAGGAATAGTTTTGATGATGTCAGAGCTTTGAGAAAACGAATCTCTTTACAGATGAATGAGGGGGAAGAGCAAAACCTTGAATCTTTAAACTCTGGTTCAAACAGTTATATCAATGAGAGTGTAAAGATGCTAGTTAGTGAAGAGACGATACATTATCTCCCTTTGAATGATACTGAAAACAATGTTACCATCAAGACCCATGGAGAGATTTTATTAAAAGCTGAGGTGTATAACGATGATCTTTTCAACCCTACCAATGATACGAATCTAAGTTGGCACTTTAAGAACAATTTTGAAGAGATAAATCAACCTATTTGGAAAAACTCCAGAAGAGGAGATGGTCTTCAACGCTTATATGCGATATGCTCAAACAAAGATTCCATACAAGACTCTTTCCAAAAGAAGAATCTCCAAAGTGCAGCAAAACGAAGTACGTTTATGAAACAGCTTTATCCCACTAGGCTGCCTGATATGTTGCCTATGTATAGTTTGAAAGAGAAGGGTGGTGAAGTTTTACATCCCTATCAGGATATAAAAGAAAGGGGATACGCATTTGAACACAGCTACTACGCTCCTTATAAACTCTATTTGGATTCTCGAAAAGCGTTCATAGACGTTTTATCTGAAGCGCATTTTTTAAGCGAAATTTCGAAGATAGGCAAGGGGGTGTTTACGGAAGTCCCTGAAGAAATTTACAATGCTTGGGATGTAAACTATACACATAGCGTAAAAAAAATCTATAGGGATCCTTTGGATCCCGATGATGAGAAAACACTTGAGAGTCAGGTGGCTCACATCATAGAGGAACTTAGAGGATATAGCAAGATAAGCCTTTTGGGTTGTACAGCTAGGGTGGACAATGTCACAGAGGAGTCGACTGTTTGTATGAAGATTCAAAAGAGCTTGATAGCACAGGGGATATCCTCTGATTTTATAGAAATTGTTCCAGAAACTAAGCCTTTATATGAACATGGTTTTGAAGTGATCCGTATAGAAGCGTCTAAAACGATAGAGGCTTCTAAGCATCTTGAGTACTCGTTTAGCAAGCCTTTGGAGGAGGAAAGAGAGTTTGAGATTACCCTCTTAGCAGAGGGGAATAGCAGCAAAGTACTTTTTGTAGATATCAATGGACAAGATCGTCAAACGTACCTTTTTGAACCGGATGAATATTTTTTATCTTCAGCATTTAGTCATGGAGCCTATGCATATGAGCACTTAAAGAACAGGGAAGGTTTTGATTCAGAAAAGATACTTTCGGTAATCAACGCATCTCATGATTACCATTTTTACAAAAATAGTGCCACTATCAAGGTCATTGTGCCTAAAGGTACGAAAAAAATCCGTTTTTCCCGTCCTCTTGAGACAGATTCTTACAAAGTCACGTTAAAAATGCGTGATAAAAGTATCTATAGGGACACACTATTTGCATGGACCGATAACTACCCAGGAAGTGATGCAAAATTTGCAAAAACACTTGATACGAAAATAGTTGAGAATAAAATATTTGATCCCTGGTATGAACATACACACCCTTTACGTCTGTGGTTTAATGCGCAAATAGAGCAGATAAACAAAAGGATAGATATAGATAAGCTGCATCACAAGGATATGTTACAACTTCTTGCAGAGCATAAACAGTATCAGGAGAAGTTTACACTAGAGCAAATCGCTATACATGCTTTGATGCTAAGTGATGATAAGCAAGTGATAAAAGAGGCTTTAGATATCTTGCTGGATCTTTCTGAAAATAGTAAAGAGAGGCTAAAATGGTTTGCAGCATATTTTTACAAGACAGCAGATAGTGATACACTAGGAGAAATGGCACAGCTTCTTTATCGTGAAGGGCAATACCGCTTTGCATTGGATATAGTGCTGCTGATGGATAGGGGTAGACGCGATACAGAGCTACTCCATTCATTGGCACTGCTAGAAAATAGATTTAAGTTCTACGAGAAGATGATAGATCCTAAGAGAACTTTTGATAATGATACTCTTTTTGATAATGATGCCCTTTTGCGCCAAAAGCAGACCCTTCTTCAAAAGAGAAGCTACACAAACAATGTTTGGAAAAATGATATTAAAGTGAACAATAGTGCCGGAGCTTCAGAGATCTATGCGCAAAACAGGGACTTAGCATTTACACACCATAAAGCAACCTTAAAACAACCCTTGCACATTGAAGTAGAAGGACCAAGCGTGTTGGGACTAGATATCCGCTTTATGTCACAAGTCGATCGCTACAGGTGGATGAAAATCATCCACAATCAAAAAGAGTACTATTTTCCTGTAGTGCATACGAAAATATCCCCTCTACTTGAAGACCTCAATGAGAATAGAGCAATCAGTATCAATAATAGGCTAGAACTGATGTTGGGAGAAGGAAACCATACACTGCTGATATATGGCTATGATGAACCTTTTTTAATTGGTCTTGAGAGGAAAGATATAGGTGATGAAGTGATTCAACCACTCGATGAGCAATTACTGCACATCCCTGATAACTATCAGAGGTCTAGCCAGATTAAAGAGGGAGCAAATCTCGCGTATGCAAGTTCCTTGTTATGGGAGTATGAATTTGGTAACGAAGATGATATCTATCATGCACAAGCCAAGGCACATAGTTTGAATCATCTTGATACGGATCGCTATACAAAGAAGATATTTGACATCATACGCGAATACAGCAGTTTTGAAAAATATGTTTCCGTAAATTCTGAAATGGGCTATTTTAATGAAAAAGTATCTGCATGGAACCCGGTCTCCGTGACCCAAAGATCCCGATCAACACTGCTACATAATATAGAAGGTTTCCATACGGTATTATACGGTAATGATAGTCGGATATTTCACCTTGAAGGATCTCGAAATATAACATTTGAAGTACAACAGATCCATCCGGATTATTTTCCTTATGAAGCATTACATTTTGAAGTACAGGTTGATGAAAATGAACCTTTCTCTGTGATACTTGATAAAACCACGAAGCGCTATGTAAAGAAGTTCTCTTTAGCCAAAGGTGCACATAGCATCAGGGTCAACACTATTTCCCCTCTCTCAACGCACTATTTGGGAATTAATTTGTATGAAAACGGTAAACGTGTAGAGCAAGATTTGACGCAGCGCTCATTCATCTCGACAAAGACAAAACCAATACAACTGACATTAAAAGGACCCAAGTTACTTCGTATTGATGAAAAAAGTTCAACAGGAGAGTTAATCACACACTACAGGTACTTACCCCACAAAAAGATTTATCGGGAGTCATTTATCTCTTCCGTAGGAGAGGAGAGTTTGATGCGTTTTTTTGAAATGAAGTTCAATCCTTTGAAGCGTAAGCTAGAACAGCCTGAAAGGTACCCCCAGACTCAGGGTGTTTTTGCAGAAGATGTATTTAGTATGAGAAAGCTCGAAGTCATTTTAGTGAAAAACAGATCTCCCAACAGGGAGTCACTGGATTCTACATGGAGTTTTGAATTGGGGTATAAAAGTGTTGACCTCTACTCTGATGATAATGTGGAGAGTAGCTCTGAAGCGATACCAGAGCTGGGTGTTTATCATAGATGGAAGATGGACAATGAGCGCTATTTGAAGCAGCATCTTTTTGTACGTTTCTATGACAACCCGATGTATGCTATCAAAAATAAATTGTATACAAGAGTTCCTTTTGAGGATTTGTGGTTGAGTGCGGAGTTAAATGGATATGCTCAGGGGACAGAAAGAGAAGAGCACACAAACATTTATGCATCCGCTGAATTGTTCAAAAAAGAACCTCTATCTGAAAATTTGATACATAAATATGGGCTACGTTTCTTTAGAAATTTCATGCGTGGAGACCCGATAGAGGATGGAATTGTTGACCCCTTGGTCTATAGTAAATATAAAAAAAATCATCAATATGGTATGCATGGGATATATGCACTGAGCTATTATCCGAAAAATGATTTAATGTTTACCTATGGATTACAGTTAACGTCAAACGAATCGTTAAATACATTGGACTATGTCAAAAATCGTTTTTCACTCTATCATCATGTTTCACCCTTTGATTTAAATCTATTTTATGAAAATCGATATTACTCTGAAGACAGGCACAGACCGGAGAAGTATACTATTTCTGATATCGGAGGCAAGGTACGATATGAGAAGTTCTTTGATACAAAACGACTGGAACTTGAATTGGGTTTAAAACATCGCATTGAAACAGATGAGAGCAACTTTTTTGCGAATATCGTATGGCATCATAGTGGGAATGACAACTACTATAATTTTTTACCGAATGAAAAGATATTTAGTAGTTTAAAGAGACTATTGAAATTAACAAGTGAGACGAAATAAGGTAGGGGTGTTTTTTATATTACCACTAACTAAATAGACAAACTTTGCAATGAGATGAATAAGATGGTAATATTTATAATGATAAAGTTATATTGAAAAGGATTTGTGTGAGATGGTAGTCAATACGGCGGAACTTCTAACTATTTTGTATAAAAATAAAAATCTCATTGAAGAGCTTTTTGAGAAAAGAGATAGGGACATTTATCTACATGATCTCTCTTCAGATGCAGATCTTACAGATAAAATCGAATACCTTGTCAATGTGGGCATTCTTAGCATGGATGAAGAGCCTTTTATGCTGAATGATACACTCACTCTATTTTTAGAAAACATGTTAGAGACAAACAGACGGGTAGAGATTCGCGTCATTGATGAAGAGTTGGAGTATTTACAAGAGAAAATTTCTGATTATAAAAATAAAGCCTTACTCCATAAACAAAAAGAGTATCTTAGGGCCATCAAAAGAATACTGTTAAGAATTAACAAAACAGTGAAGCAAAGTTTTAAAGTGATTAGTGAGAGGGTAACGCTTGAGTATACGACGCAAACCAATAACAGTGAAAAAATTATTGAACTCAATCGATACAGAGAAAAAATTGAAAAACTTATTGTGGCTGAAAAAGAGATCGATCGGGTCATTATACGAGAGTTGGCATTTTTCGCAAAGGCACATAATCAAGAGTTACTACATCTATTTTATCTATTGGCCCAAACACTTAGAGAGCTTAGAGTCTCCTTGGTCGAACTTCAGCAGATTGTGATTGAATACATCAATAAAGCGCAACGTAAAAGAGCTTTTTTTGAAAAAGTGTTAAAGCTTCAGGGGATGATTAAAAATCAAGAGATTAAACAGAGAACAGATATAGAATTGCTTATTCAGGAGGATAGATATAAAAAACTTTTTATTGAAAAAGAGAAAAGTTTTAAAACACAACTCTCGTTGGATGTGTTGGACTATTACTCCGATGTCTTTGAGTCGCGGGTTAAAAATAGCATAGATGCGAGTCTCCTAAGTGAAAAAGCGATCAAAAAAGCACCCAAGGTAGATGAAAATGTTCTGAATGCAATGGTCGAATACTCAAACGAGGTAGACCAATATGCACTTCAAAGAGCCTTTAAGGGAACAAATCTTGATCTGTTTACGTTTTTAGACAATAAACGCTATAAGAGAGGATTGACCTTAGAGGAGAAATTATTGATCTATGCTCAAATGATCACACTTTTTGAACAAGAGTATGAGTACACTGAACACTATAAAATGTATGAGAACTACAGAGTATTAGACATTTATAATAAGCAAAGAGAGTAAAATGGGTAAAAATTTAGGTAAAAAAATTGGTGAAGTATTTTCTGTGTTATCTTCGGGTAAGTTCATTTGTGAATCTTCTGTGGAGAGAAGCAACAAAATACTCTATGCCATATGTGAGAAAAATGAAAGGTATCTTGCTGATTATTTCATAGATTTAGGGTATGTACTTGAGAGAGGGGATGGATATTTCTTTTTTTCTAAAGATGAAGAACCCACCATAGAGTATTATGATAAAAAGTTAAAAAACTTTTTAAAAATGATACCTTTTGTTGAATTTATGTTGGTGTATGATAATCATTTTGGTGTAGGGACAAAAATTTCGGTCAAAGCGCTTGCCTTGAGTCTTGAGAGAAACATCTCTCTTAAAGAGAGAATCACCAAAATGAAACGGCAACAGGCTAAAATGAGTGACATTGAAGCGTGTGAGTCTATTGTGAAGGAGTTTGTGAAGATGGGATATGCAGAGGTTCTAGATGAGTATAGTCATACCTATAAGATAGTAGATTCTTACTTGTATTTGGAGACCTTTATTGAGAGCATAAGAGAGATTACAGATGAGAAATAAATTAAAAAGTGTGACACTTGTCAATAGTGGCGATTATCGTTTTTCAACCATTGACATAGAGGGGAATGTACTTCTAAGCGGTGCAAACGGTGCGGGTAAATCTACTTTTTTAAGGGCAGTACTCTTTTTCTATAACCCGAGTTTAAAAAGAACAGACTTTGGTATCGATGCCAATAAAACCTCCTTTTTAGACTACTATTTTCCCTATCCGCAATCGTATCTTCTTTATGAGTATATCAATCAATATGGTCGAAATTATGTGCTGGTGTTTAAGACAAAAAAATTGAGATTCAGATTTTTTGCTGTAGATAATTTCCAAGAGGTAGATTTAAAACATATCTTTCACGTAGAGGGTGAAACACTTGAGCCCGATAATGTCATCATGAACTTTAGAAAAGTGGCGCTTCATGAGAGTGATACTTTTGTGGGGGTTGAGCAGTTTTCAAAGATTATTTACGGGCAGGAGGCAAGAAGTAAAAAGAGTGATTTAGATCAATATGCACTCTATCAAGCCAATGGGGAGTACCGTCATATCGGCAATACCATCAAAAATATCTTTTTAAATCACAAGATTGATGCAGACTCTATTAAAGCACTTTTAGTCTCAAACATCAATGAGATGGATAGGCCGTCCGTACAGCTAGAGATAGTCAAAGAGAGTATTGACAAATTTCTAGACAAACAAGAGAGTATAGAGCAGTTCTCTAAACATATCAAGATAGCCCGCTCCATAGCAAAGAGTAGAAATGATTATTTGGACTTGGTCAGCGAAGAGGAGAAGTATCTTTTACATATGATTTCAAGAGAAGCGTATGTTGTAGATGAAAAAGAGATTGTGGTGCGTCACATGGATGAAATTGAAGGTAGATATAGAGAAAAAGAGCAAGAGAAAAAATCGTTAGAAGAAGCATTTTCAAATCAGTCTCAACAAAAGCGTATTGAAAAAGGTATTTTAGAAAAAGAGATTCAAGAGGCCAAGGGGTATGTAAAAGCGTATATAGAAAAAAATATTGAAGAAAAATTGCTTCAATTTGATCAGTTGGAGCATTTGCGGGGGAGGGTTGAATCTGTTAAAAAAGAGAAAGAGATTCTCGTTGGAAAAGCAGAAAATAGAGTCAAAGCGTTTGATAACGAGATAGTACTGCAAGAGACGCAAAAAAGAGAGATCGAAAATGAAGTAAGTGCCCAAATCAATGCACATCATGCCACTTTTTTGCAAGAGCAAGAGGCACTTTCTAAGCACAGGGAGAAAGAGATTGATGAAAGAACTACGAGGTATGAAGAGGATGAAAAAGAGGTAATAGCCAAACACAATCCGCTAAAGCATACACTGCAAGATACAAAAGATAGACTCACAGAACTGAAATATAAAACATTGTATGAAGCTGAAATCGTAGACCTTAAAGAGCAGATCAGACTATTGAATGAAGAGAAGGCTCAGTTGGTTTCTAGTAGCAGAGTTTTAGGCGGGGAGATAGAGGCATTAGGAGGTCAAATTGAGGCAATGCAGACGCAGACAGCCCATAAAATAGAAGCAATCAATCTTAAGCAAAAGATACAACTAGATAAAATAGAAGAGAAGATAACTACTTTAAATCGCAAAATAAACGCGCATCCCGACTCCTTGATCGCTTTTGTCGTACGTCATGATCTTCCTCATGCAAACCACATACTCTCTATTGTGAAGGATGATATGCTCACTGCAACTGATTTAAACCCTAAAATAATCAATCAGAGCAATACCCTCTATGGTCTTGAGGTAGATGTTAAGCTGAGCGGTCGTTTAGAGGTATTTAAAGCGGAGTTAGAGGGTTTAAAAGAGAAGAGAGAGAGTTTGTTGCTAGAGAAGGAATCACTCATCTCTTTGCTTGAACAAGAGTCTGAAAAAAGGGTGAGTCAGAGAGAAAAAGCCAGAGGTGAGACGTTTAAACAAAAAAGTGAGATAGAGAAACAGATACCACTTTTAGAAAGTAAGATCTTTACGCAGGGTGAGCATTTGAAGCACCTAGAAGAGGAAGCATTACGTGAAAAAGAGAAACAAAAGGCGATTCTTGTAGAAGAGATACAAGGGCTTGAAGTTAATATTGAAAAATATCAAGAAGAGCTAGATGAGATTTTTGCAAAGAAAAAGGGCGTCAAAGAGGAAATTACCCATCAGTATATGCTTCTTGTGAAAAAAATAGAGGCAGAAAAAGTGTTTAAAAATGATGCATCTTTGAAAAAGAAGGAGCATCGCATACTGCTATGCGAGGAGTCAATAGAGGCTATACGGCGTAGAAAAAACGACGCACTCAACAGTGAAGGCATTAGTCAAGAAGCGTTGCAAACCTTAGAATCCCAAATACAGCAATTAAAAGAGACAATAGAAGTCTATCGGGGGTATGAGCAGGATATTAATGAATATAAATTTAATCAAAAACCTAAAATAGAGAAGTTGGATGAGAGCAAAGAGCAGTTAGAAGTGCTAGAGCGTGCAATTTTTGAGGGGAAAGAGGCTCATGATAAAGTGATAGAGATGATGCAAAAAGAGCTGCATGGGATTGATACGGAAAGAAAAAAGTATCATGCTAAAGATGCAGGCTATCAAGCAGAGTTAAACTATTTCAGACAACAAAGAGAAGCAGATCAAAACTTCTCAAAGAAAATAGATGCTTTAAAGTCCGAAGCCTTGATGCCTATCGATGACTCGTATAGGACAACAGCCATTGACACCTATTATGTACATTATAATGCTCTTATGAGAGAGATTTATAAGAGTAAAGATGATTTGATCAAATATGTAGGCGAGCTCTTTAAAAAGATAGACGCTCCTGAGCTTTTGAACCTTATACCTAACCGAGATAACAGTGTAGAGGAGTTTTTACGTGTAAGTGCCGATATTGACAGATTTTTAAATGAAGAGAAGATAGAAACACTCATCAGGGAGACGATATCTCTTTTTAAGTTGGCGATTAGACAGTTGAGCAGAGATATTGAAGATATTCAGAAACATACGGGAAATATCAACAGACAGCTTTCTAAAATCAGAAAAGGGATTAACGACTTAAGTGGTATCAGCGTGATTGATGAGATTGATATTCGATTGCAAGAGAGTGAAAATAGAATACTGCTTGATTTGGAAAAGTTGAAAAAGATACATGATACCTATGGACTCGATTATGATGAAAACTCCGGAGAAGGGCTGTTTTCTATTTTAAATCAATCCAATAGCAAAAATGAGCGCAACGATAAAGAAAAAAAATCTGATAGAGAGATGATGAAAGTATTTAAGTCTCTTAGTCAGAACATAGAGAACAGTAAAAAAGATGCACTCTCCCTAGAAGAGTGTTTTGAAATAGAGTTTAAAGTCTCCGAAAACAATAACGAGAGCAGGTGGCAAAATACTTTGAACGGTATTGGTTCTGAGGGTACAGATGTGATTGTTAAAATTTTAATTTATGTCTCTTTGCTCTCATTAACGAAAAAAGAGAATATCAAAGATGAGGCAGATATACACTGTTTGGTGGATGAGATCGGTAAGCTTTCACCCCTCTATTTTAAAGAGGTGATAGACTTTACCAATGCACTGGGTATCTATTTTGTCAACGGTATGCCTTCTGAAATGTTGGTCTCTTCCTTTAAAAATCACTATAAACTGAGAAAAGTAGGTGCACAAAAAGAGAAAACGACGGTGGCTACAAAAATCATTTACCGTGTAGATGAAGAAGAGGAAAGCCATGCACCTTAGCCAAGGGTTTGTCAGAGTGCTTATTGCACTTCAAAACAATAAAGAGATCACAGGAGGTCTGTTTAATCAATATGCCAGACTTTTAGAGCCGATGTTAAATGAAGCGGGGTTGAAGAGAAAACAACTTACAAGAAGCAGGTTTAAAATTATATTAATAAATATTGAATCTTTTCATCTTTATCTAAAAAGGCATTTTAAAATCATAGATTTAGAGGGGTATTTAGAGGTTTTGAAAGACCCAAGTGCGTCAAGAGCAGAGACATTAAAGAGTTCTTTGGATGATAAATCAAAAACAATTCACCCTTTTGATGGAATCTATATTGCCGGTTATGAAAATATCGATGTTTGGATAGATGAGGCACCTATAAAACTCAATTGTCTTAATGGGACACTGACTTTTGTTTCTCAAGCATCTAAACTTGAAATCGCTAAGGATGTACTTGTTGTAGGTGTGGAGAATACAGAAAACATTCTTTTTATTGCCAAACAGAAAAAATATTTTTCAATGTACAAACAAAAAAAGATGTTTATATTTAGAAATAGTTTTATGTTACACTGGCTAGAAGAGAGGGAGAATGACTATCTGCATTATGGGGATTTTGATTTTGCAGGTATCAGTATCTATCAAAGTCAGATCATATCAAGAGTGAAGGGAAATCACGCTTTTTTTATCCCTGAAAATATTGAGGAGCTATTACAACAAGGACAGAGTGATTTGTATTATAAACAGTATGGATATAAAGAGAATATTATGGGTATAGATGCGCCTTTAGACAGTTTGATTACCTTAATAGACAATTATAAAAAGACGCTCAGACAAGAGTTTTTAATTTTAAACTAGTGCATGAAAAGGATGATACCAATGATAAAAAATATCGCCATTACAGGTGGAACACATGGCAATGAGTTAACAGGGGTATATCTTGTAAAGAAGTGGAAAGAGAACCCCAAACTGATAACACGGAGTAATTTTAACACCATTACACAACTTATGAACATAAGAGCCATTCAAGAGGTACGGCGTTATGTTGATGAGGATTTAAACAGATCTTTTGGTACAAAAGATTTGGCAAATGATACCTTAGATAGCTATGAAGCAAAGTTAGCCAAAACATTAAATGGCGTACTGGGACAAAAAGGAAGCCAAAACCCTAAAGTCGATTTTATCGTTGATTTACATACCACGACAGCCAATATGGGACTCTCTATTGTAGTGAGTAATTTCAGTACACTTACATGGAGGGCAATTGCTTACCTATGTAAGATGGAACCCTTACTCAAGGTCTATAGATGGCAAGGCGATATAGAAAATGCTTTTGTTGACTCCATGGCACCCCACGGCTTCACCATAGAGGTAGGTGCTGTACCTCAAGGCGTCTTAAGAGCAGACCTGTTTGTAAAAACCGAAGCGCTCATCTACCATCTACTTGACTTTTTTGAAAAAGAGAATGCCGCAGAGGATGTAGGCGTGACAGGTGAATTAGAGATCTATGACCATGAAGTGCTGGTTGACTATCCACGTAACGAGGAGGGTGACATTGTAGCTATGGTTCACCAAGAGCGACAAGACAGAGACTTTACCCTCATCCAAGAGGGAGACCCTCTCTTTTTAACCCTTAACAATGAAACAATCTACTATGAAGGTGAGCCACGCTACACCATCTTCATCAACGAAGCAGCTTATTATGAAAAAGGCTTTGCTATGACGTTGGCAAAGAAGCGGGTTGTTGAGATTGAGGCGAGTAGCATATGATATTGATTGTAACAGTTGAATTTAGCTGATGCGACACTTTAGAAGTACACTTCTAAAGTAAAGTACTGAGTATATTTCTCTTTATTCATATACTCCCAGAGTACTTCTTACTAGGAGTCTTTTCAAATAAGCATTATGGAAAAATTAAAATCCTTCTTGTAAAAAATGACAGTAGGCTTTATGAATTTCAAGAAGTGCACTTTTTTTGACATCGGCTATCTTTTTATCCAATAAGATAGGTGAAATAGTACAGGTTTTATCGATGATAAGGTAGCTCTGTTTGTTAAATGTACCATTGTCTAAAAAGTCATCACTAAATTGAATACTATGTCTATTTTTGGAATTGGTTGTAAATGGTATGTAGAGATAATCACCAAATGAGTTTTCTTTGATGATGAGTATGGGACGCAATTTAAATTTAATGCCGTCTGTAAAAAATATTTTTGCTAAATATACTCCCCCTACCATTTAGTATAATCCTCATTATCTTCTAAAGGGGTGGATAGGTCTGTATGAGAAAGATGTTCTAACTCTTTATCACTCCATAAGGTGTACTCTTGCGTAGTGGTATCAAACTCCTTTATCTTTACAACATTTTGAGGAAGAAGCTTTAAAAAGTTTAGAATACTATCTAAATAATCATCCTTAATTTCTAACTCTATTTTTTTCATTGGTTGCCTTTGTTATCTCTTAGGGATATTATATCACTTTTGAAATTTACCGCTTTGTTAAAGGTATGAGTTCATGTATCCCTAACTAGTTGACACTCAATTTTCTTATTGTAGCGATTAATAACCATTATACTCTATGCTTTTAAATTTTGCTTGAATAGCACTGATTTTCAATACTTTAGAGCAAGATACTACAAAATTTTTGACATTGATTTTAAACTCATGTTTGGTTATTTGGGTTTTTATACTAAAAAATAAAGAAGAGAAGAGAGGAGGAGGCATTAATCATAGTATTCATAGAGGCAATATGCGTATGCAAGTCTTTAATGATAATATTACCTAAACTACATATGATAAAAACACTACAGCCATAAGCCTTACGCTTTCAAAACAAAAAGAACCTTTTGTCTCAAACACCTTACACCCTTTTTTTAGTGGATTATTAGCTGAGGGGAGTTTAAAAGAGCTTCAATGTAAAAAGTTAAAAATTGATGAAAATGATGAGTTTAAAAGACTTATCTACACTACTTTCTATGATTTATTTTATCATTTAGAAATAAGAAAGTTATTTTAAGTGGTTCGACTTATGGGGTTCATTATATTGAGAGATTCTGGCGAAGTATCAAATATGAAGAGATTTATCTTAATGAATATAAAAACATGAAAGTACTCAATAGAGCCATTGAAAAATATATGAACTCCTACAACTCAAAAAGATTACACTCGGCTATTGACTATAAAACGCCTAATGAAGTTTATTATGACTATATCAATAATCTAGACTTTCAAGGAGGTAAACTGTTACAATCGGTATCGTGAGAGGGTGGAATAAAGAAAGTTGTTTTACTGGTCTAGAAAAAAGGGAGCATTATAGTCAACAGAAAGTAAAATCATACTAGATGAAACTGGAGCAGAAAATCTATTTGGAAAAGGTGATATGCTTTTTTCAAATGGAAAATCGATAAAGAGACTTCAAGGTTTTTTATCAGAATAGAATATTTTTTTGAAGGTAAACTTGAAATAATAGTAAAAGGCATGGTTGAAAAAGTAATTAAGGCAAAGATATGAAAACAACAAAACTCCCCTACGGCTTAAGCGACTTCAAAAGAGTAAAAATAGAGAATTATTACTATATAGATAAAACAGAGTTTATAGAAAAAATAGAACAAGAGGCAGATTTTCTATTTTTTCTAAGACCTAGACGGTTTGGCAAGTCCTTAACCATCTCAATGCTAGAGTACTATTTTGATGTTTACTATAAAGAAGAGTTTGAAGCAATATTTAACGATACTTATATTTTAAAGAATCCAACACCCTTGAAGAATAACTTTTATATCCTTCGGTTTGATTTTTCGGCTGTGGATACTACTGATTATGAGAGTAGTTTTAGAGCCAATATCAATATTACTTTAGAATACTTTGTTAGTAAGTACGCCCTTGATTTGAAGATTGATTTTGATAGCAATCCTATAGATAACCTAAGAAAAGTTTTTATTTTATGTAAGAAAAAAAACTTACCCATATATATCCTCATAGACGAGTACGATAACTTCGTAACCAAACTCCTCATAAATGATATGAACATCTATAAAGAGTTAGTAACAAGCAAAAATGCCATCTACAAAGAGTTTTTTACAATGCTCAAAGTAGGTACAAGTGGAGCAGTCAAAAAGATGTTTATGACTGGTGTATCACCATTGGCACTATACGATGTCACAAGTGGCAATAATATAAGCAAAAATATATCATTATCAAAAGATTTTAATGATATGGTGGGTGTAACTAAAGATGAGTTAGTGGATATGATACACTTTTATGGTTTAGAAGATAAAAAAGAGCATATTATAGCTAGGTGTGATGAGTGGTATAATAGCTATAGATTTCATCAAGATATAGAACATACAATCTATAACAGTGATATGATACTCTACTACTTTGATTCACTCATTCGAGATGATGAAGAGCCAAGAGACCTCATAGATGTCAATGTACGAACGGATTATAGTAAATTGAAGTTCTTAGTCTATAGCAATCAAAAACTCAATGGTAACTTTGAGATGCTTAACAATTTTATTTTAGGTAACAAAGTCACCACAACTAAAATCAAAGACAACTTTAGTGCCTTTGAACTGGCTAATGAAGATAACTTTAAATCGTTTATCTATTCGTTAGGGTTTGTAACCATTGAAAGAGATCTGTTTCGATTAAATCTAAAAATCCCTAATCAAACACTTAAAAAACTTTTAGCAGAGTTTATACATTATGCTTATAAAGATTTTAAAGATTACAACATGAAGGTCGAGAGATTAAATGTTTATCTATCAGATTTAGCCATCAATAAAGATTTGAGCGTATTTCATTATATGGGTGACATGATAAAAAACAGTACTTCCATTAGAGACTATATCGACGGTGAAAACTTTGTAAAAGCTTATCTATTAGCCTACCTAAATTTAAATACTTTTTATGAACTTAAAAGCGAAGTAGAATCAAATAAAGGCTATATTGATATACTCTTAGACCCCATAAAAGAGGAAGTACCTTTTGGTGTGATAATAGAGCTGAAGTATATTAAACGGTCAGAGACGAATTATGAGGCAACGCTAAAATCAAGAATAGCAGAAGCGAAAAATCAGCTCAATCAATATGATTTGGGTAAGAGATATCTTAAAGTAGTATTGGTGTTTAAGGGATGGGAGTTGGTGTATTGTGAGGAAGAAAGTTGAAAAATTAAAGGTTATTCATGAGCTATGGGGAGTATGTCAAAGGCTTGGTAATCAAATACCCACCTATCAGCACAGGAATGATGCCCATCATTTGGTGAAGTTGGGGTACTTCATCTAGGTAAAAATAGGCAAAAACAAGTGTAAAAAGAGGGAGTAGTGCCAGCATGGCAGACAACTTCGTAATGGAAAGACGGTTGAGGGCCTCTATCCACATGAGTTTTGCACCTACATAAACACCTGTTGCAATGAGAAAAATATAAGGCAAGGCCAAGAGGAAGTTCTCATAACTGACTGCTGGTTCCAAGATATAGGCAAGAAGGGCTACAACAGGGAAACCTACGACGGTTCTAAATCCCAGTATGGTCTCAGATGAGCAGTATTCCCGTGCACGTTTTTGGTAGAGATTGACAATGGGAGCGGCGGCGGCTGAGATGAGAATGAGCCAGTCCCCTTTGTTAAATGCAAAATCTGCAGGAATTAAAATAATCAAGGCACCCACGGTCATGATAAGTGCACCAAGTAGGTGAATGCTTTCCATCTTCTCTGTACCAAACACATTGAAGTAAAGGTAAGAGAAGAGGACTTGTAAAAAGATGATGACTGCCATGTTCCCCGCAGTGGTGTAACGCATACCTATGAAGATGAGGGTAAAAATAAAGGTAATCCAAAAGGTGGTAAGCAGCAGATCTTTGTAGGCTGCTCTGTTTTTAAGTTCTGCAAAACGTTTACGCCTGTACATAAGAATGATGTAAAAAAAGAAAGCAATCACAAGAGAGTACATATAGGTATGCAAAGCCCCTACATAAGAGATAGCAACTATGGAGAGGATGGGAAACCAAGCCTCCAGAATGCTAAGGCCTAGCATAAGCACTTCACCTTCACGTTCTCTTCTCATTGGATGGCCTTTTTTAATTTTGGCGCTATTGTATCATTTATCTGTGTAGTACACATAAAGTGCAGAATGAATAGTGTAGAATATGTGCTACACTATTCATAAGGAAAATTATGTCAAAACAACATTTAAAACCTATCGTTTTACTTTTTTTACTTCTGTTCACTACTGCTTTTCTATTTGCTGGAGAGGGTACAGGGCAAAGTACACTCGGCATCGTTTTGGGTGCCTTTGTATCGGGTATTCTTCTTACATTTACCCCTTGTGTTTTGCCCATGGTGCCTATCGTCTCCAGTATCATTGCAGGGCAAGGTAAAACGTTGACAAAAACAAAAGGGGTCATGCTCTCTGTCGCATATGTACTGGGTACGGCAGTCACGTACGCCATCATGGGGGCATTGGCGGGTGCAACAGGTGAACAGTTACAATCTTACTTTCAAAATATCTGGGCTATTGGTGCAATGACACTGGTGTTTGTCTTCATGGCACTCTCCATGTTTGGTCTTTTTACCATTCAGCTCCCCTCATTCATACAGTCCAGACTCAATGCAGAGTCACAAAATATAAAAGGTGGCAAGATGGGGATGGTGTTTGTACTGGGGATGGTCTCTGCACTGATACTCGGTGCCTGTGTCTCTCCAGTGCTGATCTCATTTTTATCAGTAGCAATAGCAACCTCTGACGCGACTTTAGGTGCCCTTACGATGTTTGCTCTTGCACTTGGTATGGGTGTTCCTCTTGTGCTGCTTGGCTTTGGGGCAGGGTACTTAGTCCCTAAAGCAGGTGAGTGGATGGACAAGGTAAAGTACTTTTTTGGTGTGTTGCTCCTTGCTGTGGCCATTATGATCTTCTCGACCTTAGAGGTGGTAAATGTACTGTTCCTTTGGGGTGTGTATGCTGTAGGTATCAGTATATATCTGGGGGCTACGCAGCAACTGAATGCAGAGAGTAGGGGCTGGGAAAAATTGCAAAAGGCATTTGCTACAGTGTTGCTGATATGGGGTACAATATTGCTTGTCGGTGCAGGATACGGTCAGACAAACCTTTATCATCCGCTCCCTAAAACAGATATAACCGTCGCAACAAACAAAACAGCACTCTCAGGAGAATTACCTTTTGAGGAGATAGCCAATATTACAGCGTATGATATCAAAAGACGTCATGCTATGGATGAGGAGAAAACGATGGTCATTTTCTTTCATACAGATACCTGTCCTGTCTGTAAGCATTTAAGAGACACGACCTTTAAAGATGCGCGTGTTCAACAGATATTAAAAGAAAAGTATATTGCAGTTGCCGTAAATATCTCTAACACATCCGATAAGAAAATTGTAGAGTTAAAAAAGATGTTTAATATTTTCGGACCTCCGGGATTTGTCTTTATAGGACCTGACGGAAAAGAGAATAAAGATGATATGTTCTATGGGTATCAGGAGCCTGAAGAGTTTTTTGATACACTTGATTTGATAGCAGAATAAGGAGTTGGCATGGCAGTAAAGTTTGATAAAATCAATGAAGAACATAAAGCGTTTATATTGAATCAGAAAATGTTTGTTATAGGAAGTGCAGGTGCGGATGGTTTCATCAATGTTTCTCCTAAAGGAATGGATAGTTTGAAGATCATAGATGAAAACACGGTAGTTTGGCTAAATTACACGGGGTCAGGCAATGAAACTTCTGCACATGTGCAGGAGAACGGGCGTATGACCATCATGTTCAACTCGTATGACAAAGCACCGCTGATACTCAAACTTTATGGTGATGCAAGCGTCATACATGAAACAGATAAAAGGTGGGATGAGATGGTGGCACATTTTGAGACCCATGTCGGTAGCAGACAGTTTTTTGAGATGAAAGTAGAGCTTGTACTGACTTCATGTGGATATGGTGTACCGCTGTATGCGTTTAAAGGGGAGCGTAATACACTCAAAAAATGGGCAGAGAAAAAAGGGCGTGAGGGGATTAGGCTCTACTGGTCGGAAAACAATGTAAAGACCCTCAATGGTGTAGAGACACATATTATGCAAATGAGTAAATGATAAAGCTTTTTGTCCATGCACCTATGAATAGACTTCACAATATGTCGGTGATGTTTTTGTGCGAAGTGTTCAAAAGGGTTTCAAAAAAGCAAAAAATGTGCCTATTTTTCCAAAAGCCTTGGAAAGAGAAAAACCTTTACCTCCTGACTGAGCATTTTAGATATACTTTTCAAAAATCACTAAGGATCTACAATGGATGAATCATTAAATGTTTTTGGCGAGCCACTTGAACCCTGTTCTTTGAAACCTTTAACCGGTTTTCACAGAGATGGTGCATGTAACACCGGCAGCCATAATCCTGCAGTACATGCAGTATGTATCTACGCGACAAAAGAGTTTTTGGAGTATTCTAAAAAAGTGGGTAATGATCTTTCAACACCTATGCCACAGTACAATTTTGCAGGAGTGCAACCTGGACAGAGTTGGTGTTTGGGCGGTCACTCTTTTGTGAAAGCACATCGTGACGGCATGGCACCGAAAATCTTTATTCACGCTACACATAAGAAAATGCTTGAACTTATAGACCTTGAGACACTGAAGTCTTATGCCATAGATCTGTAGGATTCTACGATATATTCTCCAGATGATTTATATCGGTTTTTCGATACCTGAGATACGCAATAATGACCGTTAAACTTGCAAAGAGTTTGACTGCATTTCCTATAATAAGCGGTAAACTATCAATTTGGATACCGTAGAGAAGCCACATTGTACCAATAGAGAGTATCATTACATAAGTCCATAATGAAACATCTTTGGCTTCTTTGTTTTTGATGATCTTAATTGTCTGAAAAATCGGGTTGAACTCAAGCAAAGCCGAAAGTATTAACATCATTTCTAATGGTTCTAGGGACATATTTTTCTCCTCTATTATTGGTTACACTATCTCAAAATAGTGTGCATAGTGATTGAATTTGTTTTTTATCTATATAGATTATATCCTTTTATTTAAACATACTATTGAACCCTTTAATCTATATTTAGATATATTAAACTTACTATAGTATGTTTAAGGAGTAGATTTGAGTATTGAGATGAAAACACCGTTTGAAATTATAGAAGCACTAGCGGAAACCGTAGAAAGCACAAGAAAAAAAAAGAAACTAAGGCAAAAAGACCTATGCAAAAACAGTGACGTTTCTCTTTCCTCCTACCAAAAATTTATTTATGAAAAGAGAATAAATATTACAAGCCTAATAAAGATTATGTATGCCTTGAATATGATGAAAAATTTAGAAGGTCTTATTCACTATGAAGAGATGGCAACAATAGACGACATTCGAGACAGGCAGAATAATAAAAAACTTCCCAAAAGAATACGGGTAAAAAATGAATCATAGCAAGATCATAGAACTTGAAGTCTATCTTTATGAGAATAAAGTAGGAACATTATTATTAGATAGTAATGGCAGAATATATTTTTTTTACTCTCCTGATTTTAAGGACAAAGGTATCCAAATATCTCCAATAAAACTCGATACTAATAAAATAGATCATCTCTATACAAATGTTGATGATAAAATTTACGAAGGAATGCCAGCTATATTTTTCGACTCTTTACCAGATAAATACGGAATGGGATTTATTGATAGACATTTTGAGTCTCAAGGCTTCAAGACTCATGAAATTACGCTACTTCACCGACTCTCTTTTATTGGTGATAGAGGTATGGGTGCTATAGAGTACAGACCCAAAGAGGAGGAGATATCTATTGACGGCTTAGGCAATACAATGGTCGTAAAGGAGATGTATGAGAATGTAAAAAATATTCTTATGAATAAAACAGAAGCATATTCGATTGAAGCACTTATGGATATTATCCCACAAGCCTCTCCTCTTGGGGGTGCTAGACCAAAACTTCTGATAACATACAACAAAGAGACAAGAGAGGTAATGGCTAACAGTAAAATATTGCATTCTGGGTTTACAAGGCATATTATCAAATTTGATGAAGTTTATTATGAGAACGAGAGTATAGAACTTACCAAATTTGAATATCTGTATATGGAGATGGCTAAAGAGTGTAGCATAAATATTCCAAAGATAGTCCTGTATGCAGATGCAGGATTACATCACTTAATCATAGAGAGATTTGACAGAAATAAGTATGATCATAAAAAACATATTGCATCAGCATCAGCATTGCTACATAAAGATATAAGCATACCGCTTGCAGTCTCTTATGAGGAACTTTTTACGCTTACCAATATAATATGTAATAAACAAAAAAAATGAAGCCATAAAGTTAATAGAACAGATTGTTTCAGTTCTTGAAGAATTAGAACAGAAAGCAAAAGATATCGGTATATCAAATGATGCAATTCAAGAATGTGTATCTCATGTGAATCCCCAACTATTAGAGATAAAACAAGCGCTTCCATCAATTGAGTTGAAAAGGTAGAGATTTTTCAAAAAGTCATTTTTGTGCGTTTGCTACATAATATCATTCATTTGGCTGAAATTCAAAACCTTATAGCGTTATAGTAGGAAATATGTGATTGTTACACCTTAATTAGATGTAACAATCACGCTAAAACATAGGTATCACTACCACTTTCTTATCTGCTAAAGCGGCATCAAGTTCAGCTTGGGTGACCAGATTAAATTCAGTTAGATTGTCTAGTACATATTGTTTGCCTTCATCAACTCCAGAGTTTCTAGCACTGTCTATCTCAGTATTTATGATTGTCATGATGTCATCATAATATGTTGGGTCTATCGCCTTGATGAGTTTTTGTTCATCCATCATCTGATTAAATGGTAATTCTGTTATAGTGATACTCATTGTTGCTGTAGAGTAATCTCCACCATCATCTGTTACTTTTACATTCACGACGTATGTACCTGCTGTTGTAAACATATATGTATCTGATGATGTCCAACTGCCATCATTGGTATAGTCATACTCTATAGTGTTAACCGTTCTGGTATCCGAAAGGTTATACTCAACACTAAAAGTAAGTTCACTATACTCTTGGGATGTACCGCTAAAGGTAAAGGCAGTAATAGTCGGTTTTGCAGAAGGGTATTCGTATGGTCCTATATCGATTGTTTGTCCTGAAACTCTTACATTACCCACGATATCTGATGCTGGATACGTAGGATATGATATATCCAATATAGCTCCCGCATCAATCAGGTCAGAAGATGCGGTGAGATTATACTCACCATTGGATTCATTGAGAAAACCAAGATTTACGTCATCAAAAATGTTATTTAACTTAGTATTCAAGACACTTACATTTGAAGTATTAATATAATTATTGTATAGGTATGAGATAATAACGTTTTCATTTCCATCTATATCAGAGTTATTATTATCGATAAATATATTATTTACAATAATATGACTATCCATACTGCCATCCAAATAAATACCATTACTGTTATTCGCAAATAATGAATTCATTAGGAAAAGTGTATTATTTATCATATAAATAGCACCTCCATTGTTGTAAGAGGTATTATCTGTAAAGATTGAATTTTGTACGATTGCATTTCCACTTGATCCACCTTCAAATGCACCCCCATTTCCTTGGAGAGCACTGTTACTAATGAATACAGAATTTGTTAATGTTACGCCGTAAACATTAAATCCTCCCCCATCTTCTGCAGCAGTATTGTTTTCAAAATATGAGTCTGTCACAGTACCATGTGTTCCATAAAATCCACCGCCATCTCTAGATGAAGTATTTCCGATAAATGATGAATCTGCTACTGTGAAGTTGCGGTATGCTGAGAATCCACCACCACCAACATCACTATAAGTTTGAGTACTACTATTATTGATAAACAATGAGCCTGATACCGTAGCATCATAATATGTGTAAAATCCACCACCAACGTTTGCAGTGTTTCCATTGAAAGTAGAATTTATAACTGTTAAATCACGTCCGCTAAAACCACCACCTGAAGAAATTGCACTATTGTTAATAAATGATGAGTCTTTTACTATTACATCACCTCCAGTATTAAAACCACCACCTCTTGCTGTAATTCCAAGAACACTGTTATTTGTAAAATTACACTCTACAACTTCTATAGGGTGATGGTGGGCCAAAACGCCACCTCCACCCCAACCACCAAGAGTTTCAGGTGCTACACCGTCGACAAAACTTAATTTTTCTAACTTTAGTGGTACTTCAGTATATTGTGTATTTTTATAAAAAAATATCCTATCTTGGTTGTCTCCACTGAGTATGACATTTTGGGGGTTTGAGCCTTTTAATGTTAGATTGTGATCCTCATTATCCAAAAAAATAAATGTCCCACCTCCATCATCTGTGGTTTTGTAGGTACCATCAGCCAGAATAATGGTATCATCCTGACCATTGGCTGCTGCATCGTTGAGTGCAGTTCTAAGCTCAGGCGTATTAGAGACATTGAAAGTTTGAGACATGGCACTAATCGTGAGAAGTAGTGTTGAGAGTAGTAATTTTTTCATCATTTAGTCCTTTTTAATCCTCTCGGGAATAATTCCCCGACCCTTGGGTCGTAACCTTATGATATAATGAGGTTATGGGGAAGCATATATTCAAAAGTCATAATAAAACATTGCTGTTATACCATATGGTATTCCCA
>JAYEJF010000034.1:0-17882 GCA_034660455.1 Campylobacterota bacterium | reverse complement strand
AGTATACTTTTCAAGATAGACATTTTTCTCTCCTCCCTTTTCTTTATATCTTAGCATAAATTGCTCTTTTGGGAGGGTTTGGCGTTGATTTTTTATTTTGGAAAGAGGGTGAGTTAGAATTGCTGGAATCTTGAGAGTGTAGGCTGGAAAGGTACGTCCATAAAAAATTAATGGACATACCGGAAGAGGGAATGTTATCTTACATTCTCAAACGGGTTTTCAACAACATTTTTTCTATCTACAATATATGGAATAAGTGCTGTTTGTCTTGCTCTTTTAATAGCTATGGTTACAAGCTCTTGGTGGCGTTTACAGTTACCCGTAAGACGTCTTGGCATAATTTTAAATCTTTCACTGAGTGAAAATTTAAGCTGTGCCAAATCTTTGTAATCTATAAAGTCTACTTTTGATTCACAATACTTACAAAATCTTTTTTTAAATTTTCTTCTTTCTGCCATGGTGTTCTCCTAAAACGGTATTTCATCTTCATTGATGTCAATTTCTGGAATATTGGACGTAGGTTGTGGTGCAGACTGAGGTGCAGAAGGTGCAGGTTGGTTATAGCTGTTTTGTGGTGGTGCTGTATATTCAGAGCCACCTTGTTGACTATATCCATTACCGCCCATTGGGGCTGCTTCATCTTTACTGCCTAGCATTTGAAGATTCTCTACAGTGATAGAGTGTTTACTTCGTTTACTTCCGTCTTGTGCTGTCCACTGATCTAATTTTAATCTTCCATCTACTAAAACTTTGCTGCCTTTACGTAAATATTGATTTGCAATTTCAGCAGTTCTTCCAAAAAAAGTAAGGTCTACAAAAAGCACTTCTTCTTTTTGCTCACCGGTAGCAGATTTGAATTTACGTGAAGTTGCGATGCCTGTATTACCAATGGCACTTCCTGATTGTGTATATCTAATCTCTATATCTCTGGTGAGGTTTCCTGCTAAAATAATCTTATTATACATAAAGGTGCTCCTAAATTTGGGTGGTTTATGCTTCTGTTGATTCTGATTCTGCTGACTGTACTTCTGCTGGCGCTTCTTCTACTGGAGTAGATGTTTTCGTTGCTTGCATTACAAGTTTGTCAAACTGTGCAATCTCTTTATTTTTGGTATATTTAACAGTCAAAAATTTTATGACATCTTCGTTAATCTTAAGATTTCTCTCAAGCTCTTGGATGACAGTACCTTCACCTTTATAGAAAAGAACGGTGTAGTACCCTCTATTGTGTTTTTCAACGGCATAGGCTAGTTTTCTCATACCCATATCATTTGCTGCGAGCAGCTGGGCACCCTCTTTGGCAAGTACCTCTTTTATTTTTGCAATTTGTGTTGCAGTCTCTTCCTCTGTCAATGTAGGTTTTACTACAAACAGTGTTTCATAACAAGTCATATTGTTTCCTTTGGTTTAATAGCCCACATAAATACGTACAAACATTAATGTACGTCCAAAAATGAGCAAGAATTTTGGAACGTGTATGTTACAATAATACCGCTTAATCGCACATTACAAATCTATATTGAATTAATGTTAAAAGAGTTCTTGACATTTATCAATATTTTTGTACTATAAGACTATATTAATTTATATTAATTTATTTTATTACAACTTAAAGGAGACAATATTATGGAAAGAAGGAATTTTTTACAATTATCAGCAACATCGGCAATGGCTATTGCCGTTGCACCATCACTTATTACACAAAAGCTTTATGCAGAGGATGGGAGCCTGTTTCAAACATTTGAAAAGGTACAACTTAAAGATGCTGAGGGTAATGCACTAAAATCAACTAAATTGGTAAAAGAAGAGAATTATGTCTTTATGTATCCACATGCAGCAACTCCCGCAATCATGGTTGATTTACCCGAACCGACAGGTAAAGAGATCAAGTTGAAAGCAGAAGATGGTACTGAATATGTCTATAAGGGTGGTGCTGGGGCAAAAGGCACAATTGTAGCCTATTCAGCGATTTGTGCACATCAATTAACGCACCCGCAAAAAGCAATGAGTATGTTTCAGTATGTACCCACTACAGGGAAAACATTAGCCTATGAAAAACCTGGTGTGTTTGTCTGTTCTTCACATCTTGCTGCTTATGATCCTAAACAGGGTGGAAAAGTTGTAGGCGGCCCTGCAACGCAAGGATTGGCTTCAATCGTTTTAGAAATAGATGCAGATGATACTATTTGGGCTGTTGCAGTGTTGGGACCAAATAAATTTCAAGAATTCTTTGATGCATTTAAACAGGATTTAAAAGCTGAGTATGGAAGAAGAGGCGCTAAAAAACTTGTAAAAGATGAAGTAAAAGTACAGCCGCTTACAAACTTTTCTGCCGAATTAATTCAGGCATAAAATCATTACTATAAGGTACGATAAATTACATCATATCTTATGGTTATCCCCTTTAAACCTTACCTGTAGCTTTTAGTTACACCTTGAAAAATATTCATTAATAATAACAGTAAAATTGTAATTATCAAAAAATTCTGTCATACTAGAATTACTTTATATTATATGAAGCGATTAAAATAATACTAAATAGGAGACAGTATGGCAATGAATAGAAGAGATACATTTAAATTAGCAGGTGTGGCAGCAGCGGCAGCAGCACTACCGTCTATGGCAGTAGCGAGTGGCGCAAAAGCAGCTAAAAAGGCTAGCGGTAAATCAGTGGTAATCGTCGGTGGAGGTTTTGGTGGTTTAACTATGGCCAAAGCACTTAAAAAGAAAGATAAATCACTGGATGTAACAGTCATTGAGAGAAATAATATGTATATGGCTTGTCCATTCTCAAATTCACTTTTAGGTGGTCTTGATAATGTGACACTTGATACATTTGTAGGGGATTACTATCAGCCGTCAGCTAAATATGGTTATGCGTTTGTACATGGTACAGTAACAGCGATTGACAGAAAAGCGAAAACTGTGACAACTACTAACGGTGACTTTGCATATGATATCCTTGTGCTTTCTCCGGGAATCGCTTATGATACTGCAAAACAATTTCCAAAATGGTCTGCAGATAAAGTAAGAGAAGTTGAACATGCTTGTCCAGGTGGATTAATCCCAGGAAATGAGCACGTTGCACTTAAAAGACAACTTGACAATATGGATGATGGTAACGTGATTATTATTCCACCTGCAAAAGGTAAATACAGATGTCCTCCAGCGCCATATGAGAGAACTTCAATGGTAGCTAACTACATTAAAAATGAAGGAATTCAAGGGAAAGTTATCGTTCTAGATACAAGAAACGGTAAATTTGCTAAAGGTAAAGCATTTAAAGAGTCTTGGAAAGATCTATTCCCGGATATCATTGAGTATAAAGGTCTGACAGAGATTATTGATATTGATACTGCAGGTAAAACAGTTACATATAAAGAGTATAAAAATGCTGATGATTTAGAGGGTGCAGAAAAAACAGTTAAGTATGAAGTATGTAACCTTATTCCTAACAACCAATGTTCACCTGTTATTAAAATGGCTGGACTTGAAACAAACGGTTCAGGGTATGCACTTATGGATGGATATAGCTTTAAATCTAAAACAGATTCAAGCATTTATGTTATTGGTGATGCCGTATCTCACGGTATTCCGCCAAGTGGACAAACTGCTATCTGGGGTTCACATAGAGCAGCAGGACAGATTCTTGACCAACTTAACGGTAAAGTGAATGATCCTAAAGCAGGTCTTCCGGCTAAAGCAGCAAACGTATGTTTCTCAATGGTTGGCGGTAAACCTGAAGAAGCAATTATGGTTACACATACATTCTCGGCGGATAAGTCAGGTGTTCTTAAAGGTAAGGGAAATGTGCCTAAGCCTAAAGATGGAAATGGTAAATTTAGATCTAAAGGTACAGCAAAAGCTACAAGAGAGTGGTTTGGTGGTGTTATGAGAGAGATGTTCTCTTAGTAGAGAAACGGGTTAATACTTTGCATCCATCCTTCAGTGGTGGATGCAGTTATCTATGGAATTAACTTCTATTGAAATATATAAACCTAAGTACAACTATTGATATACTTAGTTATGTATGTTGTATATATTACTTAAAAAAAGGAAATAAAATGAAAAAATTATTAGCAAGTGCACTATTGGGTGCTATTTTACTTTCAACGTCTGCTGTAGCAGGAAATGTTGATATGGGAATGAAGGTATATGGGAAAAAACTTAAAGATGACTGTGGTTTTTCTGGTGTAAAATTTACAGCGACGCATACACCTGCTGAATGGAAAAAGTTTTATGATGAGGGTAAGTTGGTAGATGAGATTAAAAGAATATGTCCAAAGGTGACTGAAATAAAACCGGCGTGGGTAGATCACCTTTACTCATTTGTCTATGAGTACGGAAAAGGTTCCGGGAATGAGCCGGCTTGCTAAATAAGTCTTTAATGTTTATAGGTACCCCTGCAACTTAATAAGCATGCTGTAAAGCAACACCTCTTTTTGTGTTGCTGGTGCTTTTTTGATAAGTAATTCACTCTCCAATAAATGTTCAAATATTTTTAGTAATGCCGATGACTTGACACGCAATGCCAATTGTGCTTTCTGCTCTTCAATCTGTTTTGGAAGTTTATATCCGAGTATGGCTACAGAGTCTATGTGCCCATTGAGTTTAATATAGGCATGAAAGAGGAAAATCTGATTGACAAAATATTGGGTAGAACGTAAAAGTGATGCTTCATCTTCTCCTAAATCAAGTAATTTTGTAATCGTATCAGTGATAGGCTTTTTGTTAAAAAGATCTATGAGAAGTTGTTCTGTAGCCAGTGGTGCGGTAGAGTAAACAAGTTTGTCAATATCTTTAGAGGTGACTTTGATATCCAGTATGGCAAGTTTATCTAGTTCATTGGCGCAAAGTGCCAAATTATTGTTAAGGATGAGCATTAAATGTTGTAGGGCATAGTGATCAATATCCAGTTGGATATGTTGTGCTTTTTGTTGCAGTAGAGTAATACCATCACGAATATTAGGTTCAAAAAATCGTACCCAAAGAGCACCTTTTTTGTCTGTAAAGGCTGATTGCATACTTTTGGCATCTTTGGGGGCACCATGGTACGCGTAAATAAAATAATTATCTGCATTTTTATTGGCAAGTGCAACAAGCATGTCGAGTTCTTTTTTAGCTATTTTCTTCTCATGTTTTACCACTAAAAGATTGGTGCCTCCAAAAAGAGAAGTTTGAGAGAGGAAATTTTTGGCCTCTTCAAAGTTCCAATCATCATAATAGAGCGTGAGCATACTCTCTTTTGCATCCGTCTTTTTAATGTAAGTATCAATATAAAAATCGACAAGATACTCATTTTCACCGTAGAGGAGTACAGCTTTTGGAAAGGCTTTTTTGAGGCGTTGGTCAAACTCTTTTTGATACATTAGACAAGTTCCATTGCTTCTGTATTTAGTTTTTCCACAAGTTCTACCATGATGATAGCCTGAGGTATATTTACTTCTGTAATTTTAACTTTTATTTTGTCAAAAAGCATAATGTTGTCACCTCTGAGATTTACACTCACCCCTTTGATTTCTCCTAAAAGTATTGCTTTGGCAGCTTCTCCCGCTTCAATAACTTCTGCTTCAAACTCTCCTCCAATATGTTGGGCTGCCCATCTGGAAAATTTCCGGTCTCTAAAATCCCATTCTGCTTTTGTTGCTTCACGCTCCAGTTCTGAGACACGTGCACACAAAGGCTCAATGTTACGTAAGAGGTATGAGGCTTCTTTCTCATCTTCATTCAATTGTGTTTTGATGAGACGATGTAAGATAAGGTCTGCATATCTTCTAATGGGAGAGGTAAAATGGCTATAGTGAGAAAAACCAAGTCCAAAGTGCCCTACATTGGTCGGGGCGTACGAAGCCCTGCGTAAGGATTTAATGACCATTGCATCTACCTCAGAAGCCAGATTCATTTTTTCTGCCTCTTTTTGGATGGCACGGATGAGAGAGGGGGAATCTTCATACTCTTCGACATAGAGTCCAATGGTTGCAAGTTCAGCCAAAAGGGCTTCCGTACGTGAGAGTTGAGGGGGTTCGTGTATTCTGAAAATACCATCACCCTCTCCCGTAAAGCGTTTTGCAGCAGCTTGGTTGGCAAGTAACATACACTCTTCTATGAGAGAGTGTGAGGGGGTACCTGTCTCAATTTGCGTAGTGATGAGAAGATGTTTGGCATCAATAGTGAGTTTCACCTCTTCACTTCTAAAGTCAAAGCCCTGCTTGAGTCGTGCATTGTGCAGTTGAACGGTAATTTTCTGTAAAGGGAGTAACCATTTTAAGATGTTTGCTACTGTACCTGTCAATCCTTCAACAGGGTTTTTTAGAATTTCATCTATTGTTTCATAGTTAAAACGGTGTTTTGAATGAATAATTGCTTCAAAAAACTCTTCTTTGCGTGGTTTGAGAGTTGTTTTGTCCAGTATGATTTTAGCCACAAAAGCAAGTCTATCTACTTTGGGTTTAAGAGAACAGATATTTTCACTCAGTTCCCGCGGGAGCATAGGAAAAGACTTATGAGGCAAATAGGTGGTAAAACCTCTTTTTTTTGCCTCTTTATCTATAGGTGTAAAATAGGGTACATAGTGGCTTACATCGGCTATGGCGACAAAGAGCGTATAGGTTTCCAAATCAAAATAGATGGCATCATCAAAATCTTTTGCAGTGACGGGGTCAATGGTACAAAAATCAAGATGCGTAAGATCTACCCGGTCGGGATGCTCTTCTTTTGTTACCTCAGACTCAATCGCCAACGCATCTGTAACACAGTCTTGAGGAAATGCATCCTCACGTTCATACAGCGCAAGGGAGATTTTTTCATCTACTTTCGGGTCATCAAGCGTACCCATCACCTCTATCACATGGTCGGTATCAATATCAATTTTAAGCACCGTTCCAAGTGTGAATGCCTTAATATCCATCCCCTCCATGACTGCATGAGTAGGCTCTCCCGTACGAATATTGAGTATAAGAAAGTTATTGGACTCATCTCTATGTGTATAGGCAATGGTAAAGAGGTGTGCTTTGGTGATGACAAGCTTGACAATACCACTGGCACGACCGCGTCTGGCTATGATACGCTTGGCTACAACCACATCACCATGTTTGGCACCCCAAAGGTAATCGGGTTCTATAAGGAGGTCTTTTTGCTCTTTAAACTCTGCCTCAACATATCCCTTCCCATCGTTTCCAATATAGATACGACCCGCTCGGTAAAGTGACCCCAGTCTCCATAAACCATCTATCTCTTCAACTGCTCCGAGTTGTTGGAGAGCTTGAAAACTGTTTTGGTCTTCTTCTTCAATGTCAGAAACCAGACATCCGTTGGTAATTTGTATCGCAAAAGGGGACATGATCATAGACTCTTTTTAAAGGATTTTAGAAAGTTAAATTATACTCTTTTGGGGCTTTGAGTCTTTGGAGTGGGTGTTTTTAACATAGAATATGATTTACCCATTATCTGCTATAATTAAAGACGACAAGTAATACCAAAAAGGAGAAGATATGCCACGGCTAGCTCAAGTCATAGAGTATTATACCTATGATGATTATAAAGCATGGAAAGGAGATTGGGAATTAATAGAGGGTATTGCTTATGCTATGGCACCTTCTCCTATGATTTCTCAGCAAGCCATTGCAGGAGAAATAACGTTTGAATTGGTCTCATCGGTCAGAAAGTGCAAAAACTGTCTCATTGTCGTTGAACAAGATTGGAAAATAGATGAAATTACTGTGCTTAAGCCCGATGTTGCACTGATTTGTAATGAAACCCATCTCTCTTATATTACAAAGTCTCCACTCATTGTTGTAGAAATTATCAGTAAATCAACAGCCAAAAGAGATGAAAAATTTAAATTTGAAATTTATAAAGATGAACGCGTTCCCTACTACGTTTTGGTCTATCCAAACGACTTAAAAGCCAAAATCTATAAACTTCAAGGCAATGAATACATTAAGCAGGGTGACTTCTCTTTAGAGACATATGAATTCAACGATTTAGAATGCTCAGCCTCTATTGATTTTGAAGCTGTTTTTGCAAAATTTAGATAGGGTGTCATTTTAGTGCACTATAACCACTATAATGTCCCCACAAAAATAAAGCACTTAAAAGAGCATTCTGATTAAAAATGATATAATAAATCAACTCAATATAGAAGGAGGAAGTCATGCCACCATTCGTACAAAATATTGAATATTATACCTATGATGATTATAAGCAGTGGGATGGAGAGTGGGAGTTGATAGATGGTGTAGCCTATGCTATGGCTCCTGCTCCAATGAAAAAACATCAATCTATTGCAACAGAGATTATTTATAATCTAAGAGCTGAAATAGAAAATTGTCAAAAATGTGAAGTATTGGGAGAGATTGATTATAAAGTAGATGACTATACGACTCTAAAACCTGATATTGTATTGACGTGTGGTGAGACCAATGAACGCTATTTGACAAAAGCACCCGAGATTGTCGTAGAGATTATTTCTAAATCAACAGCCAGACGTGATGAGGTGCATAAGTTTGCTATTTATGAAAAAGAGAAAGTAAACTACTATATCTTAGTCTATCCTGATGATTTAAGAGCCAAAATCTATCAACTCAAAGATTCAATGTATGACAAAGTAGGAGACTTTTTAGAAGATAGTTACACCTTTGAAGAGACTGGGTGTAAAGTGAGCTTGGATTTTAAAAAGGTTTTTAGTCGTTTTAGATAACCAATAATTCTATCACTTCAACGCTTCAAGTCTCTCTATTCTCTGCTCTGTACTTGGATGTGTCGCAAAGAGTTGTTTAAGTGACATATCTTTTCCTGTGAAAGGGTTTATGATGAACATATGGGCTGTTTGTGGGTCTGCATCATGCATGACCGTCCCTCTAGCATAGGCGTCTAATTTGCCCAAAGCACTCTGTAACCATTCAGGGTGACCTGTCATATGTGCAGCACCCTCATCAGCCATAAATTCACGGTTGCGGCTTACTGTCATTTGTATGATGGTTGCAGCCAGTGGCATGATGATCATAAGTGCAATGGTTATAAGGATGTTAGGTCTATCTCGACCACCACCAAAGAACATACCAAATTGAGCCAGCATCGCAATGGCACCTGCAATGGTCGCTGTAACGGTGCCTATGAGCATATCATAATGTTTGATATGACTCAGTTCATGGGCGATGACGGCTTCTATCTCCTCTTCACTCATTAGATTGAGCAATCCTTCGGTCACAGCAACGGCGGCATTTTCATAGTTGCGTCCTGTTGCAAATGCATTGGGTTGCTCTTCGGGGATGATATAGATGGCAGGCATAGGCAGACCGGCACGGTGTGTCAGTCTCTCAACAATCTCATAAACGCCTGTGGCAGAATTGTGGTCTACGGGTATAGCATGGTAGTGTTTGAGTACTTGGGTGTCACTGTAGTAGTAGGCATAGAAGTTCATCCCCGCCGCGGCTAGAAAAGCGATGACCATGCCGCTTTGACCTGCAATCATCCCGCCAAACCAAATAAACAGCAGGGTAAGTCCTGTCATGAGGGCATAGGTTTTGAATTGTTCCATAATTAGGTATTCCTTTTTACATTGATTATAAGCCACCACCACCAATGGAAGGTAAATAGCCCAATACGATATAATGGTTTCATGAGAAAAATAATAATGATACCAATCTTCCTAACAATCAGCCTCTTAGCTACATATGAGTCAAGTGTGTCAAGGATCACTCCTGATGTTAAACAGCGTATGCTGAAAGGAAACTCTTGGAGAAAAGGGTGCCCTGTGGGCTTGAATAATCTACGTTATTTACGGGTGAGACACATCAATTTTAGTGGTCAAGAGGTGATGGGTGAATTGATTGTGCATAAAGATGTCTCGGATGAGGTTACAAAAATTTTTGAAGCATTATACGATGCAGGGTATCCTGTAAGAAAAATGAAACTGGTTTCAGCGTATCGGGGCAATGATTGGCACTCTATAGAAGCAGATAACACTTCTGCTTTCAACTGCCGAAAAGCCACAGGCTCTGAAAAATGGTCTAAGCACTCGTATGGCAAAGCGATAGATATAAACCCTATAGAGAACCCTTATATTGCACGAAGCGGACGTATTTCTCATAAAGCGTCGTTAGTCTATAGAAAAAGAGTGCATCAAAATAGCACGTATGCCGATAAAGCACTACTGTTAAACCATGACAAAGCAGTGAAGATATTTAAAAAGTATGGTTGGAAGTGGGGTGGTGACTGGCGTGGAGTGAAAGATTATCAGCATTTTTCAAAGTAAAATATTTTAGGATTATTGTATCTGTTACTGAATTGTTATCAAAGACTTATATAGTTTCATTTATGAATTTTAAAGGATATGAAATGAAAAAATCAAGTGTAAATGTAGCCTTACTCTCTTTAAGTACTGTTGCAATATTGGCAATGGCAGGCTGTTCAGATGGTGATACGGGAGAGCAAGGAGTTCAAGGTGCGCAAGGTGTTCCCGGGGCTCAGGGTGATCAGGGTATTCCAGGAGAGCAGGGTGCTCCAGGAGAACAAGGTGCTCCCGCTGAACCATATGTCTATACAGTGGGAACTGTGCCCTCAACAGGTTTAAAACTTTCGTATAGCGTCTTAGACGATACCATAGAGAATGGTGTGAAACCAGGTGAGATGATGGAGATTCGTAATGGTGGTTTTGGCTCTGCTTCAGCAGCTGACCCGAAACATCCAAATAGATTTTATGCATTGACCGATAGAGGACCAAATGCTACTTTTACAGGAACAGAGGGAAAAGGTAAAATGTTCCCTACACCTGAGTATACGCCGAGAATTGGTCACTTTGAAATTCAAACAGATGGCAGTGTTAAAAAGCTTTCAGAAATTTTATTTAAAGACACAGATGGAAAAAATATCACAGGTTTACCAAACTCGGCAGAACTTGGCGGTACGGGCGAAATACCTTATGATAAAGAGGGAAATGTTATTGTCGATGCTGAAGGTAATATTCAAACGGATGACTTTGGTTTAGATAGTGAAGGTCTTGCTGTTTTAGAAGATGGAACCTTTTGGGTGAGTGATGAGTATGGACCTCACATGGTTCATTTTGATGCAGAGGGTAAAGAGATAGGGCGTATCAATGCTTTTGCAGATGATGCAAGAAATAGTTACACTTTACCCGCTGAATTTGCAAACAGAAGAGCAAACCGTGGTATGGAAGGGCTTACGATTACACCGGATCAAAAAACATTGGTGGGGATCATGCAATCAACAATATATAACCCAAGTTCAGCGGTTAAAACCTTAGATATTACACGTATTGTGACAGTCAACCTTAAAGATGGAACCATCGGACAGTATCTCTATAAGCAAGAGAAAGCGGCTAATTCAAATTCTGAAATCGTTGCACTAAGCAATGACAGCTTTTTAGTGATTGAGAGAGACGGTACATTTGCTAAAGACACTGAAGATGGGCAAAAACATGTCTATAAAATCTCTTTAAGCACAGGAACAAATATTGAAGCCATCACGCCTGATGGTATGCTACAAGATGATGCACTTGGCTTGACGTTAGATGGTAAGACATTGGAAGAGATGGTTTTAGAGGCTGGCAACTGGGATACACTCTCTCAAAATGGAATTGTCCCTGTTGCAAAAACACTTGTGGTGGATATGATTCAAGAGAATGGATATCCGCATGACAAAATGGAAGGTCTTATTGTCTTTGGTAATGATAAGCTTGGTATTTTAAATGATGATGATTTTGCCACATGGGCAAGTGGTGGGGTTTTAGAGCAAAAATATCTTGATAGTGAAAACACTATCATAGATGGAAACAGACTTTATGTGGCGAATGTAGATTTAAGTGCACCCAAAGTAGGTATACCTGCATTGGCAAAACTAGGCAGTTACGAGACAAACCTTGAGGGCGGAAGCGAGATTGTAACCTATGATACAGCTTCAAAAAGAATGTTTACAACCAATGGTGAAGAGAATAAAATTGATATTATCAATATTGCAGATGTTACAAACCCGACACTTGTTAGCCAAATAGATTTAAGCAGTTATGGGACAGGGGTGAACTCAGTTGCCGTATCAAATGGTAAAGTGGCTGTAGCCGTTCAAAATGGAGATGAAATTGTTGGCAAAAAGCAATTAAAAGGTTCAATTGTTCTTTTTGATACAAATGGTGTACATCAGCAAACGATTGAGGCAGGATATCTACCCGATATGGTTACCTTTAATGAAGATGGTACAAAAATCATTGTAGCCAATGAAGGTGAACCCAATGGAGAGTATACAGTTGACCCAATCGGTTCTATTGGGGTGATTACGGTTGCAAACGGTGCATATACGGATATCAATTTTGAGGGTGCAATGCTTACAAATGCTATGGACGGAACAGCAGTAAGACTTGGGGGCACACCAAGTAATAATCAGGCAAAAGATTTAGAGCCAGAGTATGTAGCAGTGAGTGGTTATTATGCGTATGTAACACTGCAAGAGAACAACGCTATGGCAAAAGTGAATTTGGTTACAAACGCTTTAGAGTATGTAAAATCTTATGGAGCAAAAAGCTGGGAAGCGAGTTCAGGTAACACAATCGATATAGAAGAAGAGGGTGAGATTAAGATGAAGTCTTACACAGGACTTTTTGGACTTTATCAACCAGACTCAATCGCTTCATACACTTCTAACGGTGCAACTTACCTCGTAACAGCCAATGAAGGTGACGGTAGAGAGTATCTTTATGATGATGAAAATGGTGATGAGCAAGAGTCATTTGTAGATGAGAAGAAAATTAAAAAACTTGATTTGGATGAGAGTATAGCCTCAGAGTACATAGATGAAGATGACTTAAAAGTGATGGTTGATTTAGGTGATACGGATAATGATGGAGCGTATGAAAAACTCTATACCTATGGAGCAAGAAGTTTCTCTATCTGGGATGCCAATGGGGATATTGTCTTTGATAGTGGAGATGAGATTGGTAAAAAAGTAGCCGAGATTGAACCAGAGCTCTTTAACCAAGATGAGGGTGAGATGGATGGTAGAAGTGGAAACAAAGGTGCAGAACCAGAAGCTTTAACCGTTGGTACGATTGAGGGTAAAACATATGCCTTTATCGGACTTGAAAGACAAAATGCACTTATGGTGTATGATATTACAGTGCCAGCAGAAGCGAAGTTTGTAGATTACTACAAAACAGGCGTTGAGGGTGATATCTCTGCTGAGGGTATGAAGTTTATACCGGCTATAGATTCTCCAAATGGAAAAAATTTACTTCTTGTTTCATATGAAGTGAGTGGTTCAACTGTTATTTATGAGATTAATGATTTAAAATAAATAGAGTATGAAGCACTATTTGAAGGTACCTATATCTTAGGATGTAGGTACCTTTTTTTTGTCTATTTTAACAATTCCATAACAATTTTATTACATATATGTAATAAAATTGTTATGGAATTGTTATGAGAACATTATATATTTTGCATTATTTTATACTATTAAAAGGATGTAAAAATGAACTTAAGGAAACTCTCTCTGGTTGCCACTTCGGTACTCATCACACTCTCAATGACGGGATGCGAAGATTCAGACTCTTCAGATAGTCGTGCTACCACTATTGTAAATAAAAAAGTTTTAGAAGTCGGAGATAGTCAATGTCCCTATGGTGGGGCAGAATTGATTATTGGTTTTGATACGAATCTTGATGGTGAGGTTGATAATGTTACACAACAAGAGTATGTGTGTAATGGAGAGCCTGGAACCGATGGAACTGACGGAACAAATGGAACTGACGGAACCGATGGCTACAATACAGTCATCTTGACAGAAGATATTATAGATCAAAATATTTGTAGTTATGGTGGAGTGCATATAAGTACAGGTTTAGACATAAATGGTAACTCAGTTTTAGATATAGATGAAATCTTGACAGAAGAAAATATCTGTTTTATGGTTTCTACAGAGCCTAAACCATTGAATATTTCTATTATTCATGTCAATGATCAACATTCACATATTGCCTCAGAAAATAAAAGTCTCTATTTTGAAGGTCAAAAAGTTAAAGTAGATATCGGAGGTTACCCAAGAGTTGTAAGTAAAATTCAACAACTTCAAAATGAGAAAGCAAATACTTTAACATTGAATGCAGGCGATACTTTCCAAGGAACATTGTACTATTCACTCTTTAAAGGTGATGCGGATGCTGACATGTTCAATATGGTTAACTGGGATGCCTTGGCTTTAGGAAATCATGAGTTTGACGACGGTGATGCACATTTAGCACAATATTTAGCGAAACTGAATCTTAACAGTTCTCATATTTTAGCAGCAAACATTGTCGCATCGGAGGGAAATGTACTTGAAGATGCTTGGAGTCCATATCTTATTAAAGATTATTATGGTGAAAAGGTAGGTATTATCGGGATTGATATTTCACAAAAAACGCAAGTTTCCTCAAGTCCGAGTGATGAAATCCTTTTCTATGATGAAGTGAATACAGCACAAAAATATATTGATGAACTTACATCAATGGGGATTAATAAAATTGTATTACTTACTCATGTCGGGCTCAATAACGACAAAGCGTATGCTTTGCAACTTAGTGGTGTAGATGTGATTATAGGTGGAGATTCACACTCTTTAATGGGAGATTTTTCAAGTGTAGGGTTTGACAGTGAAACCAATAATTACCCGGAAAAAACCACGGATAAAAATGGAAACATGGTATGTATCGCTCAAGCATGGCAATATAATTATGTGGTAGGTAATTTGGATGTCAATTTTGATGAAGAGGGAATTGTTACAAGTTGTGAAGGAAAACCGACACTTGTAATGGGTGATAACTTTACGGTTGATGGTGCTGAACTTAATACTACGATGGAAGCTATCGTTAAAGAAATAGTTGCAAAGGATGCTAATTTAGAGATTGTAAATGAAGATAGTGTAACGGCAACTAAACTTGCAACCTACTCTAGTCAAGTTGATGAACAAAAAGCTACGGTAATCGGTGAAGCTTCGGAGTTTTTAGGTCACAACAGAATTCCCGGTGATAAAAAAGATGGTGTAAGCGAATTGGTACTTGGATCAGATATTGCACCTGTTGTTTCAAAAGCTTTCTATGATCTTTCTAATCGTGCAGATGCATGTATTCAAAATGCCGGGGGTGTAAGAATCGCTGTTGAAGAGGGTAATATTACTATGGATACCGCCTATACATTGCTTCCATTTGCCAATACCCTGTATGAGATAGATATGCTTGGAAGTGAAATTAAGCAAGTTCTTGAAGATGCATTGACAAACTACTTAGATAATGGCGGTTCTACCGGTTCATTCCCGTATGCGTATGGTTTAAAATATGATGTGAATACAAATGCTTCAGCAAATAACCGTATCACTAATTTAGAAATTAAAGATAGAACAACGGGTGTATGGTCAATGATTTCTGATGCTACTATGTATGTGATTGTGACAAACAATTACATCGCAGCGGGACGTGATGGGTATACAACATTCGCAACTGTACAAGAAGAGAGAGGTGAGGGTGTTGATACTTATCTTGATTATGCACTTAGTTTTGTAAGATACGTTGAAACTAAAAAGGCAAATGGTGAAGCGGTTTCTAAACTGCCGGCAGAAGATCACTGTATTAAAAGTTATAATAAAGCCTTAACCAAAGTAGGTGCATACGAGACAAACCTTGAGGGCGGAAGCGAGATTGTAACCTATGATACGGTTTCAAAAAGAATGTTTACAACCAATGGTGAAGAGAACACAATTGATATTATCACTATTGCAGATGTTGCAAACCCGACACTTGTTAGCCAAATAGATTTAAGCAGTTATGGGACAGGGGTGAACTCAGTTGCCGTATCAAATGGTAAAGTGGCTGTAGCCGTTCAAAATGGAGATGAAATTGTTGGCAAAAAGCAATTAAAAGGTTCAATTGTTCTTTTTGATACAAATGGTGTACATCAGCAAACGATTGAGGCAGGATATCTACCCGATATGGTTACCTTTAATGAAGATGGTACAAAAATCATTGTAGCCAATGAAGGTGAACCCAATGGAGAGTATACAGTTGACCCAATCGGTTCTATTGGGGTGATTACGGTTGCTAATGGTGCCTATACCGATATAGGTTTTGCAGGAGAAACTTTAACAGATGCTTCTGATGGAACAGCGGTAAGACTCGGGAGTACACCAAGCAGTGACCAAGCTAAAGATCTAGAACCAGAGTATGTGACAGTAAGTGGAAATTATGCGTATGTAACACTGCAAGAGAACAATGCCATGGCAAAAGTTGACCTTACTTCGAACACATTGGAATATGTTAAGTCCTATGGGGCAAAGAGTTGGGAGGCTGATTCTAATAATACAATCGACATTGAAGAAGAGGGTGAGATTAAGATGAAATCTTACACAGGACTTTTCGGACTTTATCAACCAGATTCTATTGCTTCATATAGCGTAGAGGGAACAACATATCTTGTGACGGCCAATGAGGGTGACGGAAGAGAGTATCTTTATGATGATGAAAATGGTGATGAGCAAGAGTCTCATGTAGATGAGGCAAAAATTAAAAAGCTTGATCTTGATGCAAGTATCGCTTCTGAATATGAAGAGGATAATGACTTAAAAGTGATGGTTGATCTGGGTGATACAGATGGTGACGGTGAGTATGAAAAACTCTACACTTATGGTGCTAGAAGTTTCTCTATCTGGGATGCCAATGGGGATATTGTCTTTGATAGCGGAGATGAGATAGGAAAAAAAGTTGCACTCTATGAACCGTCACTCTTTAACCAAGATGAGGGTGAGATGGATGGTAGAAGTGGGAATAAAGGTGCAGAACCGGAAGCCTTAACCGTTGGTACGATTGAGGGTAAAACATATGCCTTTATCGGACTTGAAAGACAAAATGCACTTATGGTGTATGATATTACAGTGCCAGCAGAAGCGAAGTTTGTCGATTACTACAAAACAGGCGTTGAGGGTGATATCTCTGCTGAGGGTATGAAGTTTATACCGGCTATAGATTCTCCAAATGGAAAAAATTTACTTCTTGTTTCATATGAAGTGAGTGGTTCAACTGTAGTGTATGAAATTAATGATTTGAAATAAATAGTATGAACTGCTAGTTTAAGGTACTTGCATCTTAAGATGTAAGTACCTTTTTTTTATTTATATCTAAAGGAAAAATATGAAGATGTTCAACAGAAGAGAGTTTTTAAAAATATCAGCACTAAGTGCCTGTAGTTTGGTGATTTCAACAGGTTTGAGTGGTTGTAGCAGTAGTGATGATGATAGTGAGGATGATATTGTTGTACATTTTAATCATGGTATTGCATCAGGGGATCCACTCTCAGATAGAGTGATTATATGGACAAGAGCAACAACAGAGGCTACGAGTGTCACTGTAAACTATGAAGTGGCTACGGATGCGTTGTTTACGGATATTATACATAATGGTTCAGTGAGTACTGATCAAGGAAGTGACTATACCGTTAAAGTAGATGTGCAAGAGTTAGAAGCAGGGAGAGCGTATTACTATAGATTTTCAAGTAATGGAACAACTTCTGTAGTAGGGAAGATGAAAACATTGCCTGTGGGTTCCATAGAGAGTGTGAAGATGGCAGTATTTTCTTGTGCAAATTATACGAATGGTTATTTTAATGCCTACATGGAGGCTTCAAAACTTGAAAATTTAGATGTGAGTTTACATTTGGGCGATTATATTTACGAGTATGGTACCTATTATAATGATGACTTTGAAGCAAAAATACCTTCTTATGCGACATCAAATGCAGCAAGTATTGGTCGAGAATTTCCTGAAGATAACAATACAGAGTGTATCTTGGTTGATGACTATAGAAAAAGATATGCACTTTATCGTACAGATGCCGGACTTCAGGCACTTC
>JAYEJF010000033.1:0-49205 GCA_034660455.1 Campylobacterota bacterium | reverse complement strand
CTTTTTATATATCTCCGTGGCACGAATAGCCATAGGAGAATCGAGAAATATTTGACAGGCAGGCAGTTCACCACGCTCATACATCTGTTTAAGTAGACATAGAATTTCCTGTGTACGTTCTATAGCAAAAGAGGGGATGAGGACATTACCTCCTTTTGCAAAAGTCTCAAGTATGGCTTTTTGTAATTCAACATCACTCTCCTTGACACCCCTATGGTTTCTGTCCCCATAGGTTGATTCAATAAAAAGTACATCCGCTTCTTCTACTGTATCGGGTGAGGGGACAACCAAATCATCTTCATTCCCCAAATCACCTGAAAAAATAACGGTTTTCTTAATTCCGTTCTCTTCAAACATTACTTGAATGATAGCTGAGTCAAGAATATGCCCTGCATTTTTAAAAGTAACAAAAACACCATTACCCAGATCAACCTGTTCATTATAGGAAGTAAAGATCATTGGACAGCGAAAAACACTGCGCACATCTCCTTGTGTGTAGAGTACATTTTTTACCTCTCTCTCTTTACCTGTGCGTTGCGCTTTTTTAAAACGTGTTTTATAGCTCTCTTCCATGAGATGTGCAGCATCGAGCAGAACAACTTCAGCAAGATCCATGGTAGAGCTGTGTGTCACGATAGTACCGTTAAACCCCTCTTTAACAAGTTTGGGAATACGTCCCACATGATCAAGATGTCCATGGGTTATGAAAAGAAAATCTACCTCTTTAGGGTCAAATCCAAAAGCGTTTTGATTACTCTCTTCTCTCAATCCCTGAAAC
The DNA here is from genome assembly GCA_034660455.1 of Campylobacterota bacterium. GTDB lineage: Bacteria > Campylobacterota > Campylobacteria > Campylobacterales > Sulfurovaceae > Sulfurovum. The sequence continues at coordinate 48,427 of JAYEJF010000033.1, read as the reverse complement.
ATACCGCAATCTATTAAAATATTTACACCGCATTGCAGTTGCAGTAAATGACATGATCCCGTTACGACTTCTGCCGCACCGTATGATTGTAATGTTGCCATTTTATCCTCCTTTTTATATCTATATACGCTTATTTATTTTACTTCTTTTATGGTGATAAGTCCATTAAATAGCGTGTATGACGCTGATGAAAGATTTGCTTATTATCGGTCATAATTGATACAAATAGAGGGATACCATAAATGACAATCACCTAAATAGAAAAAAGCCAATAGACAACTTGCAAAATTAAAACAGTGGCAAAATAAGAGGATGAGAAAAGTAGATAATAAAAAGATATAATAAATAAAAAATTTCAAAGGATGAAAAATGGAAATATCTGAGTTATTTAAAATGGGTGCAAGGCTTATAGAAGGAAATAGTGATGATGCAACAACGGGACTTGACTTAGACGATATCACACAAGCACTCAATGGTTTGGTGGGAAATGGTCAAGGTGGTGTGAATCTTGTTCCCTTTGTAAGTGGATTAGCTGAAAATGGACTGGGTGCAGTTGTGGGTTCATGGTTGGGGCAAGGGGAGAATCAACCTATCTCCGTTGAAGATATCACAACACTTTTAGGATCAGAAAAAGTGAGTGAATTTGCTTCATCATTAGGGCTCTGCGAAGAGAGTGCCAAAAATGCACTCGCAGAGGTTATCCCGCAAGTGGTGGACAAAGCAACATCAGGCGAGGGTGGAATAATGGATGAGATGCTCTCACAAGTGGGTGGACCGCAAGGTGCGATGGAGATGCTTGGAAAGATGTTTCGTTAAACTGTACAGTACTCAAAGTATTTATTTTTCCGGGTGCTCGTTCCCAGGTTTTTTGAATCTTTTTTGTACCTTGCACATCTTGCTCAAAACAAAATGATTGGCTATAATCCATTAGAGTCGTGAGAAGCAGCATGTATAAAAAGGAGTTCCTATCGAAACTACAATGATACATTGGATCTACGGTTATCTTCTTATCTTAGTCGGTGGCTTACTTCTATTTTTTGCTATTACGCATATCTTGTATCAGAAACGTTCACCCTCAAGCATGATCTCATGGATGCTTGCCATACTCTTTATGCCGTTTTTGACCGTACCTCTCTATTTTCTCATTGGTATACGGAAAAGAGAGAACAAATACACTAAAAGTACGGTCAAACTGCATGAATCAGATCAGATGCATCAGCATATACCCCAAAATTCGAAAAATCCCCTGAGCAATATTTTAGAAAAAAATGGTATTCCCTGTGCAACAAAGGGGAATCACTATACTTTGATCACTTCAGATACCTTAGCATACGATCGATTGATGGAAGAGATAGAGAAGGCGACAGACTCCATTGCATTTGCCACCTATGTCTTTTCTGACGACGTAACAACAAAAAAAATCTTGAAGGCATTGACACATAAAGCCCTTCAGGGGGTACGTGTTCAGCTACTACTTGATGTCGTGGGTTCTCTAGGATCTTATCTTAGACAAAAGAGTTTTCAGGCACTGCGTGATGCGGGAGGTGAAGTAGCTTTTTTTACACCTATTTTGAGTCGCCCTTTTCAGAGTTATATCAATCTAAGAAATCACCGTAAAATTTATCTTTTTGATCAAAAAAGATTACTGAGTGGAGGAATGAATCTAAGTGATGAATATCTGGGAGAAAAGAGTGAAAGAAAACGCTGGGATGATGTGCTTTACTATTTGGAAGGACCAGCAGTGTTTAGTTTTTATCAAATTTTTCACAATGATTGGAATTATGCAAAAGGTTTGGATGCCACACTTCAGTTCTCACCTTTAAAAGAAGAGGGCATAAGTCGGGGAGAGAGTGTTGTACAAGTGGTTCCCTCGGGTCCCGACATTTCTACTGATGCACTTTATGAAGCCTTGCTTGCAGCAATTTACGGATGTAAGGAGCGTATCTGGATAGTCACACCCTATTTTGTTCCCGATGAAAATATTGTACAGGCATTGATTATTGCGCAACATAAAGGGGTAGATGTTAAATTGATCACGCCCAAACACTCTGACCATTTGATAGCAGATCTAGGCAGAAGCCCCTATATGCGTGAACTGGATGCCATAGGGGTAGATGTTGTCTTATATGAGGGAGAAATGTTACATGCAAAGGCGATTCTTTTTGATCATTTGGGTGGTATGGTCGGCTCTGTGAATATCGATAACAGAAGTCTCTTCTTAAATTATGAAATTGTCACATTTGCCTACTCTGAAGCATTTATAGAGAGTATTGAGTCATGGATGAAAAAGTTGATGTCAAATTCCACGCAGGGGATGGAGGAACCGGGTAAAGTAAGAGAAGCTGTGGAAAATATGATGAAAGTCTTTGCACCACTGCTCTAATGTTTAAGCCTTCCCTTCTTCATCACTCATCATGTGGCGATCACTGCGACCCCTATGTGCCTGAAACATTTTCTTTGCTCTGTTGGAATGTCTATAAGAATAATCAGAAACACCCGAGATTTCAACACTTTATACATAGAGAAGTACAAAAAAGAGAGATTGATTTTATGCTCTTTCAGGAGGCCTCTTTTCAGGACAACAAGGCTTTTGAAGTCTCTCATTACGCATACGACGGGGCGGCAAATTTAGAGATTAGAGATAAATTTTACGGCGTGTTGACAGCGAGCAGGGTAGAGTCTTACGAAGCGAAAGCCTACCTTTCAGAAGGTAAAGAGAGCCTTTGGGGACCGCATAAAAGTCTCCTTCTCTCTAAATATCTCTTTAAAGACGGTACTTCGCTTTTGATACTCAATGTACATGTGATTAACTTTCGTGAAAGCAGGGGCTACGGTAGAGAGCTTGAACGTTTTTTGGGGTTACTGAGAGAACATAAAGGCGCCATGATATTTGCAGGGGATTTTAATACCTGGAATCATACAAGGATGACGAAGCTTCAGCACATTGTAGATTCTCTTTCATTAAAAAGAGTGAACTTTGAACAAAAAGGAAAAGTAAAGTCTTTTATGGGGAGAGCATTGGATTTTATTTTTTATCGGGGAGTAGAACTTTTGCAAGAAGAGGTGATAAATGATCACGGGCTCTCAGATCATCATCCCCTTTTTGTGAGATTTAAAAAATGAATGTATGAGTAAGGATTGGAAGTGACATAATTGTGACATATTCTTACGATATAATAAATGCAAAAATTTTTTTAAAGGGAAAGAAAGATGATTAACATGAAAGAACGTGAAGAAAAAGTACAAATAGCAATAGAGATTGCAATTAAAGTGGGTCTGTTGGCTCTTGTCATATATATATCTTATTTGATTGTAAAACCTTTTATTGGAATCGTGGTTTGGGGTATCATTATTGCTGTAGCACTCTCCCCTGTAATCAACAGTTTGGAAAAACGTTTTGGAAATCGGAAAAAAGTGATTATCGGTTTTACCGTTACGGTCATTGCAGCATTGTTAATTCCTACGTATATGCTTTCAGGGAGTATGATTGACTCCTCTACAACCTTGGTTCATGCAATGAAAGAGGGGAGTGTTACGGTTCCCCCTCCTACCGAAAAAGTAAAAGAGTGGCCGCTTATTGGTGAAAAAGCCTATGCATTTTGGGATTCGGCATCACATAATTTACGAAAAACTTTAGAGCCTTTTTCAGAAGAAATCAAAAAAATGGCAAGTTCAATATTTTCTGCATTGGGAAGTGGGCTGGGTACTCTCTTTATGTTTGTAGGTTCGTTTATCATCGCAGCAGCATTTCTGATAGGCAGAGACGGGGCGGTAACATTGTATAGAAATGTTTTACGTCGTATTGTAGGAGATAAAAGTGATGAGTGGGCAGAACTCTCTACGCTTACAGTGCGTTCTGTGGTAACAGGTGTCATTGGTGTGGCAGTGATTCAAGCCCTGTTTGCACTGATTGGACTGGGGCTTATGGGTGTTCCTCTTGCTGTTGTTTGGGCAATTCTTATTATGTTCTTGACCATTATTCAAGTTCCTGCACTGCTTGTTATCGGGCCGGTCATTGCCTATGTATTTTCTCAAGGCTCAGGGACTGCGGAAGTAGTCTTTACCGTCTACATGTTGATCGTGGGTGCAAGTGACGGTATCTTAAAACCTATGCTTATGGGAAGAGGTGTGGATATTCCTATGTTGATTATCCTTATTGGAGCTATTGGGGGTATGATGCTCATGGGAATGATCGGGCTATTTATAGGTGCCGTTATTTTTGCTTTGGCATACAAACTTTTTGGACTTTGGATGGCTGAAGTCAAAGACCCGCCTGTTATGAAAAAATAGGGTTAAAGCTCATTTAATGAAAAAGGTGAATCTTGTAGCTAGAACCATTATAATTTTTATGCTTTTTGTTTTGACGCTCTATGCGGATGAAACAAAAACCCAACCTCTCAAAACGCTGAAAGAGTCCAAAGCAGCCACATTTATAAAAATTAGTGATGTGCCTGCCTCTGCAGCACAAGTCATTGTTGATATTAAAGATATTTCTAAAGCGTTAGAAGAACAAAAAGAGGTAATGGAGATCCATACCTCTCTTCATGCCTATATTGACTCTATGGAGACACTGCTTGAAGAGCCTAAAAATAAGCACTTGGAGACCAATACCGTACCAGAGCTTTTAAAAAAAGAGAATGAATGGAATGTCTATTTAAAACAGTTTGAAAAATGGAATAGTGTTTTAAATAACCGTATCGATATTTTTGAAGCAAAACAAGAGATACTTAAAAATCATGCTCAATTATGGCAAGAAACGTCTAAAAATGCCAAAACACTACTGGCCCCAAAGGCGATTATAGATCAGATCAATGACGTTTTAGATCGTATTGAAAGTTTAAATGTCTCGTCTAAAAAACGTTATGACAGCTTATTGACAGATTCAAATGCGATTAATGTAAAGATTTTAGCCTTAAAAGAGCTTTTGAATAGGCTTAAAGAGACGATGTCTATGGTTTCGAATCGATTATTGTATCAAAATGAGATGCCTTTATTTACGCTTTTTAAAGAAAAATCCTTCACGCCTTTTGATTATCTTTCAACCATATATCAGACCATGCATGAAAAGATGAATAGTTTTGTTATCTATTATAAAGACAATACAACTAAACTCTATTTTTTTGCTTTTTACGCTTTGCTATTATCTTTTTTTGTGACTCTTTTTTACTATAAATACAAGAAGCATACACTTTTTATTTATGATGAATCCTATCATCAGAAAAAGTATTTTTTTATCTTGCGTCCCATTTCCAATCTCTTTATTCTGATGATACTCATCAATGTTTTTATGTTTGAAGATATTCCCCAGACGGCAAAACAGTTTCAATTTCTTTTTTTACTGATACCCATCTTTCGTGTAGCACAGACACTCATACCTAAAGCGTCAGGGAAGTATCTATACGTCTATGCATTGTTGTACTTTTTATCGCTCATTGAAAGATATGCGACAGATGCTTCAGTGGATGCCAGAGTGTTCAGTGTTGCTCTTGCAGCAGGGCTTTTAGTGTTTATCTCTATGCTCGTAAAAAACCGTATTCTTGATTCTATTAGCAATGCATTTATTTTAAAATTCATCTATAAAATTTTTCTACTCTTGGGTATTTTACTGCTACTCTCCATAGGTGCAGATATCTATGGAGCAACACTATTAGCATCTCGTATTACACATAGTATTTTCATTGCAATGTACGGTTCTATACTTTTCTACGTGTTGACTGTGATACTCACAGGATATCTTGTTGTCCTGCTTCGACGGCGCATAGCAAGCAGTTCACTGTTAATGGAGAATTTTACGAAAAGCGTTGAAAGAAATATGGTACTGTTTATTAGAGCCGTGATGCTTTTTTGGTGGTTTCTAATTGTAAGTAAATCCCTAGGGCTCTTTGATACCCTCATGGAATTTAAAAATGAGATGATGGCACTCTCATGGATGATTGGTTCGACCACGATTTCAGTGACCTCTATTTTTGATTTTATTATGATTATTTTACTTACATGGTTTATTGTGAAGTTTTTAAATATTATTCTAGAGGTAGAGGTTTACGCTAGATTTAAATTTGCAAGGGGCGTTCCTACTGCCATTACTACCGTGCTCAATTATACGATTGTTATTTCCGGGACATTTATTGCCCTCTCTTCTTTAGGCATATCAAGTCAACAGTTCACACTTGTCTTTGGTGCTTTGGGTGTGGGGATCGGTTTTGGTTTACGAAATATCATTGCAAATTTTGTTTCAGGGATCATTATGGTCTTTGAACGCCCTATACAGATAGGAGATACCATAGAGATCAATAGTACCATGGGAACAGTAGACGGTATTGGGACACGTTCAAGTACTATTAAAACTTTTGACGGTTCAGAAGTGATTATCCCTAATGCAGACTTTATCTCTAAAGAGATCACAAACTGGACACTTTCTGATCAGCGAAGAAGAAAAACATTGCTTTTCAAAGTAGCACAAAACGCTGATATTAGAAAAGTATTGAAGATTATGGAACATGTTGTCAACAGCCATCCCGATGTGATTGACGACCCTGCACCTATGGCAACATTTTTAGGGTTTGGGGAGTATTATTTAGAGTTTAAACTCTATTTTTGGTTACATGAAAACCTTATTATGGCACAAAGTGATATTGCTATAGATATTTATGAATCACTTCAAAAAGAGGGCATAGCCATGCCTATACCAAAACAGGAGTTTTTAAAAAATGAAACAGATTAATCATAAAAATAACTTTGTTTATCTTTTTTTCTCATTGCTGCTATTTCTTTTTTCTGCGGCAATCATGTCAGAGCTTCCTAAAGGTACAGGGCCAAATATCTTCTCTATCGTCACAGTAGTGATGCTTGCTGTGAGTATTAAAAGCTTGAAGAGAGAGAAAACATGGAAGTGGGCGGTTTATGCTATGATCGTCTCCTATATTATTCTCACTGCATTAGGAAACTTTTTTGATTATCATCTCTATATCTATTTGATTTTAATCGTGCTACTGATCTTCTTTAGCGGTTCTTTTTGGGTTGCAGCCAAACAGGTACTTTTTGTGGGGGATATTGACTGGAATAAAATCATAGGTTCATTAAGTCTCTATATCCTTTTAGGGCTTATTTGGTCAGTGATATACTTATTGATATTAAGTATGGATCCTGGCGCATTTTCGGGTATAGATACGCTAACGTGGAGAGAGAGCTTTTCTCGGGTGACCTACTATAGCTTTGTAACCTTGACGACGTTAGGGTATGGAGATATCTTGCCGACCAATCATATTGCTGAATTTTTTGTCTATTTAGAAGCGATTATCGGTGTTTTTTATATGGCGATCATTGTCTCCTCTTTAATTAGTTTAAGACTTGCTGCTATGGATAAAAAAGGGGAATAGTTGGCCAAAGCTGTAGAGAAAAAACACCCTTCATTTTTTACCTCTCTTGGGGATATGCTCTTTTTTTCATTTTCAGATAAAATGAAGTATGCCATCAAAGTCTCTTTGAGTATGATGCTGGCGTATATGATACCTCTTTCGCAAGGGTGGGAACAGGCATCAACTGCGGCCATTACCATTATGCTAATTGCTGCAACAGGTACGGTGGGTGACTCTGTCATGAAAGGTTTTTTACGTGTTGTGGGTACGGTGTTCGGTGCTATCATTGGTATGACATTGATTGCACTGTTTCCGCAAGAGAGATTGCTCTATCTCCTTAGTCTTTCTATTTGTGTGACGATAGTACTTTATATCTTACGTGCCTATAAAGGTGATCCCAGCGCATTTATGTTAACGGCTATGACAATGATGATGGTGTTTAAGGATGGGGATGTTTCAGATGTATTTATGTATGGCATAGATAAAACCTATATGACTGTTTTTGCTATTGTGGTCTATACCATTGTGGGTATTTTTCTATGGCCTGTACGCATGGAAGATACGAGTCAAGCGTCTGCACAGGCACTCAGCGAGGTACAGGCTGAACTCTTTTCTCAAAGAGATGTTTCAAATGAGAGGCGTATGGAACTACTCTCTTCACTCATCCAAAATGAGAATAGACTGCTGGCAGCCAATAGAGATACGGGAAGCGGTGATGTTACGATGGGAGAGTGGCACAGTATGATTTCCGATTATAAAAATATTAATGCAATACTCACACTTTTGACCACCCGTCATAAAGTGGGTTATCCCCCTGATATGAGCCGTTTCATCCGTAACTATACGCAACTCGATAGTGAGATTGCACTACTTTTTAAGGCATTGTCTACCGTATGGACGGATAATGAGGAGATTGTTATACCCCAAGAGATTACCTTGGACTATCTTACAGATGAAATGAAAACCCTCTCCCATATCGATAGAGCTTCTCTCCTCTCCACACTGCAAGAGATGAAGAAATTACATGAAGCCTTACGTCATTTAGCACAAAAAATCAATGCAATACAGAGTCCGCTCCCCACCTTCTTTGACGATGAAAATGTACCTGAGAATACACGCTTTCTTTGGGGTGATATAGAACACATTAAAGCGGCATTCGTGACCTTTCTTATTTTTTGGGCCGCAACATTTTTTTGGATAGAGATGAACCCTTTTGGGGGGTTTATGGTTGTTGCTTTAGCAACAGGTTTAAGTGTACTGACGACATTTACACCTTTAAAACCCTCACTGCTTATAGTCGTTTTTACCGTATCATTCATATTTGCTACGCTGATGTATATATGGGTACTTCCTAACCTCCATTACGGATGGGAGTTGGGATTGTTTATATTTTTCTATGCTTTTATTGCATTTTATCTCATACCTCAAAAAGTAAGCATACTCTTTTTATTGGGACTCTTTACTCTTGGTATTAATAATGTCATGTACTATAACTTTGGCATCTTTTTACTGCTTCTTTTGATGTTCTATCTCTTTCTCATCATACTTCATATTTTTTATTATATCCCTTTTTCTACCAAGCCGGAGAATCTCTTTTTAAGGCTTAAAAAGAGATTTTTCACACTTGCATACTATTTATTGGAGAGGGCAAAAAAACATCAAGAGGGTAAAGATACAATACGCTTTCGTTTGATCGCCAAATACAGTGAAATGCATCTGATGCATACATCCAAAAAGATGCAGCTTTGGGCAAGTCAAATAGATGCAGGCTATTTTGATACAATAGACAACGATAGACTTATAGTCTATTCAAAAGAGAGTGAGAGGATTGCTTATATGCTTGGGTTACTCTATAGACATGAAATGAACATACAATCCAATCGGCTTGTCACACTTTTAAGAGAAAAGTATACGCTGCCATCTCTGAGTGATCTTTTGGATGAATATGCACAGGGTAAAAATAAAAAGGATGTGAGTGGTTTTTGGAAAAACGAAAAAGAGGTTATATCGATGGTAGAAAAAAGTTTAAGTGATATCCTTTCTCCTATTGATTTAGCCTCTTATACAAAAAAAGAGATTGTTGAATTTTATGAAAATATCTCTTTGCGAAGAGATGTATGGCTTGCACTCTTTGCTTTGCAAGAGAAGGGTGAAGAGATTGATTTTAAACTATTAAAGAGAGGTAGATTTTAAACAATGAAAAAGTATGCAATAGCGCGAAAATTGCCTAAAATCTCCTTTTTAAAACTATCATTATCTGCCTTGACAGTGATGATTTTAAATACAGGGTGTGAGAAACTCGGCCCTGACTTTATGGGTGTAGCAAAAGTAAAAACCCCTCAGACCTGGAACAGGGGTACGAAGAGAAATAAAAATGAGATTGCTTCATGGTGGAAAATATTTAATGATCCCGTTCTGAACAGACTGGTTTTAAGTACTTATGCACAAAATCTTGACATCAAAAGTGCGGGACTTCGTATTTTGCAATCACGTGCAGCTTTGGGCATTAGTGAAGGGTTACAGTCTCCTCAAGTGCAAACGCTTTCTGGAAATATGGCTAAAGTACGTTCTGAAGATAATGCTTTTTCCGCGGCGGCACTCAACTTTGACATGGCTTGGGAGATGGACATCTGGGGGAAATATGCAAGAGGGATAGAGTCATCGGAAGCGACACTCTATGCGAGTATTGCCTCCTATAATGACATTATGGTTTCTGTTATTGCCGAAGTGGCACGCAATTATATTAATTACAGAACGGCACAAGAGCGTATAGCTTATGCCAAGCGAAATATTGTGATACAAGAGAGGGTGAGTAAAATCACGGAAATTCAGTTTAATTCAGGCAATGTTTCGGAGCTTGATATGCAGCAGTCCCGTGCACAACTCTATACGACACAATCAGTATTACCAGGGCTGGAGCTTTCAAAAGTGAAGTCACGTAATGCCATGGCAGTTCTCATGAACATCTCAGGCAAAAAAGTTGAAAAAATGCTTCAATCAGGAATAACCTATCAAGATAATATCAGTAAATATGTCAATACCAATACGGATAAGAGCTATATTCAGATTAAAGAGGGAGACAGGGACCATATGAATATTGCACTGGTGCCCAATGCACGATTTAACCCTTATTATAAGATAGATGGAGGGTTACTCTCTAATCGGCCCGATTTAAAAGTAGCAGAGTATCAGGTGCGTGCAAATTCAGCCAATATCGGTGCAACCGTTGCAACCTTGTATCCCAGTTTTTCCCTATTTGGAAATATTGGTCTTAGTTCAAATGATGCAAGAGGCTCTTGGGTTTCAGCCGGAGATGCCTTAGGTGTCACCATTGGTCCTGCCTTTTCATGGAATATCTTTCAATATGGGCGAATTAAAAACCAGATACGCCTTAAAGATGCCATTTTTGAAGAGAGTTTGGTCAACTATAACAAAAAAGTACTTTCCGCACTTTCTGAAGTCTCTGACGCACTGAATGGATACAGACTTACCAAAGAACAACTTATAAGCAATGAAAAAGCAGTCAATGCAACGGTAAGAGCATTTAATATTTCAATGACACAGTATAATGATGGTTTGGTCAGTTATGAGCGTCTTCTGACCAGTGTGAACAATCTTACCCGAAGTCAAGACCAATATGCACAGATAAAAGGGAGCCTTGCAAACAATGTGATGCTTCTCTATAAAGCACTGGGGGGTGGATGGCAGATGAGCAAAGGAGAGGCGTATCTCTCTCGTAATTTGGCACAAACCATGCAAAAACGTACAGACTGGGGTCACTACTTAGATGAAGAGATGACACGTTTACCGCAAGGATTAGGTGATGAGTAACCCCTTTCCTCATGAACTCTCTTTAGGAGATGTCTACTTCTCTCCCATTTTGCTTGTACTGCTCATCGCATTTATGCTTACAGGAGTGACCGTGTTGCTATTGAATAAGTTAAAACTGTCGCGTTATGTCTATGCACATGCCTATCTATTTGTAGCGATTATGGTTTTATATGTAGTGACCATAGATATATTTTGGATTAAATTTTAAAGGAAACAGAGTGAAAACACTTTTTAAGTTACTGCTAACATTAAGTATTTTAGCAACGGCTGGTTATTTTGGGTATCACAAATATGAAGCCTATATTCATAACCCATGGACAAGAGACGGTCAGGTACGTACACAGGTCATTCAAGTAACGCCTCGGGTTTCCGGTATGGTGATTAAAATTGATGTACAGGATAATCAATATGTTAAAAAAGGAGATCTACTGTTTGAAATCGATCCTTCTCAATATAAAATAAAACTCGACCAATCAGAAGCGAGACTGCAACGCACACTTGAAGCGGCAAAAGGTACAAAGATAGAGTATGAACGTGTAGAGAAGATATATGCACGTGATAAAGGGGCCGTTTCACAAAAAGATTTGGTACGAAATCAAACCAACTACTATAAATCACTCGCAGATATTGACAGTTCCAAAGAGCAGGTCAATACCGCAAAACTGAACCTTTCATATACAAAAGTGTATGCAGAAGTAGATGGTTACGTCTCCAATATTAATTTCCAGATAGGGTCACAAGCAGTAGCAAATCAGCCACTATTGGCTCTAGTCGATGAGAATGCCTATTGGGTGTTTGGTTTTTTCCGCGAAGATGCCATTCCCAATGTCGCAGTAGGGGATGAAGCAGTCGTCACGCTAATGGCATACCCAAACACCCCGCTTAAGGGTAAAGTAGAGTCCATCGCATGGGGTATCTCACACTCAGACGGCAATCCCGGAAGTAATCTTCTTCCCTCTGTTCAGCCCGTATTTCAATGGATACGTCTTGCACAACGCATCCCTGTACGCATTAAACTCGACACACTTCCCCAAAATGTAAAGTTGCGCTTTGGACTGACTGCCTCCGTGATGGTAGTTCAAAATAGTACAAAGAAGCAGTAGTTTGGGGTATCACTAAAACCTATATCCCAAAAGCAGACGGATAAATCTCTGATTTTTGGAGATAAAATCACTATTTTTGACATGATTTATTCTGAAGTTGAGGTGGAATTTTTCTTCTCTTGGAGGGGTATAATCGACTTCGAGATCATATGATGTAGCATGATTTGGAAAGTTTTGTTTGGCATAATTGCTATAGGTACCGTAGAGTTTGAATCCCTTGAGTCTGTTGCTATTTAAGTAATTTAGGTCATACCCTATCATGAGTTGTTTAGCAGTAGTCCCTGCACCATATGCACCATCACTCTTTAAAACATTTTGTGGCAATGCCGTATTTCTATTTCGAAGTACAAAACTGTCGGTAAATGCAGGGGTACCCTCAAATGGTGTCAGTATTGTATTGATTTGCCCCTTTGTATGCTGTTTGGTTTTTGTCATATTCAATACAGATTCAAATCCTTTGTAGGTATATCCTAGACGCAATCCAAAGAGTGAACCCCCAATATTTTGTTCAAGCTTGGAACGTTCTTGTTGAATGAGTGCCTGTCCTGCAATAATAAAGAGGTGTGCATCTTTCTTATAGAGATATTCACTTTCAAAGTAGAGTGTATCAAATGCATCAGAGAGTCGATACCACCACCCTTGCAACTTGAAAGTGTAAGAGGGGAGGAGTGTCACGCCCAAGGTAGTTAATTTTGTTTTATCGCTGCCGTTGGAAAGATTTTCTCCAAAGAGACTCTCACCTAAAGGGATAAAATCTTCACTGGTGGGATGTCTCATCTTTGAAATCACTGAGGCATAGACTCTCGCATATTCGCTACCCTGATAGAGAAATTCTGCACCCTCAAATGTTGCAGGTGCATTCCACCACCATCCATAGGCATCTCTTGTATTGTCCCAATGATCCAATAAGGTATCAATATCAAACGTCACTGGATTTGAAGAGGATCCCGTCCAAGGGGTTTTTGCTTCTATCCTTCCTAGAGAGAGATGAAAGTTTTTATCTTCATAACCTAGAGAAGCTTTGCTCCAGATAAGAAAAGAACGCGTTTTAGGCTCTGTATTGTAGAACATTTTAACTGCTGAGAGTTCTCCCTCAATGAATACGCTGTGCCATGAGGGTGTACGAAATGAGAAACGGTTAATGAGTTCATGCTCTTGTGCCACTTTTTCATTGAGAAGAGGTAGAAAGATTCGAAAATCATTATGCCATTGCCATTGATTGCTAAAGTTAATGGTCTGATCTATAAGATCGCCTTTAAAAGCAATTTTTTGTACAAGTTCATGTGATTGTGCATAGTTCCAGAGCTCTTTTTGCGGTGTAACTTGACGAGATTGCATAAAGACACCTTCACCTTTAGCATCTAAAAGAGTCACTTGATGTTCCTCTCCTTGCACCACTACGCCCTTACCTTGACCCAAATAGAGCAGACCAAAGCGGTTATTTTTTTGAAAAAGTGCCACATCCGTACCTCTTATGCCGATGGTTGCAGTGGAGGTTTCGAGTTTAAATCTTTGCGGGGCTATTTTTCCTATCTTTCCTGTGATAAAACGTAAAAAACCCTCTTTTAGTCTTAGGGAAACATTCTGTTTTTTAGCATTAAAGCTATCTTCCTCCACCGTAAAAAGGGTATTTGATCCTAACTGTATGCTTGTGCCGTCTTCAAGTATAAAGAGGATTTTAGAATGATTATGGGTCTGTATTGTGTCTTGGTCATAGAGAGTGTCTCCGCGTTTGGCTTTTTTCTCTTTTCCCTTATGGGTCAGAAGTACCTCACCTTGTACACGTTGAACTTTCCCTTTACTATAGGCAGTTTGTGTGAATAAAAATAGAGAAAGAAGAGAAAAGAGGAGAAATCTGTGTAGGTTTTTTGTAGATACCATGAATCTTACTTTTTAGTAAAGTATAGTTGCTTTAATATAAAGTATAGGTAACATAGAAAACAATTTTTGTTTTTTTATTGGGTAGAGGATAATTTTTATAAGCAATACGAATGACATCAATCGTGTTTTGATCAAGTGCGGCATACCCTATAGGTGTTTTGAGCTTTAAACCTGAGATGTCGCCATTGGGGTGTAGATAAAAAGAGACGACATTGGTACCCTGTTGACGGGTTCTGACTGCGATAGAGGGGTATCCGTTACGCGTGAGTGTGTTTTGGGTAATTCGGTGAATGGTACCAAGGTTGTTACGTATAAACTTTTTTTGTGTCGGCGAATAGGTATTGAACTCAGGTCCATAGAGTTTTTTGATCATCCGCTCGCCGTAAGCACCTGCATTTGATGCAGGGGTACTTTTAGCGGTGTAGGTGAATGTACTTGAACTCATCAGCATATTGGCAAGCGGATCTTTAGCCTGTTTGACCCTTTTGACCTTTTTGGGTTTTGATACTTTTTTAACAACTTTTTGTTGTTTGATTACTTTTTTCTTGACTTCTTTTGTTTTTGTCTTTATTTTGCTTAGCTTTTTTTTCGGTTTGGGCTCTGTTTTCGTGACATTATTTTCTTTAGTGTCTTTTTGTGCATAACCCTTTTTAGAGACATCCAATATTTTTTTCTTCACGGGTTCAACTTGTGGTTCGGGTTTGGGCTTTTTTTGGATGATAGGTTGAGACGGTAGAGGCGGGGTGACAACAGGTTGGGGTTTTTGGGGCATTACAACAGGTTTGGGTTTAGGTGCGGGGGGAGGTGTGACGATTTGTTTTAAATTAAGCGTGATCTTTTTTTCTGTAGAGGCAGGCGGTAGAAAGGTGATCTCTTTGAAGTTTTTCATAAAGAGCAGTAAAATAAGCAGATGTAACAATAGTGAGAGCAACAATCCTTTCAGTGTTCTGATAGCGTGCTCCTCTGTGTAGCCCTAAGTGCCCTTAGTGTATAATCCATGTAATTATAACAACTAAATATAATAAAGGGTTAATAGTATGGCATATGATAAAAGTGTAGCGGCATTTGAAGAGGCATATAGAGTAATTCCCGGCGGGGTAGACTCCCCCGTACGTGCATTTTCGGGTGTTGAGGGTACACCTCCTTTCATTGAGAGAGGAGAGGGTGGATACCTTTTTGATATTGATGGCAACAGATACATTGATTATGTGCAGAGTTGGGGTCCCTTGATCTTTGGACATTGTGACACGGAGATAGAAAATTCAGTGCTGGAGGCTGTCAAGAGAGGGTTGAGTTTTGGTGCACCTACAACAGTAGAGACGCAACTCGCTCAAGAGATTGTAACACTGTTTGAAAGCATAGATAAAGTGCGTTTTGTCTCTTCAGGGACTGAAGCGGTGATGTCTGCGATACGTTTGGCACGCGGTGTGACGGGCAGAGATAAGATCGTGAAGTTTACAGGGTGCTATCATGGTCACTCTGATTCTCTTTTGGTACAGGCAGGTTCGGGTCTTGCAACCTTTGGAACACCCTCTAGTCCCGGTGTTCCCGCTGACCTTACAAAACATACACTGCTAGCTACCTATAACGACATAGGATCCGTTGCAACATGCTTTGAAGCATCACCCGAAGATATTGCCTGTGTGATCATTGAACCTATTGCGGGAAATATGGGGCTGGTTCCTGCAGATGAAGCGTTTTTAGAAGAGCTTAGAACACTGTGTGACAGGCATGGAACACTGCTTATGTTTGATGAAGTCATGAGTGGATTTAGGGCTTCTTTAAGTGGGGCACAGGGCATTTCAAATGTAAAACCCGATATGGTGACTTTAGGTAAAGTAATTGGTGCAGGTATGCCCGTAGGGGCATTTGGGGCTTCTGCTGATATCATGTCTCATCTTTCACCCGAAGGCCCTGTATATCAGGCAGGAACACTCTCTGGCAACCCTGTCGCTATGGCAGCGGGATTAACCAGTTTGAAAAAACTTAAATCGAACCCTGCTTTATATGTTACTTTGGGAAATAAAGCCAAAAAGCTTATGGATGGTTTCAAAAAAGCCGCGCAAGCTGTAGAGATTCCTTTGGTAACGGATGTGAGAGGCAGTATGTTTGGATTTTTCTTTTCAGACAAAGTGGTGAAAAACTTTGATGATGCTTTGAAGAACGACACTGTGATGTTTGCCAAGTTTCATAAAGGAATGCTCGATCGCGGTATCTATCTTGCCTGCTCATCGTATGAGACAGGATTTATCTGCGCAGCAACCACGGATGAAATGATTGAAGCGAGTATTAAAGCTGCCTATGAAGTGATGGCAGAGATAAAAGGGTAAGTATGGCAGAAGAGCCAAAGTTTAAAAAAATTGTAGACGCTGCAGATGGCTTGAGTCTTGGACTCTCCATGGTTGTTGCCGTACTTATGGGTGTTGGTATCGGGATTGGACTGCAAAAACTAACAGGGGCATGGTGGACGCTGTGGATCGGTGTTTTTATTGGTATCGCTGCTGCCATACTCAATGTGTATAAAGCCTATGCCAAACAAAAAAAATCTTTGGATGCACTCGCAAAAGATCCTAGATACAGCTATAAAAAAGAGCAACAAGAAAAATTTGACGCTGAAGATGATGATGCGTAAAACATTTTTAAACATTTTTAAAATACTTTTGATAGTAAATGCGTTGCTGACGCTACTCTCCCTGCTGTTTTTTGACATCGGGAGACTCTATACAATACAGATTGGATTTATCTCATCTACACTGGTGATGATCGCTTCCGTAATCTCCTACAAACGTATGGTCAATACCAGGGTAGAACATAACATCATTACAGTAGATGACTCTAAAGATGTGATAGAGAAACTTGAGGATCCTTATGATCTTTACAGTGATGATAGCGTTGTACAAGAGAAAGTTGATCTTTCACAGAGCATCAAAGAAGAGAAAAAAAAGCTTAAAGAGAACAGACGTACACTCTCACAAACCCTTAAAGATACAAAAGCAGCACTGTCCCTCTACAGAATAGGTGCCTATGCAATTTTGATTTTAGGGTTTCTCTATCTTAACAGACAGGGCTTACTGCATATACCTAGTTATCTTCTTGCACTCGGGATTCCGCCCGTGGTGATCGTTATGATGCTTTTAAAGGAAAAGTAATTGCAAAACCCTGTGCGTAAAAGAGAGACTTTTTATTTAGCGGGGTATGATCCTAGAGGTGCTAGACAATACTATAATCTCTATAAAAAAGAGGCTGCTTTACAAGAGAAGGTTAATGCAATGCATATGGATATCTCTGCACGTAAACGCAGTGATGCACATATGCAGTCGTGGCAGATTAGAAGTAGTAGCACAATAAATAATAATCTCTATACGACTCAAACCAATTATCACCATTTAGAGTGGGATGATCTTATACGTAAAGTGTGGAAAAAAAACATGCTATCACTCTTTAAAGACTTGTTTTATGTTTTAAAACATTATGTCTTCACGGGTATCATTTTTAAGTATGCTAAAACAGCACCGACACAGATGATTGCGGCTTTCTATCCTGTACTCTATCTTTTTACCGCACTCTATCTCTCTTACATCCTTTTTAGTTTTTTCTTTACTTTTCTATCTCTCTACTTTCATGGGCTACTCTCTTTGTGCATCTCCTTAGTCTCTGCATATGCTTTAATGCGTTTTTTTCTATTTCTAGGCAATAAAATGGCAGTATTCTGGCTTTTGCGTATTTATCTGTTTGCTTTAAAATATGTTTATGAAGAGGATAGTGCACTTGAAGAGAGACTCGAAGCGTTTGCAACATACATTAGGAACACGCTCTTAGCTTCAGAAAAAAACGCTGTGGATGAAGTTTTGATTGTTTCACACAGTGTAGGGACGATCATTGCTATACCTATTATGGCTAAAGTGTTGCAAGCAGGCGTTTCAAAAGAGGCGTTATCTAAAGTATCCATCATGACTTTGGGAGAGTGCATACCCATAGTGAGCTTTTTACCTGATGCCGACACTTATCAGGAACAGATGTTGACCCTTGCATCTGAAGATTCACTCTGTTGGCTCGATTATACTTCAGCCATTGATGGGGCATGTTTCCCATTGATGGATTTCTATCAACATAGCGGTATTGAGATAGAAAAGTATCAAAAGCCTTTCTACCTATCACCAAGGTTTCATACACTCTTTAGTATGGAGCATTATGCCGCATTGCGTAAAAACAGATATTTGACACATTTTATATACTTGCATGCCACGGATTATGCAGGGGTATATGATTTTTTTAAAATGACTGCAGGGCATCAACGTTTATGTTCATATATGGGAGAGAATTAATGAGTAACAGTATTAAGAAAAGAGAAACATTTTATCTTGCAGGATATGACCCTAGAGGTACGCGACATTACTATAATCTTTACAAGAAAGAGGCTCCTCTATCTTCTAAAATAAATGGTATGACTTTTACGCTATCGCCACGAAAAAAAGAGACGGCACATATTAAAAGTTGTACCATAGAGGCCCAATCCATTCAAAATGAGCAGAGACTCCATACCCGTACAAACTACTATTTTCTGGAATGGGATGATATTATCCGTACAACATGGAATCCGTCTATTTTTATTTTTATCATGCAATTTATCCATTATCTTAAAGCCTATATGGTCTCAACATTTATATTCAAAATATATAGACTCTATTTGAGACAACTTAAGCCCCTTTTATATCCAATATTTTATCTGTTTGTTACTTTTTTAATAGCCTTGATGATCGTACAAGGTATTAATGCTCTTTTATCACTCTATCTCTCTACGTTTGTGAGTCTAGGTATCGCTTCTGTATTAGCTGTTTTATTTGTGCGTTTTAGCATTCTTTTGGGTAGGAAACTTGCTGTTTTCTGGATCTTGAGAATTTACATCTTTTCTGAATCGTATGCCCATACGGAAAGAAAAGATATAGAGAAACGTTTAAAACATTTTGCATCCTATATTGTGAAGAGAGTAAATCGAATGGAAACCGAAGAGATAGATGAAATGCTTATTGTCTCTCATAGTGTGGGTACGATACTGATGATTCCTCTATTGGCGGAGATGTTAAAAAGTCTTAAGCAAGAAGATTTAGATAAAATTTCTGTTGTATCATTAGGCGGGTGTGTACCGCTTGTGAGCTTCTTAGATGATGTAGAAACCTATAAAAAAGATATGGAAACCTTGACACAGTATGAATTTTCATGGTTAGATATCTCCTCTCCTTCAGATGAGATTTGTTGTCCGCTTTTGGATTATTACGATTATTCAGGTATAGATAAAAAGTCTGATAGAGGGCCACACTTTATCTCACCTAGATTTCATACCCTGTATGAACGCAGTCACTATGAAAAATTACAAAAAGATTTATCTCTCATGCACTTTCTTTATTTGATGGCTCCCCAGAAAGAGGGAGCGTATGATTATTTTAAACTAACGGCAGGACATGAAACATATGTTCGGAATCTACTCAAGGAGACACGATGAAAGTATATCCACACTATCCAAAACCTGTTACGAATAAATTTTCTCAATTTATGATGTTTTTTAAAAAAAAGAGTTCATGGCTCGATTGGATTTGTGAGCGCAGCTATACCATGTATTTAGGAGAGTTAAAACTGCCGGGCTTGTCTATGTATATTCCCAATGAAGCATCATTGATTCATAGGATCATGGTGACGGAATTAGACCATTTTCCTAAAAACAGATTGTTACACGAGCTACTCAATCCTCTACTTGGCGACAGTATTTTTACCACCAATGGGGCTGTATGGAAAAAGCAAAGAGAGATGCTTAACCCATCCTTTGAAATGGTACGTGTCTCTCATGTGTTTTCTTTGATGAATGCTTCGGCTAAAGATATGCGTGGGAGATTGAGTCAATTAGAAGAGGGGAGGATACATGATATGAATGAAGAGATGACGTTTGTTACCGCAGATATCATATTTAGAACCATTCTCTCTAAAGAGTTGACACTTGAAGCCTCTCATAAACTTGTGAATGCCTTCGAGATATTTCAGGAAAAAAATACAAAAGTCGGCATGCAGACCATGTTTCGTATCCCTAAAGTATTTAGAGTGTTCAATGGAGAAAAAGAGCGTTTAAATGCAGGCATCATGATACGTGAAACACTTGCAGATATCATTCGTCCCCGATACGAATCAATGATGAAAGGTGAGAGCAATACCTATACGGATATTTTATCCTCTTTGCTTCAAGTGATTGATAAAGATACGGGAAAACCTTTCCCCTTTAATGAAATTTTAGATCAGGTTGCAATGCTCTTCTTGGCAGGGCATGAGACATCAGCAAGCTCTATGACATGGACACTCTATCTTCTTGCCTTATATCCCCAATATCAGGAGGAGGCATATGAAGAGGTGATTTCAAAATGCGGTATGGATGAATTTACTGCTGAGAATACCAAAGCGCTTCAATTTATTACGAACGTATTTAAAGAGTCTTTGCGTTTATATCCGCCTGTCAGTTTTATCCCTAGAGAAGTCAATGTAGATATACAGATGCGAAGCAAACAGATTAAAAAAGGTTCAACGATTGTCATGTCTCCTTGGTTAATGCACCGTAATGAGCGCTATTGGGAAGATGCCCATATGTTCAATCCACACCGTTTTGATGACCCTAAAAATATTACGAAGTACACCTATTTCCCTTTTGGCATGGGACAACGTAACTGTATAGGCGCAAATTTTGCCATGCAGGAGGGGGTACTTTTATTGGCGACAATTATACGGGACTATACGTTAGAACTAAAGGATGGATTTGTTCCTGATGTAGTGAGTCGATTAACTACACGGTCCATGAACGGCATGCCTGTTAAATTGATTAAAAGGAGATAAAGTATGAAAAAAGTTTACCCACATTACCCTAAACCTGTTGAGACGAAGGTCTCTTCATTGATGACACTGTTTCAAAAAAATCGTTCATGGCTTGATAACCTCTATGCACGTAGTTATACGATGCGAATGGGACAGGTCAAAATGCCTGGTGCCCATCTCTTTATCCCCAATGAACCCCATCTCATTCATAGGATTTTAGTCTCCGAGGTGAAACTCTTTCCTAAAAATGATCTGCTTCATGAAGTTTTGAAACCACTTCTAGGGGATAGTATCTTTACAACCAATGGTCAAGTGTGGAAAAAACAGAGAGAATTGCTCAATCCCTCTTTTGAAATGGTACGTATCAATCATGTCTTTGATCGGATGAATGATGTAGCCAAAGATATGATGCTACGTTTAGAACATTTTGATGATGGTGGGTATCATAATATTGACGAAGAGATGACCTTTGTTGCCGCAGATACAATATTTAGAACGATTCTCTCTACGAAACTCAGTGAAGAAGAGGGTAAAAAAATTATAGATAACTTTGTTGTTTTTCAAGAGATGAGTGCAAAAATAGGCATGCAGAAAATGTTTTTGTTACCTAAACTTTTACGTATGTGGGGGAGTGAAAAATCCTACAAGCAATCAGGAAAAATCATTCGAGACTCCCTAGCAGATATTATTGAGCCAAGGTATAAGGCGATGATGCGAAAAGAGGAAGATAGACATCAGGATATTTTGTCTTTTCTCTTAAAGGTGACAGATGAAGATACGGGAGATCCCTTTTCTTTTAAAGAGATATTAGATCAGATTGCTATGCTCTTTCTTGCAGGGCATGAGACATCGGCGAGTTCCATGACATGGACGCTCTATCTACTTGCACTTTATCCTGATTATCAGGAAGAAGCATATCAAGAGATAGTGAAGATATGTGGAAACGATGAATTTACAGCAACCAATACCAAAGCATTAGCTTTTGTGACGAATGTATACAAGGAGTCATTGCGTCTCTATCCCCCTGTGAGTTTCTTGGCAAGAGAATCAGCAGTAGATACTTCTTTACGAGATATAAAGGTTAAAAAAGGCTCATATATTGTAGTTTCTCCATGGCTCATGCAACGTAATGAACGTTTTTGGGAGGACCCCCATATGTTTGATCCGCACCGTTTTGATGATCCCAAAAATATTGTTAAAAATACCTATTTCCCTTTTGGGATGGGACAGCGTATCTGTATTGGTGCAGGATTTGCAATGCAAGAGGGGGTACTGTTACTCGCCTCCATACTGCGTACCTATAGGTTAGAACTTGAGCCGGGGTTTGTACCTGATATTGTAGGACGTTTAACGACTAGATCGGCGAATGGGATGAATGTAAAATTCATAAAAAGGGATGTAGAGTGATACAACACTTAGGGATAAAAGAGCGTTTAGCAGGTACTATTTTACTTTGCGCCATTGTGCCTCTAGCTATTATTGGCTATTTACATATTGTTTTTTTTGGACTCTTTGGCAAAGCGAAGAGGGCAAGACAGGGAGTAAGGGCTATGGACCATTTTGTCAATGCCACGATCTTCAACGGTTATGCATGGGAGTCCGTCTCTTCTCATGCATGGAGAGAAAGAGACAAAAGATGGGCAAAATTTGTGATCTGGCTGACCAATAAATTTCAACAAGATCATTGCATGCGTTCGAACAGGCGTGAGCAAGACATTATAGACCTGATGCTCAATAAACGTCTGCATGAACAAACCATAGGAAAAAGAAAAAAGAGAGAGCAGGACCACACATGAAAAAACATCTAGTATTACTATCAACACTGTTACTGTTCACGGCATGTGCAAAAGAAGAGCCAAAACCTTTGGTATGTACGACCAAGCCCATATCATCCCCTTTTGCACTTCAAATTATAGATAAGCCTATAGCATTTGGAGATGAACGTATAGCAATGACCAAGGCATACATCAAATCTCACTATGGCAAAACGGTCTCGAACATAGAGATTACGCCTAAGATCATCTTGCTTCACTGGACCGCAGAGATGAGTTTGGAAAAATCCTTCAAACGTCTACAGCCCGAGCGTCTTCTCAGCGATAGAAAAGATATTGCCAAGGCTTCCCTGCTCAATGTCTCTTCTCAGTTCTTAGTGGCGCGTGACGGAACTGTCTATAGACTCATGCCTGAGAACTGGATGGCACGTCATGTCATAGGACTCAACTACTCAAGTATCGGCATTGAAAATGTAGGGGGAAAGGGTAATAAAACAGATGACCTAACCCCTGTACAAGTGAAGGCAAATATCGCTTTAGTGGAGCATCTCAAAGCAAAATATCCTAGCATTGAATACCTCGTAGGGCACCATGAGTACAGACAGATGGAGCAGACAGCCCTCTGGCTGGAAAAGGACAAAGGGTACAGAACAGTCAAATCCGATCCGGGTGACGCCTTTGTGCACAAAGTGTACAGTAAGACACAGTCCTTAGGACTTAAACGTGCACCCAAAGGGAATGAATGAATTCTGCATTTTCCCCACTTGACTGGGGAGTCTTTGTTATATATTTTTTAGTATTAACGGTGACAAGCATACTTCTCTCACGTGTTAAAGTCAAGAGTACACGAGACTATTTTGTAGGGGGAAACAGTGTGCCTATGTTTGCAGTGGCACTATCTGTACTTGCTACGTCACAGTCTGCAGCAACATTTTTAGGTGGGCCAGAGTACGCTTATGGCAAAGACCTTACATTTATAGGCTTTTACCTCTCAGCATTTTTAGCTGTGATAGTTGTGTCTAAAGTACTTATTCCCAGATTTTACGCTATCAATGCTGTGACTGTCTATGAGTTACTAGAGGTACGCTATGGTAGTCGTGCCAAGAGACAAGCTGGTATTATGTTTCTCATCGGTCGTCTGTTTGCCTCAGGAGCCAGACTCTACATAGGAGCACTGGCCATTTCGATGATACTCTTTTTAGATATTACACCTAGTCATGTAGCTATTTCGATTGCTATCTTAATGTTTGGGGCTTTGGCCTATGCCTATTTTGGTGGCGTGAAGTCCATTATCTTCTCTGACATTATTCAGGCAGTGACGTACATAGGAGCAGGGGTAGCCGTACTCGTCTATCTTTACATGCATTTAAATGCAGATTTTAGTACCCTCTACAACACACTAGAAGCCAATAACAAGCTCCAACTCCTTGACTGGTCTATGAGTGGTGGGTTCTCTGTATGGGCGTTGCTTGGTGGGTGGTTGCTGCTAAACATTGCAGCCTATGGGCTAGATCAAGATATGACTCAACGTGCACTCTCTTGCAGGGACAGCAAAGAGGCACAAAAGTCATTGATGATGAGCATTACCATTACCATTCCTGTAGCCATACTTTTTTTGGCAATAGGTTTGCTTTTATATCTCTTTTACCAACACCCTGAATTCTCAGGATTCAGTACAGAAGTTGTACAGAAGTTCGAAGGGGAAAAGATTACTATCTTTATGTACTACATCTTACATGAGATGCCAGAAGGGATGCGTGGTCTGGTTACAGTAGGTGCAGTCGCCGCGGCACTTTCGAGTTCCAATTCTGTACTCGGAGCCATGAGTTCCGTAGCCATAGAAGACCTCTACAAACCATGGAAACTAGCCCGTACAAAAGTAGATGAAATGCACTTTGTCAAAGCCGGGCGAAATGCAGTTCTCTTCTTTGCCGTTACACTCTCACTCATGGCAATGCTCAGCTACTACTGGCAACGCTACACCGAACTTCCATTGCTGAGTTTTGCCCTTGGTGTGATGGCATTTGCCTACACGGGATTACTTGGGGTTTTTGGAGCAGCCATATTTACAAAACGCGGTAATGCCAGGAGTGTACCATTCGCACTCATTGGCGGATTTATGACTGTATTGTTGCTTCAACCCTATGTACTAGGAGAGAGTCTAGGCGCATTACTAGGTTTCAATATTGGGTTTGCATGGCAGATACTCGTTGGGACTCTGGTGGCTTTTGGGGTGATGATGGGTGTGAATGGTGAGCATTAACCGTGCAGGAAATGAGCCAATATTTGGACAGAGTGTTCCTCTATTTGTTGATTTCTTGCAGTAGAGGAGATAATGTCCTGTTTAACACACATTCTCCATGATCTCAAACCAATCTCTATCAAACACTTTTCTAATGTAGGATTCTCTGTGAGGTATATAACATTTTGAGCAGTCTTGGTGGATGGCATCTTCACTGATGAATTGTCCTCCCTCTTTGGAATTTATACTGCAAACAGAATAGAGCATTTTATCCTCCCTCATACTAAAGCCTTTATCTTTAAATCTAAAATGGGGACAGGCACAGAGGTAGCAGTTGAGTCCTTCGATGTCATGACATTTTTTATTGTCTGCATATAACTCACAAAAGTCAGGCTCTTTTTCTACCATATTTTCAAATCTAAAGTATGTGATGACCTCATCCGCACTAAGATGGGTGAGTTTTTTCATGATGGCTTTGTGTTTGTCACCATGCTGGTAAAACCATTCAGAGTATGTCATGTTTGTTCCTTTACTCTTTTTAGAGTACGATAATTTTTTTAAGTATACCTATATGTACTTAATAATTTTTGTAGACAAACACGATGTCAAGAATCTTTGAGATAGAAGAGGGTACACTTGTACTCAAACTAGACAATGGGAACAGGTATGCATAAAGAACGATATATAGGCATCATGTCAGGTACATCACTCGATGGGGTAGATGTGGTACTTTGTGAGATAGATGAAACCTCATGCCAACTTCTCTCTTCACTAGAATACCCTATATCGCTAGAGTTGAAAAGAGATATTTTAACGTTGATAGAAGGAAAAAGTACTGTAGCTCAAGTAGGGCAAATAGACCATCGTTTGGGTCTGTTATTTACTCAAGCCATCGGTGCATTGCTCATAGGTCAAAATATAGATGCTTCACAGATTACAGCCATAGGTTTACATGGACAAACTGTGTGGCATGCACCCCATAACGGTGTAACGATGCAGCTGGGTGATCCAAATATCATGACGGCTAAAACGGGTATACCTGTTGTCGCAGATTTTAGACGTAAAGATATTGCATTGGGTGGACAGGGGGCTCCTTTTGCTCCTGCCTTTCATGAATTTATATTTAAAAATATCAATATGTCCATCTCAATCGTGAACATTGGCGGTATGGCAAACATTACTGTTTTGGGAGAGAGTCTGATAGGGTATGATACAGGCTGTGGGAATGTGTTGCTTGATATGTGGATTGCAGAGCATCAAGGAAGTACGTATGATAAAGAGGGTGCATGGGCAAAGAGTGGGACTGTTGATTATGCACTGTTAGAGCATATGATGGATGATAATTATTTTACACAACCCTACCCCAAAAGCACAGGCAGAGAGAAGTTCAACAGGGTGTGGCTGCAAAACTATCTTGCAGGGAAGAGACACACCCCTGAAGATGTCCAACGCACCCTTTTGGAACTCACTGCATTGAGCATCAGTAATGAAGTACTGCGTTTCAATAGAGACATGCTTATCTTGTGTGGTGGTGGGGCTAAAAACAGCTTCTTAGTAGAACGCATTAAAGCGCTGATGCCCAATATAGAAGTTGCCATAGCCACCAATGCAGACTGGCTCGAAGCGATGGCATTTGCATGGCTTGCATACAAACGTATGCATCACGAAAAAGTCAATTTAAAAGATGTGACAGGTGCAAAAGAAAATGGAATTTTAGGAGGCATATATGCATAATGAGTTAAAAGGTTGGTTGGAGTGGTTAGGGATGGAAGAGCCAGAGCTTAAGGCACTTCATGGGGATGCGAGTAGCAGAAGCTATTATCGTCTTACAAATCATAAGGGAGGCATCGTGATGGATGCCTCAGAGGATAAAGCGTCAGTGCCTACTTTTATTGGTGTAAATTGGAGGCTTATGGATGCCAAAGTACGCATCCCGACGATTAAGGCATATGAACTCAATAAAGGGTTTATTTTCTTAGAAGATATAGGCTCAAGGCATCTTCTTGATATGTGTGCAGAGGGAGTCGATGCAAGACCCTACTATGATAAAGCCATAGAGACATTGGTAAAAATGCAAGAGACCCCTTCTCAAGGTTTAGAGCCTTATGATGCAGGATTTTTACTCGATGAGATGAATCTTATGCCACAGTGGTACCTTAAAGCCTATTTGGGTGCAACTGTAGAGTGTGTAGAAGGGCGTATACTTTTGGAGAGTTTTTCTCTTATCAACAAAGAGGTACTCAGTCAGCCACAAGGAGTCTTTGTACACCGTGACTACCATGCACGTAATTTGATGATAGACAGCAATGAGGATATTGTGGTGATAGACTTTCAAGATGCCAAAGAGGGGGCTTTAACGTATGATCTGGTCTCTTTGCTTCGTGATGCGTATGTCAAACTTGATGCAAGAGAGCTTCGCAGACTTATTTTGCTCTTTAGAGACCTCAAAGGTCTTGATGTGGAGGATGAGACATTTATACGCTGGTTTGACTTCACGGGCTTACAAAGACATATTAAAATCTTAGGTATTTTTTCACGACTGGCTGTACGTGACGGTAAAAAGGAGTATTTGAAAGATATACCTATGACGTTGAAGTATATTTTGGAGGTGGGGTATAAGTATCCTGAACTTAATGGGTTAATCTCACTTTTGAAGTCTCACTATGGTGAGTTTAAAGATGCCCCCGCAACGATGAGGATATTTTGATGAAAGCAATGATACTTGCCGCAGGTTTGGGCACAAGAATGAGACCGCTAACCGACAACACCCCCAAACCTTTGCTTAAAGTAGGAGGCATACCGCTTATCGTATGGCACCTTGAGCGTTTGGGGCATGATGACTTTAAAGATATTATTATCAATATTGCACACTTGGGATACCAGATACCTGAGGCACTGGGTGACGGGTCTAACTGGGGTGTGAACATTATCTATTCAGATGAACAAAAAGAGGGTGCACTTGAGAGTGCAGGGGCCATTGTTAAGGCTTTGCCCCTCCTTGGAGAGGAGACATTTTTGGTGCTTAATGGAGATATCTTTACAGACTATGACTTCCAGTACCACAGAAAACTGGCTGATGGTATCTTAGCCCATTTGGTGCTTGTTCCCAACCCAGAACATAACCCCCAGGGAGATTTTGCTTTAGATGGCAATAGAGTCATAGACAATAAGCAATACACCTTCTCAGGTATAGGGTACTACGCTCCAAAACTTTTTGAGGGTGTACCTTACGGTAAATCTGCCTTAGCCCCACTGCTTAGAGAAGCGATGAAAGAGGGAAAAGTGACGGGTGAACTCTATGAGGGTGAATGGCTTGATATCGGTACACCGCAGAGGCTTGAACTTTTGAATGCAGAGTTATTAAATCAATTTTGATCTACTTCTTTTCCAAATACTGAGCCACCGCATCTTCATCATTAGAATGAGGAAGCACGATATTGGCAACTGCTTTCACTTCATCCAAGGCATTAGAGACAGCTACAGCGGTTCCTGCGAGTTTAAACATACCTATGTCATTGATGGAGTCACCAAAGACGGTGATATTTTGAGGGTCACGCTCAAGGTAGTCCATCACTTTTTGCAGCGCATGGGCTTTGTCTCCTTCTGAATGAAGCAGGGTAAGGAAGTAGCCACCTCCATACTTTTCTGGTGAGAGTTTGGCTTCTATCTCTGTTCCAAAGATTTTTTTTATCTCTTGATAGAGAGGATAGAGTTGTTGTTGGGACCCAAAATAGACGATTTTGAGGTTTTGTTCCATCGTGCGGTTATTGGGGTTAAACTGCATACGGGGGTCATCTTTGTAACCTTTGAGGACATCTTGTTGGTAATGGTTAAGTCTGCGTGGATATAAAAAGGCTTCATTGAGATTTTTGTCTTTCATCCCGATGACAAAGGGGTCAATATCAAACTGAAGTCCTATCTCCACAATGGCATCACCTATCTCTTTGCCAATGGTTTTAAGGTCAATGATTTTTTGTTCGGGTGAGATGATGACAGCACCATCAAGAAGAATCATCGGTGCATTGATATCTATTTTTTTAAGTAACGCTTGTGACTTTTGAAAGCTTCTAGCCGTAGCTATGGTCATAAGTGATGTTTGTGTTTTATCATTCCATGATTGGGCAGAAAAGTTGCTGATACTTAAATTTGAACGTAAAAAAGTATGGTCGAGGTCTGTAATGAAAATAGGTCTATGTGGCATTAGCTGGCAAACCCTGAAGTGAAATTCTCTTTAGCCTGTACAATGGCTTTTTGTTTCTCTTTACGGTGCATATCTTTCTCTACAAAGATTTTTTTACGGGTGACTGGATCCATCTCCGTGTAGTACATTACGGCCGAATAGGTACCCGGTGTCGGTGTAAAGACTTGAGCCTGTTCGGGGTTCATTTTAAGTTCATTGGTGGTGAAGTTTTTAAGTTTATGCATGTCACTCTCTTCACAACCGGGGTGTGCAGCAATGAGGTAGTAGGTTAAAAACTGCTTTTTCCCCATATCTTTGTTAAGTTTGTCGTAGAGTCTTTTAAAATCAATGAGTGTCTGTTTACCCGGTTTTCCCATGAGGTCAAGTACACGCTGTTCCGTGTGCTCGGGAGCGACTTTCATCTGTCCTGAAATATGGTGTTCTACCAATTCACGTAAGTAGGAGTAGCCTTTACGCTTGTCTTCAGTAATGAGATCATAGCGTATGCCTGAAGCAACAAATGCTTTGCGTATGCCTGGGATGTTACGCACCTGTTTCATCATGCCTATGACACGTGTGTGGTCCGGTTTCATAGATTTGCAGAGATGTTTGGAGTCTACACAACGTTGGTGATCACAGGTGCCCAGTTTGAGCTTTTTATTGCACTCATAGCCATACATATTTGCCGTTGGGCCTCCAAGGTCTGAAATGATGCCTTTAAAGTCTTTGTACGCTTTAAACTGATGGGCTTCTTTGACAATGGACTGTTCTGAACGTGTACGAATCGTACGGCCTTGATGTACGCCAATGGCACAAAAGTTACACTCACCCCAGCACCCTTGATGGGTCATGATAGAAAATTTGATGGTCTCTAGACATTTTACTTTACCTTCAGGTCTATGGTAAGGGTGAAGTTCTCTGGTAAATGGTAAGGCGGATACTTCATCCATTTCAGGTTCACTCAGATAATCGCAAGGCGGATTTTGTATGGAGTAGCGTGTGTCTACTTTCTGACACAGCCCTTTGGCTGCGATGGGGTCATTGTTGTCATAAAAGAGATCAAACAGGTCTATGTACTTCTCTTTTACCTCTAAACACTCCTGATGAGAGGGGAGTTGATGATACCGCTCAATCGGCGCTTTAGCTATATAACAGACACCACGGACATCTCTCCACTCTTTACCATGGGCAATGGCATGGGTTAGGTCACGAATGGCTTGTTCTCCCATACCATAAATCAGTATATCTGCTTTAGAATCAAAAAGGATAGGTTTACGAAGTTTGTTTGTCCAATAGTCATAATGTGTGACACGTCTTAGACTCGCTTCAATGCCTCCTAGTACAATAGGCACCGTATTTTTAAAGTTTTTTCTTATGAGATTCGTGTAAACCAGTACCGCACGGTCGGGTCGTTTGGTGTTTTTGCCACCGGGTGTATAGTCATCAGAGTTTCTAAACTTTTTGGTTGCCGTGTAGTTGGCTACCATAGAGTCGATACTACCGCCACTCACACCCCAGTAGAGTCTCGGTTCTCCCAAACGTTTAATGTCTCTGTCACTCTTGACATCGGGTTGACCGATAATACCGACTTTATAGCCAAGTTTCTCAAGCATTCGCCCCACTGTCGCTACCCCAATAAAAGGAGAGTCGATATAGGCATCACCTGAGATGAGAATAACATCACACTGACTCCATCCACGTGCATCCATTTCAGCTCTTGTGGTGGGTAAAAAATCTTTAGTGAGTGAAAGATCCGGTTTGCTCATAATGTTGCCCTTTACTTTGAATTATTTTCGTATTATAGCCAAGTTGCGGTAATTCATAATATTCTATCTTATAACATACATTTTTATATTTTGGTATAATAAAATTAGCTATGAGTATTTCTAAAAGGAAGTATACGTGAACAAAGAACCGACATCAGAGTATAAATTTAATCCTTTTTCAAATATTTGGGTTGCCCTTATCGTTATCATGCTTGGATTCCAATTATTTAATACAAAGGTGTTGGAGACAGAGAGTCAAACACTCTCTTATGATCAATTTAAAGATAAAATTGAGCAGAATATTATTAAAGAAATTCGGATCGACGGCGATCGGGTTGTAGCGACATTAAAAAGTAATATGGGTGCGAAAACCAGTTATATGAGGACAATACTTCCTCCTTTTGAAGATAAAACATTTTTAGAATTACTTGAAAAAAATCAGGTTGAGATCTATGTAAAGTCCCAAAAAGAGTCAGGGTTTTGGCTCTCTTTTCTTATGTTGTTACCGCTTTTTGTCTTTTTGGGATTTATATTGTACGGTTCACAACGCATCAAAAAGCAGTTAGGCGGTATGGGCGGGGATGGTGTATTTGATTTTATGCAATCTAGGGCAAAGAAATATGATAAAGAGGAGGTTTCCGTAACTTTTGATGATGTAGCGGGGGTTGAAAATGCAAAGATAGAACTCTATGAAGTGGTTGACTTTCTTAAAAATCCAGATAAATATAGAAACATAGGCGCTAAGATTCCCCGCGGTATTTTAATGATGGGATCACCAGGTACGGGTAAAACACTGTTAGCAAAAGCTGTAGCGGGAGAAGCCGAAGTACCTTTTTTCTCCATAAGCGGTTCTGAATTTGTAGAGATGTTCGTAGGTGTGGGTGCATCAAGAGTTCGTGATTTGTTTAAAAAAGCTAAAAGTGAAGCGCCTGCAATTATTTTTATTGATGAGATAGATTCCGTAGGACGTGCAAGAGGGGCAGGAATAGGTGGAGGACATGATGAAAAGGAACAAACACTCAATCAAATTTTAGCCGAAATGGACGGATTTGAGACAGAAGAACAGGTTGTGGTCATTGCCGCGACCAATCGTCCCGACGTACTTGATTTTGCTCTTTTAAGACCGGGGAGGTTTGACCGTAAAATAACTTTGAGTCTTCCTGATGTACAGGCAAGAGAAAAGATTTTGCATATACATATACGCAAAGTAAGGACTGGGAGTTCCGTAGATTTGGGGAAAATAGCAAAAATATCCATAGGGTTTTCAGGGGCTGATCTTGCAAATCTTGTGAATGAAGCAGCAATGCATGCAGCCAGAGAAAGTCAGGAGTATGTAACTCAAAATGATTTTATCTATGCCCGTGATCGCATTCTTATGGGTGTTGAACAAGAGTTTGTTTTAGATGAAAAAGATAAACAGAGAGTTGCCGTACATGAGAGTGGGCATGTTATGGCAGCACTGCTATTGGAACATGCTGATCCTATAGAGAAAGTAACTATTATACCTAGAGGTCAGGCACTTGGAATGACGGAACAGTTGCCGTTAAAAGATATTAAAAACTTTCCTCACGCCTATCTTCTTGATAAAATAGGCGTGATGCTTGGGGGAAGGGCAGCTGAACGTATTTTACTTGGTGACCTCTCTTCTGGCGCGGCAAATGACCTCAAAGAGGCAACCGGTTTGGCAACACATATGGTGAGTCAGTGGGGTATGAGTGAATTGCTTGGTCCCGTCTATTATCAAAAAGGTGAAGAGCATGTCTTTTTGGGACGTGAAATGGCAATGCCAAAGGACTTCAGTGAAGCGACTTCCAAACTCATCGATGAAGAAGTACGAAAGATCATTAGAGAAAAAGAGGAAGAGATATTGAAACTTTTTGCATTACATAAAAAGGATATTATTGCTCTATCGGAACGATTGGTAGAAAAAGAGTTGATCTATTCAGATGAAATCAACGCTTTGGTAGCTGTCTAAACCTAGGTTAACTTTTTACCTGTAATCAGTACGGTAAAGAACCTCAAAGCCCATGCACAAAACAAGATGATCCATAGGGTTGCTGCAATGTCAAATAGTACTGTAAAGTTCCACCCCAACGCAGAGATAATAGAAGTAAGTATACGCACAAGTACGACAACCTGTGTCCAGACAAAAAGACCTTTGACCCAGTTATCTGGCTGCAGGTTATTGCCTGAATGACCAAGTGTCACACGGGTACTCAAGCCAATAAGTATGGTCAATAGAAAGCCAAGTACCAAAATATGCATATCCAAAAAGAGAAAATCAATCCCAAGAATGAGTGTCAAAAAGTTGCTTAAAGCAGCGACTATAAATGCAAGAGGAATCCAGTAGATACCAAGATGCAAGATCCAAAGCAGGGGGTCTTTTTTGGGAAAAGGGAGTTTCCAACTTAAAAGTTCTTTTCCTATGATCACTCCTAGTGCAAGATCGACCATGAAAGAACTCGAAGTCACGATACTCTCAAGCAATAGATGGAGGACTAAGAGTGCAAAAATGATTTTAAAGAATTTTTCATTTTTCTCTACTGCCAAGTTTGAGAAGAGAGGCACCATACGCCAGGCTATCGTAAATGTGAGTAAAAAGAGATAGAGGTAGAGAGATACCTGGATCGAGAAATCCATGAGGGGCATCAAAAAAAGTTTTGCAACAATAAACAAGAGATGTGAGAGTACCCCAATTTTCATTGCATATAGTATCCAAGCAGTGTCATGCTCATCTTCAATACTTGTAGTTTGGTAAATGTTATGAAGTATCATCACACCTTTAAACTGCCCTGCAAAAAGGAGCATCATTGCTACAGCGGAGAAAATGGGACTGACAATACTCCCAAGCAGATAGAGTACCGCGCCAAGATAATAGAGTGTAAATACCTGCATATAACTTTTTGTTTCAACTTCTCGCGTTGAAGAAAAGCGAGGGAATGTGGTAAATAAAAATGCGAAAAATGCAGGGGTAAACATAAGATAAATAAGCGTGTAAGAGTGAAAAACAGATGGTTTAACGGCAAGGATTATCATCCCTTTATAGGCAAGTAAATAGATAAGCATGGCAACAGCTGCATTGATAAATGCTAATACAAAAAAGGGTTGATGGGGTTTGGAAAAAAAGTAATTATTTTTAGGATCTTCACTGAACTTCATATGCATTGGTTTGTCCTTATATTCGGTTTTATAATATCATATCAAAATTATATTCAATAATGAAAGAGTATTTTATAAATAAATCATATAGAGATGGTATTTACAGATGTGATATGCATACTATAGATAAATACCTCTACGTAAATGAAGCGGGTTGGCTACCATGAGCCTCCTCCTCCACCGCCTCCACCGCCGCCGGAGAATCCACCTCCACCTGAAAATCCGCTGCCACTGCTTGAACTTGATGGTGGTGTTGATGCACTATTTACAGAAGAGGAGAAATCGTCCAAATGAGATATATTTCCATGATACCAAAGAGGCTGCTGAACACTAAGCAGCGTAAAAAAAGAGAGCCAGTGTTTTGTTTCATCAAATAACACGGCATAGGGTAGCATTTTTTCAAGATAGAGAGGATCCTCTTCCAAACGTCTTTGAATCTCATCTTGCTTGACACGTGCTATAAACTCTTGAAGTCCAAGTAAATGCTTGCGTGTATAAGCACCTTTTTGTGTAAATCTTCCAATCTTTTTATAGGTATAAAAGAGGGTACCTGCAAGGAGAATCAGTACACCAAAGGGGCCTAGAAGAAGTGTTTTAACCCCCATACCCTCTTGCATTAAGCCTATGAGTGGGGTAAATCCGCTTACGACAAATATGGCACCGAATATCTTGTTGGACAAGCCTCTATTGCCAAATGCTATGGCCAATCCTACCGTTCCAAAAACGAGGGGAAAAATCAACATAAAAATAACCTCTTCACCGAATTTCAGATAAAAACTATAGAGTGTCAAAGCAACTGCCGGAAGGAGATATAGGATACTTTTTATTATAAAGTTTTTTCGTACCCTTTGAGGATTTTCAAGCATATACCCATCTGAAACCACCCATTTGTAGAGGCTGTCATTGACATGCTTAAATCCTGACTGCAATGCTTTGGCTTTAGACTCAGATCCTTTTGTAAATGTAAAGGTTTTATTTGAGCCTTTAAAAAGTATATGATCAAGAAGGTACTTTTGATCTAACCCTAAGGCCTCTGTGTTTTTTTCGCTCTGTTTTAAAATAGGTTCTGATGACGTATCGGCTTGATGTATCTCAAGATATCCTAATTCGGCAAGTTCGATGACTGCTGCAGAGAAGTCTTTATCGTCTGCAAATTTATCTAAGACCAGACCCGCTTCCAATATGCTGATATCTTTAGGCGGATAGTACTGCACGGCAACAGCACGGTTATCGACAAAACCTGTATGTTTGTTATACATCTTACGAAAGTAGAGCAGATACGCGACCAATGCACCCCAGTGCCAATAAGATAAAAAAAGATCCATCAATGAGATTTTGACATTATCCCTTCCATTTTGATCGAGGATATTACTTGGATAAGCGAGCTCTACAGTTGCACCTTCATGGGCTTTGAGCGTATCTATGGTCACTTCTAACTGTTTATTGTTTAACCATACAGTGTGTGCTTTGGAATCTTTTTCTCCATGAAAGCCCGTATATGTCGATAGTGCAATCTGATGTTGAGAAAGAGAATCGGGTAAAAAAATCTTCGCTTTGATATTTGAGAGGGGTATATTCCACCCCGTACCGATAATATTCCAGCGAATTGCATCATTTTCTTCATTTTGTGCAGCAGGAAGAACACCTTTTTTGACACGGTAGGCTATCTTATAGTGCTGTTTTCCCGTCACATAGCTCTCTGCAGATCCGATCTTGAGTCTAATTGTTTTTCCTGCATTTTTAGAATTCATAATAGACTCTTGCCACGCTACTTTGCTACCGTTCATCTGCACAAAGAATTGATCAATTCCCAAATCTACACTGCGCGAATCGCGCTTTATGGTAAAAGGGATATCTCGAAATATGCCATGTTTTTGCTTTTGTTCAAAATCATACTCTATATGCTCGGTAATATAAAGTTCACCACTTTGGTTCACAGAGATATCTATGGTATAGTTGGATATCTTTTCAGCATAAAGTTTGGATCCCACTGCTAAAAAAAGCAGCGTTGTTAAAAGAAGTTTTTTTAACATCTTAAAGGTCTATTTTAGGCATCTTTTTCACAGCAGCAGCTTCATTTACATCAAGTTCAAAATAATCCCTTGCAGTAAAATTAAACTTTTGTGCAATGAAAAGATCGGGAAAAGATTCTGTTTTTGCATTATAGTCTCTTACAATAGCATTATAATAGCGTCTTGCATTTTGAATGGCGTCTTCAAGTGTAGAGAGTTGATTTTGCAGGTCTAAAAAATTTGTATTGGCTTTCAGGTCAGGGTAGGCTTCTGCAAGTGCAAACATTTTACCCAATGCACCGCTGAGCATATTGGCTGCTGCTGCTTTTTCATCCATACTACCTGCCGAAAGACCCTGCTGACGCGCCTGTATCACTTTTTCAAGTGTCTCCGCTTCATACTCTTTATATCCTCTGACCGTATCGACTAGTGCAGGGATAAGATCATAACGGCGTTTAAGCTGTACATCGATGTCTGACCATGAAGCATCAATCCCAGCCCTAAGAGAGACAAAACGGTTGTAGATAATAATCAAATAACCTATAACAGCCACGATAATCAATAAAACGATATTTCCAAAACTCATACTTCATCCTTTGTGTATAAAAATTTAATTATTATAACAAAAAGATGTGTTAAATCCGAATGATGCATTAGAAATCAAGAATCCACTATTCATCAATGTTTTTTTATCGGAAAAACCACAAAAAGATTTATCCGGATTTAACATAAACAGGGAATAAACATACTAAAATAGCATATTGTCACAGAAAGGATTATTATGGCTTACGACTTACAAGATAAACTTGTAGTTGCTATCGGTGCAGATATATTTTTTGATGATCAGGATACGCATTTAAAACATACATCAATAGAAATACCGTCTGCTAAAGTTCCGTCTAATATGATATAATGAATGGATAAGAGGTATATCTATGTTAAAAGTTGAATATGTCGGTCCAAGAGTAGAGGTATCAAACCATGGCGTCTTTTACAGAAGAAGTAAAGAAGATAAGTATTTATATCTTGGAGCAGCTTTGGAAATTTTGAAAAATATTGACAATGACTACAGCCAAAAATCATCTTATAGCCGTAATGTAGATAATATAGATTTTGAAGAAGAAAACTTACATAAAACTTTGCAGTATTATGATAATGCATTTGAAACATCTATCCGCGAAGAGTATAAAAAATATAGCGATAAGATTGAACATCAAATTCAATACATTAAAAGTATGTCGAGTCTGACCGATATGGACAAACAGGTATGGATAAAAAATATTGAACTTATGAAGGGATATAAAGTCAAAAGAGCCGTGAATAAAATCTATTATATGCATTGCATTCAAAATATCGTTTGTATTATCATGGATAAAAAAATCAAACAGATAACCGTACCTTTCAATAAAAACTTTTTTCATGTTTTAAATACAATCAAGGGTCGACTCATTACCGGAAAACCTTCAATAGATGCAAGCGTTATTCAAGGTTATGATGATAATGGAATGATGATTATAAGACTTATGCTCAAGTAATCGTTTCGAGTATCCTTGGAGGGAGAATAATGAATGGTCTTATTTCCCCCTTTTCTTGTAGAACTCATGTTTAAACAGCTCAAACCTCTCTTCCAATATGGCCTCTCTCATCTGCTTCATAAGGTTAAGATAATAGTATAGGTTGTGGATCGTTCCCAATCTAAAATAGGTAATCTCTTTTGCTCGGAAAAGATGACGCAGATAAGAGCGGGAGTAGGTTTGGCATACCATACATTCACACTCAGGATCTATAGGCCCTTCATCTATCAAATATTCGGCTTTTTTAATGTTCACTTTTCCAAAGCTTGTAAAGAGTGTACCGTTTCGTGCATTTCTCGTAGGCATCACACAGTCAAACATGTCAATCCCGCGTGAAACATTCTCTACAAGGTCTTCAGGTGTACCCACACCCATAAGGTATCGAGGTTTTTCTTCAGGCATGAATTGTGTTGTCCACGCTACCGTATCGTACATATCCTGATTTGCTTCTCCGACACTCAATCCGCCAATCGCAAAACCATCATAATCCATTGCACAAAGTTCTTTGGCAGACTTTTCACGAAAAGCATTGTCTGTTCCACCCTGAATAATGGCAAAGATATTTTGAGTAACACCGACACCTTCTTTTTGTTTTTCCCTGAAATAGTCTATGGATTCCTGTGCCCAACGCGTGGTACGGTCTATACTTGCAGCAATGCGTTCTTGTGTTGCAGGCAAGGCGACTAGATCATCTAGAATCATCATAATATCCGACCCCAAATTATGTTGGATATCGATCACTTTTTTGGGTGTAAAATAGTGTTTACTTCCATCTAAATGGCTGGCAAAGGTAATACCGCCTTCATCTATTTTGACATTGTCAGAGAGTGAAAAAGCTTGAAAACCGCCGCTATCTGTTAAAAAGCTTTTAGGATAACGTGTAAATCCGTGTAGTTTCCCCATTTTAGAAACGACATCATCACCTGGTCGTATGTACATATGGTACGTATTGGCAAGTATGATTTCGGGCCCAATGAATGTGGCTAAATCTGTCGCATCAAGTGCTTTTACCGCTCCTACGGTACCTACAGGCATAAAAACCGGTGTTTTAATGGTAGAATGCGCTGTTTTTATCGTACAAGCTCTTGCCTTACCCTCTTTTTTATCTATCTGAAATTCCATTGTGTTATAATAATCCTCAAAATTAATTACGCAAGTATATCTAAATCAGGGTCTTAATGAAAAACATACTTATCTTGGCTAGCGGCAGCATAGCAAAACATTTTATTGACTGGGTGAGTAAAAACAGAGTTGCAGAGAACCAGTACTATGTGATGTGCTATCACTCTACAATAATGCCTCAGAAGACCAATAAGAGCATTACGCTTGTAGAGGCAGACCCTACAAGTTTTTCTAAACTTAATCGTATGGTATCGGCTGCGCAGTTTTCAAATCTTTTCATTGTCATGAAGGAGCTTGATGATGTAAAGTATGTACTGAAAAATATTGCACTTATCGGAAAAAAGATGAGGATTGTTCTGGTAAATCAATGGGATGATCAAGAGATAGGAAAAGATCAGGAAAATATTACGATTGTACACAGTGCAGGTCTTATTGCTGCACATCTCTATGACCAACTTCCCAATGTACCGCTTGTCGCACAAAATGTCGGTTTGGGGCGGGGTGAAATTATGGAAGTACATATTCCTTTTGGGAGTGCATATGCCTATAGGCATATAGGATCTATTCGTCAAATAAAATGGAAAATTGCAGCCCTTTACCGTGAGGGGAAACAGATTCTTCCCGATGCTGAAACAATGATACGTCCAGATGACACACTGCTTATTGTGGGAAAGCCGATTGTACTTAACGGTGTGTATCGAACGATCAATAAGAGAGTAGGACTTTTCCCTGAACCGTTCGGTAAAAATATATACCTTATTTTGGATATGCGCTATGATAAAAAAAATGCACTTCGATACTTGCAGGAGAGTGTTTATTTTATAGAAAAGCTTGAAGACAAATCACTGTTTGTTCGAGTACTCTATCCCAATGATTTTCAATTAATTGATGAATTGAAAAAATTTGAATCCAAGCAGATTACACTCTCTATATGTTATAAAGATAAAGATATTAAAGAGGTGATTGATCATGATATCTATGAAAATAATATCGGACTGATTATGAATAGTATTCCGACATTTGAAGCAAAAAGTCTCAAAGCACTGTTGTATGATTTAAAGAAATTGGTCTATCTTTTTGGTGATGAACACCTCTATAATATAGATAAATGTATTGTATTGATGTGTGAAAATGAAAAAATGGAATCTATCTCTTCGGCTGCATTTGATATATCCGATATGCTTGGACTTCAACTCATATTGGGTGATTTTGACCCTGAAGGTGATTTTGAAAGTAATAAAATGATTATTAATCACTATGAAACACTGACGCATATATTTAATATAGAGATGAAAATCGAACAAAAAGTAGCCAATCCTATACGTGAACTCTCCTCGAGGCAAGCGCTGCTTCAAGTTGCCCCTTTTGAAAAGAATCTTAACGGTGAGAGTTATAGAAAAATTTTCTCTTCCAAGGTTCAAGATTTTTTGCTTACCACGGTCAAACATCCAAAACTGCTTGTTCCTTTTGCACTGACCGAGGTATAAATAAAAGATTAACGGAGGATTAACACATTTTTAATCTCTAATAAGATAAAATAAAGCTTATTATAACGCCAAGGTTTTATTAGATGATCGTCCCCATAGAATTAGCACACACGCAAAACATTACATATGACATCACCATTGATGTTTTACCCCAACTCACGTTTGATACCAATGTTGTGATAGTTACAAACCCTACAGTGTCGGGATATCATATAGATACACTTCTCTCTCATATTAGCGCAGACAAACTCAATGTCGTTACCATTCCTGATGGAGAAGCATATAAAACATTAGAGACCGTAGAAAATATACTCAATGAATGTTTTGAATATAAGCTTGATCGCAAATCACTTCTTATCGCTTTTGGAGGTGGCGTGATCGGTGATATGACCGGTTTTACAGCCTCCTTATATCAAAGAGGCATAGATTTCATCCAAATACCTACAACGCTGCTCTCACAGGTTGATGCTTCTGTGGGGGGAAAGACTGGTGTAAACAACAAATACGGTAAAAATCTTATTGGAGCGTTTTATCAACCTAAAGCGGTCTATATCGATCCTTCATTTCTAAAAACCTTACCTCCTAGAGAATTTGCCGCAGGTGTAGCTGAAGTGGTAAAAATGGCGGTGATGTTTAACAAAGCGTTTTTTACCTATTTACAAAGTGCAGACCTAAGCCAGATAGATACGATTAAAGAGATGATACGTAAATCTGTAGAACTTAAAGCATGGGTGGTCAATCAAGATGAAAAAGAAGCGGGTATTCGTGCAGTACTTAATTATGGACACACTTTTGGTCATGTTGTTGAAAATGAAACTGACTATGCAACCTATTTGCATGGTGAAGCAGTAGCCATTGGCATGGTGATGGCCAATGCTTTGGCCATAGAACTGGGTTTATTGACACAAAAGGAGGCAGATCAGGTTAAGTTACTCTTAAATCATGCCCATCTGCCTACGGAGTACTGGATCAAAGATGTAGATGACTTCTATGAACACTTCTTTTTAGATAAAAAAAGTGCAAAGGGGAGTATCAAGTTTATTTTACCTCAGGGGATAGGTCATTATAAAATGGTATCCAATATCGATGAAAAAATCGTCAAAAAAGTTTTACGTCAATTTGGAGAGGTGAAATGATTTTTAAATATCTCTTCATAGTATTCGCTTTTTTCTATGCTTCTTCTGTAATGGCTGAAGTAAATATAGAACAAAATATAACCATAACAAAAAGCGAAGAAGAGATTGTAAAAGAAGAAACCATTGATGCACTTTTACTGGAAAAAAAAGAATTGGATCAAAAACTTATAGATAATAATATCTGGTCTAAAATTTACAGTAACTACCATACCTATAATGAAGTAAAAGAGCAAGAGAAAGTACTCAGTGCAGAAATTGTGCGTCTTGAAAATTTCAGGTCGTTAACGACAAAACAAACAAGACAGTTAGCAGGATACAAAAGAGAAAAGATCACGCTTCTTGATAAACTTCAGCTGCTTAAAGAGTATGCCCAAGATCCGTTTAAAGAGTTTTTAACGCCGCCGATTATCGAGAGAGTGCCAAGTGTAGAGAACCCTTTTGCCGTGATTGGTGCACTTTCATATAAAGAGAAACTGCGTTCAGATCAAAAAGTTTATAACAGTCGCTATAGATCTTTGCAAAATATTTTAAATAAATTTAAAGATCGAGAGATACTCATTGAAGAACTTTTAAAATTAGACCCTTCCAATCAGCTTTATAAAGATGAGTTGATTGACACAAAAGATCAGATTAAAACCTTTGAACCCGTAATTGAGATATTTAAAACAACGCAAAATGTCTATAGTAAAAAAATTGATGAGATTGAGTTGAACCTGCGAGCAGATGTCACAAGAGAGATCGAGAAATCGATGATTATCGGGGGTATTGTTCTCTTTTTTATCTTTTTCCTCTTTTTGATTAAATATCTTGTGAAACGGTATATGTCGGATAATGATCGGTTTTACAGTATTAATAAGGCACTCAATCTTTCATTTGTGACCATATTGATTTTTATACTTCTCTTTGCCTATATTGAAAACGTGAGCTATCTTGTTGCTATACTCGGTTTTGCTTCAGCAGGTATAGCCATTGCTATGAAAGACTGGTTTATGTCACTGATGGGTTGGGCTACTATTGTGATTGGTGGTGCAATCCATGTTGGGGATAGGGTTAAATTTGTGAGAGATGGGGTTGAATATGTCGGTGACATTGTAGATATCTCTATGCTCCGTATGACCATGCATGAAGATATTACACTGACGACAGAGATGATCAACCGAAGAGCAGGGCGTATTGTTTTCATTCCCAATAACTTCATATTTACGGATATGATAGCCAACTATTCACATGCAGGTCTTAAAACGGTTTGGGACGGTATTGATATCATGGTTACCTTTGATTCAGACATCCACAAAGCTTCACAGATTGCAAAAGAGGTCACAAAAAAGTACTCTAAAGGATATACTGACATTACTAGAAAGCAGCTTAATAAACTCAGAAGTCAGTATAGTGTGAAAAATACCAATGTAGAACCGCGTATCTTTACACTGATAGAGCCTTACGGTATGAAAATTTCGGCTTGGTATCTTACGAACTCTTTTGCGACACTGACACTCAGATCCACTATTTCAACAGAGATTATTTCACGAATACAGGCGGAAGAGAGTATCCATTTAGCATTTCCTACACAATCTCTGTATATGGATAAAGCTGTACCTAAACCTGATATTGACCTATTAAATGACGGAGATGTTCAATAATG
Source organism: Campylobacterota bacterium (assembly GCA_034660455.1). Taxonomy (GTDB): domain Bacteria; phylum Campylobacterota; class Campylobacteria; order Campylobacterales; family Sulfurovaceae; genus Sulfurovum. Next base: position 5,316 of record JAYEJF010000033.1, on the reverse strand, counting down.
CAAAAAAAAGTCTATTTTAAAACCTTTGGATGTCGTACAAATCAGTTTGATACGCAGGTAATGATTTCAAAACTCAAAGATTATAGCTTGACGGAAGATGAACTTGATTCGGACTTTATTGTGGTCAATTCATGTACAGTAACCAATGGTGCAGACTCTTCTGTTCGTAACTATATCTCATCCATGAAGCGAAAAAATCCTGATGCTAAAGTGATACTTGCAGGGTGTGGTTCACACTCCAAAGGGGAGAGCCTTTTTGAAGACAAAAAAGTTTTTGGCGTTATTGGACACTCAGAAAAAGAGGAGATTAATAGTGTACTTAAAAATGAAACACCTTTTTATCAGATAGGTGATTTAGAACATATAGACTCAACGATTGTTGAAGAGTTTGTAGGGAAAAGCAGGGCATTTATAAAAATTCAGGAGGGGTGTGATTTTAGATGTTCCTACTGTATTATCCCTTCTGTAAGAGGTAATGCACGTTCACACAAAGAAGAGACTATTTTAGAGCAAATTTCCAAACTTGCTTCAAACGGTTTTGGTGAATTTATTCTTACAGGTACAAATGTCGGCAGTTATGGACAAGATCATCATACATCCATGGCGAAATTGCTTAAAAAAATGAGTATGATTCGCGGTGTACGTCGTATTCGTATAGGAAGTCTTGAACCCATACAAATTGATGATGAATTTATGGAATTGTTAAATGAACCGTGGATGGCAAGACATTTGCATATTGCCCTGCAGCATACAAGTGACAAAATGCTCAAACTGATGAATAGACGCAATGAATTCAGAACGGATTTGGAACTCTTTCAGAAGATTGCATCAAAGGGGTATGCCTTAGGCACTGACTACATTGTCGGACATCCCGGAGAAGATGAGAAAGCGTGGCGTGAAGCCATTGAAAGGGTGAAAGAACTTCCTTTAACACATGTGCACGCATTTTCATACTCTAAACGTGACAATACAGCAAGTGCCACTATGAAACCCGAGGTAAGAGGGAACATCGCTAAAGAGCGTCATCGTGAACTTACTAAAATTATTCAAGAAAAAAACTTTGCCTTTAGGAAAGATCATACACGAAATCTTGAAGTACTCCTAGAAGGTGGAAGCAGTGGTGTGTATCATGGCTTTGATCAGTTTTTTAATAAAGTTTCAGTTCAAAGTGATGAAGAGTTGAGTGCAAACTGGGTATGGTTAGATAATGTGGAGGTGAACCGTGAAAATACCAAAGCCCAGCTTTAAAACTCCCATACTTCATGGAAAAAATATTAAAGTCATTTTGGGACTGCTTATACTCCTTTTAGGGATTCTCATCTTTACACTATTGAGAGATACGGACACGCTTATCACACATACACAGGCAAATAGCCTTTATACGCAGGATAAAATCGTAAAAGTGATTGTCGATGAACCATATGTGCGTTTGAAAACAGCAGACAAGGGCTATAAAATCTATCAGGATGCAATCAATAAAACAGCTTTTTTTTCGAAATATCCAGTAGAAGTCAATGAAAAAAATGATTCATGGTATGAGATACTGTTTCTAATGATTATGATTGCTGCTTTTGCTTTTTTTTATCGATTGATGCAGCAAAGCAGACTTCAACAATTGAAACATATAAAAGTAGCAACAAAATCAGACAATGAATCTCACTATGAACCTGTCCAAGCATTAACTTCCAATGTTACTTTTGAAGATGTAGCGGGTATAAGAGATGTAAAAGAGGAACTTGAAGAGATTATTGATTTCCTTAAAGAACCTCAAAAGTACCGTGATTTAGATATACGCTTGCCAAAAGGTGTGCTGCTTGTAGGTCCTCCGGGTGTCGGGAAAACCCTCATCTCAAAAGCAGTTGCAGGTGAAGCGAATGTACCGTTTTTTTATCAAAGCGGTGCTTCTTTTGTGCATATTTATGTGGGGATGGGTGCCAAACGTGTCTCAGAGCTTTTTAAAAAAGCCAAGCAGACGGCACCGAGTATCATCTTTATCGATGAGATAGATGCTGTGGGTAAAAGCCGTGGTGAATTTAGAAATGATGAGAGAGAGGTCACACTCAATCAGCTTCTTACAGAGATGGATGGATTTGAAGAGAGTTCGGGTGTCATTGTGATTGGTGCAACCAATAAAATTGAGATGCTTGATGAAGCACTTCTTCGAGCAGGGCGTTTTGACAGACGTATACATATTTCGCTCCCTGACCTTGATGACAGACGTAAAACACTTGAGCTTTATCTTGCACATAAACCCAATTCTGTGAATCTTGACAAAGTCGCACGTATGACAGTAGGTTTTAACTCTGCTGCCTTGGATACTTTGACCAATGAAGCAGCAATTTATGCAATGCGTGGAGGGAGAACATCCGTACAGAGTTCAGACTTTGAAGCCGTCAAAGAAAAAGTATTATTGGGTAAACGTAAGATTCTCTCTTTTACGGAAGAAGAGCGTGAAATACAGGCTGTCTATCAAGGTGCTAAAGCAGTCGTGGCTACATGGCTTGATATTGAGTATGACAAAATTGGCATTGTCAATACCCAGCTACTTACGCAAGAGCATGAAATACTTTCAAAATCTCAACTGCTCTCACGCATTAAAGTCTATCTTGCAGGAAGTATTGCAACAAAGATGCACTACAATGAGCAATTTACCAATGCTGTTTCCGATATAGCCCAAGCCAAAGAAATTATTGCAAAAGTTGTCTATGAATATGTCATGAGCGATGACTTTATTGTTACCTCACAACAAGAAGAGGCCTTGTTGAGTGAATCAGTCCTAGAAGTTACCACGCTTCTCAAAACACTCAATCAGGCACTCATGGAGGCATCAGCGTATCTTCTGTCTCATGAAAACATTACTGCAGAAGAGTGTAGAACCATTTTAAGAAAGATCTTTTAACGATGCAGTACTTTCATGGTTTTTCTCTTCAGAATGAAGAGCTGTTTTTTAAGCCTTATCTCATTAACAGTGACTATTGTGTTGCAGGGTTCAGTTACGGTGCGCAACAGGCAATAGAGTATGTCTATCATACTAAAAAACGGGTGGATAGACTTATTCTTCTCTCTCCCGCCTTTTTTCAAGAGCAAAAAGCAAGTTTTGTACGTACACAGTTACGTTATTTTGAAGCAGATAAAGACTCTTATATACAACAGTTTATCTCTAATGTAAGCTATCCTTCATCCATTGATCTCTCAGAATATTTAGATGAAGGGAGCAAAGAAGAGCTTGATAGCCTTTTAAATTATGTGTGGGATAGAGATAAAATAGAGACAATACGCAATAGAGGTACAAGCATTGAAGTCTTTTTGGGCGCGGAAGATAAAATTATTGATTCAAAATCAGCGTTTGATTTTTTTTCATCTTTAACAACAACGTATCTTCTTAAAGACCATGGACATTTATTGGCAGCATATTAGGGAGTTTAAACTATGACAAATATCATTATTACGGGTTGCTCAACAGGTATAGGCTTGGAAACAGCAAAATATTTACAAGAGAAGTTTATTACTGTTTATCCTACAGCACGGAAGCGTGAAGATGTTGAGATGCTTAAAGCATTGGGGTTTGAACATGCCATGCAACTGGATGTTACAAAGCCCAAGATGGTTGAAGCCGTGATCAAGCACGTGTTGGCGTTGGATGGTAAAATAGATGTATGGTTCAATAATGCAGGTTATGGACAACCTGGTGCCATCGAAGATATTAGGACTGACACGCTGCGAGAACAGTTTGAAACCAATGTGTTTGCCTTACATGAATGTACCAGACAGGTGATACCTGTGATGAGAGAACAGGGAAGAGGAAAGATTATTCAGCACTCTTCTGTATTAGGATTGATTTCACTCTTTGGAAGAGGCTCTTACAATGCAAGCAAATATGCTATAGAGGGACTGACTGATACATTGAGGTTGGAATTACATGGTACCGATATCTATCCTGTACTACTCAATACAGGTCCGGTGACAAGTAATTTTCGTCAAACAGCGGTTAAAAAACTCCAGGCAAATGTAGATATAAAGCATTCTATTTTTAAGAAGGATTATGAGAAAAATATTGCCGGAGAACACAAAAAAGTACCCTTTAATGAAGAAGCCACATCTGTAGCTTCCATTGTACACAAAATCATTTTGGCAGATAAACCTAAACCTCGTTACTATATTACAAAAGCAACCTATTTACTTGGGTATTTAAAAAGAGTTCTAAGTACAAAGCTTCTAGATAAAATATTGATTAAGATATCTTAAAAAAGAGACTAAAACTATTACGATATAATGTATGAAATTATTATGTATAAAGAAGGAAATGTTAAATCATGGACAAAATTAAAATTGGGGTAGTCACTGCAAGTGACAGAGCATCAAAAGGTATTTATGAAGATATTTCAGGTGTGGCTATTATGGATACAATGAAAGAGTATTTGCTAAATACCTGTGAATATGAGTATCGCTGTATTCCTGATGAACAAAACCTCATTGAATCAACACTTATAGCACTTGCACGTGATGAAAATTGTGACCTCATCGTTACGACGGGCGGTACAGGCCCTGCCATGAGAGATGTAACCACCGAAGCTACGGAAAATGTATGTCAAAAACTGCTTCCGGGTTTTGGTGAACAGATGAGGGCAGTCAGCCTTCAATATGTCCCTACTGCTATTTTGTCACGACAAACGGCAGGCATTTGTCATGGATCGCTTATTATCAATCTTCCGGGAAAACCAAAATCGATTCGGGAGTGTTTAGATGCTGTCTTTCCTGCTGTACCATACTGTATAGACCTTATCGGGGGCTCTTTTATGGAAGCAGATGAAGCAGTGCTAAAAGTCTTTAGACCAAAATCAAAATAGGGACACGCTAAGAGATATGAATATAAATTCTATAGAAGAAAAATTAAATGAGATTGTGAAAGAATTAGAAAAAGAGGTGATGCAGGTTTTAATGGATGAGAGTTTAGATAAAAAACAGACCAATTTACATATGAAGCCGCTCACTTCTACTAAAAAAATATTGAATAATGCCCTAGAGAGTATTAAGATGGTGGATGAACTAGGACGAAAAGATATAGATGAGTCTCATGAATAATGTTACGCTATTGGTACTTTTTGCACTCACTGTCATCTCTTTTTTTTGGGGTATCTATAAAACAACGAAAACCCAAAAAAAGATCTACCTTTATTACACCGTACCCTTTATAGGTGTTGTAACGTGGATGTTTTTTATTTAGGTGGTTATTCCCTTGGGATAGCCTTAGCATCCCTCGTTGTAGTCATCCCGGCAGCAAGCCATCCTTGAATTCCACCTCTATACCATTTTAAT